>JBNGCS010000029.1:0-1016 GCA_049975705.1 Candidatus Bipolaricaulaceae bacterium | reverse complement strand
GTCAGACTTGAGTGGGGGCCGCCACCGGCGCATTGAGGGAGCGACCGGGGCAGTTGGGCTTGACTGAGGCTGAGGCACGCCGTTCACTGAGGCGGTGGGATAACCTTGGCGGCTTGAGGAGGAACCCGCAGATGCCGGTAAGGCCATTGGGAGCACCGGTCTTCAGGTGGCCACATGGCGAGGAAGTTGATCGTGCCGTCCGGCGGTGGGCGGCCGAGGTGGGTCGGACCGAACCTAATGTCCTCCGCATAGGCTACTTCGGATCCTACGCGCGGGGGGACTGGGGCGTGGGCAGCGATCTTGACCTGGTGATCGTGGTGCGTGAAGCCTGTGATCCCCCGACCCGCCGCGGCTCCGCGTGGGACGTGACAGAGCTTCCTGTTCCCGCCGACGTGTTGGTGTATACCCTCCGCGAGTGGGAAGAGATGGAGGGCCAGGGCCGACTAGGCCGGACGTTTCGCGGAGAGGTGGTCTGGGTGTACGTTCGGGAGGAGGGATGAAACCCGCCCGGCAGGATGGGCTTCCGGATCTCCTGCGCCCGGCCCCGGTCGATGCTGACAGCCAGCGGACAGGGAGGGATGCCGGATGGGCAACCGAGCGGCAGACTGGTTGATACAGGCCGAGCGTGATCTGGCGCAGGCCCAGGACTCCCAGCGGGCAGGGCGCCACGAGTGGGCCTGTTTTGCCGCCCACCAGGCGGCGGAGAAGGCTGTCAAGGCCCTTCACCTGCACCTTGGCCAGGAGGCGTGGGGACACGTAGTGGCCAAGCTGATGGTCGAGCTTCCCGGGGCGGCCCAGCCGACCCCGGACCTGATCGAGAAGGGCAGAGTGCTGGACAACTTGTACATTCCGACTCGGTACCCGAACAGCCATCCTGAAGGCGCACCATACGAACACTATGGACCGCTGCAGAGCGGGGAGGCGATCCGTTATGCAGGGGAGATCATCGCGTTCGTCCGCGGGCACATGGCCTGATCGTACGCCTGTGCATCGGTCAGTGGGGCGCCCACCTCGCT
>JBNGCS010000028.1:0-1052 GCA_049975705.1 Candidatus Bipolaricaulaceae bacterium | reverse complement strand
TAGCCCGCGGCGCGGCCGCGCGCATCCGCGGCCATCCCGCCGAAGAGGTCCGGCGCCTCGACATAGGTGCGGCCCATGGCGGCGCGGAAGGCGTCGCCGGCGGCATCGCCGACGGCCGAGGCCGCGCCCGCGAAGGGGTTCTCGACCCCGCCCAGCTCGACCGGGTCCAGCGTGCCGATGGAGAGGCCACCCTCGCCGGTGGCCCAGTCGGGCAGATTGGAGAGCGCCGCGTTCAGCCGCGTGATGAAGCGGTTGATGCGCGCCACCACGCCGTTGATCATCGACTCGACGCCGTCGATCAGGGCATTGGCGGCCTGGAAGGCGAAATCCCCGATGGCCTCGGGCAGCGCGCCCCAGGTTGCCTTCACCGCGTCGAACGCGCCGGAGAAGGTCGCGACCGTGCTGTTGCCCCAGCCGACCACGGCCTCCGTCGCGCCCTGCAGACCGTCGTAGATGCTGGCCTGCGCCGCGGCCCAGCCGGCCTCCACTGGCGCCCATGCGGCGCTGGCGCGCAGGGCGATGCGGTCCCAGGCCTCCGCGGCCACGTCCTTCAGCAGCCCGAGCGCTTCTCCGATGCCGCCGGTCGCTGCCACGAGGCGCGTAAACTGGAAGATCAGCTCGCCCGCGCCCACGATGAGCGCGCCGATGCCGGTGCGGATCAGCGCCCCGCGCAGGACCACCAACGCCGTGGCGAGGCCGCGGACCGAAATCGCCGCCGCGGCCATGCCGGCCACCCAGCGCCCGGCTAGGAACCCCGCGAAGGCCGCCGCCGTGCTCGCCACCCGCCCGAAATTGTCGATCAGCAGGACGAGTGCGTCCGAGATGCCCGTGAAGACCCGCTGGATCGGCCCGCCGACTTCGCCCAGGCGGGCCAGCCCTTCGGCCGCGCTCTGCAGGGCCGGCGCGGCGGCGACGGCCAGTTGGTTCGACAGGCCCCGCCAAATGAGCCCAAGCCGCGAGATCGCGTCGTTCGTCTCCTCGATCCGGTCGGCATCCGCGTCGCTCACGAGCACGCCGAAGCGGCGCAGCTCGTCGTTCGCCTGGCGCAGCTG
>JBNGCS010000027.1:0-1302 GCA_049975705.1 Candidatus Bipolaricaulaceae bacterium | reverse complement strand
GTGTGGTGCTAGCACGGCGCCGCGGCATAGCTGGCTGGGTGATTGGTCATCAGGATCCGGAGACCCAGATTCTCCAGGTTGCGGTAGCCATAGCCACTCCGGATGATGACCTTGATCCGGTTGTTCTTCCCCTCCGCAAAGCCATTGGTCACGCGGTAGTCAAAGTAGTTTAGGATCTCCTCTCGCCAGTGCGTTAGGATGTGCCTCAAACCCAGAAACTGGTGAGGTCCACGTGTGCGCACGTCCTGCCACCAGCGATGCAGGGCCATGGCCGCCTCATGTCGGCTACCTGCTCGGTAAAGGCGGCGGAACCTCTGCGCCAGCCGCCAGGCCCTAGCGAGCTCGGGATACTTGCGAAGAAGCTTGGCCAGGTCGCGACGCTGATCCCGATCGAGCGTCTTGGCATCAGCCGTGAACAGAGAACGACGCCGGAACAGCTCCAGCCCTGCCCCTTTGCCCTTCGCCTGCCCTTGGACCTCGGCGCGAACGCGGTCCACCTGGGCGAGAACACGGCGCAACACATGGAACTTGTCCGCTACGATCACCGCGTGGGGGCAACAGACGTGCACCGCCGCGCCATACATGGCGCTCAGTACGGTTCCGTCATATCCATCACCACTGCCTCCACACGTTCCCCCTCGGCCAACTCACTCAACAACACCTCCGCTGCCTTTTGAGTTCGTCCCTGGTATAGACCTGCCACTTGCCGTTTTTCAGGCGCATAGAGCACTGTCAGGTATCCTTGTTGTGGCCCCACTGACACCTCGTCTAGCGCCAGTGTCCTCGGCGCTGTCTGTATCCCATCGACCTTCCTATGCGCCATCTCCCTGAAGGCCCGCCGCACCAACGCCTCACTGACACCCTCCTTCCCGGCCACGGCCTTCACCGTCCGCGTCAGACTTTCCTGCGCCACATATTCACGTAGCGCCTTCGTGCACCGTCTGCGCCAACCACAGACCTCGTCCCTCTCCATAAACACCTTGCCACACCCGGCACAGCGAAACCTACGTTTCCGTAACAACAGCAGTACGCGTTTCCCCCACAACGGTTTGTGCTGCTTGAGCTGATCATGATACTGGTGCACGTGACCCGTCGACCGCCCACACCGCGGACAGCACCGCTCCTCGCACCGAAAGCGTACCTCCACGGTGATCGTCTCCCCCTGCTCCGTCTGCCTCTCCACGATCAGATTGGGCAGCGTCAACCCAACTGTGATATGATTGCCTTGCACCCGTCGGCCCTCCCTTCGCATGCTTGGTCCACAACTCAGCATGCTACGGAAGCCGACGGGTGTGTCTAGTC
>JBNGCS010000026.1:0-1477 GCA_049975705.1 Candidatus Bipolaricaulaceae bacterium | reverse complement strand
TTGGGCGGCCCGCTTCAGCGGCAGGCGCACGGTGAAGGTCGTCCCCCGGTCGCTCCCGGTGTCGACGGCGATGGTGCCCGCGTGCTCATCCACGATCTGCTTCGTGATATAGAGCCCGAGCCCCATCCCCGTGGCCTTCGTCGTGTGGAAGGGCGTGAAGAGCTTCTCCCGCTGCTCTGGCGGGATGCCCGGCCCGGTATCCCGCACCGAGATGCACACCTGCTCGTCCTGCCGCGCGCAGCGCACCTCCAACCGTCCGCCCCCATCCATCGCCTCCACCGCGTTGAGGATCAGGTTCAGAAAGACCTGTCGCATCCGGTCCGGCGCGACCGACAGCTTCGGCAGTTCCGGATCGGGCTCCCAGACGAGGTCGATATCATGCGTGCGAACGTGCTTCCCCGCCAGGGTCAGGACCTCTTCGATCAGCGCGTTGAGGTCGGTGGGCGCAAGATCCCCGGGCTCCGAGCCGCGCGTCACGTTGCGCAGGCGATCGACGATGTCACCGGCACGCAGCAGCTCCTCGCGGCCCAACTTGAGGAGGTCCATAGCGCGGTCGCCGTCACCGTCCTGAAGCGCCTCCTCCGACAGCCCGATGCAGCCGACCACCGTCTGTAGCGGGTTGCCGATCTCGTGGGCCAGCGAGCTGGCCAGACGGCCGATCAGCGCCTGCCGCTCCGCCTGAACCAGCGCCTCTTGAGCCGCCTTCTGATCCCTGAGGTCACAGATTGACCACCAGACCCCCTGCACGGCGCCATCGCCATCCAGGTCCGCCGCCACGGTGATGACGACCGGCACCTCATCGCCGCCCGGCAGCGCCAGACAGCTCTCCCACGTATCCCCGGCCTCGCCCCCGCTCTCCAGCAGCGCGTCGAGACGGCGAACGCAGGACGGGCGCTCGCCCTCGGCGAGATGCTCCAGCAGCGGCTTGCCCACCAGAGCGGCAGCGGGCCGCCTGATCAGCGCGGCATAGGCGCGGTTGACCTGCCGCACGACACCGTCGGGGTCGGTGACCACGTACCCGGCGGGTGCAAAGTCGAGGAAGGCCTCGTGGCGGCGTCGCACAGCGTCGAGCTCCGCCTCCAGTCGGTGCAGTGCCTGATCCGTCGTCGACAGAACGGCGAGGATCTCAGCAAGCAGCGCCCGCCGTGCTGCCGTCGCCCCGCCCTCCCGGGCGAGGGCCGCTCGAAGCTCACGGCACATGGATCGGAGACGATGGTGAAGCTGCTGATGATCGTCGGGGACCGGTTCTCCCATCATAACGCCACCTCTTGGTATGGTCAGGCACAGAGCGCCTGGGCGACGGATGGACCTGCTGCAGTGGGACAAAAGGCGGTGCCGGCGGTCCGGTTGGGTGACGCACGACGGCGCACCGCGCTGAAGTCAGTATACCCTATTTCGGGAAACGCGATAGCGGGAGGCACGGGCGCGCCTAGGCTTCACGATGGGTGGTGCTTCTGCCGTCGGGCGGTGATCGACC
>JBNGCS010000025.1:0-1715 GCA_049975705.1 Candidatus Bipolaricaulaceae bacterium | reverse complement strand
GGAGGGTCACGATGAGCCTGAAGCCGCGAGACTACAGTCAGATTCCACCGAGTACCGCGAGGCTGGTACGGCGGGCACCGCATCTGAAACGGCACCGGTATATTGTGCTGCGCGATGCGCTGGGGCCCCTGTTTGCGGACCAGGATTTCGCCCCACTCTACACGAGTGAGCGCGGGCGCCCGGCTGAAGCCCCCGCGATCCTGGCTATGGTGCTGATCTTGCAGTTCATCGAAGATCTGGATGACCGCGGCGCAGCATGGGCGGTCGAAACGCGGGTAGACTGGAAGTACCTGCTCGGACTAGCCTGGGAAGATGCAGGCTTCGATCCATCGGTCCTAAGTGAGTTTCGGGCGCGACTCGTCGAGAATGATCTGTTGCAGCTGTTCCTGACCCGGGTACTGGAGTTAGCGGATGCCGCGGGATTGTTAGCGAAGCGCGGTGCACAGCGTACCGATGCCACCCATGTCATCGGGCATGTGCGGCAGCTGAACCGGCTGGAATGTGTGGTGCGGACGCTGCAGGCGGCGCTCAACAGCCTGGCGGTGGTGGCCCCTCGCTGGCTGCAGAGTTGGGTGCCCGAGGCATGGCATGCGCGCTACGACGAGCTGTGGGACCATTACGACATCCCGCAGGATGGCGCGGAGCGTCAAGCCCTGGCGGATACGGTAGGCATCGACGGAATGGAGCTTCTCACCCGGTGCTATGCGCTTGACGCGCCCTCGTATCTGCGCGAAGTCGAGGCCGTTGAGATTCTGCGCCAGGTGTGGCTACAGCAATACTATGTCGAGGACACGCCGCGCGGTAAGGGCTTACGGTGGCGGCAGCCAGAGGAGCTCCCGCCGCAAGCGCAGTTGATCTGTTCGCCCTATGAGGTCGAAGCACGTTACAGCACGAAGCGCGAGACGCACTGGTTAGGTTACAAGGTGCATGTCACCGAGACCTGTGACCCCGACACACCCCGGTTGATTACGCACGTGGCGACTACGCCCAGTACCATCAACGACGATGCTGCGCTGCCCGCGATCCATCAGGCGCTGGCCGACCAGGAGCGCTTGCCGGGCGAGCACTTCGTGGATGCGGGGTACGTGACCGCGCGCACGTTAGTTGAGAGCGCCCGCGACTATGGGGTGCGTTTGACGGGCCCTGCCCCGCCTGACAGTACTTGGCAGGCGCAGCTCGAGGGCGGCTACACCCTGGCCGCCTTCGCCATCGACTGGGAGGCCCAGGTCGTCACCTGTCCCCAGGGTCAGCTGAGCACCTGTTGGTCGGAGACGACGCAACCGGGTTCCAAGCCCCCGCTGATCCACATCCGCTTCTCACGGGCTTCCTGTCACGCGTGCCCAGAGCGAGCGCGCTGCACGCGCGCCAAGCGCGACGGTCGCACGTTGACCTTCCCTGCTCGCGTGTACCACGACGCGATGCAGACGCGACGGCAGGCTCAGCAGACCCCACAGTTCTGGGACCATCTCAAACCCCGTGGAGGCATCGAAGGAACCCTGTCTCAGGGGGTGCGCGCCTTTGGCCTGCGTCGCACCCGCTACCGAGGGCTAGCCAAAACCCATCTCCAGCACGTGCTCACCGCCACAGCCATGAACTTAATGCGGATGGTCGCCTGGTTTGCGGGCCAAACACCGCGCGGCACGCGCACCACGCGCTTCGCACGCTTGGGTGCCATTTCGCCAGTAGCTGCGGTCTAGTTTTCCTACATCTCTCGT
>JBNGCS010000024.1:0-1805 GCA_049975705.1 Candidatus Bipolaricaulaceae bacterium | reverse complement strand
CTCGAATAGGAAGTGCCGACGGCAGCGCCCAAATAGGCCGCAGGGCACCCTCCCCGTCACAGCGGGGCTTTGAAGGTTTTCCGATCTGTGTTAAGCTAACCTGCGTAGGGGAAGGCGTGCCAGAGTGAGGTGACCGCAGGTCAGCCTCTTACCTAACTGGCGCGCTTTCTCCTTTGAGCATAGGCGCGTTCGGCGCGACGCTGCCTACGGGCGTGACGCACGCGTTTGTTGTTCCGGCGCCGCACGTCGTCAGGAACCACATACCGTTCTATAACGATCCTCCGTGCTTCCGGGCCAGTCACCGGGGTGCCATCTACGTCGCGCAGTTCATAGGGACGATCCGCGAGCAAGATGGCGCGGACCCGGTCGAGGAGATGGGTCGCGCAGACACACACGGCTTGGGTGTGATGCTTGCCCTTGTTGACCATCTGATCATAGTAGATGGCCGCGATCTGGGGATCCCAGTGCCGGGCGACATCGGCATTGACATATCCAAACTTCTTGACGGGATTGGGGCCCGCTTGGGTAATGGCGAGGCCTTTGCTGTCCTGCTCCCCACTTTGTGCACTCCGCGGGATCAGGCCGTGCCAGCCGCGAAACGCCTGGTTGTTGGGGAAGCGGTCGGGTCGGCCGATGAAGCCGACATACACCGCGGCGCCGTTTTCACCCACACCCTTGAGGGACTCCAGGTTGCGGCTCGGATGCAGCTTACGGTACAACGGACGGGTGACGTGGCGCCGGACGGCGTGCGCGTCCGCCTCCAGTTCCCGTAAGCGGCGTTGTTCGCGGCGCACCGCGGCGGCGAGGGCCTCGTAGTCCACAAAGGCATCCGCATCGCCGTAGAGCCACGTCAGCTCCTGCGCTAAAGTGACCAGCGGCGCGATCCAGTCCTCGTCACCGGTGTAGCTCGGCGCAGCGCGCCACGCCTGCTGGAGGCCGGCGCGCCCGGCCGTTACCACGCGGCGCGGCACATAGTAGTGGTCCCGGAACCAGCGCGCTGCAGGGCTAGCGGGCGTGGAGAAGACCCGCCTGTGTAGATCGGGCCATCCCAAGTGATCGGTGGACTGTAAGCGGTTCTTACTGGCACTGATGCGCCCCGTTAGCCGCTCCAGCTCGCGACAGCCGCGCTGCAGCGCCATGTAGTCCGCGCCGGAGAAGACCCACGGATACAGCTTTTCCGGGATGACCTGGGGCAGGCGGGCCAGCGTCTCGGCCGCTAAGCGGTCACTGCGCGCGTGGCGATGGTAAAAGCGCCCGAGATCCGCGGCCAAGCGGGGATGGACCACGTACACCGTAGCCCCCCGCTGTTCAAAGAACACGGCGATCGGATACCAGACGATATCTGTGGCCTCCATCACCACCCTCACCGGCGCGGCAGGCGGCATGCCCTGCCGCAGTCGCGCGTCCAGCCGCTCCAAGTCGGCCCGCCGGGTGCGAAACTTGAGCACGGGACTGATGAACTGACCCCGCTCATTAGCGATGATCGCCCGGTGTGCTGCGCGAGTTGCCAAGTCGATGCCTAGCGTACGCATACTTACCTCCCTATGACCTAACCAACACCCCGTCGTCCATGGAGAGCTAGGCGTCTTCTGTACC
Source organism: Candidatus Bipolaricaulaceae bacterium (assembly GCA_049975705.1). Classification (GTDB taxonomy): domain Bacteria; phylum Bipolaricaulota; class Bipolaricaulia; order Bipolaricaulales; family Bipolaricaulaceae; genus JBNGCS01. The sequence goes on along the minus strand of JBNGCS010000024.1, from coordinate 209 downwards.
CAGGGCCAAGATAGTATGGTGCCCAAACTTGTCCTTGATCAGGGGCAGGGCCATGACCGGCACTCCCCAATGTTCCTAATAGGGTCTCCTGGGTAGGGAAGGCGAGCTATCTACGAAAAGAGGCAGCCTGTGGCTCCTCAGTAGGCTGTGTGAGCTCACACCTGAGCCCTCCCAGGAGAACCATACCGCTCTTCGCACCTGTCAGCAAG
>JBNGCS010000023.1:0-4373 GCA_049975705.1 Candidatus Bipolaricaulaceae bacterium | reverse complement strand
CCCTCCCAAAGCCTGTCCTACCCTCACTTCGTCCCTAACTTAATGCCATTGCCCGCAGAGGGGAGAGGGGGGTTGTGGCGGAGGGGAGGGCGGAGTTGTGCCGCGGTGGGCGGGCGTCTTGCCGCGGTCCACTTGATCTTCCGGGTCGGTGGCCTGAGAATTCGGCTTGTACACTTCTTCCCAGCTTTGACAGTGTGAGGAGGTGAACATGAAGCGGAGTGTTCGGATCCCTCGGTTGACTGCGTTGGCGTTCCTCGTCCTGCTGGCTGGCCTTTCGTCTCACGCCCAGGACAGGGGATTGGCGTTCTACACTGACTACCCGGCTGTGGTCATTGGCCAAGGGGACAAGGTCTCGTTGGAGATCAAGCTCCACAACAGCGGGTCGATCCCCGAGAATGTGACCCTGTCCGCATCCGGGCCGGAAGGGTGGAACCCCCGGTTTGAGACCACCTCGTATCCAACCATGCGGGTCAAAGGGGTGCACCTTCTCCCCGGGGCTGAGGAGCCAAGGGAGGTGAAGTTCAAGGCCGATCCTCCTGAGGATGCCCCGGCCGGGGAGTACGAGTTCACGCTGAGCGCGGCTACCGCGGACGGGGAGGTCCAGCGGACAGTTCGGATCAGCGTGACCCTGGAAGCGGAGCCGGTGGAGGAGACCGAGGAGGTCGCCGAGATCCTGCAGTTGGCGGTGGACTACCCGGCCCTGGAGAGCGCTGCCGGAGAGGAGTTCACCTTCAACGTTCAGATCAAGAACCAGTCGGACCAAGACCAGGTGGTGGAGCTGGCTGCCCAGGCTCCCCTCGGTTGGCGGGCGTACTTCAGCCCACGCTGGGAGCAGGAGACACGGATCACTTCCATCAAGGTGAACGGGGGCGCTACTCAGAACGTCCGGTTCGTGGTCAGCCCGCCGTACGGGGTGGAGAAGGGGGAGTACCCGCTGACGTTCGTGGCCGCGGCCGGCGACTACCAGGCCACCTTGGACCTCAAGGCGGTGGTCACCGGCACTTACGACCTCCAAGTCGCCAGCGAGGCGGAAGTGACCGGTACCGGGGACACCTGGAACATCAAGGCCGTGGAGGGGCGGGACCGGCACTACACGCTGTACCTGTACAACAAGGGCTCCGCCCCGATCAACAGCCTCCGCTTCTACGCCACCAAGCCGGAAGGTTGGGAGGTCTCCTTCGACCCCGAGTCCTTGGAACAGCTCACCCCGTTCGGCGAGACCCGGGAGCTGGCCAAGGTGGACGTGGCCGTCACCCCTCCGGACCGGGCCATTCCTGGTGACTACCAGGTGCGCCTCACCGCCTCCGGGCGGGAGGACCAGGCGTCCGCCCAACTGCGGGTGACCGTGGGCGCTGCCATGGGCTGGGGCTGGATCGGGGTCGGGGTGGTGGTGGTCGTGATCGCCGCCCTGACCGGCGTGTTCGTCCGGCTGGGCAGGAGGTAGGGATGATTGTGGAGGTACGGGACCTCCGCAAAGCCTACCGTGACGTGCGGGCGGTGGACGGGTTGACGTTGGAGGTCGCCGAGGGGGAGATCTACGGCCTGCTGGGCCCCAACGGCTCCGGGAAGACCACCACCATTCTGGTCCTCCTCGGGCTGACCGAGCCCCAATCCGGACACGTCCGCGTGTGCGGGTTCGACTCCACCCGCGAACCCCTCAAGGTGAAGCGGTTGGTGGGCTACCTGCCGGAGAACGTGGGCTTCTACGAGGAGCTAACCGCCGGGGAAAACTTGCGCTACGTCACCCGGCTGAACGGCATCCCGGACCGGGATGCCCGTCCCCGCATCCGAGAGTTGCTGGAGCTGGTGGGGCTGGCCGAGGTGGCCGACCGTCCGGTCCACACTTACTCCCGCGGCATGCGCCAGCGGCTGGGGATCGCGGATGTGCTGGTGAAGCGGCCCCGGCTGGCGATCCTGGATGAGCCCACTACGGGGATCGACCCAGAGGGCGCCCACCAGATCTTGGACATGATCGCGACCATGCGGGACGAACAGGGGGTGACCATCCTCCTTTCGTCCCATCTCCTCCACCAGGTCCAGCGGGTGTGCGACCGGGTGGGGATCATGCACCGGGGCCGCCTGGTCGCGGAGGGGACAGTGGACGAGCTAGGCGCCAAGGCCGCCGGGGAGGGGCTGGAGTTGGAGGCCCACGTGCGCGGGGGCAGCCCCGAGCTCCTGTCAGCCCTGCAGGGTTTGGCAGGGGTAGACGAGGTCACCGCCGCCGCCGGCCGTCTGCGCATCCGGTGCAGTGAGGACGCGCGGGCGGCCATCGCCCGGACCATCGTGGAGCGGGGCGGCGAGCTCCTCGAACTGCGCCGGCGGGCGTTCACCTTGGAGGAGACCTACCTGCGTTACTTCCAGGGGTGATGGCCATGCGGGTTGTGTTCTGGAAGGAACTTGCAGATCTGTTTGGGAGCAAGCGCTTCGTGATCCTCCTCTCCCTGATCCTCATCGTGGCTGGGGCGTCCGTCTACCTGGGCGGCCAGTCGCTGAGCGAGGACCCGCCCGAGGAGTCGGCGTACGTCTACCTGCGCCTGTTCACGCACGGGGCGGGTGGACTTCCGTCGTTCCTGTCCTTCCTGGCTTTCTTTGGCCCGCTGATTGGGCTGCTGCTGGGGTTCGACGCGGTGAACTCGGAGTTCACCCGGGGCACGGTGTCGCGGGTGCTCGCCCAGCCCGTGTTCCGGGACGCCTGGATCAACGGGAAGTTCTTGGCCGGCCTGGCCACGCTGGCCCTGGCCCTGGCGGGGATTGTCCTGATCATGTTCGGCCTGGGGTTGTACGTGTTGGGCTTTCCTCCCGACGGGGGCGAGCTGGCCCGGATGTTCACCTTCTGGGCGATTGGGCTGGTGTACCTGGGCTTCTGGCTGGCGCTGGGGATCCTGTTCTCCATCCTGTTCCGCCAGGCGGCCAGTTCCGCGTTGGCGGCCATCGCCGTGTGGCTGTTCTTCACCCTGTTCTTCTACATGGCCGCAGGACTCATCGCCGACCAGCTGGTCCCGGTGCGGCCCGATGCCTCGGCGGCGGTGTGGGCCCGCCATGAGGACCTACGACAGCTGGTGCTGCGTTTCTGCCCGGTGGCCATGTTCGAGGACGCCACCACAGCCGTGCTCATGCCCAGTTACCGGGGCCTGGGGATCACCCAGCTTCTCACCCAGCGGGGCATCCCCACCAACCCGTTGCCCTTGGGGCAGAGCCTGCTCATCGTGTGGCCGCAGCTGGTCAGCTTGGTCGCCCTGAGCTCGATCTGCTTCGGGATCTCCTACGTCATCTTCATGCGGCGCGAGATCCGGTCGACGTGAGTCTGGCCCAGGCGGGTCAGGCTCCCTGTACCATTGGAGGACGGTCCGGGGCCGGTCGAAAGGGGGGCGACGTGGACGCCATCAAACGAGGACGGGAGTTCCTGCGGGCCACCCTGTGGGAGAACCGACAGGGGGTGGAGAGCGACCAGCAGAAGGGGTTGCCCCCGCCCCCTCTGCAGAAGCCGTTTCCGCCGGGGGCGACGGTGGTCGCCCTGCCGGCTCCGGAAGAGCCGGCCGGGGCCGGGGTTTCCCTGGTGGAAGCCATCCGATCCCGCCGCAGCCAGCGGCGGTTCGCTCCGGACCCGCTGAGCCTGGAGGAGCTGGCGTTCCTCCTGTGGGCAACTCAGGGGGTCCACGAGGTCCTCGCCGGGGGCAAGGCCAGCCGGCGGACAGTTCCCTCGGCCGGGGCCCGGCACCCGTTTGAGACTTACCTCCTGGTCCACCGGGTCACCGGCCTCGCTCCGGGGATCTGGCGCTACCTCCCGCTGGAGCACCAGGTGTGTCTGATTAAGGAGGACCGCGGGCTGCCTGAGAAGGCGGTGGAAGCGTGTTTGGGGCAGGCGTTCGTGGGGCAAGCGGCGGTGGTGTTCGCTTGGACGGCCGTGCCCTATCGGACTGAGTGGCGGTACGGCGTCCTGTCCCACAAGGTGATGGCCATCGACGTCGGCCACCTGTGCCAGAACCTGTACTTGGCGTGCGCGGAAGTGGGGGCCGGGACCTGCGGGGTGGGGGCCTACCACCAGGGCAAGATGGACGCCCTCCTGGAGGTGGACGGGGAGGAGGAGTTCACCGTGTACCTGGCGCCGGTGGGTAAGGTGGCCTGAACAGGAGTGCGGGCAGGAAGGTGAGGACGGCCGTGGCGCCTTGTGGGGCCGCGGGGCGTCCCCTGCCGCCGAGCGCGCTGCGGACGTGACCTGAGATGGGCCTTCCTGGGGTGTTGGTGCTCGCTGCGTCCCTCCTTCTCACCATCCTCCTTGCGCCGCTGGGCTGACCATCGCTTCCCCTCGGAGGAGCACCAGGCGGGGTGACTACCCTGTGCTCTCCTCCCTCGACGATCCCACTTCTTCCCCC
>JBNGCS010000022.1:0-5150 GCA_049975705.1 Candidatus Bipolaricaulaceae bacterium | reverse complement strand
GACATCACCAACCCGTTCTTCGCCACCTTGGTCCGCGGGGCTGAAGACGCCGCCCGGGAGGCTGCGTACACGCTGCTCATCTGCAATACGGGCGAAGATCTGGAGAGTGAGAAGGTCTCCCTGCGTCTGCTGTCACAGAAGCGGGTCGACGGCATGCTGCTTGCCCCCACCGGGAAGAGCGACCACATCATCCGGGGCCTCCTCGGCCAAGGGATGAGGATCGTGTTCGTGGACCGCATCCTCCCGGACGTGGCTGCGCCTGCCGTGCTCTCCGAAAACGAGTCCGGGGCGTACCAAGCCACCGCCCACTTGCTCAAGCAGGGTCACCGGCGAATCGGGATTGTGTTGGGCCTGCCAGATGTGTCCACCACGAGGGAGCGCCTGCAGGGATACCGGAGGGCGCTGGGCGACTGGGGGCTCCAGCCGGATCCGGGGCTGATCGTCTACGGACAGTCCAAGGTCAGGGAGAGCTGGGCTGCCAGCCGGGAGCTGCTCACCCGCGACAGTCCGCCCACCGCGGTGTTCGCCACCAACAATCTGATGACCATCGGGGCCATGCGGGCCCTGCGGGAGTTGGGCCTCCGCTGCCCGGACGACGTCTCCGTGGTGGGTTTCGACGACTTCGAGTGGGCGGGGGCCTTCGATCCCCCGCTCACCACCGTCGCCCAACAGCCATACGAGATCGGCCGGCAGGCCGCGCGGGTACTGCTGGCGCTGGTGGGGGGGAGCGGGGCGGAGAACCGGGAGTTCCGGCTGGATACACATCTCCAGATCCGGGGTTCAGTGGCTTGCCTCGGCCGGTCCGCCCGCCATGGCTCCCAGACCTCCCCGCGGCTGGGGACGCCGGGCGAGCAAGGGGGGTGATCGGCGAGGGCAAATCGGCGTGGTCTTGGGCATTCAGTAGGTGAGGCGTTGTCTCTGGACAAGGAGGAGTGAATGCGGAAGGTACTTGCAGCGACGATGTTGGTGGCGCTTGTGGGCGCGTGGGCCGTGGCCCAGGCGCCAGTGGAGATCACCGTGTGGTGGCACACGGGAAAGCCGGAAGAGCTGGCAGTGATCAAGTCCCAGGTAGAGGAGTTCAACCAGGCCCAGCAGGACATCCGCGTCAAGCTGGTGCTCATCCCGGAGGCTGAGTACACGACTCAGGTGAGGGCGGCCGGCTTGGCGGGCGAACTGCCGGATCTGCTGGACTTGGATGGGCCCACGTTGGCCAATTTCGTGTGGAACGGCTGGATGATCCCGCTGGACGAGTACGTCAGCGAGAACCTTAGGGAGGACCTCCTCCCCTCAATCATCGCCCAGGGAACCTACCCGCCGGACGGGAAGCTCTACGCCATCGGGGTGTTCGACTCCGGGCTTGCCATCTGGGGCAACCGCAGCTACCTGGAGCGGGCGGGGGTGCGCATTCCCACCGGGGTGGACGACGCGTGGACGTTGACCGAGTTCGAGGATGCTCTGCGCAAGCTGGCGGCGCTGCCCGAGGTGAAGTGGCCCCTGGACCTGAAGCTGAACTACGGGGCCGGCGAGTGGTTCACCTATGGGTTCTCTCCCATCATCCAGGCCTTCGGCGGGGACCTGATCGATCGCGCCACCTGGACCGCCACGGGGACCTTGGACGGCATCGCCTCCGTCCTGGGGATGACCGTGTTCCAGCACTGGGTGGACCAGGACTGGGTGGTGCCCGCGTCCGCCGGTGACGACAAGTTCTACGGGAGCAAGGATGCCGCCCTGGCCTGGGTGGGGCACTGGATGTTGGGGCCCCACTCTGAGGGCTTGGGTGACGACCTGGTCCTCCTCCCCATGCCCAAGCTGGGGGCCGGGTGCCGAGCGGCCACGGGCATGGGCTCGTGGGCGTGGGGGATCACCTCCACCTGTGACCACCCGGAGGCGGCTTGGGAGTTCTTGGCCTACCTGCTCGAGCCGGAGCAAATCCTGCGCATGACGGCAGCCAACGGGGCCGTCCCCTCGCGCAAGTCGGCGATCGCCATGTCCGACCTCTATCGCCCCGGGGGCATGCTCAGCGTGTTCGCTGACCAGCTCAACACCATCGCTGTGGCCCGGCCGGTGCACCCCGGCTACCCGGCCATGACCTCCGCCTTTGCCGAGGCGGTGAAGAACATCGTGGCTGGAGCCGACGTGTACGATGAGCTGCACAAGGCGGCGCTGAAGATCGACCAAGACATCGAGGACAACCAGGGCTACCCGCCCTTCGGCGGCTAGTGCGAGCTGGAGGGGCCCCGGCCTGCCGGGGCCCCTCCGTCTTCCCCCTGCCTGTGATGCGGAACTTGGGTGGCCAGACCCGGGAGCAGCTGGCCGCTTGGCGCTTCTTGGCCCCGGCCGTGGTGCTCCTGGCGGCCTTCTTGATCGCCCCGTTTGTGATGTCCGCTGTCCTCTCCTTCACCGATCAACGGCTGGTGAGCCCACTGCCCACCCGGTTCGTCGGCGTGCGCAACTACTCCCGGCTGTTCGGCGACGCGGACTTCTGGGGGGCGCTGCGGAACACACTGGTGTTCGCCGCGGTGGTGGTCCCCGTCCAATCTGCCCTGGCCCTCCTGCTGGCCACGCTGGTCAACAAGCGGCTGCCGGCCACCAACCTGTTTCGGGGTATCTACTTCATGCCCGTGGTGATCCCCATGGTGGTGGTGTGTGTGGTCTGGTACTTCCTCCTCATGTACCCCGAGGGTCTGCTCAACACCTTCGCCGCCATCATCACCTTGGGGAGGGCCGGCCCGGCTGACTGGCTGCGTAACCCCTCCCTGGCTCTGCCCACCATCATGCTGGTGTCCATCTGGCAGGGAGTGGGGTTCCAGATGATCATCTACCTGGCCGGGCTGCAGGGGATCCCAGGGGAATTGTACGAGGCGGCACGAATCGATGGGGCCAACCCCTGGCAACAGTTCTTCCACATCACCATGCCGGGTTTGCGGAATACTCACATTTTCGTGCTGGTCACCACCACCATCCTGGCGTTCAAGCTGTTCACCCAGGTGGAGGTCCTTACCCAGGGTGGCCCGCTCGGAGCCACCAACACGCTGGTCAGGTACATCTACACGGCCGGCTACAGAGAACTCAAGGTGGGCTACACCTCGGCCGCGTCGGTGATATTCGTGCTCATTGTCCTGGCCATCTCGCTGGTCCAGCGGCGGCTGCTGCGTGAAGAGCGGGAGGTGGCGTGATGCGGCGCGCGCTGATGCGAGCGGCTGGCTACATTCCGCTCCTCATCTTCGCGGCGGTCTTCTTGGCCCCGGTGGTGGTCATGGTGGTAACGTCCCTCAAGGCGAACGAGTCTCAGATCATGCGCGAGATGGCCAGCCTGCAGGCGTTCTGGACCACTGCCCCCTCGCTGGCGAATTACCAGGCGGTTCTGACGGGAAAGGGTCTGGGGGCCACCCCGTGGGTGCGTTTCTTGCTGAACACCGTGTTGATCGTGGGCAGCATCGTGGTCCTGGGGATCCTGGTGAACAGCATGGCTGCCTTCGCCCTATCGCGGCTCCGCTTCCGCGGCCGCGGCCTGGTGGTCTCCCTGGTGGTGGCGCTGATCATCCTGCCGTTCGAGGGGCTGGCCGTACCCCTGTTCCTCATGGTCAACCGGCTGGGCTGGTTCGACAGCTACCACGTACAGATCGTCCCGTTCATTGCCCATCCGTTTTCCATCTTCCTCTTCTACCAGTTCTTCAACCGAGTGCCCCGGGAGTTGGACGAGGCGGCCAAGGTGGACGGCGCTTCCTGGTGGCAGGTGTACCGGAAGATCATCCTCCCGGTATCCCTGCCGGTGATCGCCACGGTGGCCATCCTGCAGTCCCTGGAGTACTGGAACTCCTTCCTGTGGCCGCTCATGGTCACCCGGGGTCCCGACTACCGGCCGCTGTCAGTAGCCATGAACACGTTCTTTGGCCAGCCGCCGCGCAGCTGGGGGGATATCATGGCCTTTGCTTTCCTGACTGCACTTCCTCTGCTGGTGCTGTACTTGGTCTTCCAGCGGTGGTTCGTGCGCAGCGTTGCCCAGTCCGGGCTCAAGGGGTAAATAGATCACATGTTCATGCCCGAGGACCGCTACCTGTGGGACTTCTGGCTGCTCAGATGGGAGGGCGAGTACCACTTGTTCTACCTCCAGGCCCCGCGAAGTCTAGCTGATCCCGAGCTGCGGCACGGAAACGCCTCAGTGGGGCACGCGGTCTCCCGGGATCTGACCAGGTGGCAGGATGCGGGTACCGCTTTGGAGCCGGGCCCGGGGGGGGCGTGGGACGACCGGGCGATCTGGACGGGGAGCGTGATCGATTGGCGGGGGCGGTTCTACATGCTCTACACCGGGACCTGTCTGGAAGAGGAGGGGAAGGTTCAGCGCATCGGCCTGGCCACCTCCCGGGACCTGCTGCGATGGGAGAAGCACCCCGCCAACCCGGTGCTGGAGGCCAACCCCCGCTGGTACGAAGGCGAGGGTGTCTCCCCGTTCGGGGAGCGCGCTTGGCGGGACCCCTATGTGATCCACGTCCCGGGCGAGGGATGCTTCTGCGCGTTCATCACCGCGCGGGCTGCCCACGGGCCAGTGGATGGACGGGGTTGCATCGGGGTGGCGCGGTCCGCGGACCTGGTGCGGTGGGAGGTTCTGCCGCCGCTGGCGGCGCCGCGGGGGTTCGCCCAGATGGAGGTCCCCCAGCACCTCCGCCTGCAGGGGCGCCACTACCTGCTGTTCAGCGCCGCGGGGCCATGGGTGGTGGGAGCCGGGTTGCCGCGGGCCACGGGGACGTTCTACGCCGTGTCCAGTGGACCGTGGGGGCCGTATAGGTTCGGGGGCCTATTGCTGGGGGGGGAAGAGCCTGCGCGGTACGCCGCCAAGCTGGTTACCGACCCGCAGGGCGAGTTGGTGGCTCTCAGCTGGCTGGGTCGGGGCGGCGACGGGACGTTTGTGGGAGGGCTTTCTGACCCTGTTCCGGTGCGCGTGCTGTCCGACGGTGCCCTGCAGGTGGTGTAGGTGAAGGTTCTGGTGGCCGGCGAAGCGCTGGTCGACCTCCTCCCAGTGCGGTGTCGGGTGGGGGACTGTTTCCTGCCCCTGCCGGGCGGCTCGCCCCTGAACGTGGCGGTGGGGCTGAGCCGGCTGGATGTGCCGACGGGCTTCCTGGGGTGGTTGTCCTATGACCGGTTCGGCCGCA
>JBNGCS010000021.1:0-16465 GCA_049975705.1 Candidatus Bipolaricaulaceae bacterium | reverse complement strand
CGCCCGCCAAGGGGAATGTAGAGAAGCTCCCCAGTTGCACGTGGAGCGTTGGTGTAGTGCACGTACTCGGAACCGCTGCTCCCCCAGCCAGCCGGACACTGGTGGCAGGCTGGAGGACTGGGCCCAGCGGGAGCCCTTCCCCACAGCGGGGCTACAGTTGGGTGCCTTGGCAAGGGCCTTGGCCGTCAGCCTGTCCCCTCCCTCCTCTGAGCCCAAGCCCCCCCGGATGAGAGCAGAGCCGTCGCCTCATACAACGCCAGTTGGCGGTTTTCCATGCCTGCCATCGGCTTGCCTCCAGCTCGGCATGTCAGCCGCGGCCCGGACGGCCCTGTTCACATCTCCGGCTAGCTGGGGTCCATCACTCGCCCCATGAACAGCAGTGTCTGCGTGGTGTTATCCCGGATGAAGAAGATGAACGGGCGATCGGCCCGGAATGTCACCGGGCTCACCACCATGGCCGCCGGGACGCCGACCACGGTTGCGGCCGCGGCCTCTGTTCCCTCCTCGTCCACCTCCACCACCGCTTGATGGATGACCTGGTCGATGAACAGGCTGCCTGTGCCGTCCATCCCCGAGAAGTCGGCCGTCAGGGGATCGAAGGCCTCCGGCATACCCATCTCCTCCAATGTACGGGCCAGGCTCAGCTTGTGATCCAGCTTGAACCGGGGGAGGTATAGGCGAACCTCTCGCTGAGCTAGACTGGCGATGAGTTGGGCATATTGCCCGGCTGTGAACTGAGATTCGAATTCCTCGAAAGCCCCAGCCTCTGGCAGGATGATGACCATGCTGAGCGTCCTACCCCAGTAGGGGAGTTCGATGACCTGCACGCCATCCTGCTGCTCATAAGGCAGTGACTCACATTGGGTCATCATCGGTACCTCCACCGTGGAGCCATCGAGTCGGTGGAAGGGAGCGTCGACGGTTAGCTCGGAGTTGAAAGGACGTGCCCAGCCGGCTAGGAAATGGATGGCGTTGGTGAGCAGCAGCCGCGTAGCAGGGGACACACCACCCACACCAAGCATCTCCTGGATCTTCCCATGCGTCTTGTCTGCCACCCACCTGTTGATCTCCTGCCTTGCCTGCTCCGGCTGTGTAGTGAAATCCGCTTGGTGCAGCGGGGCACCGTAGGCGTCCTCCAGGGTGGAGAGGAAGCTCTCCTCGAACGGATGCCCGACCTGGCCCCACAGGGCGTTGGCCATGCCCAGCTCGACCTGCGGCGCCTGCTCCCAGGGGGGGCCTGGTCGAGCGGCGTATTCCACCGCCCGCATGATGCCGGCGAAACTGCGGTGGAAGGTTCCCTGGGGGAGGTGGAAGTGCAGCACCTCCGTCATCTGGCCTTCTGTGATGCCCCGGGCTCCGGCAAAGGCGAGCGCCAAGGCGGCAGAAATGCTGTAAGGGGAGAAGAAGACGTTGTCATGCCCTTGGCGCACGGCATGGTACAGGTCGAAGGCAAATGCCGTGTTGCCGGCCACGGTCGGCAGGACGCGTCGTTCTGGATCGATCGGATCAGCGCCCAGAACCAGCAAATCCTGGGGGCCGGTGATGAGCGCATGGGACATGGCTCGCGTGCCTGCATCAGGGTGAAATGCGTAGTCGACCTGGTCAACCACCACCTCCACCCTATCTCCAGCCTCCACCGGAGGTGGGTCGGTGGAGTCGCAGTAGTACAGGGTCTCTTGCCGGCCGGCCTCCAGTGGAGGAGGGGGGCGGCGGATCCACGAGCAAAGGGACTCCTTGCGGTGGGCCAGCCAAAACCTGGGTGATCTGCACCGGAACCGCCCAGCACTTCAGACGGACAGGATCTGCTTTCCAAGCCCGCTCTGGGGGGCTGACAACCGTCGCTTGGAGCATCCACGTCGTCGCCGCCTCAACCTGCGCGAATACGAGCAGAACCGAGAGCACTCCGACACCCACGACAACTGCGTTCATCATCGCCCTACGCAACACCCCATGGGGCGATCCCTGGATTCCCAGTTCAGGTCTCATCGTTCGCCTCCTTGGTTCCGGACCCCGCATTCAGCGCATGGGGCGGGGCGAGCCGTCGGCTCCAGCCCTCAGTCGCGCAGTCGAGGCCAGGGGCGATCGGCCCGCCCTTGTGCGCGGCACTACCCCCAGGCAAGGATTGCCCGGCCACCCCGCCACGGTCCGAGGAGGGACGTCCGACGAATTCGGCCTGGCAGGCTGTGGGAGGTGGATGGGCTGGAAGCTGGCGTATCGGGCGCGTCGTGCCAGCCGAGCGAGCGCCCTGCAACTGCCCCACCCGCCTCATCATTCGGTCAGACTCGGAGAGGGGGTTGCCACAGCCGGCAACGATCGGCCGGTCCAACATGTCCTGGATCGCTGGATGCGTTCTCCTTTGCCGGATCTCGCTCCCCGGGAAGGTCAAACGTCTCCCCGCGATGCTCTCCTTCGGTTGCTGGGAGCCGCACGTTCACTCAGCTTCGTGACTGGACGGGATGGCGCAGACAACCTCTTGCTGGGTCTCTCCAACGCCAGCTCCACAGGCGCCCACCGCTGCCGGCAGTTTCCCCTGCTCCAGCCCCCTGCGCCGGACGCGGAGTCTCGCCCGCTGCCGTGTTCCACCGCCCCACATGGGCCACGCCAGAAGTAGGTGAGTACAGGAATAACTTTCGTCAACCACCTCCCAGCCAGCGTTCATCCCCTCCCGGCGCTCACAGCAAGCCTCACCATACACCTGCTGCGTGCGCGTGGCTAGCCTAGAAGGCGAACGGCGCATAGGCGTTCGGTCTCAGGCCAACGAGGGTGCTACGGAGGCAACTGCACACCAGACCGGTGACCGCTCCGGAGATGGCGCTCAGCGGTGACATGGTACATGTGCAGGACGGGCGGCGACCGCGGGGCGGGCGAAGTACACTGGAGAGGGCAGGTCATCGCCGGAGTGATTGGCCGGGGAGGAGGCGGCCTTGCAGCTAGAGGGATTGGACATCCTGCTGACGTATGAGTGCACCGGCCGGTGTGCTCATTGCTGCTACCGGGCTGGACCGGGGGCAGGGAGCACCATGACCGTGGAAGAGGTGGCCGGCTACCTGGCGGAGGTTGAAGACCGTCAGCTGGAGTGGGTGCTCCTGTTTGGGGGAGAGCCGTTTGTCTGCTACGACCTGTTGCGGGCCTCAGTGGGGCTGGCCGTCCAACTGGCCGAGGTGCTGGTGTTCACCAATGGGTATTGGGCCACGGGCCCGGACGCCGCGCGGCGGCTCCTCCCGGGCCTGCAGGCGGAAGGGCTGGACCACATTCTGTTCAGCGTGGACGCGTTCCACCAGGAGCACGTCCCCGTGGAGCGGATCGCCGTGGGCATCCAGGCGCCCAAGGAGCTGGGCTTCAGCAGGGTGGAGATCGACAGCCGCTTCCTCAGTGAACCGGGCGATGACAACCCCGTCAACCTGCGGACCTGGAGCAGCTTGGACCGGCTGGGTCGACTGTGTGAGCTGGACTCGGTGGCGGCGGATCGCGGTCCGGCGCGCATGGTGGGGCGGGCCGCCGACCTGCTGACCCCCCGGCTGGCAAGTCGCCCCGGCCCGTGGCGGGAGTGTCCCCTGCCCGGCTACCTGGGCGGCGATCTCCGCGCCCCGACTACTGTGGAGATCCATCCCGGCGGCTGGGTGAACCTGTGTGCCGGTTTGGCGCTGGGCAATGCCCGCCAGCACCGTCTGAGCGATATCGTCGCCGCCTACGACCCGGATTCCCATCCCATCGTGAGCGTGCTGGCGCGCGAGGGACCGTCCGGGTTGCTGAGACTGGCTCGCCGCCACGGGTTGTCGCCGGCGGAGGGCTACGCGGACGGCTGCCACCTGTGCTACCAGGCGCGGCGATTGTTGCGTCCGGCATATCCGCGCCATCTCGCCCCCGCCCGCCCTTACGGGGCAGAGCACGGCGGGGCAGTGCGCTGACCCAGGCCCGCCCGTCCGTCTCGTCTTGACCCGGCAATGGACTGTGCAGCGGCCAGTTCATCAGTTGATCCCATTCCGAGGAGCTCCGCGTGAGGGGCAGGCCAGGGGTTGCTATCGTCCGCCGGAACGGCAACGAAACGTGTCTACCATTGCCTCGAAGACACGGACAATCTCAGTCCGGTCGAACGGTCGGATCTCTCCCGGCGGGTAGCAGTCAGGATTCGCACAGTCAAGGTAGAGGACAATCTGGTAGCGTCTGCCGCCGCAGACCGTGCTGTAGCTGAGTAGGGAGAAGCGATGGCCTGCTGCGCCCTCCGTGCGGTCACACACCAGGAAGTGGCCGTCTCCGTACCCCGGCCATCCACTTGGGCGCCGGACGACGCGGCAGTCCCCACACGGAGCTCCCGGCCCCGGGAAGAACGCCGCGGGCGTCACCCCGACCGTCACGGATGCCTGGAGGAGAGTAGTCCTCGTGCCGGTGGGATTCAGAGAGGGATCCAGCGCGGGGACGAACGTGACCACGGCGCCCGGGGCCGCGAGCTCAAACGCTCGCTCTGCCAGCGCGTAGTCGTGCGGGTACTCGATCAGGAACCGGTGCTCGACGCTTTCATACGTGTTCCAGCCAGCCAGCCCGGCGACGCCGGCGCAGATGGGCTGTGCTGGCGGGGCCAACTGCAGCTCCAAGGATGAGGGCAATGGCGGCGACTAGCATCGCTCTCGCGGGCCTCTGCAAGCTGTACTCCCTCCCCTGTCTCCGGGCGGCAGTCCTGCGGGCGATGGGAGCCCGGCCGCAGACTGCTTCCCTCAGCCCGAAGGTAGGACCGCACGTTGGCCAGGGCAGTACCGCCCGTCCCCTCCGCTGATGACGGCCGATCCGGAAGGCGACAAGGAAGACCCAGACGAGGTGGCTAGGGCGGGAGGATTCGAACCTCCGATCACGGGTCCAAAGCCCGTTGCCTTACCGCTTGGCTACGCCCTAGCGCATCAAGAATATAGTGTCCACGCCTGCACCGGGCAAGCCCGGCACGTGATCGCTAGCGTCCGCCTGGCGGGCCGGCGCTGGTGTGGAAGGGATCGAACTCGGGGATTGCCGCCCTCATGTGGGCTTCGTAGTTGGCGGCCCGGCGGTCGAAGAACGTCCCCATCTCCTCCAGCCCGGCCCTTCCGTGCACCTTGGCCGGGGCGCTCACAGCTCGACGATGGTCACCCCGTCCCCGCCCTGTTCGGGAGGAGCGAGGTAGTGTCGGCGGACGTAGGGCAGGTCGGCGAGGAAGGTGTGGAGGGCTTGCCGCAGCGCGCCGGTCCCTTTGCCGTGGATCAGTCGCCCGCTGTGGACGTCGGCCAGCAGCAGGCGATCCAGCCACGCCTGCACCTGCCGCTTCGCCTGGTCGGCGGTCAGGCCGCGGACGGACAGCTCCAGGGATACCTCCCTCCCGGGCGGGATGCTGGGGCGAGGGGGAGCAGCCTGAGGTGGGGGGGCAGCGGTCTCCAGGGCCTCGGGTGGCAGCTCCACTCGCCGCCCCTTCACCTGCACCTCAACCCGGTCCGGCTCGACCCGCTGGACCATCCCCACGGCCCCGGTGGCCCGGATGCGCACCGTGTCGCCGGCCTCGATGGGCGGCCGTCTTCCGGGGCTGGGCGCCTGGGGCACTGTACGGGCCAGCTCCTGGACACGGCGGAGGGCTTCCCGCCGCTCCGCGGCGGACTCCGCGCTCCGGGCCTGGGCGATCAACTCGGCCAGCTCTCTCCTGGCGCTCCGGAGCTCCCCCTCCAGCCGTTTGAGCTGTCCCCCCACCGCCTCGGTCTTGCGGGCCTTTAGGTCGGCGAGTCTGCGCTCGTAGTCTTCGCGCAGCCGCCGGGCGGCGGACCGCTCCGCCTCCAGATCGGCGCCGGCTCGGCGAGCAGCAGCTCGCTCCCGTTCCAGCTGCTCGATGATCTGCTCGGCCCGCACCTCCTCGGCGGACAGCTTGGCCCGAGCCCGGGCCACCAGCTCCTCAGGGAGCCCCAGCCGGCCGGCAATGATCAGAGCGCAGGACCGGCCGGGGACACCCTCCTGGACCTGGAACGTGGGGGAGAGGGTCTCCAGATCGAAGGCCATGGAGCAGGAGAGCACCTGCGGGTGGGAGATGGCGAAGTGCTTCAGCGGGGTGAGGTGAGTGGCCACCGCGGCGGTGACCTGGGCCTCCAGCAGGCGCTCCAGGATGGCCAGGCCCAGGGCCGCCCCCTCCTGCGGGTCGGTCCCTGCTCCCAGCTCGTCCAGCAGCACCAGCGTGCGGTCGTCGAGCTCGGAGATGATCTCCACGATGTTCTTCATGTGGGATGAGAAAGTCGACAGATTCTGCTCAATCGACTGTTCCTCCCCGATGTCCGACCGCACCTGCGCGAACACCCCCAGGGTGGTGCGGGGGGAGGCGGGCACTGGGATGCCGCACTGGGCCATGAGGACGAAAAGGCCGATGGTTTTCAGGGTCACCGTCTTGCCGCCGGTGTTGGGGCCGGTGATCACGGCCATTGGCCGGTCGCCGCCGAAGGCGACGGTGATGGGAACTGCCCGCTCCCCCAACAGGGGATGGCGGGCCTCCACCAGCTCTACGCGGGTGTCCGCGGTCAGCTGAGGGGTCACCGCCCGCTGGGCCAGAGCGTACCGGGCCTGGGCGAACATGCCGTCCAGCCGGGCCAGCACCTGCATGTCCCGCCGCAGGCGCGGCTCCTCAGCCACCAGCTTCCCGGCCAGTTCGATCAAGATGCGGTCCTTCTCCCGCCGGATCTGGTCCTCCACCTCGCGCAACTGGTTGTTGAGGTGGACTACGGCGTGTGGTTCGCAGAATACGGTTTGGCCGCTGGCAGACGTGTCGTGGACCACCACTGCCGCCGCACCCTGGGCCCCGCTGCGCAGGGGGACCACGTACCGACCGCCCCGCTGGGTAATCACTGGCTCTTGGACGAGGGCGCGGTGGCGGGCGAGGAAACGCTGCAGCCCATCTGTGATGCGCCCGGTCAAGGTGCGTTGTTTGCTCACCAGCTGCCTCAGCTTGGGGGTGGCGTCGTCGCGTACTTGGCCTCGGTCGTCGATGCAGGCGCGAATGGCGCGCGCCAACTGCCACTGATCTGACAGTCGGCCGGCGAGGGCGGACAGGCGCCTCCCCCCGCCGCGGAGGGCGGTCTGGAGCTCGCTGGCCGCCTCCAGGGTCTCGGCCACGGTCAGCAACTGCTCCGGCTTGAGGTCACCGTGGCCCTTCGCCTCTTCGATGAGCGGACGGAGGTCACTGATGGCACCGGGGCTGAACCCCTCGCGCACCGCCCGGACCATCTCCTCGACGTGGGCCAGCTCATCCTCGATGTGCTCCCGGTCGGCGGAGGGTGTCAGGTCCAGGACGGCTTGGCGGCCCAGCTGAGAGGCGGCGAACCGGGCGATCTGGCCCAGAACCTTTGCCAGCTCCAGGTCCCGCTCGGTGCGTGGGTTGGTGACGCTCATGGGACGGGGAAGTCCACCCCTTCGGACAGGATCCGCCCTGCGGTGGTCACCATCTCGGCGATGATCTCCCGCACAGGGAGCACTTCCCGGATCAACCCGGCGACCTGGCCGGCCATCAACGATCCCCTCTCCAGGTCGCCGTGGTAGACTGCTCGCTTCAGACCGCCCACGGCCAGGGCTTCGAACTCCTCGGGATCCCGCCCCTCCCGCTCGTACTGGGCCAGGGTCTTGGTCAGCTGATTGAGCAGGCAGCGGACTGGACGGCCCACCAGCTGCCCGGTGACGATGGTGTCCCGGTCAGAGGCCCGCAGCACGGCCTGCTTGTAGTTGTCGTGCACCGGAGCCTCCTGGGAGGCGAGGAAGCGGGTGCCCACCTGGACCCCCTCGGCGCCCAGGGCCAACGCGGCGGCCATGCCCCGCCCGTCGGCGATTCCCCCCGCGGCCACCACGGGAATGGACACTGCGTCCACCACTTGGGGCACCAGCGCCATGGTGGACTCCGTACCGATGTGACCACCGGACTCGCTGCCCTCGGCGATCACCCCGTCGGCGCCCAGGCGCTCCATCCTCCGGGCCAGGGCCACCGCGGGGACCACCGGGAACACAGCAATCCCGGCGCCCTTGAGGGCGTCCATGTACTTGGCGGGGCTGCCGGCCCCGGTGGTGACCAGGGGCACCCGGGCCCTCACCACCACCTCGACCTGGTCGGCGACGCGGGGGTCCATGAGCATGAGGTTGACCCCGAACGGTCTCCCTGCCTCGCCCTGCACCTCCTCAATCTCCTGCTCCAGCGTCTCGGGGGACATCCCGCCGGCGCCGATGATCCCCACCCCTCCCGCCTGCGAAACGGCGGCGACCAGCGGCGCTCGCGCCACGTGCGCCATACCCCCCAGGAACACAGGGTAGCGGATGCCCATCAGCTCACACACTCGGTTGGCCATACCCCTCAATATAGCCCGGGGTAGCTCCCTTCGCTAGATTCGCCCACCGACGGTCCGTACAATTTGGAACGGAGGTTGGTATGCCGGCGAACCTTACTCCGGAGTTCCTCGCGGCACGGGAGCGGTTCAACAAGGCCAAGCACGATGAGGAGCGTCTGGATGCCCTGCAGGAAATGCTCACCACCATCCCCAAGCACAAGGGGACGGAGAAAATGCAGGCCGACATCAAACGCCGGATCGCCAAGCTGCGGGACAAGCTGGAACAGCGCCGCCGCTCGGGCAAGGCGAGCGGCCCCAGCTACCACGTGGAGCGGGAAGGCGCTGCCCAGCTGGCCCTGGTCGGCCCGCCCAACTCGGGCAAGTCTTCGTTGCTGGCGGCGCTGACCAACGCTGAGCCCGACGTGGCCCCTTATCCACTGTCTACGTTTCGACCCACCCCGGGTATGCTGGTGTATGAGGACATCCAGATTCAGCTGGTGGACTTGCCGCCGGTCACGGTCGAGTACACCGAAGGGTGGGTGTACGGTATCGTCCGGCTGGCGGACGCGGTGGTCCTGTGCGTTGACCTGGCGGCTGAGGATGGCCTGCGGGCCGCGGACGAGGTCATCTCCCGGCTGGCCGAGCGGAACATCCGCCTGGTGGGCGGCCACAGCCGCCAGGTAGATTGGCGGACCGTGGAGCGCCGCACAGTGGCCGTGGGACTCAAGGCGGACCTGGCGCCCGGGCGGGCGGAGCAGTTCGCTGCCTGGGCGGACGGCACCTTCCCCACAGTGGTCGTATCCATACCCAGCGGGCAAGGGCTGGATGAGCTGCGGCGGGCCATCTTCCGGGCGGCTGCCGTGGTGCGGGTCTACACGAAGCGGCCCGGCGAGTCACCCGACTTCGGCCAACCGTATACCTTGCGCCAGGGAGCTACCATCCTAAACGTAGTGGAGCACATCCACCGGGAGTTCGTGGACAAGCTGCGGTATGTACGCCTATGGGGGTCTGGGCGGTTCGACGGCCAGCACGCCCCCCTGGACCATGTGGTCCAGGATGGGGACGTGGTGGAGATTCACGTCAGCTAGCCGTTCCCCCGAGCTGTTTCTCCTCACGGCGAGACCACTAGGGCGGAGATGACCTCTCGCATGAAGTCGGGGAGGTCGGCGGGCACGCGGGCGGTGACGATGTTTCCGTCTCGGACCACCGGCTCGTCCACCCAGCGGGCGCCGGCGTTCTCCAGGTCGTCCCGGATGGCGAAAAAGCTGGTTACCCGCTTGCCCGAGACCACCCTGGCCGAGCAGAGCATCCACCCCCCGTGGCAGATGGCGGCCACCACCTTCCCGGCCTGGGCCAGCTTGCGTACCAGGGCCACCAGGTCCGGGCTCCTGCGCATGTAGTCGGGGGAGTAGCCGCCGGGGATGACCACCGCGTCGAACTCCTCGGCCCGCGCGCTATCAGCGGCCAGCCGGGCCCTGGCGGGGTACCCGTGCTTGCTCTTGTACTCCTTGGCCTCCGGTCCCACAGCGACCACGTCCGCCCCCTCCTCCTGGAGGCGGAGGTAGGGATACCAGAACTCGGGATCCTCGTATAGGTCTGCCACCAACACCGCGACACGCTTTCCCTTCAGGTTCACTCGTCCTCCTTTCAGCACTCACAAACGACTGATCCACACCCACCGTTCGTCCAGATACGCCTGGCCGCTGGCCGCCCGGCGCAGCCGGTCCATGATCGCCGTTCCCAGCCCCTGCTCGGGGAGGGGTTCGGCGACAATTGCGGCCAGGTTCGCCCGGTCGAGTTCATGGACGGCGGAGAAGAAACGGGCGGCGGCGGCCCGCAGGTCCCCGGAGGGAGAGAGCACCTCCACCCGGGCGAAGTCGTGCCAGCGCCGCTGGAAGGCGAGGAACCCGCACCGCGGTCGGGGGAGCTTCTCCCCGCTGCGGGGCGAAGGGCCGGGCTGGAGGAGAAACAGCGGGGTGGAAGGCACGTAGTGGCGGGGCAGGTTCCCCGGGGAGGGGCTGGGACCGTCGGGGGGGCTCACGTTCAGCTCCCCCAGGACCTCCTGGAGGGCCTCCAGGGGGACCCCGCCCGGGCGCAGCACCCGCGGGGGGTCCTCGCACAAGGACACCACGGTGGACTCGATCCCAACCGGGGTTGGCCCGGCGGCCAGCACCGCCTCGATGGCGCCGCCCAGGAACTCCAGCACGTGCTCGTGGTGGGTGGGGCTGGGGCGGCCGAATCGGTTGGCACTGGGGGCGGCCACCGGACAGCCGCTCTCGGTGATCAGCGCCAACGCCACCGGGTGATCGGGCATCCGTACGGCCAACGTGGGCAGCCCGGCGGTGATCAGCGGGGGGACGCGGCGGGACTTGGGCAGGACCAGGGTCAGCGGCCCGGGCCAGAAAGACTCCATGAGCGCGCGGGCGCGGGCGGGCACCTCGGTCCACAGCGGCTCGGCGTCCGCGGCGGAGGCGACGTGAACGATGACGGGGTCGAACTTGGGGCGGCCCTTGGCCTCGAACAACCTGGCCACCGGTTCCGCCCGCGTGGCGTCGGCGCCCAAGCCGTACACGGTCTCCGTGGGGAAGGCCACCACCCCCCCCGCACGCAGGATGTCCGCCGCCTTGCCTATCCCGGCGGCGTCGGCCGCCAACACCTTGGTGTTCACCCCTGCCACCTACGGGAGGGAAAGCCTCCCGCTATAATGCCGACGATGTCCGTCGATCTGATCTTATACCACGGGCCGGTGCTGCTGGAAAGCCCGGCCGACGCGGTGGCCGTTCGCTGTGGCCGAATCGCGGCGGTGGACCGGACGGAGGAGATCATGCGGCTGCGGGGTCCGCGCACCGAGATGGTGGACCTGGGGGGTCGCCCGGTCCTGCCCGGGTTCTTCGACGCCCACGTTCACTTCCTGCACGAAGGGCTGACCCGTACGTTCTTCGTCGATCTCAGCCCCGCCCGCTCGCTGGCTGACGCCCTGGAGCGGCTGGTGCAGGCCGGCCGCGACCGTCCCCAGGGGTGGGTGGTCGGCCAGGGGTGGGACGAGTCGCGCTGGACCGAGCGGAGGTATCTGGAGCGGAGCGATCTGGATCGGGCGGTGCCGCACCAGCCCTGCTGTGCGGTGAGGGTCGACGGCCATCTGGTGGTGGCCAACACATCGGCCTTGGCCCGCTGCACTCGCCCCGAGGGGGACAGGGTGGACCGGGAGCTGGGCCACTTGTGGGAGGAGGCGGCAGGGGAGCTTCTGGCCTGTGCCTGGCCAGAACGGGAGGTGCTGGCCGACGCGGTGGCCGCGGCCTGTGAACGGGCCGCCGCCCTGGGGATCACCGCGGTGGCCGACATGGGGGGGGAGGGGTTGCTGGCCGCCTGCCAGCTGGCGCAGCGACGCGGTCGGCTGTCCACCCGCGTGTTCTGCTACCTGCCGCTCGACCAGTTGGATGAGCTCAGGTCTCTGGGGGTCATGCGGGGGCTGGGGAGCGAGCGCCTGCGGATCATGGGGGTGAAGGCCTTTATGGACGGGTCCATCGGCGCCCGCACTGCGGCGGTTGCCGAGCCCTACGTACGGGGGGGCAGCGGTCAGCTGCTGCTGGAGCGGGCTGAGGTGGTCGAGGCGTGGCGCCAAGTGGAGGCGGCCGGGCTCCAGTTCGCTGTCCACGCCATCGGGGAGCGGGCGGTGGAGGAAGCATTGGCCGCCGCCCGCCAGGCCCGGGCGAGCTCCGCGGCGCGCCATCGCCTGGAGCACCTGGAACTGGCCACCGCGGCACAGCTGGATCGCCTGGCGGAGCTGGGGTTGGTCGCATCCATGCAACCGAACTTCCCCGCCCGCTGGTCAGGCCCGGGCCGGATGTACGTGACCCGCCTGGGGGAGGACAGGGACGCCAGGATCGATCCCCACGCCTGGGTGATGGACCGGGGGATCCCCCTGGCCTTTGGGTCCGACGGGATGCCGATGGGGCCGCTATGCGGGATCGGGGGCGTGCTGGACCCCCCGCATCCTCCGCAGCGCCTCCCCTTGGAGGCCGCCCTCCGGGCCTACACGTCCGGCGGTGCCTACGCGACCTGGTGCGAGGAGGAGTTGGGCCGGGTGGCCCCAGGGTACCGGGCCGACCTGGTTGTCCTGTCCGCCGACCCGCGATCGGTGCCGTGGGCAGCGGTGGACGTGGACATGACGCTTGTCGACGGGAAGCGGGTGTACGAGCGGGCATGAGGATCGGCCTGTTTTCGGACACCTACCTACCGCAGATCAACGGGGTGACCACCACCGTGCACTGGCTCCGCGAGGAGCTGGAGCACATGGGGCATGAAGTGTTCGTGTTCTGCCCTCACTACGACCGGCGAGAGTACTCCGACCCCAGCGTGGTTCGCCTGCCGTCGCTTCCCTTCCTGTTCCACCGGGAGTCGCGGTTCGCCTTCCCCATCCCGGTGCGGGCGCGAAGGCTCCTGGATGAACTGGAGGCCGTTCACTCTCACACCCCGTTTTCCCTGGGCGGACTGGCGCTGTGGGCGGCGCGGCGGCGCGGCGTTCCCCACGTGCATACCTACCACACGCTGTACGTGGCTTACCGCCACTACCTGCCGCCCCCTTTGCGGCCGCCCCGCAGGATGGCCGAGGTTCTGTCGGCCGCGTTCTGCAACCGGTGTGACGCGGTCACCGTGGAGTCTACTCCGATCCGGGACGAGCTTGTACGCTACGGGGTCCGAGTTCCGGTGCACGTGTTCCCGTTCGGGGTGAACCTGCGTGAGTTCGCCTCCCCAGTGCAGCATTCCCTGCGGGAGGATCTCGGGGTGCCCGCCGCTGCCCCCCTGCTTCTGTACGTGGGGCGACTGGCGCGGGAGAAGAACACCCACTTCCTGGTGCGGGCGTTCCGGGAGGTGCTCAGCATGCGTCCGGACGCGTTCCTGGCCATGGTCGGCGGCGGCCCGGCGGCCGAGGACCTGGCCGGTCAGGCACGGCGGCTGGGGGTGGCGGGCAGGGTGCTGTTTCCCGGGTACGTGGGGCACGATCGGCTCATGGACTACTACCGCGGGGCGGACGTGTTCGTGTTCGCCTCCAAGACTGAGACACAGGGGCTGGTGGTGCTGGAGGCCATGGCCGGCGGGCTGCCGGTGGTGGCCATCGGGGCCATGGGGGTGCTGGACATCGTGCGGGACGGGGAGAATGGGCTGTTCGCCCCGGAAGACGAGGTGCTCTACGCCCGCCGGGTGGTGGAGCTGCTGGAGGATGGCGCCCTGCGGGGCAGGCTGCGGGAAGGCGCGCTGACCACCGCACGCCAGCTGTCCACCGCCGCCTCGGCGCGCCGGCTCCTGGATGTGTTCGACCAGCTCCGCTAGTGCCGGAACTCCCCGAGGTGGAGACAATCATCCGCGGCCTTCGCCCCCACGTGGAGGGGGAGTTGCTGCGCACGGTCGCTGTCCGAGATCCCTCCCTGGGCCCCGGCTTGGCCGGGCTGGAGCTGCCCCAGGTGGTGCGTGCCGTACGCCGGCGAGGGAAGTACATCCTGTTCGAGCTTCCCAGCCAGGTGTTGGTGATCCATCTGCGGATGTCCGGGCGCCTGGTGTGGAGTCGGCGGGTTCCCCCCGGACGGGTACGGCTCTCGCTCCGCTTTTCCCCCGGCGCCATGCACCTGGTCGACACCCGCCGGTTGGCCACCGCACAGGTGGGGGAGCGGTCCGATCTGGACCTGGGGCCGGACGCCCTGGGCGATCTGAGCTGGCTTCCTGCTGCCCTGGCTGGCAGCCGGGCCCCCATCAAGACGTGGCTCTTGAACCAGCGGAACATCGCGGGGATCGGGAACATCTACGGGGCGGAGATCCTGTTTCGAGCGGGGATCGATCCGCGGCGCCCGGCCAATACGCTGTCCCCAGCGGAGGCGGAACGGCTGCAAGCGGCCGTTCCCGAGGTGCTGCGCGAGGCGATCGCCTGCATGGGGACAAGCTTGGCGGACAACACCTACCGGGCGCCCACCGGGGAACTCGGCTCCTTCGCAGGCTGCCTGCGCGTGTACGGGCGAAGGGGGCAGCCATGTCCTGTCTGCGGCCACCCTGTTGCCCAGGTCAAACTGGGGGGGCGCAGCAGTTACTATTGTCCAACGTGTCAAACCTGAGAGGAGGTTCACAGGTGGAAAAGACGACAGCTTCAGCCAAGTGGCGTGGAGGGGTTGCCTTCTCTGTGCGAGTCGGCGACCACGAGGTGATCTCTGATCTGCCGCAGGAGAAAGGCGGGCAGGACGCGGGGCCCACGCCGCCACAGCTGGTGGTGGGTGCACTCGCGGCCTGCACGGGGATGTTCGCCAAGCTATTTACCGACCGGGAGGGGCTGGCGGCCGAAGGGATCGAGGCAGTGGCTGAGGCGGAGACGCTTCAGTCCCCCGCGAGGTTGGACAACTTCTCAGTCCAGTTGACCTTTCCCAGCCTGCCGGCCGGCAAGCGGGACCGGGCCCGCGCGTTCGTCGAAGCGTGCCTGGTGGGGCATACGCTCAAAGCGGGTGCGTCGGTGAACTTGAAGCTGGCGTAGGCCGGTCGCACCCCGTCAGGCTAGGGCAGGTACCGAACCAGGTGCACCCAGGACCGGTCAGGGCATGCGCCGAGCTTGGCCAGACCGGCAGCCAGGGCGTGTTGACTGTCCAGGAGGTCGACGAGGGCCTTCCGGCGTCCCAGCCGCTCCAGTTCCTGGAGGGCGGCCCTGAGTAGTGGGAAGTAGGCTTCCTCTGCGATGAGACAGGGAGTGCGTATGGTACCGGCGGCCTGGTAACGGTTGGCCTGCATGCCCAGGTACCCGACCACCGCTCCGTCCCGCTCTGCCACCCAGGCGCGGCTCCATGCGCCAAGTAGCCGCAGCGGCGAAGCCTCGAACCCCCCTTCCATCGCCAGCAGACGCCGGAGCCCGGACTCGTCGTAACTGGTCGGCCACAGCCGCCGGCGGTCACCGGGGCGGGCGGGCCGGACCGCGATTCCCGCTGTCGGTGGGGGCAGGGTGGCGGGCAGAGGGATCTCCTGCAGGCTGGTCCGGGCGTAGGGGACCAGGCCGCACTTGGCACAGAGGCGGAGGGCAGGCGAGTTGTCCGCCAGCACCGCCCCCCGGACGAAGGGGATCCGCCGAGCGGATAGGTCGGTAAACACCTGGCGGAACAGGGCTTGGGCCACGCCCCGGCCGCGGAAGGCGGGGTCCACCGCGATGCCGGACATATACGGTGCGCTCCGGCCCATCTGCCCCAGCACGCCCACCGGTCGGCCCCGGGACCGGGCCACCCACAGCTCGGCCACCTCCCCCGTCTGGCGGAGGATCCATACCGGCAGCCGCCGACAAGCGAGGAGGCAGCGTACCAGGCGCTCCAGGCTGCGAAGGTCCGATCCCCGCCCGGCGAGCTCTTCTCCGAACGCGGTCAGCAGGAGTTCCATTGCCCGGGGCAGGTCGCGCTTCCGAATCCGGTCAATGGCGATCTCACTCATCGCGGGGGAAGTTTAGGCTCTCTCCCTAGTTAACGCATCGGGCTACCCAGGGTGGCGCCGCCTGGTCTGTGGACGGAAGGTTCTGGAAGTCGTTGAGGCCTGCCTGAGGCGGAGTTGGGGCGTGTTCACGCCGTGCCGGCAGGGGTTGCGCTTCTGGCTCGCCCACCTCGGCGAGGCGCGGCGCACCTTCTCCCTTCCCGGCCTTCCGCTGACCCCCAAGGGGCGAGTGGCGCGGTGCCAGCGGGCCGTCCGATCGGCTGGGCTCAATCAGGTGCGTGCGGGCAGTCTGCACCTCCTTGGGCCCACCGTGCCCGCCTGAAGGAACCTGGCCGACGACTGGCTGTCCTCGGTTTGAACCTGAAAAAGGCGTGCAGCGATGCAGAAACTGAAATCGGCGCTTGACATCGACGGGGGGACGTGCTACTCTAGGTAAACGTTTACGGTAAACGATTATAGGATGACAACCATTCGGGATGTGGCGGCGCGGGCTGGGGTATCGGTGGCCACCGTCTCGCATGTCATCAACGGGACCCGTAAGGTGGCCGCGGAGACGGCGGGGAGAGTGCGGCGGGCCATGGAGGAACTCGACTACTACCCCAACGCGGTGGCCCAATCCCTGCGCACGCGGAGCACCCATGTCATTGGGGTGGTGGTATCCGACATCACCAACCCGTTCTTCGCCACCTTGGTCCGCGGGGCTGAAGACGCCGCCC
>JBNGCS010000020.1:0-22784 GCA_049975705.1 Candidatus Bipolaricaulaceae bacterium | reverse complement strand
CGCCGGGGCGTGGGGAGGTGGTTGTCGAACCGCTTCGTCACCGATCGGCCGGGGGGCGGTCACGCCCCCGGCCGTCAGCTGAGGATTTCCGACCAGAAATGAGAAACCGGCGGCAACTTGACGCGGGAGGGGCGGAGGTGGTATTGTCGAAAGGGTTCGACAATGACCGACCTGCCGACCATCCGCGACGTGGCCAGGCGCGCTGGAGTATCCGTATCCACGGCATCGCTGGCCCTGAACGGCAAGCCCCGGGTGAACCACTTGACCCGGCTTCGCGTCCTGCAGAGCGCCGAGGAGCTCGGCTACCACCCCCACGCGGCCGCCCGGCAGCTCGCCGACGGGCGAGCTCACACCGTGGGGCTGCTGTCCCCCATTTCCCTGGAACACCTGTTCGCCTCCTCCGGCTTCTTCTCTCAGCTCATCAAGGGCATGCACCGGGCCGCCGCCGAGCGGGGCTACAACCTGTCCCTCCACATCGCTGAGTCCGACCAGGAAGCTTGCTCCCAGATACGTACCTCGTCCCGTGGCCGCAGCGTGGACGGCTTCGTGATCACCAACCCGTCGGTGACGTGCCCCTACCTGGAGGACCTCAGGCGCCTGCGGGTGCCGCACGTGTTCGTCGGGCGGCCGGCGGGACAGGCCCCGTTTGTCGATTCGGACAACGTCGCTGTGAGCCGCACGGGGGTGAAACATCTGATCGAGTCCGGACATCGCCGGATCGTCTTTCTTTCCGGGCCGGAGCGGTTCACGTTCTGCCAGGACCGGCTGTTGGGCTACCGTATGGCCCTCCAGGAAAGCGGCATTCCCTTCGACCCCGGTCTGGTGTGGCAGTCCGAACAGGTGGAGGAGGCGGCCTTCCAGGCGGTGCGCCAGCGCGCCCCAGCGGCCGAGTTCACCGGCATGTTCGCGGTGAGCGCCATCCAGGCGGTGGGGGCGGTGCGGGCCCTGCGGGAGCTGTCCCTGCGCGTCCCCGAAGACGTGGCGATCGTGTGCGTCAACGACAGCGAGCTGGCCCGCTACTTCGTTCCCCCCCTGACCACCGTGGACCTGCGCGAGTA
Organism: Candidatus Bipolaricaulaceae bacterium; assembly: GCA_049975705.1. Taxonomy (GTDB): domain Bacteria; phylum Bipolaricaulota; class Bipolaricaulia; order Bipolaricaulales; family Bipolaricaulaceae; genus JBNGCS01. The sequence continues at coordinate 21,726 of JBNGCS010000020.1, read as the reverse complement.
TTGGCTCGGCTACTGGTCGGCCAAGCGCCTGCTGCAACTCATCGAGGGCGACCGCTCGGACCACCCGATCCTCATCCCCGGCAAGTTGGTGGTCCGCGCCTCCAGCGTCCGGCCGGGCGCCGACCTCGACGAGGGAGGTGATCGCCGAAGCACACAGGAGGCCGTGAGTTCCTGAGGTGAAGACCATCTAGGAGGTGGAAAGTGTTGACGGGCAAGAGGAACCGTTGGGTTGGATTGGCGTTGGTGAGCCTTCTGGGTGTCGCCCTGGTCGGCGGCACGGTGTGGGGGGCGCCGACGAAGATCACCGTCACTGCCCGCGCGGTGCGCGGCGGGGTCAACGCCCAGCTGGTGGAGTGGCTGGTGGACGTGGTCTTCCCTGCCTTCGAGGAGGAGATGCGGGCCGCCGGCAAGGACGTGGAAGTGGAGTTCATCGAGTTCGGGGGCACCGACGAGGCACTGAAGGAGCAGTATGCCCTCGACCTCAGCGCCGGTCGGGGCGCCGACATCCTCGGCTTTGACGGCTTCTGGCTCCCGGAGTTCGCTGAAGCGGGCCTGATCGAGCCGCTGGAGGCGGTGGTGGGAAGCGACGTGTGGGCCTGGGACGGCTGGGCCCACATCCCCCCCAGCATGCGCGAGATCCTAGCCTACAAGGGAGCGGTGTACGGCCTGGGCTTCGGAACCGACGTCCGGGTCATCTTCTACCGCCGTGACCTGTTCGAGCAGGCCGGGCTCCTCCAGCCCCAGGCCGGGGTGCACGACTGGCAGCCCCGGAGCTGGGAGGAGCTCTTGAACACCGCCCGGCTGATCAAGGAGCGTCTCCCCGGGGTCATCCCGCTGCAGATCAACGCCGGGACCCAGATGGGGGAGGCCACGACCATGCAGGCCTGGTTCATGGTGCTGCTGGGCACGGGCATCCACATGTACGACTTCGACGAGGAGAAGTGGTACGGCCAGCACCCCGGCATCCTGGACGCCCTCAACCTCTACAAGACCGTGTACATCGACGAGGAGCTGGGGGACGCCCGCACTCAGCTGATCTCCGGCGCCCGCGCCCGCACCTTCGAGCTCTTCCGGGACGGCAAGATCGCCATGCTGGTCGAGGGTGACTGGTTCTGGCGCTCGGTGCTGGCCCCCGGCTCGGAGTGGGCGGTCGCCAACCGCGACCAGGTGGTGGGCTGGGCGAAGATGCCCGCCAAGGAGCCCGGCGCCGGCTACCGGGGCCAGGACTTCGTCACCATCTCCGGCGGTACCGGGGTCATCCTCAACCCCAACACCGACCACCCGGACGAGGTGTGGGCGCTGCTGAGCTTCATGTTCAGCAGGGAGATGCAGCTTGAGTTCCAGCAGATACAGCCTCGCATCCGCACGCGGGACGACGTCCCTGTCCTCGGCGACCCAGTGATGACTGCCATGGCGGAAGCTCTGCTCCCGCTGACCACTGTGCGCCCCATGCTCCCCGGCTACCCCAAGATCTCCTACGAGGCCCAGTTCATGACCGAGAAGGTGGTCGCCGGGCAGACCTCGCCCATCCAGGCCATGATCGAGTACAGCGAGAAACTTGCCGAGATCGTTGGCCCCGAGAGTGTGATCGAGCTCCCGGTGGAGTGAGCGAGCCGGGTCCGGGGCGCCCCCCGGGGCCCTGTTCCCATCGGAGACAACTCAGTGCCCAAGATAGAGGAGCAGAGGATCATCTCGCTGCGCGCCGGGCTGGGCTTCCTCGCCCCGGCCCTCGTCCTGATCGCCATCTTCTTGCTGTTCCCCTTCGTGTGGGTGTTCATCATCAGCTTCACCAACCGCACCCTGACCGGGGCCACCGCCCTGCACCCTCAGTTCGTGGGGCTGGACAACTACCTACACCTGTTCGACGTGGCCCGCTGGCTGCGGCCGGGGGAGTTCGGCAATGCGCTGGTGAACACGCTGCTGTTCGTCCTGGGGTCGGCCCTGCTGGGCCAGGTGCCGGTGGGCCTGAGCATCGCACTTGCCTTCCACCGCCGCCGCGGGATGCTGCGAGAAGTCGTGTTCTCGCTGGCCACCGTGGCCTGGATCCTGCCCGACGTGGCGGTTGCGTTCGCCTGGATCGCCTATCTGGACAGAGACTTCGGCACCCTGAACAACGTACTGCAGAGCCTGGGGCTCAGCGGCCTGGATTGGTACTTCAAGTATCCCCTGGCGGCAATCACCTTGTTCAACGTGTGGCGGGGCACGGCGTTCTGCATGCTACTATTCTCAGCGGCGCTGGGCAACATCCCCCCCTCGTACTGGGAGACCGCGGAAGTGGCAGGGGCCAGCCCCTGGCAGAGGTTCCGGGACGTCATCCTCCCCCTCATCCGTCCCCACATCTTCACCGACCTCATCCTCATCACCTTGTGGACGTTCAACACGTTCACCCCATATCTGATCACGGGAGGGGGGCCGTTCTTCCGCAGTGAGACGGTGTCCATGTACACCTACCGGATGGCGTTCAAGTTCCTCGAGTTCGGACGCGGTGCAGCCATCGCCGTAGTCATGATGCTGATCAACCTGGTCCTCGCCCTGGGGTATCTGGCGTCCCAGCGCAGACAGGCGGTGTACAGATGAGCCTGGTCCGCTACGTGGTGGTCCGGATCGGCTTCTACCTGGTGGCCGTCCTGTTGGCTGCGTTCTTCGTCACCCCGCTGCTGTGGCTGCTCACCGCCCCGTTCAGCTCCCAGGCCACCCTGAGCGTCACCCTGCCTGGCCAACCCACGCTGGCCAACTTCCAGCGGCTGTTCGCCAACCAGTTCGCCGTACGCGCCCTGTTCCTCAACAGCATCCTCCAGGCCGGGGGCGCCATGCTGGCCGTCACCATGGTGGCCGCCCTGGCGGCCTACACCATCTCCCGACTGGCCATCCCCGGCCGCAACCTGCTCGTGTACCTGTTGGTCCTGTTCTCCTCGGTGGTGACCGGGACCGCCGCCATGGTGCCCATCTTCCTGCTCCTGCACGGGTTGGGCCTGGTGGACACCCACCTGGGGGTGGTGCTGGTGTTCACCGGGGGGCTGCTGCCCACTGGCATCTTCCTCATGCGGGATTTCGTGGAGAGCGTACCCCGCTCCTACGAGGAGTCCGCCCTGGTCAGCGGAGCCACCACCTGGCAGATGCTGCGCCACGTGGTGCTGCCGGTGGTGCGTCCCGGGATGATGGTGGTGGCCGTGTGGGCGTTTGTGAACGCGTGGGGGAACTTCCTCATCCCGGCGATCCTCATCCGCAGCCCGGACAAGATGCCGGCACCCATAGCCATCTACTCGTTCTACACTGAGGGAGGCACGCCCGTTCTGACCCTGGTGTCGGCGTACTCGCTTCTGTACGCCCTGCCGGTGGTCGTCCTTTACCTGTTCGTCAACTGGCGCTACGGGTTCCGTTTCTTCGGGGGGATCAAGAGGTGAAACGCGCAACCGACGCCGCCGTCCAAGCTGGGCCCGCGGACAGCACCGCCGGGGGAGCACACGTGGTCTTGGAGAACCTCACCAAGCGCTTCGGGCCGGTGACGGCTGTCCAAGACGCCAACCTATCCATCGAGCAAGGGGAGTTCTTCGCCCTGCTGGGACCATCCGGGTGCGGGAAAACCACGACCCTGCGCCTGGTGGCCGGGCTGGAACGGCCCACCTCCGGCCGCGTCCACATCGGCTCGCGGGATGTGACCAGCTTGCCGCCGCGCGAGCGGGATGTGGCCATGGTATTCCAGGACTACGCCCTCTACCCCCACATGACCCTGCTGGACAACATCGGCTATCCACTGCGGGTCCGCAAGGTGCCTCGCAAGGAGGTGGTGGCCCGGGTGAGGGAGGTCGCCGAGCACCTGCAGATCGCGGCCCTGCTGGACCGTCGCCCCGCGCAGGTCTCCGGCGGCCAGCAGCAGCGGGCCGCGGTCGCCCGGGCCCTGGTCCACAAGCCACAGGTGTTCCTATTCGATGAACCACTGTCCAACCTCGACGCCAAGCTGCGCCTGGAGGCCCGCGCTTTCCTCAAGCACCTCCAACAGGAGGTGGAGGTGACCGCCATCTACGTGACCCACGACCAGGCGGAGGCCCTGGCCATGGCGGACCGGATCGCGGTCATGTTCCAGGGGGAGCTCGTCCAGGTGGGCAACCCGCTGGAGGTCTATCATCGGCCGACCTCGAGCCTGGTGGCCAGCTTCATCGGCAACCCGCCCATGAACCTCATCCCCTGCCGCGTGGAGCGGACCGATGCTTCGACCTACCTGGCCGGCGAATCGTTCCGCCTCGAGGTCGCCCGGCCGGCGGATCTGTTGCCCCCCGACCTGGGCGAGGGAGAACAGGTGCTGCTGGGGATCCGGCCGGAGCACATCAACGTCGCCGCCTCGCCCCGCCCCGGCGCCATCCCCGGCCACGTGTATGCGGTGCAGCCCCTGGGCGCGGAGACCCTGATCACCCTGCAGGTCTCCGGGGTCACCGTGTCGGTGCGCCTGTTCACCGATCAGCCGCCACCGCTGGGGGAGCGGGCCTGGCTGACGCCCGATCTGGAGCACCTGCACGTGTTCCCCGGCGGCCCTGAGGTCGGATGATCGACGGGGACTGCGTCCAGCCGTTGCGGGCCGAGTTCATCGGCCGGTTCTCTTCTGGAGACAGCAAGGAACCCTACCGCCTTCTCCCCTTCTCCGTGCCCCCAGGGACCCGCCGCCTGGAGGTACGGTTTACATTCGAGCGCTCCGGGGGCAGCGTGCTGGACCTGGGGCTGTTCGACCCCCGCGGCCACCAGTTCGGCCGGGCGGAGGGTTTTCGCGGGTGGAGCGGCAGCGCACGCCACCACGTGATCATCACCGAGAACGCCGCCACCCCCGGCTATCTGCCCGGCCCCCTTTATCCCGGGACCTGGCACGTGCTGTTGGGGCTGTACAAGATCGCCCCGCAGGGCTGCCCGTACCGGGTGGAGGTGGAGTCATCCCCCCACCCCGGTGCCCCACCGGCGCAGCCGCCGCCCGCGCCGGTGGAGGCCCCCCCGCCCGGCCCCGGCTGGTACAAGGGCGACCTGCAGGCCCACACCCACCACAGCGACGCCGACTGCAGTGTGGCGGAGGTCGCCGCCGCCGCGGGCCGCAGGAACCTGGACTTTTTGGCCATCACCGACCACAACACCGTCAGCCACCACCCCTACCTGGCCGGCTGCCCCCGCCCGGCCCTCGTTCCCGGGCTGGAGGTCACCACCTACCGCGGGCACGCCAACGTGTGGGGGGCGGGCCCGTGGTTGGACTTCCGCTGCCGGCGGCCCGAGGAGATGGCCCAGGTAATGGACGCCGCCCACGCCCAGGGGCGGCTGGTCTCCATCAACCATCCCAAGCCCGGGGGCCCGGATTGGGAATTCGGCTGGGATTTACCGTTCGACGCCCTCGAAGTGTGGCACAGTGTGTGAGGGGCGGGCAACGAACGCAGCCTCCGGCGGTGGGACGACCTGCTGCGGGCCGGGCGTCCGGTGGTCGGAGTGGGGGGGAGCGATGCCCACCCGTTCCACCTAGAATCGGGACAGTTGGCGGAATGGCTGGGCCACCCCACTACCTGGATCTACGCCGAGCAGCTCAGCCCCGCGGGGATCCTGGCCGGGCTGAGCGCTGGGCGGGTCTCGGTGTCGGCGTGCCCCGCCGGACCCCGGCTGTGGCTGCACGCACCGGGGGAGGAGGAGACCACCCTGCAGGGGACTACAGTCAGATCCGACCTCCTGGAGCTGGAGGTGCGGGTGGAGGAGGCCGCGGGTCAGTGGCTGCGGCTCGCCACCCGCCACGGCGTGCTGTGCAGCGTACGGATACCAGCGGCCCGGTGGACCCACCCGGTGGAGGTGGACATGCGCCGCCACGGCTACCTCCGCGCCGAGGTACGGGTCCCCGACACGCGGGGGCGGACGCCAGTAGCCCGCCTGCCCGTGGCCGCCCTGACCAATCCGGTGTGGCACGCCGGATTCTTGGGCCCCCGGGGCGAGAGCCGATGAGCCGGCGGCCGGCCATGGGGCACAGGGAACGCGTGCTGCAGTCACTCCACCACCGGGAGCCCGACCGAGTTCCCCTTGACATCGGCAGCACGCTGAGCACCGGGATCGCGGCAACTACCTACGCTCGGCTGCGGGCCCACTTGGGGCTGCCGGACCGGCGCGTCCGGCTGGTCGACTGCACCCAGCAGCTGGCCGCGGTGGGCGAGGACGTGCTCGATCACTTCTCCGCCGACCTGGTCCCCGTCTACCGGCTGCACGACGGGTTCGGCGTCCGTCTGGATGCCTGGAAGGAGGGCCAGCTGGTCGACGGAACCCCGGCTTGGGTGCCGGCCGAGTTCAGCCCGGCCTGGGAGGGAGGGGCGTACAAGGTCAAGCGGGGTGACCTGGTCCTCGGACAGAGATCCCCGGGCGCGCTCTACTTCGAGCCGGTGTTCCATCCCCTGGCCGAAGCCCAGCGGTGCGACGAGCTGCGGGAAGGAGTGGCCCGCTGGCTGCCCCCGCTGTCCGACGCGGAAGCCCGCTACCTGCGCGCCCAAGCCCGCGCCGCGAGGGCCACCGGCCGGGCAGTGGTGGGCCAGTTCGGGGGGAACCTCCTGGAGACTGCACATTGGCTCAGGGGCTACGCCCGCTTCATGCGGGACCTGGCCGCCCGCCGCCCCCTGGCCGAGTACCTGCTGGACCTGCTGGTGGACAGGCACCTGGCCGACCTGGCCGGCTACGCCCGCGCCGTGGGGGAGTGCATCGACGTCATCCAATTCGGGGACGACTTCGGCATGCAGACCGGCCCCCAGATCTCCCCCGCCATGTACCGATCCGTCTTCCGCCCCCGCCAGCGGGCCTTGTGGACGTCTGCCAAACACCACGGGCCCTATCAGGTCATGCTGCACAGCTGCGGTTCCATCCGGGCCCTGCTGCCCGATATGATTGAGGCCGGCGTGGACATCATCAACCCAGTGCAGCTGTCGGCGAAGGACATGGACCCGGTGGACCTCAAACGCGAGTTCGGCCGGGAACTGGTCTTCTGGGGCGGCGGGTGCGACACCCAGCGCACGCTGCCCTCCGGGAGCCCGGAGGACGTAATCCAACAGGTCAGGCGCAACATCGAGGCGCTGGCGCCCGGCGGGGGGTTCGTGTTCGCGCCGGTGCACAACGTCCAGCCGGACGTCCCCCCGGAGAACGTCGTCGCCCTGTACACCGCCGCGCGGCGGTACGGCCGCTATCCCCATGGCTGACCACACCAGAGCCCAAGTTTCCATCGTGGCCCACACCCACTGGGACCGGGAGTGGTACCTGCCGTTCGAGGAATTCCGCTTCTGGCTGGTTCAGGCCCTGGACGAACTGCTGGACCTCCTAGAACGCAACTCGGATTACAGCTTCATGCTCGACGGACAGGTCATCCCGCTGCTCGACTATCTGGAGATCCGCCCCCACCAAGCGGAACGACTGCGCCGGTTCGTGCAGGCCGGCAGGCTGGAGATCGGCCCCTGGTACATTCAGCCCGACGAGTTCCTGGTATCGGGGGAATCACTGATCCGCAACCTGCTGTTCGGGCGCCGGGTGGGCGGAGGATTCGGCCCCGTCATGCAGCAGGGATACGTCCCTGATGCCTTCGGCCACATAGCCCAGCTCCCCCAGATCCTCCAGGGATTCGGGATCCACACTGCCTTTCTCGGCCGCGGTGCCGACCTGGCCTGCCAGCAGGCAGGGGGGGCGGAGTTCTTGTGGCAGGCACCGGACGGCTCGCAGGTGGTGGCCTATGCCTTGCGGGCCGGCTACTGCTCCGGCGCCTTCCTGACCGACGACCTGGGGCAGATCACCCCGCCGGCCGCCGAACTCCGCGAGCGCGGTTTGCTGCCCGCCCACCAACCGCCACTGCTGGCCCTGCTGTCCTTCCTCAAGGAGGAAAGCGCCGTGGGGACCCTCCTGCTGGCCAACGGCTGCGACCACCTGCGGCCGCAGCCGGACCTGCCGCAGGTGGTGAACCGATTGAGCGCCGCCCTGCCCGGATTCCGCTTCCAGCTCACCACCCTGGACGAGTTTGCCCTGCGCCTGCGCGCGCAAGCGGAGAAGCTTGCGGTCGTCCGCGGGGAGCTCCGGGCCAGCCGGGACCACTTCGTGCTCAGTGGGGTGCACTCCACCCGCACCTACCTGAAGCAGCGCAACCACGCCGTGGAGACCCTGCTGGAGTGCTACGCGGAACCATTGGCCGCCTTCAGCGGGTTGTTCGCCGACGACCTGCGGGCCTTCTTGCACACCGCCTGGGGGCTCCTCCTGCAGAACCACGCCCATGACTCCATCTGCGGGTGCGGCGTGGACGCAGTTCATCGGGAGATGCTGACTCGATTCGACCGGGCGGAATCCATCGCCCGCATGGTAACAAGCTCTGCCCTGGCCTCCCTGGGAGGGAGCGCGGCCGCCGGCCTGCCTGAGGAGGGAATCCCGGTGATCGTCTTCAACCCGTGTCCCCTCCCCCGCACGGAAGAGGTGGAGGTGGCGGTGCCGCCGCCGGCTCCCGACGGGGACGGGTGCGAGTGGCCGCACGGCTGGACGCTGGTGGATCCGCAGGGCCGGGCGGTTCCCTTCGTCGCCCGAGAAGAGCGGTTGACCTCCGAACAGGTGCTGGCCGGAGTGCGCCATGAACGCCGGCAGGTCATCGCCTTCCCCGCCCGGCTTCCCGGCGTGGGCCTGGGCGTGTACCGGCTGGTGCCCGGAGCCCCGCCCCCCTGCGGGGGCCCGGCGTTGGTGGGCCCCGGGCCCACGCTGGAGAACGAGTACCTCCGGGTGTCGGTGGAGGAAAACGGAACCATCACCGTGGTGGACAAGCGGTGCGGCCACCGGTACCAGGGGCTGGCGTTCCTGGAGGATACCGGCGACGCCGGGGACGAGTACAACTTCTCCCCGCCCGCCCGACAGCAGATCGTGAGCTCGACAGCAGGTTCGGCACATGTATCCGTGGACCAGGACCTCCCCTGGCGCGGTACCTTGCGGGTGGAGCTGAAGCTGACCGTCCCCGCCGAGCTGACCCCGGACCGGGGGGCGCGCAGTCGACGTCGCGTCCGCTGTCCGGCCGTGCTGTGGGTTTCCCTGGCCCCCGGGACCACCCAGATCGACCTGGCCCTGGAGGTGGATAACGCCGCTCGCGACCATCGGCTGCGGCTGGGATTCCCCACCGGCATCCGCACCGAGACATCCCTGGCGGCCGGCACGTTCGCCCTGCTGGAGCGTCCCACGCGCACCGCCCCGGGCCAGGGGTGGGTAGAGCCGCCCAGTCCCACTCACCCTCACCGGGGCTTGGTGGCCGTGGCGGAGGGAAAGCGCGGGCTGGCGGTGCTGACTCGGGGGCTGCTGGAGTACGAGGCCACCCCTGCGGGCACCATCTACGTGACGTTGCTGCGGGCAGTGGGATGGCTGTCGCGGGCTGACCTGTCCGCCCGGCCGGGGCACGCCGGACCGCCCTATCCGGTGCCGGACGCCCAATGCCCAGGGCGGCACCGCTTCCAGTGCGCGGTCCTGCTGTACGAGCCGGGCCAAGCCGGGGCTGACCTGCTGCAGGCGGCCCAGGCCTTCCGCGCCCCCCCCATCGGGGCGTGGGTCCCCGCCGCGGGTCCGGTGGGGATCAGGCTGCCGCAGGAGGCGGCCCTGCTGGAGGTGGAGCCGCCCGACCTGGTCCTCAGCTCCATCAAGCCCGCCGAGGACGGGGAGGGGATCGTGGTCCGCCTGTACAACCCCGGCCCTGACAAGGTCCACGGCTCGCTGCGCCCGTTGTTCCCCCTGGCCGGCGCTCGCCATCTGCGACTGGACGAGACGCCGGTCGACGAGCTCCCCTACGCTGCCGGACAGGTCCGGTTCACGGCCCAGGCGGGCAGGATCGTGACCATCGGCCTCACCTTCGCCAGTTAGTCAGAATACCAAGTGCAGACCCCGATCTTCGCATTCGACTCAGGGAGGAAGAACTGCGTCCGGTCGGACATGGCCCAGCTGAGCACGGTGCTGAGGTCGAAGTGCTTGTGGAGCTGGGGGGCGAGCTGGAGCTTGCCGTTGGCATCGGTGATCCACATCCCCCCCGCTGAGGCAGGGCCGATGGCAACCCCGGGGTCTCCATCTGGGGCATCGGCGAACGCCTCGATCCACACCAGGCTGGCCGGGGCCACCTCTCCGTCGGTCATGTCCAGGATCTGGAAATCGTATCCCCACCCTGGATTGATGATGAGTTGCTGGCGGCCGGCCTCCTGGCTGTAGCCCACCACCACCGCGTAGTGGTTGGGGAAGATCCAGGTGGCCCCTTCCCAGTCAAACAGGATGATGTGGGGCTTGTTCGCCTGCAGCAGCTGGACCGACTTGGCGAACACCTGGCTCAGCGACCCCCCCTGAGTTCCCAGCTCCACGCCGCCCACGTAGCGGGCCTTGACGTAGGCCTTGAGCCCCGCCCGGAACATGCCCGGGTCGGTGAACCCCTGGGGCTGGCCCTGCCACATGACGGTCGTGGTGTTCATGCGATCGTGCAGCTCCACGATGGCCTGCCCCGGGTGTTCCCGGACCAGCTGCCGGTAGCCGAACCGCCGGTCGTAATAGGCCAACAGCATGCGCGCTGCCTCAGGCCCGCAGCCGGCGGGCACCACCTTCCCCGCCTGATCAGTCCACTCCGGCTGGTCGAACGGGGGCACGCCAGTGATGATCAGTCGCTCAGGTTGCCCGTCGCGCCCAGAGCGGAGGCCCTGGGACCCGGCCAGCAGTCCCCCGGCGGCCAGGGCAACCACCAGCACCCAAACCATCCTCTTGGACACCTCGTCCCGCTTCGCATCGTTTGGATTGACTCGTCAAAGATACACCCGGGAGGGTGGCCGGGTTCCCGCCTGTTGGACCCAGGCGGCGGGCAGGGATACTATTCGCGGCCCCTGGTGGCAGGGCGGCCGCGCGTCGCCCTGGGGTGCCGTTGAGGTCATGACATGAGCCCGAATCCCTGGAACCCTGCCCGCTGGAAACCCCTGTTCTTCGGCATCTGGGGCGGCCAAGCCTTCTCCCTGGTGGGCAGTCAGCTCGTCCAGTTCGCCCTTGTGTGGTGGCTGACCAAGACCACCGGTTCGGCAACCGTGCTGGCCACCGCCACCATGATGGCGCTGCTGCCCCAGATCCTGGTGACGCCGTTCGCCGGCACGCTGGTTGACCGGTGGAACCGCCGCTGGGTGATGGTGGGGGCCGATGCCACCATCGCCGCCGCCACCGTGGGGCTGGCCATCCTGTTCGCCCTGGGCGCAGTCCGAGTGTGGCACGTGTACCTGCTCATGCTGGTGCGGTCCGCCGGCGGGGCGTTCCACTGGCCGGCGATGCAGTCCTCCACAACCCTCATGGTGCCCAAGCGGCACCTGGCCAGGATCGGCGGGCTGAACCAGAGCCTGTTCGGGCTGGCCAACATCATCTCACCCCCCCTGGGCGCGCTGCTGCTGGAGGTGCTGCCCATGCAGGGGGTGTTGGCGGTAGACGTGGTCACTGCGCTCATCGCCATCGTCCCCCTGCTGTTGGTGGGCATACCACTGCCGGTCCGGGCGGCGAGCGGCCGGGGAATGCGGGCGGTGTTCTCCGACATGGCCACCGGACTCCGCTTCGCGCTGGGCTGGCGCGGGCTCACGCTGATCATCGGCGTGGCGGCGTTGATCAATTTGCTTGTCCACCCCGCGGTATCACTCCAACCGCTGCTGGTGACCGCCCACTTCGGCGGCGGGGCGCTGCAGCTGGCCTATCTGGAGTCGGCCTTCGGCGTGGGGGTGATCCTGGGCGGGCTGCTGCTCAGCGCCTGGGGTGGGTTCAGGCGCCGGGTCATCACTGCCTTCCTCGCCCTGGCCCTGGAGGGGGTGGCCTTCGCGCTGGTCGGGCTCACTCCGGCCACCGCCTTCTACTTCGCCGTGGGGGCCATGCTGGTGGTCGGGCTGATGAACTCCGCCTCCAACGGCTCCTTCCTGGCTATCCTCCAGGGAACCGTGCCCCCGGAGATCCAGTGGCGGGTACTGTCACTGCTGATGAGCGGGGTCATGGCAGTCACCCCGCTGGGCCTGGCCATCGCCGGTCCCGTGGCCGACATGTTCGGGGTGCGCATCTGGTACGTGGTCTCCGGCGCCACCATGGCGGTGGCCGGCGCCCTGGCGTTCTTCGTCCCCGCGCTGATGGAGTTGGAATCGCGGTCACAGCCCCAGGGGTCACGCTAAAGATCGAGGGACAGTCCCTCTTTTTGTTCTAGGCAAAGAGGTGGGTTCAGCATCAGCGGAGTACACTTGCGGGTCAGGGGGTGAGCCGATGTCGATGAGGATCGCGGCTGTGGGGCTGGTGTCGGTCGTGGTGAGCTGGGCGGCCATCGCCGGCCAAGCCAGTGACCCAGTCGTCCCGCAGCTGCTGGCGGGAACCGCAGGCGGCTACTTGGGAGGGGCCGTGGGGGCCTACGCGCTCGCCGCCGTCCTGTCCGCCGGAGCTCAAGGGTGGGATTCTCTGGCCCGGGCCATCTTCGGGGCCGTCCTCGGCTACACGGGTGGGGCCATCCTGGGGGCGAGTGGGGGCGTGATCTGGGTTGGCTCCCTGTACGGGGTACAAGGAGACATTCCCCTCTGCGTCCTGGGGGCCGCGGCGGGAAGCGGGCTGTCCCTCGGTGGGGGGCTGGCGGTCGGGTGGCCTCACAGCTTCATGCTGCTGGCCCCTCCAGCCGCCGCCGCCGGAGCTACCGCCGGGTTCCACGCCAACGCCCCCCAGCCGGACTGACCCTCGGTCAGCTTCAGCCTGGGCCCGCCGCCCTGCGGAGGCGCCGCCGGACTTGCCCGTTCATCAGCCAGATGAGAAGCGGAATGGGAACGGGTAGGGGGGCCTTGGCGGCCCGGCGCGCCAGCCCGGCGGGGACGGCGCGACCGTCGGCGATCACCTCCGCCAACTGGCCCAGTACCCTGCGCAGCCGCCGGGTGAGCAGCCCCTTTCGCTCCAGCGCCTCCCCAGCGATGGGAGAGGTCCCCCCGATTGCCAGCCCGCCATGCCACGCCCAGCCCAAGCGGCGGGAGAGGTGCTGACAAGCCTCCAGGGAGACCTGCTTGTGCACCGGTTCGAAGTAGCCAGAGTGGCTGACCACGTAGAGCGCAATCGCCCGGGCCTCCAGTTGATCGCGCCTCTCCCACACCCCGTACAGCCACTCCAGCGCGGGGGCGGGAGGGAGGTCAAGGTACACGGGCAGCACCAACACCACCGCCTCGGCGCCGGCCAGCTCGGCGGCCGATCGGGCAAGCAATCCCTCCATGTCCCGCAGGGCATCCCGAACGTCCAGCTGAACAACCGATTGCCCGCGACGTTCCAGCTGCCCTCGCAGGAAGGCGGCAATCGCGCGGCTGTTGGCCCGTGCCCGCGGGGAGCCGGCCACTACCAGCACGCTCACCCGCTGACCTCCGTCAGGTCGAGCCCGGCGGCGATCAGTGGCCCCCCGTCAGCCCCCGCACCCACCACCACGGCCGCGTGGCGCGGACAGCCCAGGTTCACCGCGTGACGGCCGATCAGCCTGCGAAAGGTGGCTTCCTCCTCCGGTCGGCCGTCCTGGCCCAGCCACCCGACGCCCACCAACGCGGGCGGGTCAGGGTGGCGGGGCACGTGGTGCATCTCCCCCTGGCGGAGGGTCCACAACGGGCCGGCCAGCGGCAGCAGCCGATCCACAGCCCGCTTCAGCAAGGGGTGATGTACGCCGATGAAGATGGGGGTTGCCAGCACCAGTCGATCGCACCGGGCCACCTCGGGCAGCAACCCGGTCATGTCATCCCTCAGGACACATCGCCCCGGGCTCTCCCACCCACACCGCCCACACCCCACGCAGGGCTTCACCACCAACCGGGCCAAGTCGACGAAGCGGACGTGATCCCCCCGCGACCGCAGCAGCCGCAGCAGCTCCGCCCTCAGGGGGACAGCCGCGTCCTCAGCCGCGAGGGCAGACAACACCACAGTCCTCACCCGAACTCCTGTTCGCCCTCAGACCGCCAAGTCGGCAACCGCCTGGCGGCGATCGCCGGTCCCCACCACGGCCGGGGGCCGATCACCGATTTCCCCCGCCTCCGGAGGCCGCCTAGAGGACCCAGTCAACGACCACGACGGCGATCCACCCCAGGGAGAACAGGAGGGGAAGGCAGGCAGTCGACGTCCGGGAGGCGACCCGCCCCAGCCAGGCCAGGCGGACAACCCGTGGATGCCAGTCCTGGCACTGCCAATCCGCCGCCGGGATGCACACCTCTTTCCCCTGCAACAGTCTGTGGGCACTCCGGTGGAATTCGGCGCCGGCAAACTCCCCCTCCAAACCGCGCAGCAGGCCGCTCCAATGGCCCGCCTCCCTCCCCAGCCGCCATTGGCAGCTCGCCCAAGCCAGGCTGACCATCAGGCCGATCCCCGCCAGCACGGTCCGCAGGATGCGCGCGGCCACCAGCTCGTGCGCCAGGTTCAGGAACGCCACCGCGAGGAAGAGCAGGCAGCTGGCGCCGAGAAAGCCCAGCAGCGTGACCCAGTAGCCCCTCTCCTTCGCCCCGGCGGTGAGGCTGACCGCCTTGTAGATCTCCAACCATCCCTCGAGCTCCAACGCCACCTCCTTGCACAGGCGCAGCCAGCGTACGCCTCCCCTCCCCCCGAGGGGAAAGGCAGGAAGCCCCACTGGCGAAGACACTTGTCCCCCTGCCCATTCCTTGACGTCACGCACTCCGCCGTGCTACAGTTCATTTGGCGGACTTCTGGTGACCGCGAGCCCGCCTGGGCGGGGAGCTGGTTCATGTCAATCATGAGCAGAGGATTGGACCAAGTCTACGAAGTACAAGGGATATTGGACCAGCTCGTGGGACGTGTGGTTGACCAGACACCCTACCAGCGCGCGCTGGCATCGCTGTACGGGGAGCCCCTCTCGCTCCACCCCCGCGCGGAGGCGCCGGTGGTCACCTACGCCGCCCACGGCCTCACCGTGGAAGATCAACGCCAGCTGCGGGCGTTCGTGGACCACGGCGGGACGGTGCGGGCGGCGAAGTTCGCCCCTGAGTTCCGTCTGGGGGACTCCTACTTCATCCCCGCCGCGCGAGTTCCGCCCGCCGTCTATCCCCTCATCCGCAGCCGACGGAGGTTCGTCCACCTGGGCGGCTGGCGGGCCGCGGACTTGCTCCTCGTCCCCCTGCGAGTGAAGGGGCAGATCATCGGGCAACTGTCCGTGGATGATCCCGCCGACGGAGCGCGGCCCACGCCGGCGCGGGTGGCCAGCCTGGAGAGCTTGACCGCCATGGCCGCCCTCGCCCTGACTCAGGCCCGGGTGCTCCAGTTCGTCCAGGAACGGTACCGGCTGTTCCACTTCTTGGCCGAGCGGGCCATGACGGGGCTGCTGGTGGTGGAGCAGGGACGGATCCGCTACGCCAACGACCAGGCGGTCGCCCTGCTGGGCTATCCCCGCCAGGAGCTTCAGGACTTGTCCCCCTGGTGGCAGCTGTTCGACCCGTCCGAACGGCCGCGACTGGCCAACAAGAGGCTCCTGTCAGACGGTGAATTCGACGCCCGCGCAGTCCGGCGAGACGGAGGCACAATCTGGGTGAAGGTTCGCGCCCACCCCATGGACCATGGAGACGGGGAAGCGGTGGCCGTCCAGCTCTTGGACATAAGCGACCGCATTCGGACTGAAGAGCTGCTCAAGGAACGGGCGATTCGCGATCCACTGACCGGCCTGTTCAACCGTTACTACTTCGAGGAGACGGTGGTCACGGAACTGCACAGGTCCCAGCGCTACAAGCGCCCGTTCACCATCATGCTGGTCGACGTGGCCGGCTTCAAGCGGGTCAACGACCGGCTGGGACACCACGAGGGCGACCGCGTCCTCCAGCAGGTCGCCCAACTCATCCGTGCCCCGGTGCGGCAGAGCGACTGGGTGGTGCGCTACGGAGGCGACGAATTCCTCATCGTCCTCCCGGAGACCGGGCCCAATGTGGAGTCCCTCGTCCACCGCCTGAAGCGGGCGGTCGAAGAATGGGCCCAGGAGAGCCTACAGGACATCCCCCTGGGGGTGGACGTAGGCTGGGCCACCTGGACCCCGGACTCCAACCTCCCCATCACCGCCCTGCTCCGGGAGGCCGACGCACGCATGTACGCCGAAAAGCGCGGCCGCCAGTCGGTCTGACCCCCTGCTGATCACCGCCTCCGCTTGCCCGCCGCCACCGGCAGCCCGGGTGGCCGCAGGTGCATCGCATCTCCCCCATCCAACCCCGGCAGGTGAGCACCGGCCACTGTCACCATCTCCCAGGACCGGGCCAGCAGGCCTCCGGCCGGCAACGGGGCCGGCGACTGCCGGCCCCGTTCACAACCGCCGCTGGCCCCGCGGCTCAGTCCATGATGTCCGGGTTGCCGAAGCACAAGCCCTTGCCCCAGTACAGCAACGGGTTGGCCGCGTTCCGGCAGTTCTTGGCACTCTGGACATTGGGGTTGTCGCAACAGAACCCGCTCGGCTCCATGTTCGACCCCACCGTACTCGCCGCCAGCCCGCCCGACGGGCCCGGGGGATGCGCCAGATCAAGCGCGTGTCCCAGCTCGTGAGCCAGGTGGTAGTAGTTGACCGCCCCAGTCTGGCA
This sequence comes from Candidatus Bipolaricaulaceae bacterium, assembly GCA_049975705.1. GTDB lineage: Bacteria > Bipolaricaulota > Bipolaricaulia > Bipolaricaulales > Bipolaricaulaceae > JBNGCS01. The sequence goes on along the minus strand of JBNGCS010000020.1, from coordinate 5,173 downwards.
GGGCGGACACGGCGGGCAGGTGACCGGGCAGTAGCCGGGACACGGACAGGGGGCGGGCACAGCCAGCTGCTGATCGCAGCTGACCACCTTCGCCGACGCCGTCCCGGAAGAGAAGCACGCTCCCCCGCCCCATGAGCACACGAACGACATGCGGTCCACGAAGAACACCTCGACCGCATTGGCCACGCTGACCTCCGCCCGCAGGTTGGCCGCCTCCGCCTCGCTGTCCAGCACCTTGTAGGCCGGCTTGTTGATGTAAATGGGCGTGTTGACCACGAACTTGATGCAGCGAACGCTGCTACAGCGGTTCCACAGGTCGTGCGACCGCTTCATCAGCTCCGCAAACGCCTTGCCGGTGGCCGTGGCATCCGCGGGCCCTGTACCGATGAACACTGGCTGAATGCGGAGGTACTCGGCCGGGGTGAGCAGCTTCGTCCAGTCGATGATCACCCGGGTAGCGATGAACACGCGCCGCAATACGCCCAAGACCACCGAGCTGAGCTCCACCTTCACGTTCAGCTCGGCCTCCACGCTGCCCCTCTCCGTCACCTTGAGCGCCTCCGGCAATTGGACAGTGATCTTTCCGCCCATCTCCTCGGTGAACGGTGCGAACACGTCCTCCTCGCCCTTGCCGCCGAGCTGACGGAAGCCCTTGATCCGGTCGATGAGCTCATAGTGAAGCCCGAGGCGAAGCTCCCCGGCCGCCTGACCCGACCTGGGATCGTACTGAAGGGGCGCCTCGCCCATGAGATCCAGACCCAGCACACCCGAGGGCCCCCGTTCCGTGGCCAGGCCGGCCGAGACGAGGTTCAACCCAATCAGGGACAGGCCCAGGCTCCCCCTGGCCCCGGGCACCACTCGGAAGGCAACCGCCCCGAAGAACGTGACCCGCCGGTCGCCCTTGTCCGTGCTCACCGTTCCAGAAGCCTCGGGGATATTGCCGGTGAGATAGTAAACTTCGCGTTGCTGGCCTAAGGCCACCAGACCCAGCAGCACTACGGCGACCAACACCATCCACGCACGCCTGCTCAACTGAACCACCTCCCGGAGGTCAATATACACCCGCCCCAAGGGCCGTGCTCAGCTGTCTTCCGCTCACTTGGGCGGCGGGCTGAGCGCGCCGGCTGGCCCACCGCCTCCCGGCACGGCGCGTCGCGGTCAGTCGTCCGCGGCCGTCCCCACCGGCTCCAGCTCCGCCAGGTTCCGGGGAGGCGTGGTCGCCGCCACCGCCACCCACGCCCAGCTGGCCGCGTCCACGAACACGTAGCGGCAAGGGTGCTCCCAGTTTGCCTCGGGCGCGTCGTCCACGAAAACCAGCCACTCCCGCCCGGCAACCGCGCGCACCGGCTGTGTCCAGGATTGGACCACGGTGTCAGGGGGGAGCGGTCCGGGGCTCACGTACAGCCGCTTGCCCTCCACTTGCCCTCCCAGGACCACCTGCGCCACGAATCTCACTGCGCCCTGCTTGTCTGCTGGATAGATCACGGGAACCTCAGCGTACAGCTCGGGCAGCCGCCGGGCGAGCAGAGCTTCGCCCTGGCCCGCCGCCGCGGGCAGGGGGAGGCTGATGATCTCCTCCCCATCGCCGGCCTCGGCCCGAACCACCCCCCACGGGTCGATGATCCTGCTGGTCGGTTGGGCGGCGCCCGCCTGGCTGGCGAAGATGAGCCATGCGCCGTTCTCCTGGGCCCGAGCAACCAGCACGGACTCGCTGATCGGACGGTCGGCGGCCGCCGAGACGACGATGAACCCGGCCCTCAGCAGGGCATAGGTCCTGGCCAGTTCGGGGAATAGATGGTCGTCGGAGATCATCATGCCCACTGCGCCCCAGGCGGCGGAGAAGACCTGGATCCGCTCCCCGGGCGAGAACGCCGCCTGCTCCGTGCCCGGGGCCAGGTGAGCCTTGCGGTAGACCCCCGCCAAAGCCCCGCTGAAGTCCACCAACACCTGGGCGTTGTAGAAAGTTTGGGGTTCCTGCCCCCGTTCGACCATGCCCCAGCAGATGTACAGGGCGTGCCGGCGGGCCAGGCCGGCCAGCCGATCGACCGTGGGCCCGTCTGCCAGCGACTCGGCAGCGACCCCCAGGTACTCGGCCACCTCCACGGCACCGCCCCGCCACGGTGGATTCCCGGTGCACAGCTCAGGCAAGACCACCAGGTCCGCCCCGGCAGCGGCGGCAACCTCCACAAGCTGCTCTATCCGGTCCAGGTTGGCCGCCTTGTCCTGCCCGGGGAGGAACTGAACTACGGCAACCCTGATCGACTCCCAGGGCACAGGGGTCACCTCCTCCTGGGCCCGGCTGACAATCGGGCCCGTCGCCACCCCGACCAGGGCCATCAGCCACACCACGTGGACCAGCTTCGCCCATCGTGTCTCTCTCCTGCAGCAGCGGGCCATCGTCGCTCACCTCGAGTTGAGAGAGCCGGGCACCGCCGGTCCGGGACCGGCGGCGCCCGGTCGGTCGCACCTACAGTCCGGTGGTGAACCCGATACCCGATGGATCGCTGTACTGCGGGCTCTCCGATCGCGTATCCTTCGACTTGGCGTAATCGAACGCCTGTTTCAAGGTCACCGCCGCGGTCTCCAAGCGTTGCGTCCAGTGAAGCGAGAACTCGTCGTATTCCAGGGCGGCGTAGCCGTAGTCGTCGACCCCGTCGCAGGCATAGGAAGGCTCGTTCCAGCCGCATGCAGTGGCGATGACCCGGTTCGAGCCCGCCAGGTTGTCGATCATGCCGCCGCTGAAGCACTGCTCGAACAGGAAGTACTTCTCGGCTTGACCCGGCAGCGCGTTCACCTTGCCGGCGAACTCCCAGTCGGCGATCCACTCGTAGTTCCACAACCAGATCCTCACCTGGTTGGTGCCGTTGACGATCTGACCGCCGTGGTTGGTCACGAACACGAGCAGCTCATCGCTGCCCGTCATGGCCGACTGCAGGGTGTTGAACACGGCCAGCAGGTTGGCCTTGGTCGCTGAGTGGTCGACCCAGCCGGGGCCGCTTCCGTCCGCGTAAAGCACGTAGATGTTGGCGTCGGCATAGCCATACTTGTTGCGCAGCATCCAGTACATCTTGGTAAGATCCTTGAGATAGCGAGGCCAGTTGTTGGCGCTGTCCACGCCGCCGCTGAGCAGTATGGCGTACTTCTTGGCCGTCACCGGCGGCGGTCCCCCGTAACCGGTACAGCTGACGTTGGAACACGGACTGCTGATTTGGATGGTGCAGGCCTTGTTCCCCGTGGAGGAGGGCGCGAAGGTCACGGTGAACGTCTTGCTGGCCCCCGGCGCCAGGCTGAACGAGCCAGGACTGACGCTGAAGTGGCTGCAGGACTCGGACACCGTTCCCGAAAGGAAGCCGCCGCCCGTGTTCTTGATGACGAAGGTCTTGCTGGCGCTGAATCCCACCTGCACGCTGCCGAAGCTCAAGCTGGTCGGGGAAACCGAGCAGGATACCGTCGGCCCGCCCGGGCCCACGTAGATGTGGATCCAGTTGGTCCACCCGCCCGTGGTGTAGGCGATGATGGAGTGCCAGCCGGATTCGTCGCCGGTGAACCACAGCTTCTTCCACCCGGCCGACGCCGGCCAGAAGTACCACCGCCACTTGGCCGAGCTCTGGTAGTACTCACCCAGCCACAGAATGCCCGAACTTGGCATGTTGGCGTACACCGGCAGGTGCCCACCCAAGGTGGTCTGGCCCACCGTGGTGTAGCCGCCCATGTAGTAGACGTACAGCCCTGCAGGCTGCGGCACCGGCGGGGCAGGGGACAGCAGGTTCTGCTCGCCGGGGGGTGGCTCCTGCGATTCGGGTGCCCCGGGGACGTTGGGCGGCGACGGGGGGGACGGCGGCTGTGGCGGACTGCTGCCCTGGCTGTAGCTGGCCCAGCTGGTCACCGCCGGCACCTGCGCCTGTGGCGCCGTGAGCCCGGCCACCGGGCCCCGCTCTGCCAGCTCCATGTCCGCGAACAGGTTGCGCGGCGGCGTGGTGGCAGGGACCACCGCGTTGACGGCCCCGGTGGCAGCGCTGACGAACACGTGGCGGCAGTCATGCTCGAAGTTCGCGTTGACGTGATCGTCCACGAACACATACCACTCCTGCTCGGTGGGCGTGCGCAGCGCCTCCCCACCCCAACCGCTCACCCGCTCGCCGGGATTCAGCGGCCGCGGGTAGACGTACACCGCTTTGTTGTAGGTCTGTCCGTGCAGAATCTGCCCGATGACCTGGACCACGGCGGTTTCCTTACCCGCCCCCGGCTCCTCGCACACACACTCCAGCCGCACATTCATGTGCGCTGGCCATACGTCAACCCCGCGCACGTACTCCACGGCAACGTAGGCACGGCCGTCCGGCGGGGTGAACTCCGCCGGAGGCGACCAGCGCTGGCTCCCGTCGCTGCGAGTGCAGTTCCCCGGCTCCGGAGTGATCAGTAGATTCCTCCGCTCGGCTGCGCCGTAGCCGGTTATACAGGCCTGCCAGACGTCTCCTTCCATGTAAAGGTCCTGGACGTAGACGAGTAGCGTGGCCCCCGGCTCGACGTAGACAGTATGAGTGAGTACCTGCTCGGGACCCTCAAACGAGAGCTCCATCTCCCGTATCTGCCCACAGCCAAGCTCTACCGGCTCGTCGATGAAGATGAGATTCCTGTCCTGGGCCGCGCCGCCCACCGCGAAAGCCAACAGCAATGCTACCCCGAGCGCCGCGGGCAGCGTGCGCCAGTCAATGCGCTTAGTACCCCACACATTTGCCTCCTTGATGCATAACACGCCCTTCGGACGGTTCACAACAGGTCGTATCCCCAACTTCCTCGTGCTCAGCTCAAGCTGACAGCTGGCCGGGGACACGGGCAGGAAGTGCACTACCGATGTGCCATAGTCCTACCTCCCCGAAAGGGAGTTGAATGTGGGGCAAACCACAGCCCGCCGCGCCCACCTCCCCGTCAAGCCAATATACACCGGCAACCCCTCCCTGGTTACACCGCACCCGCTGCGCCGGCCGACCGAGATTCCGCCGCCGCCACAACTCCCCCTCTCCCCTCCGCCACGACTCCCCCTCTCCCCTCTGCGGGAGAGGGTCAGGGTGAGGGGGGCCAAACAGTTCGTCCACCACTCAGTTCCCTCTCCCCGCCGCGGGAGAGGGTCAGGGTGAGGGGGGCCAAACAGTTCGTCCACCACTCAGTTCCC
>JBNGCS010000019.1:0-23988 GCA_049975705.1 Candidatus Bipolaricaulaceae bacterium | reverse complement strand
CTTGGAGCGGTCTCCCCCGGCGATCGAGACCACTTGACGGATGGACGCTAAACATCTACCCGTGGCCTTTCTCACCGTGTACCCCATGGTCAACGTGGTCCGCCTTTCCTTCTACGAGTACAACTACCTGCGCGGATCCCCCGCCCCGGTGGGGATGGGCAACTACCTCCGCCTGTTCCAGGACCGGTTTTTCGTCCGAGGGCTGCAGAACACTTTCCTGTTTTCCCTGAGCGCCACGGTGGCCGAGGTGGCCCTGGGGTTGGGCCTGGCGCTGTTGTTCAACGTTCGCTTCCGCGGCCGGCGGCTGTTGCTGCCGCTGGTCATCTTTCCCATGATGTTCTCCACCATGGTGGTATGCGCCATCTGGCGCTCGATGTACCACTATGACTACGGGATACTCAACAAGTTCCTCCAGCTGATAGGGCTGGGGCCGGTGCGGTGGCTGATCGACCCGGACCTGGCCCTGTGGTCGGTGGTGCTGGTCGACGTGTGGCAGTGGACGCCCATGGCCTTCCTCATCCTGCTCGCCGGCCTTCAGTCCATCCCCCGAGAGCTGTACGAGGCTGCCCGGGTGGACGGGGCGACCGGAGTGAGCCTGTTCCGGCGGATAACCCTGCCCTTGCTGCGCGGCCACCTGTTCTTGGCCCTTCTGTTACGGTCCATCGATACGTTCAAGATCTTCGACAAGGTGTACGCGCTGACCGGGGGCGGACCGGGAAGCGCCACGGAGACCATCTCCTTCTACATCTACCGTGAGGGATTCAAGTACTTCAACATGGGCCGGGCGTCCGCCGCCGCGGTGGTCATGTTCCTGGCCGTGTCAGCGGTCACCGCCTTCTACATCCGCCAGGTGCTGGGGAGGGGCCGTGGCTAGGATGCGAGCCGGTGCCCGCCGGACCGGGTTCGCAATCCTCCTGACCGGGGTGCTGGTCCTCGTGCTGTTCCCTGTGTACTGGATGATCACCACCTCGGTCAAGCTGCCGGTGGACTACGCCACCAAGGACCCGGCCTGGTTTCCCCTGCGGGTCACCTTCGACCACTACCGCAGCCTGTGGGAGCACAGGGCCTACCGCTACTTCGCCAACACGGTGATCGTGGCCCTGTCGGCCACTGCTTTGTCCCTGGCCGCGGGGACCATGGCCGCCTATGCCCTGGTCCGCCTGCGCTTTCCAGCCCGGTTCGACCTGCTGTTCTTGTTGTGGGTCCTGTTGGTGCGGATGGCCCCGCCAGTAGTGATCGCCATTCCGTTGTACACCACCTTGCGGTCGCTGGGACTGCTCAACACCCTCACCGGCTTGGTGATCGTCTACCAGGTATACACCCTCCCTTACAGCATTTGGATGCTCCTGGGGTTCGTCCGCGACGTCCCGGTGGAGGTGGAGGAGGCGGCGGCCATCGACGGGGCCTCCAAATGGCGGACGCTGCGCGCGGTGGTCCTCCCCTTGGTGGGACCAGGGCTGGTGGCCACGGCTATATTCTGCATGATCATGACCTGGAACGAGTTTCTCTACGCCCTACTCTTCCTGCGTACCCCGGGGGTGTTCACCCTGCCCATCCACATCGCCAACTACATCACCGAGTACGAGGTGCTGTGGGGGGAGCTGATGGGCATTGGCCTGCTCTCCTCGCTCCCCGTCCTGCTGCTTTCCGGATACGTACAGCGACATCTCCTGCGGGGATTCGCCATGGGGATAAAATAGGCCCCCAGTGTTGCAGCCGGTGGGGGCGAGGAGTACCTTATTGGTAGCGTTTGCGCAACTGCGCTCTGTGAGGAGGTGGTACGCGAGCCCAGGGCCGACCGGCGGAGGCGGAAGTCGCCTCCCAACGCGAACGACAATTCGAGGAGGCAGAACATGCGCAGATTCGCTGTGGTGGCCGTTGGTCTGTTGTTGGCGGGCACGCTGGGCTGGGGAGCCCAGCAGGTGCTGCACATGTACACGGCGTTCGACGCTGATCAGGCCCAGGTGTACATTGAAGCCTTCGAGGCGGCACATCCGGACATCGACGTCCAGTGGGTGCGCCTCTCATCGGGCCAGGTGCTGGCCAGGATCCGCGCCGAGGCCGCCAACCCGCAAGCCAGCATCTGGTTCGGCGGCTCCAACACCTCCCACATCGCCGCCGCCCAGGACGGGTTGCTGGAGCCCTACACCGAGTCGCTGGCCTGGCAATTCATGCCCGACCAGTTCAAGGACGCCGCCGGGCGCTGGATCGGCATCTACGTGGGCTACATCGGCTTCGTGACCAACACCGAGTTCCTGGAGGACGTGGGGGCCGAGGCCCCTGCCTCGTGGCAGGACCTGCTAAAGCCCGAGTTCAAGGGGGAGATCTCCCTCGCCTACCCGTTCAGCTCTGGCACGGCGTACACCACATTGGCGGGTATGCTGTCCGCCATCGGATCCCCCGAGCCCGGCTTCGACCCCGAGGACGAGGCGTTCATCAAGGCATTCAACAAGCAAGTGCACCACTACAATGAGTCGGGCAGCGCCTGCATCACCCAGGCCGGCATCGGCGAGATCGGCGTCGGCGTGGCCTTCTCCCATGACATCCTCAAGAAGGGCGTGGCCGCCGGCTATCCAGTGGTCATGACCTTCCCCTCCGAGGGGACCAGCTACGAGATCGGGGGCATGGCCCTGATCAGGGGCGGGCCCGAGCTGGAGCTGGCCAAGATCTTCTACGACTGGGCCCTGTCCAAGGAGGCCCAGGACCTGTACAAGCAGTTCTACCGCATTCCTCTGAACCCGGAGGCCGAGGTGGCCGAGGGGAGCGTGACCGCCGCCGATGTAGAGGTCCTGCCCATCGACCTGATGTGGTACGGTGAGCACAAGGACGAGGTCATCGATCACTGGCGCGAACTCACCGGGGAGTGAGGAACGCACGGCCCGGGGGTGGGGATACGTTCCCCACCCCTTGTACTTCCTAAGAGGCTCACATGTCCCTCAAGACCTACTTCAGGGAGGTCCGGGGGGAGGTCCGCCGCCTCCTCCGCGACCCGGTGGTGCTCACGTTGGTGGTCGTCATCTCCATCTTGCTGGCCGTGTTCATCGTCTACCCCCTGGTGCGAGTGGTGCAGCACAGCATCTGGCCAGGGGGACAGTTCGCCCCCAAGTACTTCGTCCAGTTTTTCCAGAAGACGTACTACTGGCGCCCGCTGGTCAACAGCCTGATCGTCGGCGGGCTGGTGTCCCTGTGCGGGACGGTGGTGGCGTTCATCTTCGCCTATGGGGTCACCCGCACCGACATCCCGGGAAAGGGATTGTTCCGGCTGGTGGCCATCGTCCCCATCGTCTCCCCGCCCTTTCTCATCGCCCTGGCGGCCATCTTCCTGTTCGGCAACCACGGGGTGGTGACGGAGCTGTTGAAGCTGGATTGGGACATCTATGGACTGCCGGGGTTGGTGCTGACCGAGACGCTGGCCTACTTCCCGATCGCGTTCATGATCCTGGAGGGGGTGCTCTCCAAGATCGACCCGGCCATCGAGGAATCGGCCCTGGACATGGGAGCTTCCAAGCTCCGCACCTTCCTCACGGTGACCCTGCCCCTGGCCGTGCCCGGGATCGCCAGCGCGATGCTGCTAGTGTTCATCCGCTCGCTGGAGGACTTCGGCAACCCAGTGGTGATCCAGGGGAGCTTCCGGGTGCTCACCGTGGAGGCCTACCACGCGGTGACCGGGATGTACAACATGCCCCTGGGCGCCACGCTGGCCATCTTCATGCTCGTGCCCACCCTGATGATCTTCGCAGTGCAGAAGTACTACGTGTCGCGGCGCTCCTACGTGACGGTGACCGGCAAGCCCTCCGGCGTGGGGCTGCGGTCCACCGAGCGGCACGTGAAGTACCCCGTCCTGGCGCTGATGATCCTGCTGACCGGCCTGATCCTGCTCATGTACGGGGTTGTCCTGTACGGCTCTTTCACCCGCCTGTGGGGGGTGGACAACTCGTTCACCGTCAAGAACTACCTGTATGTGTTCAAGGTGGGTGGGCAGTACGTGCTGGACACCATAACCATTGCCCTGATCGCTACCCCGGTCGGCGGGCTGCTGTCCATGCTCATCGCCTACTTGGTCACCCGGCGGCGGTTCCCCGGGCGGGGGGTGATGGACTTCGTGTCCATGCTCAACTTCGCGGTCCCCGGGGTGGTGGTGGGCATCGGCTACATCCTGGCGTTCAACACCCCGCCGCTGCGCCTCACGGGCACCGCACTGATCATCGTGTTGGTGTTCGTGTTCCGCCGCATGCCGGTGGGAATCCGCGACGCCATCGCCCAGCTCCAGCAGATCGACCCAGCCATCGAGGAGGCCTCCAGCAGCTTGGGGGCGGGCTTCTTCCGCACTTTCGGCCGGGTTACCCTGCCGTTGATCGCCCCCGCGTTCCTGTCCAGCCTGGTGTACATCTTCGTCCGCTGCATGACCGCCATCTCGGCGGTGGTGTTCGTGGTGTCGGCCGGCTGGCAGCTGTTGACTGTGGCCCTCCTGTACGAGGTGGACCAGGCGAACCTGGCGGGGGCCGCCGCGTACGGTTACGTGATCATCGCCATCGTTCTCGCCGCGGTGTTGATCATGCGGCTGGTGACCAGCAGGCTGTTCCGCGGGGGGATGGCCCCAATTGCCAAACCAAGGTGACCCCAACATGAACGACGTCGTTGTGAGGCTTGACCACGTGGTGAAGGTGTTCTCCGAGGGTACCCGGCGCCAGGTGCGGGCCGTGGACGACTTCTCGCTCGACGTGCGGCAGGGGGAGCTGATCACCCTGCTGGGCCCGTCTGGCTGCGGCAAGACCACGTCCCTGCGCATGCTGGCCGGGTTCGAGTTTCCCACCTCGGGGAACGTGTACATCGACGGGCAGCTGGTAAACGACGTGCCGCCCCAGCGGCGGGACACGGCCATGGTGTTCCAATCCTACGGCCTGTTCCCCCACATGAATGTGTTCGAGAACGTGGCCTACGGGCTCAAGGTACGGCGGATGCCGCGCCGCCAGATCCGCACCCGGGTGGCCGAGGTGCTGAGCCTGGTCGGCCTGCAGGGTCTGGAGGACCGGGGAGTGGGCCAGCTGTCCGGCGGGCAGCAGCAACGGGTCGCCCTGTGCCGGGCGATCGTCACCCAGCCCAAGGTGCTCCTGTTCGACGAGCCCCTGTCCAACTTGGACGCCAAACTCAGGAAGGGGACGCGGGAACAGATCCGCCGCATCCAACAGGAGCTGGGCACCACCAGCCTGTACGTCACCCACGACCAGGCGGAGGCGATGAGCATCTCCGACCGGATCGCGGTCATGGAGGCCGGACGTCTGCAGCAGCTGGGCAGCGCCGACGAGATCTACGGCTGGCCGGCCAACCGGTTCGTGGCCGACTTCATCGGAGAGGCCAACTTCCTCCCGGCCGGCGTGGTGGAGGTCCGTGACCGGACCACGGTGATTTCCCTGTTTGGCGCGGAGATGGAGATTCCCCGCACTCACCCCAGTTGGGCGGCCGGCGAGGAGGTGGACGTGGTGGTCCGACCGGAGGCGGTGGACATCCTGCCAGCCGGACAAGGGGACGGCCAGGCTGAGGTGCTGTTCTCCCACTACACGGGCTCGGTGGTGCTATACGCCCTGCGGCTGGAGGGCGGCCAGCGCCTGGAGGTCCAGGTGGCCAACCCCCAGGAGCGCGGCCTCCTGTCGGTGGGGGACAAGGTGGGCCTGCGGCTGCACAGGAAGAGCCTGCACTTGATTCCCAAGACCCAGTGAGCGGCCCCTGGCAGCTGTTCGTGTTCGACCTGGACGGCACCCTGCTCGGGGAGGACCACGCTTTGCTCCCCCGGGCGACGGAGGTGGTGGCCGCCCTGCGCCGACGGGCCCAGGTGACGTTGGCCACCGGCCGGTCGCTGGTCTCGGCCCGGCCCTTCCTGGACGGCCTTCACATTAGCATTCCCGCCATCCTGTACAACGGGGCAATGGTGTACGACCCGGTCGGCGGCCGCCCCCGGTGGGACCGGCGCCTGCCCCAGGCGCTCGCCCGCCGCGCCCTGGAGGTGGCGCGGAAGTTTCCGGTCCACCCCCAACTGTACCGCGATTGGACTGAGGCAGCGGTGGTCGTAAGTCGGGTGACCCCCGCCATCCAGGCCTTCCTGGACAAGGAACAGCTTCCCGCCCGCCAAGTCGGCGATCTGACCGCGGCCATCGACGGCAACCCGTTGAAGCTGCTCATGGTGGGGGAGGCTCCCGCCCTGGCGGAGCTGGCCGCGGCGCTGCAGGCGGCGGTCCCCGAGCTGTCCGTGGTGCAGTCCGAGCAGACCTATCTCGAGGTGCTGGCCCCCGGCACCAACAAGGGCGCCGCGCTGAGCTGGCTGTGCGACCACCTCGGCGTTCCCCCCTCGGCCGTGGTCGCGGTGGGAGACCAGCGCAACGACCTGCCCATGATCGAGCTGGCCGGCCTCGGGGTGGCCATGGCGCACGCCCCTCAACCAGTTTGCGACCGGGCCGACCTGGTCATCGCCTCCGTGGAGGAGCTCCCCTGCCGGCTGGCGGCAGTGGGTCGTTGACCCCCTGTTTGGGGGTTCCTATAATCTTAACCGGTGGCGGCGTAGCCAAGCGGCAAGGCGAGGGACTGCAAATCCCTTATTCCCCGGTTCGAATCCGGGCGCCGCCTCAGGGTGGTTAGCTCAGCCTGGTAGAGCGCATGCTTGACGTGCATGAGGTCGCAGGTTCGAGTCCTGCACCACCCACCACCATTTCACCCCCCGCCCACCGGGGGGAGGAAGGTCAGCTCGTCGCCCGGGGATAGGCGGGTGGCGAACCCTTGCAGGGACTGAACAGGCACCCCGTTCACCAGGGCGGACAGGTAGCGCTGGGGACGGCCCCGGCGATCGTATAGCTTCCCCCGGAGGTGAGGGAACCGTGCGGCCAGGGCAGCCACCGCCGCCTCCACGTCCGCCCCCTCCGCCAGGTCGAGGTTCAGTGGGTCCTCGCCCACCTCGTGCCGAAACGGGAACAGCAGCCGCAGCTTCACGTTCATCCCCCGCGATGATAGCCCACCGCGGGCCCTTGACATCCCCGCCTGGGGCGGAGAAAGTCCCCCGCAGGGTGACCCCATGACCGATGAACCGTTTCGCCGCCTGTGCCAGCGCCTGCAAGTGGACCTCCCCCCGCAGGCCATCCGGCCCGCCCTGGTGCACGCCTCCTACGCCAACCAGGTCGGGGAGCTGGAGAGCAACGAGCGGCTTGAGTTCCTGGGCGATGCGGTGCTGGACCTGGCGGTGGCCGACATCGTCTACCGGCGGCACCCCGATTGGGACGAGGGGGAACTATCCAAGCTGCGGGCGGTGGTGGTCTCCCGCCCCGCCCTGGCCGAGGTGGCCCGCGACATCGGCTTGGGGGAGCTGCTCCTGCTCAGCAAAGGGGAGCTGGCGGCCGGGGGGCGCCAGCGGCCGTCCAACCTGAGCGCGGCACTGGAGGCGGTGGTGGGAACGGTGTTCCTCCACTCCGGCTACGCCGAGGCCCGTGAGCTGGCCTTGCGGCTCCTCGGAGACCACATCGACCGTCACGCACGCTCCCGGCTGCGGGACTACAAGTCGCTGCTGCAGGAGCTGGGCCAGGGCCGGTTCGGCCGCCTGCCCGCCTACGAGGTGGTGGTGGCTGAGGGCCCCGAGCACCGGAGGACGTTCACCGTGCGAGCCGCTCTGGGGGGAGAGGAAGCCGTGGGGCGCGGCCGCTCCAAGAAAGAGGCAGAACAGGCGGCTGCCAAGCGGTTGTACCTGCAGCTAGCCGATTCGGACTGACTTCTGGCCGGCTCACCGCTGGGGGCGGCGGTCCGGGCGGAACAGCAGCCAAGCCAACAGGCCCCCCGGGAACCCGAGGAAAAACACCATCAGCCCGGCCAGCCAGCCGGACTTGCCCCGCCGCTCGGCATCCTGGAACGCCCACCCGGCGCTCACCACCATGGCCACCACGTACAGGAAGACGATGACCGTGCTCACCGCGCCCCCTCCCCCCCGGGGGCGGCCAGCCGGGCCAGGGTTCGCAGGGCGGCCAGCTCCTCGCGGCGGCCCAGCCGGGCTCGGCGCACCGCCCGTCGCAGGAGGGCCACCGTGTGGTCGTAGGTCTCCCGGTCCACCGGGTACGGAGTGCCGTCCTTCCCGCCGTGAGCGAAGGCAAACCGGGCCGGGTCGCGGAACGAGGCGGCCGCCCCGTAGAGCAGCTCGGAGAGCAGGGCCAGGGCCCGCAGCCCCTTCGCCCCCACCCCCGGGGTGGCCAGCAGCCCGGCGAAGTCCGTCGGGTGGCCCTCGTAGGCCGCCAGGAACACCGAGCGCAGCCGCCTGGGGTTCACATCCGCAAGCAGCAGGGTGTGCCGGCGGGGGAGGCGCATGCGGGCCAACTGGGTCAGCTCGCCCACCAACCGATCGGGCGGGCGGCGGGCCAGCTCGGGCAGCGCCCCCCGTGCCGGCTGGGCCTCCCGAGCCACCAAGTTGAGGACAACCTCCGCCCGGCCTCCCACCACGCCGCGGTGCGGCTCGCACACGAAGCTGGTCAGCCCCTGCGACAGCCAGTGGTAGCGGCGCGCCATGCCGGAGGCGGGGTGCATCCCCTGCTGAACCACGCACCAGCGGCCGCCCCGGTCGAAAAACAGCACGTGGTGATACACCTGGAACCCGTCCTGCAGCGCAGCAGAATCCACCTTGGCCGTCATGCGCGAGGCGTACACCAGCGCCGCCGGCTCCAGGCCAGCCCGCTCAGCGTGGGTTACGATCTCGCCCGGGGCCCGCCGGGATGCCGCCCCCTTACCGCCCGCCGCGTACAGTCCCAGCTCGCCTCCCACCCGGCCCAGCGCCACCTTCAGCGCCCCGCAAGTGGTGGTAGTCAACCCGCTGGAGTGCCAGTCGAAGCCCAGCAGACACCCCAGCGACTGGAACCAGAAGGGGTCGGCGAGCCGGGCCAACACCGCCGCCGTGCCCAGCTCCTCCCCCAACGCCCACAGGATCTCGCGGCCCAGGGCCACCATGCGGGAGAACAGCCATCGAGGCGCGTGGCCGCCATGCAAGGGCAAATCCGCTGTACCAGTCCGCGTGGCCATCGCCGCTGCAGGGTACGCAGGGCGGGCTTGCGGGGCAAGTGAGGACAGGGCTACACTCACCGACCATGCAACGGGCTGATGTGGTCTCCGTCCTCGATGCCCACTTCCCGCCCGCCCTGGCCGAGGAGTGGGATCGCTCGGGGTTGCAGGTGGGACCGCTGGGGGCGGCCTGCCGCCGGGTGGTGGTGGCCCTCGATCTGACCACGGAGCTGGCCGCGCACCTGGACGGGGTGGACCTGGTGGTGACCCACCACCCGCTGCTGTTCAGGGCGCTTCAGGTGGTACAGCCGGAGACCCCGACCGGAGGGAAGCTGGCCGCCCTGCTGGCGGCGGGTGCCGCCTGCTACGCCGTGCACACCCCCTATGACGTGGCCCGCGGCGGGTTGGGGGAGGTGCTCGCCGACCTCCTCGGCCTGCAGAACCCCCGGCCGCTGGCGCCCCGCGGCCGGGCGATGAAGCTGGTCACCTTCGTGCCTCCCGCGCATGTGGAGCAAGTGGCGGCGGCGCTGTTCGCCGCCGGGGCCGGCGAGGTGGGCCGCTACGGCAGCTGCTCGTTCCGGGCGCCCGGGAGGGGGACCTTCCTGCCCAAGGCGGGTGCCCGCCCGTTTCTGGGGGAGGTGGGCACCGAACAGCAGGTGGACGAGGTGAGGTTGGAGACGGTGGTTCCCGCCGAGGCCGCTGCCCAGGCCATCGCCGCCCTCCAGGGCGCCCACCCCTATGAGGAGGTCGCCTTCGATCTGTACCGGCTGGAAAATGACATCTCCCTCCACGGGCTGGGCCGGGTGGGGGACCTGCTCGAGCCGGCCGCGGCCGGCGCGGTGGTGGAGGAATTCGCCCGGCGCCTGGGCGCCGCTCAGCCTGCGCGATGCTGGGGGAAACTGGAGCGCCCGGTCCGGCGGGTGGCCGTGTGCGGCGGCAGTGGCGGCGGGCTGTGGCAGGAAGCCCTGGACGCCGGCGCTCAGCTTCTCATCACCGGGGAGATCGGCTACCACCTCGGACAGCAGGCCGCTGAGCACGGATTGGCGGTGGCGGCGTTGGGCCACGCCGAGACAGAACGGCCGTTCGTGGCCCACCTGGTGGACTTGTTGTCCCGGCAGCTGCCCGGCCTGGAGGTGGTGGGGGCGTGAGCGACGAGTTGGAGCGGCTGCTGGCCCTCTACCGAGTCGACCGGGCGATGGACAACTTGGAGGGCAAGCTGGCCGACCTGAAGGGCGAGGTGGTCCGGCTGCGGACCCGGCTGGAGGAAGAGGACCAGCAATTCAGCCGGCGCCAGGAAGAGCACCGCAGCCTGCAGCGGCGAGCCACGGACAAGGCGGCGGAGGTGGACGAGACGGATGCCCGCATCCGCAGCTACCAAAAGAAACTTGACCAGGACATCATCGCCTACAAGGAGATGGAGCACCTGCGCCACCAGGTGGGCTGGTTGCGGGACCGGCTGGACCAGCTGGAGGAGGAGGCTCTCCAGCTGATGGACGCGGCGGAGGAGGACGCCCGTAACCTGGAGCAGGCGGCCGCTGCCCACCGCCAGCGGCGCCGCCGGCTGGAGGAGGAGATCGACGGGGTGCTCCGCCGCCAACAGGAACTGCTGGCCGAGCGGGACGGGCTGCGGGCGCGGCGGGAGGAGGCGGCAGCCGAGGTGCCGGCCCACCTACGTCAGCACTACGATCGCCTGCGGGAGTCGTTCTCCGACCCGGTGGCGGCGGCGGAAGACGCTGCCTGTGGAGGATGTCACCTTCGCCTCTCAGAGATCACCGTAGAGCGCCTGCGCGAGGGGCGGGGGGTGGTAACCTGCGAAAACTGCTCCCGCTTCTTGTACTGGCGCTGGCGCTAGCAGCCAGGGGACAGGAAGCCGCCCTCCCCCGGCCCGTGGGGGCGATCAACGACTACGGGCAGACCCTGGAGCGGGACCAACGGGAACAGCTGGCCCAGGCCATCGCCGCCCTGGACGAGGAGGGGGTGTCGCTGGTCTACCTGGCCACCTGGCGGGACCCATTCGGCGACCTGACGCTATACGCACGGGAAGTGTTCCGCGCCTGGGACCTAGGACCGACCAGCGTGCTGGTGGTGTTCTGCCGCTTGGCCGGGGAGTGGACGGTCGCCGGTTGGCAAGGGCCGGGCTCTCACCCCATCCTGCCCCCGGACCGGTTCCGCGACCTGTTGGCCCGCGCCCAGGCCGCCGCGCGTCGCTTCCGCCCCGGGCAAGCCGTGCTCGCCCTGGCCGGCGACCTGGTCCGCCTGGCGCGGGGGGAGGCGCCGCCGGCCGGCAGCCCGGGCGGGCCAGTGTGGTCCTACTTGGTGGCCGGACTGCTGGGGGCGGCCGGGATCTTCCTGTTCGCCCGCGGTCGCCTGTGCCCTCGCTGTCTCCGTCCCTTGCGCCGGCGCGACCTCCCCTGGGGTATAATGTGGGCGTGCCCTCGGTGTGGTCACACCAGGGCCCAGCGGCGGGGGAGGGGGGCAGGGAGCCGCGGGGGCCGGCTCGGCCCCTGAGGAAGGTCCGGACTCCCCAGGGCAGGCCGCTCGGGGAAACCCGAGGGGGGGCGACCCCCGGAAAGTGCCACAGAGAACAGACCGCCAACGGCCCCATCCCGGGGGGGATGGGGTGCGGGCAAGGGTGAAACGGTGGGGTAAGAGCCCACCGCCGGGACCGCGAGGCTCCCGGGCACGGCAAACCCCGGCCGGAGCAAGGCCAAATAGGGGGGCGCGTGAGGGTGGCCCGCCCGATGCCCCCGGGTAGGCCGCACAGATGGATGGCTCCCCGCGACAGAATCCGGCCTATGACCGCCTCCCCCGCCGGGCTATAATTGCCCGTTGAGGAGGTGCACACGATGTTCTGGTTGTTCTATCCGGAGAGGTTGCTGCTGCTGTTGCCGGCGCTCGCCCTGGCCATGTACGCCTCCTACCGCGTGCGGTCCACCTATGCCAAGTACATGCAGGTCTCCACCCAATACCGGGTCACTGCCGCCCAGGCCGCCGAGGAGCTGTTGGGCCGGGCGGGGGTGCAGGGGGTGAAGATCGAGGGAATCTCACGGACCCTGGGGGACCACTACGACCCCCGGTCCAAGACCCTGAGGCTGTCCGCGCCCACGTCCACGTCGGTGGCCGCCGTGGGGGTGGCCGCGCACGAGGCCGGACACGCCATCCAGCACGCGCGCGGCTACGCCCCGCTCGCCCTGCGCACGGCGGTGGTGCCGGTGGCCAGCTTCGGATCTCAGCTGGCGTTCCCCCTGTTCTTCATCGGGCTGCTGTTCCGAGCCGACTTCCTCCTCAACCTGGGTATCATCCTGTTCGCCGCGGCCGTGCTGTTCACTCTCATCACCCTGCCGGTGGAGTTCAACGCCTCCCGCCGCGCGGTGGCCGCGCTGGCCACCACCGGCATGGTCACCCGAGAGGAGGTGGGGGCGGTGAAGGAGGTACTGACCGCCGCAGCGTTGACCTACGTGGCCTCTGCGGCCATGGCCGCGCTCCAGCTCATCTCCATGCTCCTCATCGCCGGCCGGAGGCGATGAGGCTTTCCCCCTCCCTGCTCTCAGCCGACTTCGGCCGGCTGGCCGCCGAAGCCCAACAGCTGGAAGGAGTGGCCAGCTACTTCCACCTGGACGTGATGGACGGGCACTTCGTGCCCAACCTCACCTTCGGCCCAGTGGTGGCCAACGCCCTGCGCCGCCACCTGCGGACCCCGCTGGACATTCACCTGATGATCGACCGGCCCGCCCTGTACGCACCCCGGTTCGAAGTGGGCCCCGCCGACGTGATCACCTTCCACGTGGAGGCGGCGGATCCGGTGGGGCCCACCTTGGAGGCGGTGCGTGGGTTGGGCTGCCGCGCCGGGCTGTCCCTGCGGCCCAGCACGCCGCTGGCCTCCCTGGTCCCCTTCCTGGATCGGGTGGACTGGGTGCTGGTGATGTCCGTAGAGCCCGGGTTCGGCGGCCAGTCGTTCATGCCCCAGGCTGTGGACCGGGTGCGCGAGCTGCGGACCCGTATCGGCGGTCGCCCCGTGTGCATCGCCGTAGACGGGGGGATCAACCCGGGCAACGTGAGCCGGGTGGTGGAGGCGGGTGCGGACGTAATCGTGGCCGGTTCGAGCGTGTACGGTCAGCCTGACCCCCGCGCGGCTGCCATCCGCCTGCTGGAGGCGGGAGGGTGCACGAAGCGTTCATGAGACGGGCCCTGGACCTGGCCCGGCTGGGCGAGGGGTACACCCGCCCCAACCCACTGGTGGGCGCGGTGGTGGTGGCCGACGGCAGGGTAGTGGCCGAGGGTCACCACGCCGGCTATGGGGGGCCGCACGCGGAGGCAGTGGCGCTGGAGCGGGCGGGGGACAGGGCGAAAGGTGCTGACCTGTACGTCAACCTCGAACCTTGCGCCCACCAAGGCATGACCCCGCCGTGCACCGACCGGATCCTGGCCGCCGGCGTGCGCCGGGTCATAGTGGCCACTCGCGATCCAAACCCGCTGGTGAACGGCCGCGGCGTGGCCAGGCTCCGCGCGGCCGGGATCAGCGTGGTGGAAGGGGTGTTGAAGGAGGAAGCCACCAGGCTGAACGAGATCTTCTTCCACTGGATTGCCACCGGTCGGCCCCTGGTGGCCCTGAAACTGGCCCTGTCCCTGGATGGGAAGATCGCCTCCCGGACTGGGGCCGCCCGCTGGATCACGGGCCCCGAGGCACGCCGAGAGGGGCACCGCCTGCGGCGGCGGCACGCCGCCGTGGTGGTGGGCATCGGCACCGTGCTCGCCGACGACCCTGAACTCACCGTGCGGCAGGTTCCCGGCCCCTCCCCCGTTCGCGTGGTGCTGGACACCCACGCCCGCCTGCCAGCCGGTGCCAACGTCCTGTCGCCCCACGCCCCCACGGTGGTGGCCACCGGGCCAGGGGTCCCCGCCCGCCGACGGCAGGAGCTGGCCGCCCGCGGCGCCGAGGTATGGGAGCTTCCCAGCGATGGAGAACGTGTTGCCCTGCCTGCATTGCTGCAGCGGCTGGGGGAGCGGGGGATGGACTCGGTGCTCGTGGAGGGCGGGGGGGAGGTGGCGTGGTCCTTCCTCTCCCAGGGCCTGGTCAACAAGCTGTACCTGCTGTACGCCCCGTTGATCCTCGGGGGGCGGGCCGCCGTGTCCGCCGTGGGGGGGGCGGGCTTCCCGTCCCCGCAGGCCGCCCTGCGGGTCGACGGGCTCACCGTGGAGCAGGTGGGGGGAGACCTGCTGGTGAGCGGGTACCCACGGGGCGGGTCCGCTCCGCCTTAGGGAGACCCGGAGTACGGAAGGCCCCACCCTCCACGGTATACTCGTCCCCATGCGGATCAAGGCACCGTCGCGCGAGGAAATCCTCTCCGGGGCGCCGCTGCCGGTCATGGCCCGCATCGGGGGGCCGGCGGTGGTGTTCTCCCTCCTGCTGACCCTGTACAACCTGGCGGACGCCTTCTGGATCGGACACCTCCCGGCCGGCGAGGCCGGACCGGCGGTGGCTGGGATCCAGGTCTCCTGGCCGGTGATGTGGTTCCTCATCTCCTTCGCCTCCGGGTTCGGGGGGGCGGCGGTGACTGCGTTGGTGGCCCAGTACCTGGGGGCCGGCCGCGCCCGAGAGGCGCACCTGGCCCTCGGCCAACTGCTGACCCTGGCGGTGGGGGCCGGCCTGCTCCTCGGCGGCCTGGGCTACCTGGCCACCCCCTGGCTCCTCGCCCTGCTGGTGGCAGCACCGCAGGTGGCCGGGGCCGCCGCCGTGTACCTGCGAGTCATCTTCCTGGGCCTGATCTCCCTGCTGGTGCCCGGGCTGTTCTACTTCTCCCTCGCCGCCTCTGGGGACACCTGGACGCCGCTGTGGGTCAACGGGGCAGGGCTGGTACTCAACATGGCCCTGGACCCGCTGCTGGTCCTCGGCTGGGGACCGGTGCCCAGCCTGGGCATCGCCGGAGCCGCCTACGCCACGGTGGCGGCCCAGGGCCTGACCGCCATGGCCTGTGTGGGGCTGCTGCTCCGGGGAACCAGCGGGCTGCGGATCCGGCCACCGGACCTGCGGCCGCGGGCCAGCTGGTTCATCAAATCGCTGCGGATCGGACTGCCAGCCGCAGTGGGCCAGTCCGGCGTGGCGTTCGGGTTCGTGGTGCTCACCGGACTCATCGGCCGGCTCCCCAACCCTGAGGTGGCGCTGGCCGGCTACGGCATCGCCGACCGGCTGCTGGGGCTGGTGTTCATCGTGGCCGATGGGCTGAGCACGGGGCTGTCCACCATGGTGGGCCAGGCCCTGGGCGCGGAACGGTTCGCCCGCGCCCGCCAGGTCGTACGCCAGGGGTTCGGCGGGTTGCTGATCGTCTTATCCGCCCAAGCCGCCCTGCTGTGGGCCCTGCGGCGCCCACTGGTGGCCCTGTTCATCCCCGGGCGGGAAGATGTCATCGCCATGGGGGCCCAGTTCATCGAGGTGTTCGCCGTGGGCATGCCGTTGCTGGGGGCGTTCTTCGCGGCCGCCGCCATCTACCGGGGGGCGGGGCACAACGTGCCCACCATGCTGTTGGGGCTGCTACGCCTGTGGGTGCTGCGGATCCCGTTGAGCTACGGCCTGGCCTTCTCCGCCGGTCTGGGGGCCACCGGCGTGTGGTGGGGGATGTCCGCCAGCAACGTGGTCAGCGGCCTGTTGGCGCTGGGGTTGGTGGCCAGCGGCAGCTGGCAGCGGCGGGTGGTGGAGGCGGTGTCGATCGCCCCCGGCCGGGGTGAGGGCTGAACGTGTGCCCCCGGCGGGCGGTCCGCCTGTACGGCTACTTCGCCCGCGGCAACCTGGGCGATGAAGCCCTCCGCTTGACTTGGACGCAGGCGCTGGCCCCTGTCCGCTGTGCGCCAATCGCCCCCCCACACCTCCCTCGCGGCCGCGGCCCGACGCTGTTCGTCGGGGGGCTGTTCCAAGACCGTACCTCCCGCCGGTCGCTGGCCTTCTACGCGTTGGCCGTGGCGGCCGCGGCCGCGCAGGGGCCGGTGGGCCTGGCCGCGGTGGGGGCCGACATGACACACCCCCTGTCGCGCCGGCTGGTGCGGTGGGCGCTGGCCCGGGCCGATTACATCTCGGCCCGGGACCAGCCCTCCCTTTACGCCCTCAGCCGCCTTGCGGCCGACGTCCGGCCCGGGCGGGACCCGGTGCTCGCCTGGCCCCCGCCCCGCCGGGGAGGCGGCGGTCCGGTCCTGGTGAACCTGGCCCCCAGCCTGCCGCGCTCAGCCCGGCAGGCCGCCCGCGGGGCGGCTCTGACAGCCGCCCGTCGCCTGGGCGCGCCCTTGCGCGGCCTGGCGCTGGCCGGGGAGGACCTCCCCGCCCTGCGGGGGCTGTCCCCGCTACGCCCACCCACCCCTGCCCTCGCCCTGGCGGCGGTTGCCTCCTCCCCTCTCCTGGTGGGGTGTCGGCTCCACGCCCTGGAGCTGGCCCTGGTGGCCGGCACCCCGTTCCTTGCCGTACCCTGGACGGCGAAGGTGGCCGGGCTGGTTGCACTTGTCGAGCGGGAGCTGCCCTGCCCGGTTCCCTGCGTGGGGGAACCCGGCTGGGAGCGGGTGCTCTCCCCCCGCTGGCGGCAGGGATTGGCCCGCGCCCGGGACCGGCTGCACGAGGAGGCAGAGGAGTCGATTCGTGATGTCCGGGATTGGATCAACGCCGTTGCATGAGCCGGTGATGGTGGCGGAGGTGGTCGCCTACCTCCGCCCTTGCCGGGGGCGGATCTACGTGGACGCCACGGTGGGCACCGGGGGGCACGCCCGCGAACTCCTGTCCTCCGGGGGCACCGTAATCGGCGTGGACCGAGACCCACACGCCCTGGACCTCGCCCGGCAGCGGCTGGCTGGCTTCGGCGAACGCGCCAAGCTCGTCCAGGCCGACTTCCGAGATCTACAGGCCACCCTGTCACAGCTGGGGGTGCACGGGGTGCACGGGGTCCTGTTCGACCTGGGCATGTCCTCGCTGCAGCTGGCCGATCAGTCCAGGGGGTTCTCGTTCCGTGAGGACGGCCCCCTGGACATGCGCATGGACCCGGCCGGGGAGGTGACGGCCGGCACGCTGGTGAACCGCCTCCCCGAACGGCAGCTGGCCCGCATCCTGCGGGAGTTGGGGGAGGAACGCTATGCCCGGCGGATCGCCGCGGCCATTGTCCGCGCCCGCGCCGAATCCCCGGTGCAGACCACCGGCCAGCTGGCCCGCCTGGTGGCCCGGTGCTACCCGCCGGGCCGGCACCGCATCCACCCAGCCACCCGCACGTTCCAGGCCCTGCGCATTGCCGTGAACGACGAGCTAGGTGCTCTGGAGGCCGGTCTGGCCCAGGCGGCGGCCGCCCTGCTCCCCGGGGGGGTGGTGTGCGCCATAAGTTACCACTCGTTGGAGGACCGGATCGTCAAACACACGTTCCGCGGGTGGGCCGCGGACGGGCGAGTGACCGTGGTGACCAAACGCCCGGTCACCCCCCGGCCGGAGGAGGTGGCGGCCAACCCCCGCGCGCGATCGGCCAAGCTGCGGGCGGCTCGGGTGCCCGAAGTCGCCTTCGGCTCGGCCAGCTGTCCTCATGCCGGGCCGCGGTCAGGTCTAGCCTGAGGGGAAGATGCGACCGTTTGAGTGGGACGTCGCCCTCCCCAGGACCGCGGCCCGCCCGTGGGCCACGTCCGGCCCCTGGTTGCGGGTCGCGGTGGCCGTGGGCTGCGGGGCGCTGGTCGCCGGATTGGTGTTCCTCTACTTGTGGCAGGGCTGCCACCTGACCTTCCTGCGAGCCGAGCGGGCACGCGTGTTGCTCACCCTGGAGGAGCTTGAGCGCACGCGCCAGCACCTGGAATTCCAGGTTCAGTGCGCCTACTCCCCTCAGGCGGTGGCCGAGCGGGCCCAGGAGCTGGGCATGCGGCCGTTCGACCCCGACCGGACCGGCTACCTCGACCTGGAAGATGAAACAGCAGGCCATTAGGCGGGCCGCAGTGGCGTTCGCCTTCCTGGGCGTGGGCGCATTGGCCGTGGTGGGGAGGCTGATCCAGCTGCAGGCCCTGGAGCACGACAGGTGGGCCGCCGCCGCCCAGGCCATCCAGGAGGACGTCCTGGAGCTGCCGGCCAAACGGGGCACGATCTACGACCGAGCCGGGCGGCCGCTGGCCTGTGACATCCCCGCCTACTCCATCGCCCTGGACAACCTCCACATGACCAAGCCAGAGGTCCTGGTGGCCCTGCTGCAGGAGGAACTGGGCCTGTCCGCAGCAGAGGCCGCAGACCGGGTCTACCGGGAGTCGTACTTCACCTGGATCGCCCGTCAGGTGGACATGGAACAGGGCGAGAGGCTGCAGGCCCGGGCGGACGAGCTCGGGGTGCGCGGCCTGCTGTTCATCGACACCTGGAAGCGCGGCTATCCCCGCGGCCGGCTGGCCCCCGGGGTGCTGGGGGCGGTGGGCGTGGACGGACAGGGGCTGGAGGGGCTGGAGCTGGCCTACGATGATCTGCTGCGCGGCGAGCCCCGCCGGCTGCACCTCCTGCGGGGGCGCGACGGCCGGGTCTATGACCTGCAGGTGGAACGGCCCGGGGCCCCGGGGGCCGACCTCCGCCTGGCCCTGGACGCCCAGTTCCAGCAGATCTGTGAGGACAAGCTGAGCCAGGGAGTGAGCGTGTTCCGCGCCGACCGCGGGTTCGCGGTGGTCATGGACCCCCGCAACGGGGCGGTGCTCGCCCTCGCCCAGGCCCCCCGCTACGACCCCGCCGACCCGGACACGGGGCTGCTGCATGCCTGGGCGGTCACCGACGCCTTCGAGCCCGGCTCCACGTTCAAGGCCCTGATCGGGCTGGCCGCGGTGGACCAAGGGCTGGTCGACCCCGAGACCACCTTCTCGGGGGACTCCCCCATCGTGGTGGGCGGGGTGCCCATCCACAACGCCGAACACAAGAGCTACGGTCTGGTCACCTTCACCGCGGCCATGGCCCTGTCCGTCAACACCGTGCTGGTCCAGGTGGCCCAGCGGCTGGGCGTGGAGCGGACCCACACCTATCTCAGCCGCATGGGGTTCGGGAAGCCCACGGGAATTGAGCTGCCGGGGGAGGCAGCCGGGATTCTCCGCCCGCCGGAGGCGTGGGACCCGCTGGTGCTGGCCACCACGTCATTCGGCCAGGGCGTGTCCACCAGTGGCATCCAGCTGGCAGCCGCCTTCTGCGCCCTGGCCAACGGGGGGCAGCTCCTGCAGCCGCACCTGGTGGCCGGCCCGCCGGAGCCGGTGGCCCGGGTGGCGTCCGCGGAGGCCTGCGCCACCCTGCGCCACATCCTGCGGTCCGCAGTGGGGCAGCCCGGGGCCACTGGGAAGTGGGCGGACGTGCCGGGATTCGCCATGGCCGGCAAATCCGGCACCGGCGAGAAGGCCATCCCCGGGCAGGGGTACGTGGCCGGCCACTACATCGGGGCCATGGCCGTGTTCTTCCCCTGGGAGCAGCCAGAGTACTTCATCCTCGTCGTCTACGACGAGGTCAAGCACGTCCCCTACTGGGGCGGCTACACCGCCGGCCACACCGTCAAGTACATCGTGCAGGAACTCGCCCAGCGGGGCCTGATCGCCCCCTACGCAGCCGCGACCACCGCGCCAGGCCGATCAGGGTAAGACAGGTACAACCGCCCCCCCCACCCGTCCAGGGCCCGGGACACTGTCTCCAGGGCCAGCGCCGGGGAGTTGTTTTCCCGGGACAGGTGCGCCAGCACCACGTTCCGCAGCCCGCCGGCAGCGATCCTCGCCAGGGCCTGGCCCGCTTCCTCATTGGCCAGGTGCCCCCGCGGGCCCATCACCCGGCGCTTCAGGGGCCAGGGGTAGGTCCCACTCAGCAATCGCGCTAGGTCGTGGTTGGCCTCCACCACCACCGTGGAACAGCCGGCCAGGCCAGCCAGCACCGTAGGGGTGACCTGACCCAGGTCGGTGGCCACCCCCAACCGCGTTCCGTTCAGCTCCAGCCGCAGCCCCACTGGCTGGAGGGCGTCGTGGGGCACGGCGAACGGGCGCAGCCTCAGCCCCAAAAGCTCCTGTTCCTCACCCAGCACCCGTCCAGGAAGCCCCAGCGCCCGCAGGGTACCCTCGCTTCCCCACACCTCCACGCCCTGGCGAACCAGCGGGGACAGCCCGCGGACGTGGTCAGCGTGCTCGTGGGTGATGACCACCGTGGACAGCCTCGTCAGGCGGAACCCCGCCCGGGCGGCACGGGCCCGCAACTGCCGCCAGGGCAGCCCGGCGTCGATCAGCAGCCAGCCCCGCGGCGCCTCCACCAGCAGTGCGTTCCCGGTCGACCCGCTGGCCAGCGCGCAGATCCTCACTGCTGACTACGCCCCCGGAGCGCCGCCAGCAGGTCCATGGGGACCGGGAACACCACCGTGGTGGCGTTCTCGGTGGCGATCTCGGCCAGCGTCTGCAGGTACCTCAGTTGGATGGACGCCGGCGATCGGTTCATGATCTCCGCCGCCTCGCGCAGCTTCTCCGCCGCCTGCAGCTCCCCCTCAGCGTTGATCACCTTGCTGCGCCGCTCCCGCTCGGCCTCCGCCTGGCGGGCGATGGCCCGCTGCATGTCGGTGGGGATCTTCACATCCTTGATCTCCACCGTGATGACCTTGATCCCCCACGGGTCGGTGTGCTCGTCGATGATCTCCTGCAGCTGCTGGTTGAGCTTCTCACGTTCGGCCAAGATGTCATCCAGCTCCGCCCGCCCCAGCACTGACCGCAGGGTGGTCATGGAGATCTGGCGCGTCGCCTCGATGTGGTCCACCACTTCCACCACTGACGCTTCCGGGTCCATGACCCGGAAGTACACCACCGCGTTCACGTTGACCGGGACGTTGTCGCGGGTGATGACCTCCTGGGGGGGTACGTCCATGGTGATGGTCCGCAGGTCCACCTTGACCATCTTGTCCACCAGCGGGATGATGAGGAACAACCCCGGTCCCCGCGCGCCCACCAGGCGGCCCAGACGGAAGATGACCCCGCGTTCGTACTCCCGCACGATCTTGATGGCGCTGGCCAGAAACAGCACCACCAGCCCCACGATGATGCCCACCGTGATCCCCATCCGGCACCTCCTTGCAGCGGGCATGATAGGTTCCTACGATGGACCTTGTCAATGCAGAAAGGAGGAGCCATGCGCACGCCCATCCTGGCCGCGAATTGGAAGATGCACAAGACGACTGGTGAGGCCCGCGAATACTGCCGGCGGCTGGTCGAGCTGGTGGGCACCCGCTCGGCAGTGGAGCTGGTGGTGTTCCCCTCAGCCACTTGCCTGGAGGCGGTCGCAGGCCAGCTGCGGGGCAGCGGGGTCGCCTGGGGTGCTCAACACGCCCGCCCAGAGCCCCGCGGCGCGTTCACGGGAGAGGTGTCGGTGGCCCAAGTGCGGGACCTGGGCGCCGGCTACCTGATCTGCGGCCACTCTGAGCGCCGCCGCCTCCTGGGCGAGGACGACGCGTTGGTGGCCGCCAAGGTGCGGGCCGCCGTGGAGGCAGACCTGGTCCCAGTGGTGTGCGTGGGCGAATCACTGGAGGAGCGGCGCGCTGGCCGGGCCTGGCAGGTGGTGGGACGCCAGCTGGACATCGCCCTGGCGGAGGTGGAGCTACCCCCGCCCCGGCGACTGGTAATCGCCTACGAGCCGGTGTGGGCGATCGGCACCGGGGTTCCGGCCGAGCCGGACGACGCCCAGGAGATGGCAGCCCGCATCCGGGGCTGGCTGGCCGAGCGGTTCGCTTCTCCCGGGCGGCAGGTGCGCATCCAGTACGGCGGCTCGGTCAAGCCCGAGAACGCACACCGCTTTCTCTCCCTTCCGGACATCGACGGGGCACTGGTGGGGGGCGCCTCCTTGGACCCCGATCAGTTCTGGGCCATCGTCCAGGCTGCCTTACCCTAGCTGACTCGGGCGGTGCCCGGCCCCGCCCGCCGGCACCGGGTAGTGGATTGACAACCCCCCGGCCGGATGGTAGTTTGACCCACATGACCTGGACGATTCCCAACCAGATCACCGTGGCCCGCATCCTGGCCATCCCCCTGTTCATGTACTTCTTGTTCGCCGAGGGCACCGTGTTCAAGATCCTGGCCCTGGCCATTTTCGCCCTGGCGGCCGCGTCCGACGCTGTGGACGGTTACCTGGCCCGGTCCCTCAAACAGGTGACCCCGTTCGGCCAGTTCGCCGACCCAATCGCCGACAAGATTCTGGTGGCCGCTGCACTGGTTTCCTTCGTCCAGCTGGGCGAGCTCACCGCCGTCCCGGTGGTGGTCATCCTGGCCCGCGAATTCCTGGTCACCGGGCTGCGCATCCTGGCGGTGGCCGAGCAGGTGGTCATCCCCGCCTCCACCCTGGGCAAGGCCAAGACTTTGTCCCACATCGGGCTGGTACTGTTCATCCTGGCCACCCGGTACTTCGGCATGGGAAGCCTGGGGGAGGTGTTCAGGGACGGTTTTCTGTACCTGGCGGTGGCGTTGGCGGTCATCTCCTGCGGGGAGTACTTCTGGCGCGCCCGCGACCTGTTCTCCCGCCCCACCTACTTCCCGCCCCAGCGGGGATGATCACTGATCCGCCGACGTGACTTCCACGGGCTGTCTGCGGGCGTCCTGGAAATCGTCGTCGTCGGTCACCGTGAGGGTCACCCAGTGGACCCCGGAGGCGGGGAAGGTCCACTCCACCTGCTGGCCCCTGCCCTCCGGCTCTCCATCGCCGTCGAAGTCCCACGCGTAGGAGATGATCTTGCCGTCCGGGTCGCTAGATGCAGAGGCATCGAAGGCCACCGGCTCCCCGGCCGCAGGGCGCACCGGGCGCCACTCGAACTCGGCCACGGGCGGCTGGTAGGTCAGTACCACCGGCCGGGGCGGCCGCCAGGCGCCGAATGCCACCTGGACACTGTCTCCGCCGGTGAGGCTCACCTCCACCCACTCCGGGGTGGTGGGCCGGTAGCGCTCAGGCAGGGTGTCGGCCACCAGCTGGACCGTGTACTCCCCCGCCTCCAGTTCTGGGAAGGTGAACTGTCCGCTGGCGCCAGTGGTCGCCCGGCCCATCTCCTGACCGGCCCTGACGGCGACCACGCTCACGCCGGCCAGCCCCGGCTCGCCGGCCTCCCGGGCGCCGCTCTGGTCTTGATCGGCGAACACCACCCCGCGAATCGCGGCCAGCTGCCGGCAGGGGATGTCCACCCGCGTGCGCCGGCCCACCTCCACCTCCACGACCAGGGGGAAGTCCACCTGGGCCTGCAAGCCCGGCGGCAACCGCTCCAGATCCAGCGAGTACTGCCCCGGCGCCAACGGGGGCAGGCGAAAGCGGCCGTCCTGGTCACTGGATGCCCGCACGCCGTTTGCCGCCACCACCGCCCCGGCCACCCCCGCCTCCTCATCGCCGCCCTGTCCGTCCCCGTCTCGGTCCAGGAATATCACCCCCTCCACCCAACCGCGGGCCGGGAGGAACGGGGCCGGCCAAGATAGCTCGTAGGCCGCTCCACCGCCCAACTCCAGCTCGGTGGCTCCCCCGGCGCCGTCCCACCGCCCGCGGGCGGACAGCTCCAGAGATAGGGTCGGCGACAGGACCAGAGACAGCCCCACGTCCAGCTCCCCACCATCCCGCCCCTGCCCCCACTCCAGGCGCACCTGATGGGGGGAGGACGTGTTCCACACCGTGGCCCGGGCCTCCGCCCAATGCGAGACCAGCGCCATGTCCTGATCGTAGGTGGCCGACTGGGAGAAGGTCAGGCTGGCCTCCGCCCCAGTCAGCTCCAAGAAGATTTCCTGTTGGCAGGCCAAGGTGGAGAAGGCACGGTCGGCAGCCAAGTCCTCCTCCAGGGTCCATTCCCCCCACAGGGAGAAGCTCAGCGGAGGCTGGCCCCCGCTCAGGCCCACCGCCAGCTCCCGGGTGCGGTGATCGGTCGCCGGGGCGGGGGACTCCTCCCGGGTGCGGTCGGCGCCCAGCTCCGCTGAGAAGGCCATGGGCCAGCCGCTGGGCGCCCAGTCAAACGCGGTGGCCAGCTCTGA
>JBNGCS010000018.1:0-43260 GCA_049975705.1 Candidatus Bipolaricaulaceae bacterium | reverse complement strand
ACCCCACTGAAGCACTGAGGCAGCCCAGCTCCATGTTGAATCCGACACCACCTAGCATAGGCGTCAGATGCTGTACTGGAGGTCAAGGGCATACCTCCTGCACTGGGTTGAACCGTTCGCCAGTGTTGTAGATAGCATGGGCGATCAGCAGTAGCTTCCGCGCAGCCGCCACCCGGGCCACCCTTTCCGGCTTCCCTCTGGCCTTTAGCCGCAGATACACCTCCCGCACCGGGGGATTGAACCGGACTGCAGAGAACGTGGCTTCATACAGCCCCTTTCTGACTTCCCGTTCCACCCGGATATAGTCCCAGGACGTGGTGTAGATCCGGTGGGGTGAGGGCGGTATGCCCTGTGGGTAGGGGGAGCAAGGAAACCTTGACGGAGAGGGCACCAGAGGGTCCCTTTGGGGAAATCTCAGTGTAGAAGGAGGAACCCAATCTACACCACTTGGCGGGACGTGACCCCAGGCTCGTCCGCTAGAGAGGCACGAACCGCGGGGCCGGAAGCTAGGGGACTTCACGGGAATTGCCGCTAGAGCGTAGGGCTGAGATCTTGCAACTAGAGCGTAGGGTTC
Source organism: Candidatus Bipolaricaulaceae bacterium (assembly GCA_049975705.1). Taxonomy (GTDB): domain Bacteria; phylum Bipolaricaulota; class Bipolaricaulia; order Bipolaricaulales; family Bipolaricaulaceae; genus JBNGCS01. The sequence continues at coordinate 42,686 of JBNGCS010000018.1, read as the reverse complement.
AGATCTTGCGATGACACATTCGCATGGGGACGCCGAACCTGCTGTGGGCTGAGGGCTCTACTTCTGATGTCGCCGCTGGGATGTTGGGCTTGTGGCGAAGCCGCGGCGGGTGGAGTTTCCGTGGGGCACTTCATCGCGTCTACTCCCGGGGGAGCGCCGGGGCAGCCGGCTCGCTGGGGGTGACAGCGGGGGGGTCCTGGGCGGGGAAAAGGGTCGTGAATACACTTGAGTAACTTTGCGGAGCCTGGTACGCCCGGCAGGATTTGAACCTGCGACCTCTGCCTCCGCAGGGCAGCGCTCTGTCCCCTGAGCTACGGGCGCTGGCGGAGGGACGGGGATTCGAACCCCGAAGGCCGTTAGGGCCGTACCGGTTTTCGAGACCGGCTCCTTACCGTTCGGACATCCCTCCGGGCACATTCTAAGGAGGCGGGGACGGGGGATCAATGTCCCTCGTTTTTTCTCCCCTTCGGGTGTAGAGTGAGATCAACATACTGTGGGCCCGGCTCGCTGGCTCGGCCGGCCTACAAAGGAGAGACGATGGCAGAGCAGAGGAAGATGTACGATGTGAGCCACCTGGGGTTGCACTGTGCCGACTGTGGCACGGAAATCAAGGAGCTTCCCTTCGAGCCCAAGGACGACCGTCCGGTTTATTGCCGAGAGTGTGCGCGTAAGCGCCGGCCGCCTCGCGGCCGCGGCCGCCGTTAAGGGTAGGCAGGGATGGTGTAACGCGGGCCGGCCACTGGTCGGCCCGCGTCTCACTTCCCGGGCTGCAGCGGGTGGGATTAGGTTTTTGCAGTCCAAAGCGGGGAAACCTATAATCCTCCGGCTCGGCGGGGCGTGGCGCAGCCTGGCAGCGCGCCTGCTTTGGGAGCAGGAGGTCGCTGGTTCGAATCCAGTCGCCCCGACCATCTGCGTTGGCTGTTCCTGTCCAGTCGAAAGGTAAGACGAGGTGAACGTGGACAAAGTGCATGTCGTCTTGAACCCCACCGCGGACCGGAATCAGGCGGGCAAGCGGGAGGGAGAGATCCGGGCCGCGTTGGACCAGGCCCGGGTTGAGTTCACGCTGGACCGGACCGAGGGGCCCGGGCATGCCACCGAGCTCGCCGCGCGGGCGGCGGCGGCCGGGGCCCAGTGCGTGGTGGCCGCCGGCGGCGACGGGACCGTGAATGAGGTCGCCCAGTCCTTGATGGGAACTGACACCGCACTGGGAATCATCCCTGTGGGATCGGGGAACGACTACGTCCGCGCCCTGGGGATCGAGCGGGACGTGGCCGCGGCGGCGCGGCGGATTGCCCGGGCGCGAGCTCGGGCGGTGGACGTGGGAAGGGCGGCGGGGCGCTACTATCTGAACTCTCTGGGGATGGGCATCGACGGGCAGATCGCCAAAGACTACGGCAGGCTGCGCTTCCTCCACGGGGAGACCGGGTACCTACTGACCACCATCCTGGAGATCATCAGGTTCCGTCCCTTCTCGGTGATCGTTGAGGCGGACGGTTGGTCCTACTCCGGCCAGATCCTCACCGCGGCCGTCATGAACGGCCCGTTCGCCGGCGGGGGATTCCACCTGGCGCCGGAGGCGTTGTTGGACGACGGGCTGTTGGATGTGTCCCTGCTGGGAAACTACGGCCGGCTGGTGAGGTTCGCCGTGCTGCCCCGCACGCGCGACGGCTCGTACTTGCGCCTGAAGAGGGTGCACGCCAGGCGCACGCGCAACTTCGCCATCCGCGCGGACCGGCCGGTCCCCGTCCACGTCGACGGGGAGCTCCTTCCCGAGACCGTCGCCGAGCTCTGTGTCGAACTCTGCCCTGGAGCACTGCAGGTAGTGGTCTAGCCCCGCAGGACGGGCCACGCCCTATGGGCACGCCCGCAGCCTATGGCGACTGGTCGGGGCCAACGTGACCGGCGATGAGGACAGTCTTCCTGCTGGTGGTGGCCGCCATCTGGGGGTGGACGTTCACCCTGGTCAAGCAAGGGATGGGGGAGGTGGGCCCGTTCTGGTTCCTCTCCCTGCGTTTCTCGCTGGCCACCGGTCTGGCCGCACTGCTGCTGGCCGGCAGGCTGGGGGGGCGGCGCGCCGAGGACTGGGCCCGAGGCGGGGTGCTGGGCCTGGCCCTGTTCGGGGGGTACTTCTTCCAGACCTGGGGCCTGGTATACACCACAGCGCAGAAGTCCGGCCTGATCACCGGCCTGTCGGTCGTGCTGGTCCCCGTCTTGGCGCGCCTGGTGGGGCAGGCAACCGGCCGTCGCATGTGGTTGGCCACGCTGCTGGCCGCCGCCGGGCTGGCGCTGTTGGTGATGGGGGGACGGGAGCCGCTGGGGCCCACCGGGCTCGGTGACCTGCTGACGCTGGCCTGCGCGGTGTGTTTCGCCGCCCACATCGTGCTGCTGGACCGGTATACCAAAGCCGGGGACTTCCTGACCTTGCTGCCCGCTCAGCTGGCAGTGGTGGCGGTGCTGTCGCTGATCGGCACGTTCCTGTGGGAACAGCCCGACCTGGCTCTGTCAGCGGCGACCTGGCGCGCGATCGTCATCACCGGCGCCCTGGCCACCGCGCTGGCGTTCTTTCTGCTGTCGTGGATTCAGCGCCGGTCCACCGCGGCCTACACCGCCGTGGTCCTGTCAGCTGAACCGGCATTCGCGGTGTTGCTGGGCTGGATCACGTTGGGGGAGGCCCTGCGGGGGGCGCAGATTCTGGGCGCTGTGTTGATCTTGGCGGGGATTGTTCTCCCCCAGCTTCGCCGGCGCCGCGGGCAGCTGGCTGGGCAGCCATGAACCGTCGCGCCCAGGCTAGGTCCTCCCGGCGGGTGATCTTCAGGTTCCACGGTTCGCCGCGGACGGCGGCCACCGGCTGGCCCAAGGCAAGCACGGCGGCCGCGTCGTCGGGCAGGCTGAGCCCCCGTTGCTGGGCCTCCTCATAGCCCGCCAGGAGCAGTCGGCGCCGGAAACCCTGGGGGGTCTGCACTTGGACCAAGCCGTCCCGGTCCACCTCGCCAGCGCGCAGGAACCCGCGCCCGTCAACGTAGCGGACGGTGTCCGGCACCAGCAAGATCGGGACTGCGGCCCCGTGTTCGCCGGCCGCCGCCAACACGCGGCGGATCAGCGCCGGGGAGACCAACGGGCGGGCCGCGTCGTGCACCAGCACGAGCTCCTGGCTGGCCGCCGCCACTCCGGCCCAGGCGGAGTCCTGCCGCCGGGGGCCGCCGGTGACCACGCGGACCGGAAGGGACAACCCGGCTGTCAGCTCCCTCAGCCGCGCCGCGTGGCCCCGTTGCCCCACCACCACCACCTCTACCACCTGGGGAACGCGGGCGAACGCCGCCAGGGCGCGAAGCAGGACCGGCGCTCCCCCCAGGAGGGCGAACACCTTGTTCCCCTCCTCCCGCCCGCCGAACCTGGTACCCCGGCCTGCCCCCAGGACGACTGCGGTGGCCTGAATGTCCGCTACTAGTCCTCCTCTGGCTCCGGCCGATCGAAGGAGAGCCTGCGCAGTCCGGAACCGTCGGGCTGAACTGCGTAGATCCCCCACCGATCGCCCCGGTTGGAGTTGAACACGATCTCGCCGCTGGGCGACCAGGAGGGGTTGACGTCGGCCGCCGGATCCTGAGTCACCCGGAACACTTCCCCAGTCTCCACGTCGACGGTGAAGATGTCCCAGTTGTCCTTCTCCTGAGCGGTCATGTAGGCCAGTTCGGCCCCATCGGGCGACCACGAGGGGTAGACTTCATCGCGGTCATTGCTGGTGAGCTGCCGCTCCTCCGCCGCATCCAGATCCAAGACGAAGAGTTCGTAACTGTTCTCCCCCTTGGCCACGTAGGCCACGCGAGTTTGGTCGGGGGACATGACTGGCTGCCAGAAGTCCACCTCCGTCTGCTCGCCGCCCAGGAAGGCACACCCCCCTAGACTGGCCGTCACGGCGAGTAAGATCGCCGTCTTCACGCCTTTGCTGAGCACCCACGACCTCCTTTTTGGCTACAATGCGGACTCGAGACCTTGTGTTTGCATTGTACGCCTGGTGGCCGGGTGTTCGCTACGCGGGCGACGGAGGGCGGCATGCACCGGGAGACGTTGACCGCAGCGGGGGAGGCGCTGGCCGCGGCCGGGGTGGGTTCCCCCTGGCGGGAGGCCCGCCGACTGGTGGAGCTGGCGGCGCAGGAGCCGTGGTCGGCGGTGCATGCCTCCGGCCACTTGCCCCGGTGGGCGCGGGGCCGGCTGCGGCGGTTGGTGGCCGCCCGGGCCAGCGGCGTGCCCACCGTACTCTTGTCCGGGCGCACTGGGTTCCTCGACTTCGAGCTCCGCGTCGCCCCCGGGGTGTTCGTGCCCCGCCCGGAGACGGAGGAGCTGGCCGAGCGGGCGGCGGAGGTGTTGAGGGCTCTGTCCGGGCCGCCCCGCGTGTTGGACCTGGGGTGCGGGAGTGGTGCGCTGGCGGTGGCGGTGGCCCGGGCGCGCCCGGACGCCAGGGTGGTGGCGGTGGATCTGAGCCCGCGGGCCCGCCGCTGCGCTCGAGACAACGCCCGGGCGCTGGGAGTGGCCGACCGGGTGGAGGTGCGCCGGTCGGATTGGTACTCTGCCGTGACCGGGAAGTTCCACTTGATCGTAAGCAACCCTCCATACGTGCCCCGCAACGAGCTTGACGGCCTTCCCCCGGAGATACGGTGCTACGAGCCGCGGCTGGCACTGGACGGCGGAGCGCGCGGTTTGCAGGCGGTGTACCGCATCCTGGCCCAGGCGCCGGCCCACCTGTTGCCCGGGGGGTGGATCATGCTGGAGATCGATCACCGCCAGGGGAGAGACGTGCAACAGTTTGCCCACCACCAGGGATATCTGATAGAAACGAGCGTGGAACGAGATCTCGCGGGAAAGGAGCGGTTCTTCGTCGGACGATGCAGGTAGCCATTCAGGTTTCGGAGCTTCGCTTCTCGACCGAGGACGGGGTACTGATCTTGGACAATCTGTCGTTTGGGGTGCCCCGCGACGGCTTCGTGTTCGTGGTCGGGCCGCCCTCATCCGGCAAGACGCTGCTGCTCCGGCTGATCCTCAGGGAGCTGACCCCGACCGGCGGACAGATCCTGCTCATCGGGCGGAACGTGGCCCGCCTGTCCCGGCGCAAGGTGGCCGAGCTGCGACGTCGGGTGGGGTACGTGCCGGAGGAACCCGTTGTGCTGAGCAGCCGCACAGTGGCCGACAACCTGGCGTTCAAGCTGCGCGCTCTGGGCCTGACCGGCGAAGAACTTGCAGACGAGCGGGACCGCGCGCTGGAGCTGGCCGGCTTGGTGGGCTTGGAGGATCAGGTGGCCGGCGAGCTGGGGGAGGTGGATCGGCGCCGGCTGGCGCTCGCTCTGGCCCTGTGCCCTGAACCTACGGTCCTGCTGTGCGATGATCCATTTCGGGACCTGCCCCTGCGGGCCCAGGACGAGCTGGTCCAGGCTCTGTCCCGCGTGCACCGGGCGAACACCGCCATCCTGGCCACCACCCGGGACGTCAACCTCCCGGCCCGGCACGGCTTCCCTGCGGAGGCCGGCGAGGGGTCGCCGTGGCGCGTGGTCAGGTTGCGCGACGGGGTGAACCCATGAAGGCCGGAATCGGCTTCCTGCTGTGGGAGGGAGTCAAGGCTGGGCTGCGGCGGTGGAGCGCGTTCCTGGCGTGGGCGGCGGCGGTGGCGAGCGTGCTGCTGGCCGGAACCGCGCTTGTTCTGCTCCCCGCCGATCAGCCCGAGGCGCGGCCCTACACTCAGGTGTTCCTGGTGGGGGCGCTGTCGACCCGGCTGTCCGAGCAGGACGTCAACCAGCTGGGTTGGGAGGTCTGGTCCTGGGAAGAGGTGGACCAGGTGAGCTTCCGTTTCTCCGGGGAGGAGGAACCTGTCTCCACCGAGGGCCGCGCCCTGGTGGTGCGGTTGGCCGAGCCCGGGGCACGCAGTCAGGTTCAGCAGAGGTTCGGCGCACTGGAGGGAATCGAGGACGTCCGGTTGGTGCAACGCACCGTGACCCCGCCCCCGCGGCTCCCGTCCGTGGCCCGCATCTTCGCCCTGGCCGGCCTGGTCATCGCCCTGGGTGGATCCCTGTGGCTGGGACGGTGGGCGCTGATGAAGCTGGGCCTGGGGTGGGCTGAGGCCATCGCGGTGCTGCGGACCGCCGGCGTCCGCGAGTGGACGCTCCGCATCCCCTATCTGGGATTGGGGGCGTTGGCCGGATTGCTGGGGGCCGGCATCTATCTCGCCTGCTATTGGGGCTGCTGGGCGTGGGCCCAAGGGGAGCCGGCGGTGCGCCAGGTCATGCCGGCGTTCCTCACCGGCGGAACGCTGGCCACTGCACTCGGCCTGGTGATGGGAATCGCGCTGGGGGCGTTGGCCGGGCTGCTGGGCTCTCCGTCCGGATCAGCTCACTCGTAGCGCAGCGCCTCCACCGGGGGCAGCCGGGCCGCCCGGCGGGCGGGGAGGACGCCGGACAGCGCGCCCACCCCGAACGAGAACGCCAACGCTCCAATCACCAGGCCTGGGGTGACCGCAGCCCAGAAGGTCCCCGCGATGTCGAACAGGCGGCCCACCACCAGCACCGCCAGCTGGGCCAGGCCCAGCCCCGTCGCCAAGCCGAGCGAACCGCCGACCAGGCCCATGAGGCCGGACTCGAACAAGAACAGCCACAACACGTGCCGCCCCTTGGCGCCCACGGCCTTCATCACCCCGATCTCGCGAGTGCGTTCCAATACCGCCATGTACATCGTGTTCATGACCCCGATGCCGCCCACGAGAATGGAGATGCCGGCGATGCCGGCCAGGAAGGCCTGGACCCCGGACAGAACGGTCCTGATCTGGCGGGTGATGTCCTCGAACCCGATGACCTCCGCCGAGTCGCCCCCAAGCTCAATCATCGCCCGCTCCAACTCCGCCTGCACTGCGGCCACGTCCGCCTCGGGGGCTACTTTGACGATGGCGTACTGCGCCAGCTGCGGGCCGGGGAACAAGGTCACCAGGTCTGCATAGGGCACAAACAGCCCGTTCTCCACCTCCACCCCGCCCGCCATCCCCTGGCCGCCGTCGCCCTGGTCGGCCAACACGCCCACCACGCTGAATGGTTTCCCTTCGATGTGGATAGTGTCGCCGAGTCCCGCCGCCATGTTGCGGGCCGCGCCCGCCCCCATGACCACCTCACCGGAGGCGGTGGGCCCCCGTCCGCTGGCCAACTCCAAGCCCAGTTCAGCCGCGAACTCCTCCATGGCCGGTTCATAGCCGGTGACGGTGAAGAACCCCTTGCCCTGGGGCCACTCCACGTAGGCGGTCTCGCTGCGCACCGCCACCGCGTCCTGCACCCCGGGCAGCTCCCGGAGGCGTTGGGGGTCCACGGGAATGCGGGCATTGAAGCCCGGCCCCTGCGGGGTGACCAGCAGGGTGTTGAAACCCACGATCCGCTCCACCTGTGAGGTGATGGTATTCTCCAGCCCTTGCCCGATGGAGATCAGGGCCACCACCGCCGCCGTCCCGATGAGGATGCCGATTACGGTGAGCCAGGACCGCAGCCGCCGGTGCAGGATGTTGCGCACGGCCAGCTTGAACAGATCCCAGGTCATTGGCTGCTCCCGTTCAGGATACGGCCGTCGCGCATGCGCAGAATCCGCTGGGCGACGGCCGCGGCATCGGGGTCGTGGGTCACCACCACCACCGTCCGCCCCCGCGCTTGCAGCCCGCTGAGCAGGGCCAGGATCTCCCTCCCGGCCTGCGTGTCCAGGTTGCCCGTGGGCTCGTCGGCCAGGATGAGATCAGGGTCGGAGGCCAGCGCGCGGGCCAACGAGGTGCGCTGCTGCTGCCCGCCGGATAGCTGGGTGGGCCGATGCCCTGCCCGGTCGGTCAAGCCCAACTGGCCGAGCAGCTCACGTGCCCGCCGGCGGCGCGCCCGCGGGGGAACGCCCTGGAACACCAGCGGAAGCTCCACGTTCTCCAAGGCGGTCAGGGTGGGCGCCAGGTTGAACGTTTGGAAGACGAAACCGATCTTCCTCCCCCGCAGCTCGGCAAGCCGCCCCGCCCGCAATGAGGTAACCTCATCTCCCTCCCAATACACCTGACCCGAGGTGGGCACGTCCAGAAGCCCGGCGATGTGAAGCAAGGTCGACTTCCCGGATCCGGAAGGGCCCATTATCCCCAGCAACTGGCCCCGCTCCACGCACAGGGACACGCCGCGCAGGGCGTGGACGTCCACCGCCCCCATCCGGTAGGTTTTGCTGACCTCTGCCAACCTCAGCAGGCAACTGATCACGGTCGACTGTACTCCACCAGCTGCATGTGGAAGGTGACTCGCCCGTCTTCGGTCAGGCGGAGCAGGGGCGGAAAGTAGACGGGATCGGACAGGGCTATCCCCAGCCCCACCTCCGCTCCCGGTCGGGCCGGGGAGCGGTAGCTCCCCACCAGGCAGGTGATCTCGGCGATCTCCGCCGTCCGCTCCACATGGAACTGTCCGCCGCCCACTTGGTAGACCTCACCCACCTCCAGCACCTCCCGCCGCCGGAACAGGGACAGGAAGATCGCCAGGTCGAGGTCGGTTCCCGCCGACTGCAGGTAGAAGGCCGAACCCAAGAACCCCAGGGCGCCCAGTTCCTCCGGCGTGCCCACTGCCTCCACGGCCAGCTCCACCCGGAACTCCCCGGTCGCGCGGCTTTCCACTGCCAGCCGGAGCATCTGCTCCCGGGGGACATCTTGACCCTGCAGTGACCAGGCCATGACCGTGGTCCCAGGCGGAAACTCGGTTAGGTCCGACTGGCCCATCGCCACCAGGCCCCAGCCCAGCGCCAACAACAGCCACCAACCGCGTCTAGTCATCTCCGCTCCCTCCCTGTGGTGACAGTTTCCCCTGAGCAGGCTCCCTTCCCCGGGCCATCCGCAGGAGCCCTCGCCTTAGCAGGACGGTCAGACCAAGCCCCGCCAGGATCAGCTCCACGAACCGGTAGGCAACGGAGTAGGCCATGGCCTCACCGGATGTGATGTCCAAAAGCGAGAAAATGCCGATGCGCCCCCCCTCAGCCACCCCGATGCCACCTGGCGTGATCCACAGGAAGGCAGTGAGGAAGGAGTTGAGGGTGAAATACAGTGACAGCTGGGGCACGGTGAACGCCGTCCGCTTGGCGAAGTAGAAGAAGACCTGGGGGCGTAGGTAGTTGAAGAACACGGTGAGCATCTGAAACAGGAAGGCCAGGGCGGTGAACTTGAACCGTACGGTGAATGCCAGCTGGATCTCCTGTTCGGTCTCCGCCACCTTGCTGGCTGCCCGCAGCAGCCTCCCGCGACCGGGCAGCACCCGCGCCGCCAGCCGGATGATCCGCGACAGCCAACTGTAGCTGAATGAGAAGACGCCCAGGAGCAGCAGCACGGCCACCAACCCCAGCCCAATGCCCACTGCCTGTTTGTCGGCCAGGGTGAGCCGCGGGGAGATCAAAGCGAAGAACCCGCCCACTGAGGCGAAGAAGAACAGTGACAGCCCGGCCAGCATCCGCTCCACCACCACGGTGGCCATGACCTGGGCCATGGGCACCTCCGCCCGCGTGGCTACCATGTAGGCGCGCACCGGCTCCCCGCCCAGGTACATGGACGGGGTGAGGTAACTGATGGAGAACCCGGCCAACAGCGCGCTGCCCAAGAATGCCCACGGCTGGGCGATCCCGCACGCCCGCAGAAGCACTGACCAGCTGACCAACCAGGCGGCCAGCGCCCCCAACACGTTGCCCCACACGGCCAGGAAGCCCGGCAGCCCGGCCTGAGTCAGGCTGTGAAACACCTGGCGCGGGCCGCTGATGTAGATGAGGGCCCCGAACAGCCCGACCCCGCTCATGAGAAGCGTTGAGATGAGCAGCACCCGACTCGTCTTCATGATGGTGACAGGCGGCCCGAGCCGCCACCCCTATTCATGGTAGCTTCCTAGTCCCCTCCGCGCCGGTGCAGCTCAGGCGGCGCGTTGCTCCCAGGGGAGTACACTTGGCGCAAATCGCCCTGTCAAGGGACATCCGTCCCTCGCCTCCCGGGTCGGGGAGCGGCCTCCATGTGGCCGGGCACGGCAAGGCCGAACTGGTCGAGCACGGCAGGGGCGACATCCCAGATGAACGTCTCGCGGTGGGAACCCAACGGGGGGCGGCCGGCTGCAGCAAGGATCCCCCGCATCCGATGATGGGCGGGCACGCTCGGCGGGGAGAAACTGTCGTTGTTGAGGAACAGGCGGTGGCTCACCGGCAGCACCTCCATCCCCCGGGTCAGGAACAGCAGGTGCGGGGATGCGGCCACCCGGTCGCCCCAGTAGACCTCGTCGGCTCGATACAGCTCGGCCACCACCGGATCACCGTCCGGGCTGCGGAGCTCGCCCAGCGCCGCCTCCAGTGCCCGGCGTGCCGCGCCGTTGCCGGACAGCGACACCGCCCCCATGCCGCCGGGAGAGAAGGCCACTGTGCGCGGCCAGTCCACGTCTTCCAGCGACAAGAAGGCGCCGGTCCCCGAAAGCGACCGGTACCAGAATGCGCCCACGTCAGGCTTGATCCCCACCTCGGCCAGCAGCGCGGACATGCGCTCGCCGACCCGCTGGAACCGGCGCAGCACCAGCCCCCGCCGGTAGAGAAGGTGGCGCAGCTTGGTGGAAAACCGGCGCCGCAGGGCGAGAAATCCGTTGTCCAGCAGCCAGGAATTGAGGTGCAGGTCCCACCGCAGCGGCCCCATGCCGTGATCGGAGACCAGCAGCAACGCTTTCGGCGACAGCCGGTCCACCAAACGCCCCAGCGACCGGTCGGCGGCCGCGAACACCTGTTCAACTGCCTCCTGCCCCCACAAGAAGTGCTGCACCGCGTCGGTGGCCTGGTAGTGTATTCCCAGCAGGGCCGGCCGGTAGGCCTCGGCCAGGGCCAGCGCGGCCTTGGTTTTCGCCTCCACCAGCCCCACCAGCTCCCCGGCCCACGCCCCGCCCGGCCGCCAGGCGGGCGGGTTGAACGCGTAGCCGGGGGCGGCCCGGTGGACCACGTTCATGGCGTCCGGCGGCCAGGACGCCGCTCCCCGCGGGGCCAGGAACCCCGGGACCCAGAACCCGCCGCCCAGCCGCCGCGCGGGGTAGCCCAAGGGGAACCCGAGGAAGCCCACCGGTGCCTGGCGGGAGACCAGCTCCCAGAAGGTGGGGCCGGGCAGATCGCGCGAACTGACCAGCCGCATGGGGGCCCCGGGCCGGTAGGTGGCGAAGTCGAAGATGGCGTGCTTCCCCGGATTGACCCCCAGGTGAAAGCTGGCCCAGGCGGTGGCGGTTATCGGGGGCAAGGTGCTGCGCAGGGGAACCAACGATCGCCCTGCCAGCACCTGGCGCAGGTTGGGCAACAGCCCGGCCTCCAACCAGCGCGACACCAAGGCATAGTCGGCCCCGTCCCAGGCGACGATCAGTAGCTCAAGCCTGTTCATACCCCACACCTCGATCGGGTCGCAACTTGCCGCTCCAGTGCCAGAACAGGATCTGCAGGTAGCGCCGAGCGTAGAGGGCGAACTGGCGGGGGAAGCTGCCCACCGTCAACCGCCGGGCGGACACCACCACGCAGACCCGCGGCAGGAACAGCACCTTCCCCAACGGCTTGAGCTTCAGGCCCAGGAGGAAGTCGTCCGCCTCCGGGTAGGCGCACGGCAGGGTCCCCCCCGGCTCGAGGAACCCGCGCGCGGCGTGAAACGCCTCCCGGCGCACGGCCGAGTTGGGACCCAGCAACATGGGACAGCCCACCAGGTGGTGAAGTCGTTGCCACGCCCTCAGGATCGCCCCTCCCACGTCCTTGGCCCCACTGAACCGGGTGGTGCCGAACACCGCCACCACCGCGGGGTCCGCGAAGACAGCTACGATGGCCTCCAACCACTGGGGGGGGAGGACGGCGTCCGCGTCCGTGGAGGCCACGATGTCCCCCCGCGCTGCCTGGAACCCCAGCTGGCGCGCTCGGGCGATTCCCCGCTCCTGCAGCGTGAGCACGTGAGCCCCGCCCGCTTCGGCCACCGCGACCGTCCCGTCCGTGGACCCCCCGTCGACCACCAGCACCTCGAACTGCTGAAATGTCTGGTCGGCGAGGGCGCGGAGGCACCGGTGGATGTTCTCCTCCTCGTTCAGCGTGGGGATCACCACGCTCACCACCGGGCGCACGCCTCCTCCTTTCCCGCCATGACGAGAGCGTACAGCTCGGCCAGCCGTCTCCCCACCCGGGCCAGATCGTGTTCCCGCGCCAGCTTGCGGCTGGCCTGGGCGAGCCTGTCCCGCAGCTCCGCGTCGGCGGACACGGCCGCGATGTGGGCACAGTGCTCGTCCACCGTGGATCCCTTGAGGCAGTCCTTGCCCGACCCCAGCTCGGAGAAAGCGGGCACGTCCTGCAGCACCAGCGGCTTACCCAGGGCCGCCGCCTCCAGACAGGCCAGCCCCTGGCTCTCGCCCGCAGTGGGGAAGAAGAACAGGTCACACGCGTCATAGGCCGCCTCCGGCTTGTCCACGAACCCCACGAACCGGACGTTGGCCGGGGCCCGCCGGATGGCGCGCTCCATACGGGGGTAGAAGGCCAGCGGCCCCCACCGCTGCCCAAACCAGAGAAACTCATGCCGGGGGAGTCTCCTGGCCACTTCGATGAATTCCAGCACTCCTTTTCTGGGCAGGACGTTTCCCGCGCAGTACGCGGTGAAGCCGGTGAGCCGGAGGCGGTCGCGCCAGGTTCGGCGGCGCTGGTCACATCCCTGCCACCGTGCCAGGTCCACGCCGTTGCTGACCACGTACACCGGCCCCAGACCCTGTTCGGCCAGCACTCGCTGGGCGAACCTCGACGGCGCGAACAGGGCGTCGGCCCGCCGGTAGATGCCGTGCAGGAGCTGTTGGTAAGCGGGGGCCAGCAAGGACGTCCCCGTGAACCCCCCCGTGAAGTCGTACTTGCCGATGGAGTGGGTGCTGATCACCACCGGGATCCCCTTTCGCTTGGCCCGGGCCAGGAGCCGCACCGAGCGGGGGCCAAACCAATGCAGGTGCAGCAGGTCATGAGGACCGTTGGGGTCGGTGGTGTAGTCCAGCTGAGCTAGCGTCAATGCCCGACAGTGGTTTCGATAAGCGCTGTGAAGTCCTGAGCGCGACAGTAGGCCGCTCGACTCCAAGTACAAGCATACCTTCATGGGCCACCCCGGGCCCCAGCAGTCCGCCCCGGGCGACCAGAAGCCTCCGCTGCCGGGCCCGTCTCCATCGCCGACAATCTACCCTCCTTCGGGCGCTGCCTCAATGCGTAGTTTGGATGCCCAGCCGGGCGCCCAGCCCCCCCCTGAGGGAGTCCAGGTTCACCACCTTTCCCTCCCGGCGCGCCCGTTCGGCGGCCAGTGCCATCAGGTGGCTGTCCACGGACTCCTCCAGCGAGGTCAACGCCTGCGCCGGCGCCTCGCCCCGCACCAGCCGACTGGTTCGCTCCAGGAAAGCGCGCATCAGTCCCTGATCCCCGCCGGCGTGTCCCGGTCCCCCCTCCACCTGAACTCCGGTCCGCTCCCCGCTCCGGAAGTCCCAGATGTCGATCTCCCCGCTGGCCAGGTGACCGCGGATCTCCCCCCTGGTGCCCATGAGCTTGACCGTGCGGGTGTTCTCCGCGGTGAAGCCGCACACAGTGAGAGCAGCGGTGGTCCCATCTGCGAACTCCAGGCCGACAACCTGGTGGTCGACGACGTCGTTGTCGCACTGATATACACAGCGTCCGTAGGGCCCGTCCCGAAGGGCCTGGAGCCGCCCGGCCGGGCTGAAGTCTGACGTGACCACCGAGACCGGCCATCCTTCCCAGCCGGCCAGGTCGCGCACGTACAGCCGCACCGCCGAGTAGGGGCAGTCGGGCTCCACCGGGCAGGGGTCGGTACACCGGGGGGCCGCCTCTGGAGGCGCGTTCTCCGGCCGGAAGTGGACGAGGGCCCCGAAGGAGCTCACCCTGCGGCAAGGTTGCCCGGTGAACCAGCGCAGCAGGTCGAAGTCGTGGCAGGCCTTGGCCAAGATCATAGGCGCACTGTCTGCCTGCCGCCGCCAGTTGCCGCGCACGTAGCTGTGGGCGAAGTGCCAGTAGCCGATGTTCTCCTGGTGGTCGGCACACACCAAGCGGCCGATCCGCCCGGCCTCGATGAGGTCCTTGATGGTGGAGAAGAACGGTGTGTACCTGAGGACGTGGGACACGGTGATCGACCCCGGGCCAGAGCGGGCAGCCTGCAAGAGCTGGCTCAGCCCGGCGACGTCCGTGGCCACCGGCTTCTCGAGGAGAACGTGATAGCCCAGCCCCACGGCGCGTACGGCCGGGGCGACGTGCTCGTGGTCGGGCGTGGCCACCACCAGCGCATCAGCGAGCCGACCCCGGTCCAGCAGGGTCGCCCAGTCGGGGAAGCTGTGTGTGAGGGGCAGCCCGTACCGGCGGGCGAACTGGGCGCGTCGCGCCTCGTTCGGCTCGGCCACTGCCACCAACCGTGCCAGGTGGGGATTGCGGCTGACGTAGTCGGCATACACCTCGCTGCCCCTGTTCCCCGCCCCCAACACCGCCACGGTGACCGGCCTCATCTGCCTCACCAACCTCCTCGCTGCCACACCCGTCCAGTGTACCCCAGGCTGACGTCTGGCCACGCGGGGTCGTAAACTCGCCCCGATGGCGGACATTCTCAACGGGCTGAATCCGGCCCAGCTGGAGGCGGTGACCCATGGCCAGGGGCCGCTGCTGGTCCTGGCCGGGGTGGGCACGGGCAAGACCACGGTGATAGCCCGCCGGATCGCCCACCTGATCGACGAGGGCCTGGTACAGCGGCCCAGCCAACTGCTGGTGTTCACCTTCTCCCATCAGGCGGCCGAGGAGATGTTGGACCGGGCGTTCGACTGGGTGGGCTACGCCGCCCTGGACGCCTGGGTGGCCACCTACCACGCCGTGTGTGAGCGCATCCTGCGGGAGAACGCCCCGCTGGCCGGACTCCCCCCGGATTTCCGCATCCTGGACGAGTGGGATCAACGCGTGTTCCTGCTGGACCATCTGTGGGAGCTGCCTCTGCGGACCCTCAAGCCAGGCGCGCTCCGCCATCCCCTGCGGTTCCTGAATCCCGTGCTGTCGTTCATTCATCAGGCCAAGGATGAGGCCGTCTCCCCCACTGACCACCGCCGCTGGGCGGAGGCCGCCCCGGCCAGCGGTGTCCCCCCCGACGAAGTGGAAGTCCATCGCGAGCTGGCGGAGGTCTACGCCACCTACCAGCAGCTGTTGGCCCAGGAGGGGATGGTGGACTTCGGGGATCTGATCCTGCGGACCGTCCGTCTCCTCGAGATGCGGCCGGGTCTGCTGGCCGACTACCAGCGCCGGTTCCCCCATGTGCTGGCCGACGAGTTCCAGGACACCAGCCGGGCCCAATTGAGGCTGGTGCAACTGCTGGCCGGCCATCGCAACATCACCGTGGTGGGCGACGACGACCAGGCCATCTACGGCTTCCGGGGCGTTCCGTGGGACAACCTGCTGGCCTTCCTCAGGGAGTTCCCGGAGGCCAAGGTGGTGGTGCTGGAGGAGAACTTCCGTTCCACCCAAGGTATCCTCGGTCCGGCGGTGCGGCTGATCCGGCAGAACCGCTACCGCCTGGAGTCCCTGTCCCAGCGGGGTGAGATCCCCCAGCGGATCACCAAGGAGCTGCGGGCGGCGGCCGGGGAGGGCCCGGGGCCGGTTCACCGGCACTTCCCCACCGTGCTCGAGGAGGCCGAGTTCTTGGCCGGTGAAGTGAAGCGGCTCGCCGCCCAGGGCGTGCCCTACCGGGAGATGGCGGTGCTGTACCGAAACCGCTACCGCCCGGACCCCTACTTGAAGGCCCTGTCCGAGGCCGAGGTGCCGTGGGTGCTGGCCGGTCGGTTTGGGGCAGGGCTGTTCGACCAGGAAGAGATCAAGCTGGTGTTGGCCGCCCTGCGGGCCATCGCCGATCCGCGGGACGACCAGGCGCTGTATCACCTGTTGGGGTCACCCATCTACCGCATGCCCGGGGAGGACCTGGCCCGGCTCACCTCCCAGGGCCAGGGAGGACAGCGACCGCTGCGTTCCGTGTTGGCGGAGGCGGTCGAGCAGGGGAGCCTGTCGCCAGACGGCCTGCGAGCGGGCCGGCGGCTGCTCGCTCACCTGGCCGCCTGCCAGGGCCTGGCCGGCGGCAACCCCACCGGTCGGGTGCTGTACGCCTTCCTCATGGAGCAGACGGGATACCTTGAGCAGCTGGCTCACTCCGCAGATCCGCCGGCCGGGCGGGCGCTGGAGCACATCGCCGGCTTCTTCGAGCACGTGGTGCACCGGTTCGAGCAGGTGGCGCGGCACGATCGGGTGCCCTGGTTCGTCCGCTACGTCGAGGAGCTGCGCGCCCTGGGCTGGAGCCCGCTGGTGGGGGAGGCCGAGCCCGGCACGGACGCCGTACAGGTGATGACGTTCCACCAGGCAAAGGGGCTGGAGTTCGCAGCCGTGTTCCTCACCGGACTGGTGGAGGACTACTTCCCGGGGCGGCCCCGCCGGCCCACGTTCGTCCTCCCCGAGCAGCTCCGGGACGCCAGCCTTCCCGGGGACGTGGCCCACCTGGAGGAACAGCGCCGGCTGTTCTACGTGGGCATGACCAGGGCCAAGCAACACCTGTTTCTCTTGTCCGCCGCCGATTACCGGGCACCGGGGGAGGAACCCCGCCGGCGACCGGCCAAGGTGTCCCGGTTCGTGTTGGAGGCGTTGGGTCCCGCCGGGGTCAGCGAGGAGGCGCCCGAGCCGCCGCCGCTGCACAGGATCGCCCGGGCTGGCCGCCAGCCCGCTGCGCCGGCCGCGGCAGCGCGGGAAGGGGGTCCGCTGACCCTGTCCTACCAACAAGTGGACGACTACCTCACCTGCCCCCTGAAGTATCGGTACGTCCACCACCTGCGTGTCCCCATCCGACTGCACCCCACGGTGATCTACGGCCATGCGGTCCACCGAGCGGTGCAGGCCTACCACATGGCGACCGCCCAGGGGAGGACGTTGCCGTTGGCCCAGGTGGTGGCCGTGTTTCGCAACGCCTGGCGGTCAGAGGGGTTCCTGGCCCCCGAACAGGAGGAGGCCATGATCGCCCAGGGGGAACAGGCCCTGCAGGCCTTCTGTGCGTTCGAACAGGAGCAGGGCGGCCGGCCGACGTTCGTGGAGAAGTACTTCGCCTTTGCCGAGGGAGGAGCACGGGTCGTCGGTTATTGGGACCGGGTGGACCGCACCGGGAGGGGGGCGGTGATCATCGACTACAAGACCACCGAGGTCACCCCAAGCAGCGCGGGGCGGCGGGCGCGGGAGTCGCTGCAGCTGGCAATCTACGCCCTCGCCTACGCTCGACTGTTTGGGGAGCGGCCGCGCCAGGTTCAGCTGCGGTTCCTCACTCCTGAGGTGGTGGTGGGCAGAAGTCGGCCCACCGACCGCATGCTGGAGCGGGCGGTGGAGGCCGTCCGGGAGACCGAAGCAGGGATCCGGGCCCAGGAGTTCTCCCCCAAACCCTCCCTGTGGGCGTGTCGTCCCTGCGCCTACCGCACCATCTGCCCGGTGGCCAAGCCCCTGTAGGCGTCAGCACCCCCGCCGCCCGGTTCTGTACAATCATCGCTGCGGTGGACGACTTCGCAGGGGTAGAATGGTGGCGAAAGGAGTGGCATGAAACGGGAAGGCTGTGGGGAACTCCGCGGTCAGGACGTCGGCCGGCGAGTGCAGCTAGCCGGTTGGGTTCAGCGGGTGCGCGACCTGGGGAAGCTCACCTTCCTCGACCTCAGGGATGCCTCCGGTGTCGTGCAGCTGGTGTGCCGGGGGCTGGGTGAGGCCCGCGACCTGTCCCGCGAGGATACGGTCCGCGTGGTGGGCACTGTGGCCCGCCGGGAGGCCGCCAATCCCGAGTTGCCCACGGGCGAGGTGGAGGTGTTGGTGGACGAGCTGGAGATCCTGTCTGCGGCCCGGCCGCTCCCGTTTGCCGTGGACGAGGACGTACCCCACGCCAACGAGGAGACGCGCCTGCGCTTTCGCTATCTCGACCTGCGGCGGCCTCGTATGCAGCGCAACCTGCGCATCCGGCACCGGCTGACCATGGCTACCCGGACGTACCTGGACAGGCAGGGGTTTCTGGAGGTGGAAACCCCGATGTTGACCCGGTCGACGCCGGAGGGGGCGCGGGACTTCCTGGTGCCGGCACGGGGGGAGGCAGGCAAGTTCTACGCCCTGCCCCAGTCGCCCCAGTTGTTCAAGCAGCTGCTCATGGCCTCCGGTGTGGAGCGGTACTTCCAGATCGTGCGATGCTTCCGTGACGAGGACCTGCGCGCCGACCGCCAGCCGGAGTTCACCCAGCTGGACTTGGAGATGGCCTTCCTGCAAGGCCCGGAGGAGCTGTTCGCGGTGGTGGAGGGGCTGACCGCACACGTGTTCCGCGAGGTCCTGGGGGTGGAGCTGGAGGCCCCGTTTCCCCGGCTCGCCTACCGGCAGGCCCTGGACCGGTACGGCTCGGACAAGCCCGACTTGCGGTTCCAGCTCCCGCTGGTGGAGCTGACGGACGTGTTTGGCGACTCCCCGTTTCGCATCTTCAGCCGGGTTGCCCAGGCCGGGGGGAGGATCAAGGCGTTGCGTGTCCCCGGGGGGGCGCGGTTCACCCGGCAGGAGCTCGCCGAGCTGGAGGAAGTCGCGGTTGCCCACGGGGCGCCGGGACTCGTTTGGCTGGCCTTGGAGGAGTCCGGCCCCCGCGGCCCGCTGGCCCGGTTTCTGGAGGGGGATGCCCTGGCCGCCGTGCAGTCGCGCACCGAAGCCAGGGCGGGCGACCTGCTGCTTTTCGCGGCCGGCGAGTCCGATCGCACGGCGGTGGCCCTGGGCCAGGTCCGGCTTCAGCTGGCCCGCAAACTGGATCTGATCCCCGCCGACCGTTGGTGCCCCCTGTGGGTGGTCGACTTCCCGCTGTTCAAGCGTTCCGACGCCGGCGAGCTGGAGTCCGAACACCATCCGTTCACCTCCCCGAGAGGCGACGACCTGCCCCTGCTGGACGAGGCTCCGCTTCAGGTGCGGGCCGACTCGTACGACTTGGTACTCAACGGGGTGGAGCTGGCCTCCGGATCGATCCGTATCCACCGCCGCGACCTGCAGGAACGCGTGTTCCGGGTGCTGGGAATCTCCCCGGCGGAGGCCGAGCGCCGGTTTGGCTTCTTCCTCCGCGCTCTGGACTACGGCGCCCCGCCCCATGGGGGGATCGCCTTCGGCCTGGACCGGTGGGCGATGATGTTGGCCGGGGAGAACACGCTGCGCGAGGTGATCGCCTTCCCCAAGACCACCGCCGGTGCTTGCCCTCTGACCGGGGCGCCGGCCGAGGTGGACGAGGCCCAGCTGCGTCAGCTCCACCTGTGGGTGACCGAATGACCAGGGCGAAGCTGCTCGCCGCCGGGGCCATGATCATCCTGGCCCTGGGGGTGCTGGCTGCCGGCCTGTGGGACGCGGAGTTTCAGGGCGGCCGCCCGCTGGCCCAGGCATTCGCCCTACCGGCCGCAGCCGACGCCCAGCGCATCTCCGAGAGCACGGTGGCCCTCCTGCTGCGCATTCTTCACGTCGCTCTCCTCGCCTCGTTCGCCCTGTGCCTGGCTGTGTTCATCCTGGTGCCCCGGGTGCGGCGACAGCTCCTGCGGGCGCTGGCGGTGGGGGCGGTGCTCACGGTGGCCGCCGTCCTTTTGATCAACGCCCTGTTTAGGCCAGCTGAACAGTGGCAGGCCTCGCCCCAGGGGGGGCTGCCGGCCGGCGGCGGGGTGGCCACGCCCGGGGAGGAGGGAACGCCGCCCCCCCAAGCTCCGGATTGGGCGGTGTATGCGGCCGCGGCCTGCGTGGGGGTTGGCCTGGCTTGGTGGGGACGGCGGCGTTTGGCCGGCCGGCGCCCCCGCCGACGGGAGGAGGGAGAGCTGGCCCAGGTGGCGGCGGAGGCGGCGGCGGCCCTGCGCGGCGGTGCGGCAGTGGCCGACGTGGTGCTGCGCTGCTGGATCCGGATGGTGGAGGTGGTGGCCCCGCAGGCCCGAGTAGATCACCTCCCGGCCCTCACCCCGCAGGAGCTGGCCGACTTGCTGCACGCGCGCGGCTTCCGGCACCAAGCCATCGACGAGCTGACGCGGCTGTTTGAAGAGGTGCGCTATGGCCACAAGCCGAGCGAGTCCAGACGGGACCGGGCGATCGCCGCCCTGTCGACCATTGAGCGCGCCTACGCGTAGCTGGCTGCGGGCCCTGGCGTGGGTGGGGCTGGCCGGCGGCGTGGGGGCGGCGCTGGCGTTGGGCCTGCCGGGCACAGTGCGGCATCTGATTGTCGACCCACTGGTGCGGCTGGGGTGGCTGATCACCGCCCTGCCACAGGCCGCGGTGTGGGCCGGCCTGGTGATTTTGGGGGCGGTGGCCGCGGGGCGCGCCCTGGCCACCCTGTCCCCCGCCGAGCGGACGCCACCATCGCCTCCCCCCCCGCCACCACCCTCTCAGCTGGAACAGGTGGTGCGGCTGGTCCAGCGGGCCCAGTACTCCCCGCTGGCCCGGCGCCGGCTGGCCCGCCGGCTGGCCCAAGCGGCGGTCACCCTCCGCGTGCGGCGGGAGCCGGTTTCCCACCAGCGGGCATGGGCGGACCTGCGAAGTGGCGCCTGGCCGACCGACCCTGACCTGCGGGCTGTGCTGGTGCCCGCCCGCCTCCGCTCGCGGCCAGCCCAGAGCGGCGATTTCCTGGCCAAGTTGTCGCGGGCGGTGGACGCCCTGACTGAGCTGGCCCGGGGGGCGGACGGGTGACCGTGCGGGAGGTCGCTGCCCAGGGCGAGCAGATCCTGGCCCAGGTGGAGCGCGCGGTGGTGGGGAAGCGCGCGGAGCTGGAGCTGATCCTGGCCACCATATTGGCCGGGGGCCACGTTCTGTTGGAGGACTACCCCGGGCTGGCCAAGACGCTGACCGCGCGGTGCTTCGCCCAAGTCCTGGGGCTGTCATTCCACCGCATCCAGTTCACTCCTGACCTGCTTCCCGCCGACATCGTCGGCACCAACATCTACCGCAGGGGCGCAGAGGAGTTCGAGTTTCGCCCCGGGCCGGTCTTCGCCCAGATCGTCCTCGCCGACGAGATCAACCGCGCCACCCCCAAGACCCAGTCTGCCCTCCTGGAGGCCATGCAGGAGGGGCAGGTGACCACGGAAGGGCAGACGCGCGCCCTGCCACAGCCGTTTGCCGTGCTCGCCACCCAGAACCCAATCGAGTACGAAGGGACCTTCCCTCTCCCCGAGGCCCAGCTAGACCGCTTCCTGTCCCTGGTACGGCTCGGCTACCCCTCGCGCGAGCAGGAGGTGGAGATCCTGCGCCGGCGCATCGGGCGCCGCCGGGAAGAGGTCCAGCTGGAGCAGATCGCCGACGCAAAGCAGGTACTCGCCATGCGGGCCGCGCTGGAGGACGTACTCGTGGACCCAGACCTGCTGGAGTACATGGCCGCTTTGGTCCACCACAGCCGTCGGCACGGGGCGGTGGCCGTGGGGGCCAGCCCGCGGGGCAGCTTGGCCCTGCTCCGACTGTCCCGGGCAAGGGCTGCCCTGCGGGGAAGGGACTTCGTGCTGCCCGACGACGTCAAGGAGGTGGCGGTGCCCGCCCTGGCCCACCGCCTCATTCTCTCCCCCGACCTGTGGGCCAAGGAGGTCCGCACGGAGGACGTGGTTAGGGATCTCCTGGAGCAGGTTCCCGTGCCCAAGGCGGGCTGATGTGGGGCCGGCGGCGGACGGCGGTGGAGCTGGCCCTGCTGGTCGGGCTGGCCGGGCTGGGGTTGATCCTCAGGCATCCCGGGGTGGTGTTGTTGGCCGTCCCCGTGGCCGTGCACCTCTGTCTGGGGCTGACCATGGCCCTGACGAACCGCCGCCCCCAACTGGCCGCCCGGCGGGAGCTGTCGGCCGCCCGCGCGCTGGAGGGGGAGGCGGTGTCCGTGCAGGTGGAGGTGGAGAACCGCGGACCCGGCCTGGAGTTGGTGGTGGTCGACGACCACCAGCTGAGCCAGTGGGTGGAGGAGGGCCGGGCTCAGGTCGTCGACTCCCTTTCCCGCGGGGGCCGGTTGACCCTTGCATACCGAGCCCGCCCCCGCCGCGGGCTGTACGCCTTGCCGAGCGTGTGGGTAGAGGTACAGGACCTGCTGGGGTTCGTACTGTGGCGGGGAGAGGTGGACTGCCCTGCCCCGCTGGCCGTCCTCCCCCGGCACGAGCGGCTCACCGGGGTGGCCGTTCGGCCCCGCCGTACCTTGCCCCAGCCGGGCACAGTCCGGGCCCGGCGCGGGGGCGCGGGGATCGAGTTCTTCGGGACCCGAGATTACCTGCCGGGAGACGACTCCCGCCGGGTGAACTGGAAGGCCGTGGCCCGGTGGGGACGGTTGATGATCAACCAGTATGAGGAGGAGCGGGCCTCCGAGGTGACGGTGGTCCTCGACGTGCGGACCCACGCTTATCCCCCGGCGCGGAGGGACGAGCTGTTTGACTGGGCGGTGCGCGGGGCGGCGGGGCTGGCGGACTGTTTCCTGCGCCAGGGACACCGGGTGGGCCTGCTTCTATACGGCCGCTATCTGGATTGGGTGCCGCTCAGCTCCGGCCACCACCACTGGCAGCGGCTCCTGCGGGCGCTGGCCCGCGCCGACTTGGGCGCCACCGAGGTGTTCGCCGAACTCGTCCACCTGCCGGTGCGGCCCATCCCCCCCGGGAGCCAGGTCGCGTTGGTGTCGCCGCTGGTCCCGGGTGACGAAGCGGGGGTGGAACGGCTCCGGGCGCGCGGCTACCAGGTGCTGGTGCTGGTGCCCGATCCGTGGGCGCTGGAGATGACCGCGCTGCCCCAGTCGCCAGCGGTCCGCCTGGGCGCCCGCATCCTGGAGCTGGAGCGATGGTCCATGCTCGCCCGGCTGCACACCGCCGGGGCACGGCCGTTGGTGTGGGATGTGCGGTACCCATTGGCCCCTCAGGTGAAGGCAACATGGCGACGGCTGCGCTGATCCTCGCCGGCGCGGGCTACCTGGCGACGTTTTCCGCCCTGTGGGCGGCGCTGTTGCCGGTGGGCTGGCCGTGGCTGGCCGTGGCTTGGGCAGCGCCGCTGACCTGGGCAGCGGGCCTGATGCTGCGGCGCCCGGCCCCGGTGGTCGCTGGACTGGTGGCCTTGGCCGGCATGGCGTGCGCTGCAGCGCTCAGAGGGGGTGTATTGCCGGCAGTGGCGGGGATGGCCGGGGGACTGTGGGCGTGGGACCTGGCTCTGTTCGGCCTGCGGACGGCGGGGGCGGCCGCCCCACCCCACCGGTCTGTGCTCGGCGCCCACTTGGCCCGGGCTACCCTGTCCGGCGCGCTGGGCTGCGGGGCGGGCGCGGGGTTGGCGGTGCTGCGGCTGAGGCTTCCCTTCTGGGGGCTGGCCGGGCTCGTGGTGTTGGCTTGGGCCGCCGTGGTCCTGTTGACCCGGGGCACCGGCGCGCTGTACGCGGCTCACTCCGGCCGGGTGGCCAGCGGAAAGCGGTCTTCGTCTGGCCCCACTGCGTAGGCGTGATCCAGTATCCCGTCCCCGTCTTCGTCGGGAGCTGAGTAGTCGCCCCAGTAGTTGCCGCAGCGTCCGTCGTCCCACTGCGCCCGCCCGTGGGAGCGGGCCATGATGCGGCAGTTCAGCAAGGCGTTCTTGGCCACCAAGCACTGCTGACAGCCGAGCTCCAGCTGCACACCCAGGTCACATTCAGACAACGTGGACCCCACCAGGGACGCGCCGGTCACTCCGCTCCACCATACCCCCACCCGCGTTCGCTGCACCAGGAGGTCCTGCAGGTGGACCGCGGTTGAGAACAGAACTCGGACGCCCTCCGAGCAGTCCTCCACTGTGGTGGAACTCACGGTCACATCGCGCACCATGTGCAGCATGATCCCGGTGACGCAGCCCTCCACCAGCACGTCCTCGATCCTACCGTTCCGGGCGTTGACCACCTTGATCCCGGCGACCTTGGCCCCGCAGATGGATACGTCTCGCACCACGAAGTGCCGGCTGGTGTTCTGGATGAACACGGCGTGATCGGCCCCGATCTCGTCGATCACGTGACCGGAGATCACGAACGGGTCCTCCGCGGAGCCCGTGCCGGCCACCACCCCATTCGCCGCGGTGAAGTCGGCGTCGGAGCGGATGACGATAGGTCCGCGCACCACCCCCTCGGCGGACGCCCATGCCCCGATGAGCACAAACAGCAAGCCCACAGCCAACAGTCTTTTCATCGCCATATCACCCGAAGGGAGGATAGGGCGGAGCCCATTGCTTACCCAGTGCCTTTGTCCCCTGTGGGGGTAACCTGGATGACGTTCGGCCGCCCCGCCCTGCCCGCAACCCAGGGCCCGGCGCCGGGGCGGACGAGGGTTAGCGGGCCCGGAGGGCGGCCAACACCCGCTGGGGGGTGAACGGGGCCCGCCGTAGCCGTATTCCGGTGGCGTGGTAGATGGCGTTGGAGATGGTGGGAAGGGGGCCGTTGATCCCCACTTCGGCGATGGACTTGGCCCCGTGCGGGCCGGTGGGCTCCGTCGAGGAGACCAGGATGGCCTCCACGTCCGGAACGTCCAAACTGGATGGGATGCGGTAGTCAAACAGAGTGGAGTTGACGCACCCGCCCCGCGAAGAGAACGTCATCTCTTCCAGCAGCGCGTGGCCGATCCCCTGCACCACCGCCCCCTCCAGCTGCCCCTCGGCCAGCTTGGGATGGATGGGCGTCCCACAGTCGGCCGCGGCAACGAAGCGCTCCACCTTCACCAACCCTGTCTCCGTATCCACAGCCACCTGGCAGAAGAAGGCGCAGAACGGCGGTGGCGATTCGGCAGGCACGAAGGAGGCGGTGGCCGCGATCTGGCGCTGGTTGGCCACGTAGGCCGAGTGGTGCCCCACCTCGGCCAGGGAGACCCGCCGCCCGCTGCGGGGGTGGACCACCTCCCCGCCGGTCAACTCCAGCTCCTCCGGGGGGAGGCTCAGCAGCGCGGCGGCCACCTCCACGATCTGCCGGCGGACGTCCTCAGCGGCCTTGAGCGCCGCGGTACCGGACACATAGGTGGTGCTCGAGGCGTACGCGCCCACGTCAAACGGGGTGAAGTCGGTGTCGGAGGAGTAGACAAGCACCTGCTCCACTGACACCCCGAGGACCTCGGCGGCGATCTGGGCCAGCACAGTATCCGATCCCGTCCCCAGGTCCGTGGCCCCCACCAGCAGGCGGAACGAGCCGTTCTCGTTCATCATCAAGGTGGCGGCCCCCATGTCGATCCCGGTGATGCCCGAGCCCTGCATCGCGCAGGCCATGCCCAACCCTCGCACCCAGTGGCCGTCCCGCTGGGGCCCGTTGGCCCGGTCCTGCCAGCCGATGCGGTCCGCTCCCACCCGCAGGCACTCCTCCAGAGCGCACGACCGGACGATCTGGGCCGTCCCCTCCCGGCCCTCGCCAATCCGCTCGAAGATCGGCGAGCTCTCCCCAGACCGGATGTGGTTCCGCCGCCTGAGCTCCACCGGGTCGATCGCCAATCGTTCGGCGAGCTCGTCCATGGCCACCTCGAGGGCGAAGTAGCCCTGGGTGGCCCCGTAGCCGCGGTACGCGCCGGCCACCGGGAGGTTCGTATACACAGCCTTGCCGTGGAAGCGCAGGTGGGGCGCCTTGTTGTACAGGGGCAGCGTCTTTGAACCCACGTTGGACAGCACGGTCAGGGCGTGAGCCCCGTAGGCACCCGTGTTGGAGATGGCCTCCATCTCCAGGGCGTGCAGCGTGCCGTCCCGCCGGGCCCCCAGCCGCACCCGCACCTCCATGGGGTGACGGGTCCGGGTGGACACGGTGACCTCCGCCCGGGTCAGGGCCATGCGCACCGGCCGTCCCGTCCGCAGGGCCAGCGCCGCGGCCACCGGCTCCAGGATGACCTCCTGTTTGGACCCAAATCCTCCCCCAATACGCGGCTTGACCACCCGAATCCGCTCCAGCGGCAGCTCCAGGACGCGGCCCACGATGCGGCGGACGTGGAACGGGACCTGGGTGGAGGTGCGGATCACCAACCGGCCGTCCTCGTCGAAGTGGGCGACCACGCAGTGGGGCTCCAACGCCACATGCTGGGAGTAGGGGATGCCACACACGGTCTCCACGGTCACCGCTGACTCGGCCAAGCCCGCCTCCAGATCGCCCACAGGGATGTCAACCGCCGCGGCCACGTTGGTCGCTGGATCGTATACTCCTTCGGCGTCGACTTCGTCGTGGACCCTCGGCGCCCCAGGGGAGAGGGCCTGCTCGGGGGTGAACACGGCCGGCAGCTTTTCGTACTCCACCTCGATCAGCCGCAGGGCCTGGTCGGCGACGTCCTCGCTCTCGGCGGCCACCGCGGCCACCCGGTCTCCCACGTACCTGACTTTGTTGTCGAACAGCACCGAATCATACGGGGACGGTTCCGGCCACCCCTGGCCGGCCGTGGTATAGGGGATGCGGGGAACGTTCTGGTAGTGGAGCACGCACGCCACCCCGGCCAGCTCCTCCGCCCGGGAGGTGTCGATGGAGACGATGCGGGCGTGGGCGTGAGGCGAGCGAAGGATCCTCCCGACCAGCGCGCCGGGGAAATCCTGATCCAGCGTGAACTTGGGTCGTCCGGTCACTAGTGCCAGCCCGTCCACCCTGCGGACGTTCCGCCCCACCACGTTCCGCTCGCCCATTCCTTCTACCGCCATCGTCCGTCCCGCTTCCACTGGGCGGCCAGCAGCACTGCGTCCACGATCTTCACGTAACCCGTACACCGGCATAGATTGGCGGTCAAGGCTGCCCGCACCTCCTGGGGAGTCGGATGGTCGTTGTGGGACAGGAGCTCGTAGGCGACCATGATCATCCCCGGGGTACAGAACCCACACTGGACGGCGCCGGCCTCCAGGAATGCCTCCTGCAGCGGATGAGGATCGTCCACGTCGCCCAATCCCTCCACCGTGGTCACGCGACGGCCGCGAACCTGGCCGGCGAAAGCGATGCAGGAGCGCACCGCGCGGCCATCCACCAGCACCGTGCACGCCCCGCAGTCACCGGTCCCGCAGCCCTCCTTGACTGACTTGGCCCCCAGCCGCCGCAGCAGCTCCAACAGCGATTCCCCCGGCCCCACGTCCACGTACTGGGGAACCCCATTCAGCTCGAAGTAGATTCTCATCTCACCCCTGGGCCGCCCGCTCCGCCGCCTCGGCCAGGGCCCGGCGGACAAGTGTCCCGGCCGCGGCCCGCCGCCAGTCCGCCCCTGCCCGACGGTCATCGCCCACCCGCAGCCGGCCCTCCACTGCCCGACCTGCCTCGCGCCACAGGTCCTGGCCGGACGTCTCCCCCACCAGCGCATCCTCCAGCCAGGGGAGGCGGTGCCCCCGGGCCGGGGTGGCGCCCACCGCCACCCGCGCCCAGGCGACGCGTCCGCCTGCGATCCCCAGGCCGCAAGCGCAGTTGAGAAGAGCAATGTCCGTTGCATTGCGTGCGATCTTCTGGAAGGCGAACGCCCCGTCCCAGACCGGCAGCCGAACCTCGGTGAGTACGGCCCGCTGGAATACCTTTCGGAAGGGACCCTCGTATGTCTCCTCCAGGGAGGCGCGCTCCGGCCGGTCGCCGGTCCAGGAGATCTCGGCCCCCACGGCCACCAGCGCGGTGGGAATATCCGCCCACGGGTGGCCGGAGACCACGGCCCCGCCCAGGGTGGCCACGTTGCGCAACGGCCGCACCGCGACCTGGCTCAGCACGCGGGCCAAGAATCCTCCCACATGGCGGCGAACGCGGGGATCGTCCAGCAGCTGGCTCAGGGTAGCGGTCGCCCCCACGTGCAACCCATCGTCCTCCAGCCGCACGTGGCCCAGGCCGGCCGCGGTGATGTCGATCAACCCCTTCAGGTCCAGCCGAGGCATGCGAGCCAGGTCCACCCCGCCGGCCAGCAACGCCCCCGCCCCCCGGTAGGCGTGAAGCAATGACAGCGCCTCGTCGACGTCCCGCGCGCAGTGAAACCGCTCCACCCCTCGCAGCCTCATGCTGGGACCAACTATAGCACAACACTGTTCACAAGCCAACTTGACAGCCTCCGGCCCGCCAGCTATAGTGGCCCAGCGATGCCCGGTTCAGGTCGCCAAGATGCCGCACGGGAGCCCGCTAACGCCGTACTGATGCGCGACATCGTCAAGACGTTCCCCGGCGGCGTGGTGGCCAACGACCACGTGACCTTCGAGGTCCGCGCCGGCGAGGTCCATGCCCTGCTGGGGGAGAACGGGGCCGGGAAGACCACGCTGATGAACATCCTGTACGGGCTATACCGGCCCGACTCCGGCGAGATCATGGTACGGGGAAGGCCCGTGTACATACGTTCGCCGCGGGATGCCATCCAGGCAGGGATCGGCATGGTCCACCAGCACTTCGAGCTCGTGCTCCCGCACACGGTGGCCGAGAACGTCGCCCTGGGCCTCAAAGGGACTTCCTTCTGGCGGCCGGCCCGGCAGGTGGAGGGGCGTTTGCGGGAGCTGGGGGAGCGGTACGGGCTGCCCGTGGATCCCC
Organism: Candidatus Bipolaricaulaceae bacterium; assembly: GCA_049975705.1. Classification (GTDB taxonomy): domain Bacteria; phylum Bipolaricaulota; class Bipolaricaulia; order Bipolaricaulales; family Bipolaricaulaceae; genus JBNGCS01. The sequence goes on along the minus strand of JBNGCS010000018.1, from coordinate 14,188 downwards.
GGGCCCGGGTGTGGCAGCTGTCCGCCGGCCAGCGGCAGCGGGTGGAGATCCTCCGGGCCCTGTACCGCGGGGCGGACATCCTCATCCTAGATGAGCCGACCAGCGTGCTCACTCCCCAGGAAACGGGCGAGCTGTTCAAGGTACTGGGCCGCATGCGCGCAGAGGGACAGGCCGTGGTGCTCATCACCCACAAGCTCTCAGAGGTCATGCAGGCAGCCGATCGGGTCACGGTGATGCGGCGGGGTCAGGTGGAGGGGACGGTGTCCGTCGCCGACACCAGCAAAGTCGACCTGGCCAGGATGATGGTCGGCCGGGAGGTGGTGTTTCGCCTGTCCAAGGCGACCTGCCGGCCGGGGGAGGAGGCCCTGCGGGTGGAGGGCCTGCGCGCAGATGACGATCGCGGTCTGCCCGCGCTTCGCGGCGTGTCCCTGACCGTGTGCCGGGGGGAGATCGTGGGCGTGGCCGGAGTGGCCGGCAACGGGCAGCGCGAGCTGGTGGAGGTGCTCACCGGGCTGCGGCCGGCTCGGGCAGGCCGGCTCAACCTCCTCGGCCGCGACCTCACCGGCGGCAACGCCCGCCGGATCGCGGACGCCGGCGTCGCTCACATCCCCGAGGAACGGCTGCAGACGGGCATCGTGCCGGGCATGCCGGTGGAGGCGAACTTGATTCTGAAGCGACATCGCCGCCCCCCGTTCTGCCGGGGGCCGTTCCTGCAGTTGCGGGAAATCCACCAATTCGCCCGGACGGCGATGGAGGAGTACCGGATCCTCGCCCCGTCCCCGCGGACCCCGGCCAAGCTCCTGTCCGGGGGCAACATCCAGAAGCTCATCTTGGCCCGGGAGCTGTCCGGGGGACCCCAGCTGATCATCGCCGCCCACCCCACCTATGGCCTGGACGTGGGGGCCACCGAGCAGATCCGCCAGCTGCTCCTCAGGCAGCGGGAGGCAGGGGTGGGGGTGTTGCTGGTCTCCGAGGACCTGGAGGAGATCATTGAGCTCTCCGACCGGGTGGCCGTCATGTTCCGCGGGGAAATCGTGGGGGTAGTGCCCGCCGCGCAAGCGAAGCCGGACCGGATCGGCCTGCTGATGGCCGGGGAACGGCGGTGAACCGGTGAGGCGGCTGGGCCCATTCGTCCTGGAGCGCCGCCTGGCCCCGCCGAAGGCGGTGGTCATCGGGGTGTCGATCCTGGCAGTGGCCACTGCCCTGCTCATGGCCGCGCTCATCTTCTGGGGCTACGGGGTGAACCCGTGGCACGCCTACCGGACCATTGCCGAAAGCACGCTGGGCAGCCGGTACGGGATCATGGAGATCGTCCGCCGGGCCATCCCGCTCATGCTGTGCGGGGTGGGCCTGACGATCGCTTTCCGCGCCCAGTTCTGGAACATCGGCGCAGAGGGACAACTGCTGGCCGGATCAGTGGCGGCCAGCGGAGTGGCCCTGTTCTCCGGCATCCCTGCCCCCTGGCTGCTGCCGGCCATGTTCGCTGCTGGGTTTCTGGCCGGGGCGGTGTGGGGCATGGTCCCTGCCCTGCTGAAGGTGAAGCTGCGGGTGAACGACGTCATCTCCACGCTGATGCTCAACTACGTGATGATCTACATCGTGGAGTGGCTGATCCACCGTCCGTGGAAGGGTCCTACCATGCGCGGTTTCGCCTACACGGACACCTTCGGACGGGCAGCGTGGCTCCCCGTGCTGCCAGGCAGTCGGGTCCACTGGCCCACGCTGGTGGTCGCCGTGGCGGCGGCGGCCGTAACCTCGCTGATCCTGGCCCGCACGCGGTTGGGCTACGAGATCCGTGTGGTGGGGGAGAGCGAGGACGCGGCCCGGTACGCGGGAGTGAACTTCCTCGGGGTCAGCCTTGGGGTGATGCTCCTCTCCGGCGGCCTGGCCGGTCTGGCCGGGGTGGGGGAGGTAGCCGGGATACACCACATGCTGCGTTCACCCACTCACATCTCCATGGGGTACGGATACACGGCCATCATCGTCGCCTGGCTGGCCCGAGCCAGCCCCATGGCGGCCGTGCTGAGCGCCTTGCTGTTCGGCCTGCTGTTCGCCTCCGGGGACGTGATCAAGGTGGCCTTGGGCATGCCCTTCCAGGCCATCGACGTGTTCAAGGGGTTGATCCTGTTCTTCATGATTGGTTCTGAGCTGCTCATGTACTGGCAGGTCAGGCTGGCCCCCAAGGGGGAGGGATGGACTGGCAAGAGTGGCTCATCGGCATCGTAGGCCGGGCGCTGGCGTTCGGGACCCCGCTGCTGTGGGGGACCCTGGGCGAGGTGTACGCCGAGCGATCCGGGGTCGTCAATCTCGGCGTGGAGGGGATGATGATCCTGGGCGCGTTCTCGGCCTTTGCGGTGGCCCAGTCCACCGGGCACCCCGGGCTGGGTGTGTTGGTGGCAGCAGTGGTGGGGGGGGCGGCCGCCCTGATCCACGCCTTCCTCACCGTGACCCTGCGCGCCAACCAGTACGTCTCCGGCCTTGCCCTGACCATGTTCGGGCTGGGCCTGGCCGGGCTGCTGGGCCGGGGGTGGGAGGGGGTGCCTTTGCAGCAGCCCCTGCCCCAAGTCAGCGTGCCCGTACTCGCCGACATCCCCCTGTTGGGGCCCATGCTGTTTCGCAATCACAGCATCCTCACCTACTTGGGGATCGCCTTGGCCGCGGCCCTGTGGCTGGTGCTGTACCGCACCCGCTGGGGGGTGGCCATCCGCTCAGTGGGGGAGTCCCCGAGCTCAGCCGACGCGCTGGGGGTAAACGTGTACCTGGTGCGCTACGCCTGCGTGATGTTCGGAGGCGTGTTGGCGGGGGTGGCAGGGGCGTTCCTGTCCGTGGACTACCGTCCGGCGTGGACCGAGGGGATGACGGCGGGAATGGGGTGGATCGTCATCGCGCTGACCATCTTCGCCGCCTGGAGCCCCGCCCAGGCCGTCTGGGGGTCCCTGCTGTTCGGAGCTTTGTATCACTTGTCCTATCGGCTGCAGCCTTGGGTGGCCCCGGAGTTTCTCAAGCTCATGCCCTACGCATTCGCTATAGTGGCCTTGGCAGTGGTGGGTCTGGGCGGGGGGAAACGCCGCCGGGGGGCGCCGGGTGCGCTGGGCGTACCCTACGCCCGCGGGCAGAAGTGATCGAGGAGGTGATCGCGGGGATTAGTCTGCTGGGTGACTAGAGCGCGGTCCTGTTTAGCTGGCAAGAGGAGGGATACTATGGTGCGAAACGTACTGGTGACTGTCCTCGCCCTGGCCTTGCTGGGCGCTGTGGCGGCGGGCAGTGAGGAGATCAAAGCAGGGTTCATCTACGTGGGGCCCATCGGGGACTACGGGTGGTCCCACGCCCACAACGAGGCAAGGCTGATGTTGGAGGCCGCTTTCCCCTGGCTGGAGACCATCTACGCAGAGGCAGTCCCCGAGGGCGAGGTGGAAACCTACATCGACCAGATGGTCCGGCAGGGGTGCGACGTGGTGTTCACCACCAGCTTCGGCTTCATGCAGGGCACGGTGGCGGCCGCCCCGCGATACCCGGACGTGATCTTCGCCCACTGCTCGGGGTTCCAGCGGGCCCCCAACTTGGCCACCTACATGGCGGACTTCTACCAGGTCTACTACCTGAACGGACTCATGGCCGGTGCCCTCACCGAGTCGGGCAAGATCGGTTACGTCGGCGCATTCCCCATCCCCGAGCTGAAGCGGCACATCAACGCGTTCGCCCTGGGTGTACGGGAGGTCAACCCCGAGGCCACGGTGCACGTCCGTTGGATCGAGGAGTGGTTCAACCCAGCCGCGGCCAAGGAGGCCACCGAGGCCCTGATCGCGGCCGGCTGTGACGTGTTCGCCTTCACCGAGGACTCTCCCACCGTCGTTCAGGTTGCGGCCGACCGCGGCCTGCCGTCGTTTGCCCACTACTCGCCCATGTATCGGTTCGCCCCCGAGTACTGCGTCTCCGGGCAGCTGGTACACTGGGAAGCGATCTACAAGGACTTCTTGGCCAAGGTCCACGCCGGCACCTACACCGCTGATAACCTGGAGGACGTCGACTACTGGTGGCTCCTGACGCAGAAGGCGGTGGAAATGGGGGCCAAGCCGGGCATGCCCATCAACCCGGTATTCGAGGATGAGCTCAAGGCTTACGTCGTTGACCATCCTACCTTCGGCCAGATCTCCGTCTACGACCTGGTGTTCACTCGACTCGGCCAGATGGGCGATCCGGGGGTCACGTTCGATCCGTTCCAGGGCCCGATCTACGATCGCAACGGCACCCTGCGTGTCCCGGCAGGCAACTGGCTGTCGGTGGATTCGCTGATCACCATGGAGTGGGCGGCCGCGGGCGTGGAGGGCCCCTGGCCGGGTGAGCCGACGGAGTGAGTTCCAAGCCGGGCTGTCCGTCCCCCGGGGCGGACAGCCCTTTTCTCCTGCAGACCTGAAAGCTAAACTTTGCCATGGCATTGATCATCGAGAACGCGCTGGTGGCGGACTTGGGGGGAACGTTCCACCCGCGGGGCCACGTGGTGATCTCTGGGTCGCGGGTGGACGCCGTCGGTCAGGGGCCAGTCCCGGCCGGTCCGGAGGCAGAACGGCTGGACGTAGGGGGCCGGCTGGTCACCCCAGGGCTGGTGAACGCCCACACCCACTTGTACTCCGCGCTGGCCCGGGGGATGCCCCTGCCGGGGTTCTCCCCGCAGGGGTTCCGGCAGATCCTGGAGCAACTGTGGTGGAAACTCGATCGAGCGTTGGACTTGGATCTCGTCTACCACTCCGCCTTGGTCGGCGGGCTGGCTCACCTCCGCGCCGGGGTCACGGCGCTGTTCGACCACCACGCCTCTCCCCGGGCAATCGACGGAGCGCTGTCTGCGGTGAAGCAGGCGGCGGTGGAGGAGGTGGGCCTGCGGGCTGATTTGTGCTACGAAGTGACCGACCGGGGCGGGGTGGGGCAGCGGGACGCCGGGCTGGCGGAGAATCTCCGCTTCGCCCGCGAGGAGGCCGACGGGGAAAGGTGTGCCGCCCACCTGGGACTCCACGCCTCGTTCACCCTGTCCGATTCCACCCTGGAACGGGCCGCCGCGGCCGCAGACGCGGCGAAGCTGGCATTCCACCTCCACCTGGCCGAGGGCAAAGAGGACCCGGTCGACGCGCTGCACAAGTATGCCGTCCGCACGGTGGAGCGGCTTGACAGGTTCGGGATCCTCACCGAGGGGACGCTGCTGGCCCACGGCATCCACCTGTCCACCGCCGAGGTGGAGCTGCTGGCGCAGCGCCCGGCCACTGTGATCCACAATCCGCGCTCCAACATGAACAACGCGGTGGGCGCAGCCCAGGTGGAGTCCCTCCTGGCCCGCGGAGTGCGGGCTGGTTTGGGCACGGACGGCTTCGGCTGTGACCTGCTCGGCGAGCTCCTGACCGCCCGGATTCTCGCCCACCACGTGAGCGGCGATCCCACCGCCTTCGCGGACCCGACGGCGGCGGCACTGCTGGAGCAGAACTACGCCCTGGCCGGGGTCGCGTTCGGCACCCCCATGGGCAAGCTGGCCCCCGGCTACGCCGCTGACCTGGTGGTTTGGGACTACACACCGCCCACGCCCCTCCAGGCGGACAACCTCCTGGGCCACCTGCTGTTCGCTGCCATCAGCGAGGGCTTGCGGCCCTGCCACGTGATGGTGGCCGGCCAGTTCCGGCTGGCGGACGGGAAGGTCGTCGACATGGACGAACCGGCCGTGTTGGCCCGGGCCCGGGAGGCGGCGGGCCGGCTGTGGTCCAGCCTGTGACCCTGGGGGGCAGCAACATGACTGATCACATGAGGGCGCTTCCATTCGAACAGCTCCTCGGGTGGGCACTGGCCGAGCTGGACCGCTGCGACTCTGTGTACGGCGTTCATCGCCGTCTGTTCTGGACTCCCCAGCCGGCTGCCCCCTATGTCGGACGGTTGTTCGGCCGCCCGCTGGCCTCCCCGGTGGGCCCGGCGGCCGGCCCACATACCCAACTGGCCCAGAACATCGTGTCCGCTTGGCTGTGCGGGGGGCGGTTCATCGAGCTTAAGACCGTCCAGATCAAGGACCAACTCGACATCCCCCGCCCCTGCATCGACATGGAAGACGAGGGATACAACGTGGAGTGGTCCCAGGAGCTGCGGCTGGAGGAGTCGACCCACCAGTACGTGGCGGCTTGGGCGCTGATCCACTTGCTGCACCACGTGCTGGGTTTCTCGGGGCCGGTGGGCACGGTGTTCAACATGTCGGTGGGCTACGACTTGGAGGGGATCACCAGCCCGCCCATGCAGGCTTTCATGGCCCGGCTGGAGGACGCAACCGTGCAGATCTCCCGGATCAGGGAGCACTTGGCCCGGCACCATCCGCAGCTGGCCCGGGTAGACATCCCCACTCAGGTGGCCGACAACGTCACCCTGTCCACCATGCACGGGTGTCCGCCGCAGGAGATCGAACGCATCGCCCGTTATCTGTTGGCCGAGCGTGGCCTGCACGTGTTCGTCAAGCTGAATCCCACCCTGTTGGGCAAGGACGAGGTCATGGACATCCTCCACCGCCGGCTGGGATACACGGAGATCGACATTCCGGATCGGGTGTTCACCGAAGACCTCCAGTACGAGCAGGCGGTGGAGATCATCGCCCGCCTGCAGCGCGAGGCCGCCCAGCGCGGCCTGTTCTTCGGGGTCAAGCTCTCCAACACGCTGCCCACCGCCAATCACAAGGGGGTCCTGCCCGGGGACGAGATGTACATGTCCGGCCGGGCACTGTTCCCCATTACCATGCGGCTGTTCGCCAAGCTGGCCCGGCAGTTCGACGGTCAGCTGGAGATCTCCTACGCCGCCGGCGCCGACGCCCTGAACGCGGCCACCGTACTGGGCTGCGGGGCGCGCACGGTCACCGCGGCCTCTGATTTGCTCAAGCCCGGCGGGTACCTGCGTCTCCGCCAGTGGCTGGAGCAGCTGGACGAGGAGATGCGTGCGGCCGGGGCAGCCAGCCTGGAGCAGTTCTCCCAGGGTGGGCTGGAGCGACTGGCGGCAGCGGCCGCTGCCGCCGGGGAGGAGCCCCGCTACCGCAAGTCTTATTTCCCCTTCGGCCTGCCCAAGGTGGACTCGAAGCTGGCCGCTTTCGACTGCGTGGCCGCCCCGTGCGTCGCCCAGTGCCCGGTGGCTCAGGACGTGCCCGAATACGCTTGGCTGATCGCCCGCGGCGACTACGACCGGGCGCTGCAGGTCATCCTGCATCGCAACCCCCTGCCCGGGATCACCGGATACGTGTGCACCCACCAGTGCGAGACCCGCTGCACGAGGAACAACTACGAGCAGCCGGTGGCCATCCGGGCGCTGAAGAGGTTCGCCGCCGAGCGGGGACGGGCCCGGCTGCCGCACACTCCCCCGCGAACGTCCGACCGCGTGGCGGTGGTGGGCGGGGGCCCCGCCGGCCTGTCCGCCGCGTGTCTGCTGGCCCTGAGCGGGGTGCCGGTCACCGTCTTCGAGGGGAAGGACCGGCTCGGGGGGATGGCGGCGATCGCCCCCCGTTTTCGGCTGCCCCAGGAGGTGGTCGCCGAGGATGTGGCCCGCATCGTTGACCTGGGGGTGGCTCTGGAGCTCAATCGACCGGTGGCCGGACCGCCGGAGGGGCTGCTGGCGGAGGGGTTCGCCGCCGTCTACCTGGCGGTGGGACTTCAAGATGAGGTCACCCTGCCGGTGGCGGGGATGGCGGGGGCGGGGGTGTACACGGCCCTTCGTCTCCTGGAGGAGACGGCCAGCGGGCGGCCGCCCGAGTTGGGGGAGCGAGTGGTAGTGATCGGCGGCGGGAACACCGCCATGGACGCGGCCCGCACCGCCCAGCGGCTCACCGGAACGCCCGCTGTAGTGGTGTACCGGCGCACCCGCGCGGAGATGCCCGCCCAAGTGGAGGAGCTGGAGGCACTGCTGGAAGAGGGCAATCAGCTGGTGGAGCTCGCCTCCCCCCAGCGGGTGGTTCGCGACGGGGACCGCCTAGTCGGGTTGGAGTGTGTCCGCAACGAGTTGGGCGCTCCCGGCCCGGACGGGCGCCGCCGCCCGGTGCGCATCCCGGGCAGCGAGTTCTTGCTCCCCGCCGACGCCGTCGTGCTGGCCGTGGGACAACGCTCGCAGCTGGCCTTTCCGGACGGATCCAGGGTATCCCTGAGCCCGCAGGGCACGCTGGAGTGTGACCCGGAGACCGGGGCCACCAGCGCGGACGGAGTGTACGGGGGCGGGGACGCCTGCCGCGGGGCGGCCACCATCGTGGAGGCCTGCGCCGACGGCCGACGGGCAGCCGCCGCCATCTGCCGTCGGCTCGGCGTGGAATTCACTCCACCGCCCGCCCGCTTCCCCGAGCTCTCGCCGGAGGAGCTGCTCCAGGTGAAGGCGGTGCGCGGCAAGAGGCTCAGCCGGGTGCAGCCCCCGCAGCTTCCCCCGCAGGAGCGGCAGAGCTTCGAGGTGGTGGAACAGACGTTGCCCGAGGCCGCCGCCCGGCAGGAGGCCGCACGATGTCTGCAGTGTTCGGCCCTCTGCGACAAGTGCGTGGAGGTGTGCCCCAACCGGGCGAACTACGCGTACTGCGTCACCCCAGTTGACCTCACCTTGCCCCGACTGACCTGCCGTCAGGGGGAGCTGGTGGTGAGCGGCCGGGAGTGGTTCGCCGTCCGCCAGCGGCGGCAGATCGTCCACGTGGAGGACTTGTGCAATGCCTGCGGCAACTGCGCCACCTTCTGCGTCCACCGGGGCGAGCCGTTTCGGGACAAGCCGCGCTTGTTCCTGGATGAGACGGGCTTCCGGACCCAGAGGGACAACGCGTTCTTCATCCAGGGAAACACCATACGCAGGCGTGAGCGCGGCGAGGAGGCGGTGCTCACCGCAGACGACGCCGGCATGACACTGATCACCCCGCAGTTGACGCTCACCTTGGGGCCGGACTTCGAAATCCTGGACAGGCGGCTTACAATAGGCTTTGAGGGCGATTTCTCACTGCGAGAGGCGGCGGAGATGGCGGTGATCCTCGCCGGGGTGAAGAGATCGCTTCCATTCCTGGTGGGCGGTGATGAAGCATGACCAACCTGGGGGCGAAGGTGAGACCGACAACCGGCCGGGACGGGACGGCGCCTGATGGGTGAGCCGACCGCATTTCGCTGTATCGGGTGCGGGAGGGAGTACCCTCCCTGGTCGGTGGATTACACCTGCCCTCGTTGCGGGCCGGTGGCCGGCACCTTGGAGGTGCTGTACGACTACGGCCTCCTTGCCCGGCGGTTCACCCCGACCAGCTTCGCCGAGACGCGGCGGCCGTCCATGTGGCGGTATGAGGAGCTGCTGCCGGTGGGAGTGGAGCGAGCCGTGCCCCTGCGGGTGGGGTGGACCCCCGTGTACGAGTGCCGCACGCTGGCTGGGGAGCTGGGCCTGTCCTCGTTGTGGTTCAAGGATGACGCCCTCAACCCCACCGCCTCCTATAAGGACCGGGCGTCGGCAGTGGCGGTGGGCGCGGCCAGGAAGCTGGACCGCAGTGCCATGGCCTGCGCCTCCACCGGGAACGCCGCCACTTCGCTGGCTGGGTTGTGCGCGTCCATCGGGATGCCCTGTTACATCTTCGTCCCCCGGACCGCCCCTCGGCCCAAGGTCGCCCAGCTCATCGCCTTCGGGGCCATGGTGTTCGCCGTGAACGGCTCGTACGACCAAGCGTTCGACCTGTGTACTGAGGCGGCGGACAAGTTCGGCTGGTACAACCGATCGGCGGCTATCAATCCCATGAACGTGGAGGGGAAGAAGACGGGAGCGCTGGAGCTGTGGGAACAGCTGGACGGGGAGATCCCCGACTACGTTCTGGTTTCTGTGGGAGACGGGTCCATTGTATCGGGCCTGTGCAAAGGGTTCACTGAACTTGCCCGAGTCGGGCTGACCAGGGGGGTGCCCCGCGTGTACGGGGTGCAGGCCGACGGGTCGGCCGCAGTGGCCCACGCGTTCCAGCGCCACGCGCGGGGGGAGGCGCTGCTGCCGGCCGAGGAGGGGGCGAAGACGTTCGCCGATTCGATCCGGGTGGGGAAGCCCCGTGACGTGGTCAAGGCCGTTCGGTACGTGAGCGCCACCCAGGGAGGGTTCGTGACCGCGTCCGACGAGGAGATTCTCGCCGCCGCCCACGACCTGCCGCGCAAGACCGGGCTGTTCGCCGAGCCTGCCGCGGCCACGGCGTACGCTGGACTGCTGGCCCTGCGCCGCGAGGGGGCCATTCCCGCCGGGGCCAGAGTGGCGGTGTTCATCACCGGATCTGGGCTCAAGGACCCGGACGGAGTATTGCAGGGGCTGGGGAAGCCGGCCGGGGTGCCGCCGGAGCTGGCTGCGGTGGAGCGGGCCTTGGCCGGGTCGGACTATGAGGATTGACTTCCAGTTGAACGGACGGCCGGTCAGCCTGGACCTTCCCCCCGGCCGGCGGTTGCTCGACGTGTTGCGAGTGGACCTGGGCCTCACCGGAACCAAAGAAGGCTGTGGTGAGGGGGAGTGCGGGGCGTGCACAGTCCTGGTGGACGGCCGCCCCCGGCTGAGCTGTCTCACCGCCGCTGTACAAGTGGCCGGCAAGGATGTCGTCACCGTGGAGGGTCTGGCCGGGGCCGGCAAGCTCCATCCCTTGCAGCAGGCATTTGTGGACGCGGCGGGGGTGCAGTGCGGGTTCTGCACGCCGGGCCTGCTGATGGCCGCCTACGCCCTGCTCCAGGACAACCCCCGCCCCACCCGTCGCCAGGTGCGGGAGTACCTGTCCGGCAACTTGTGCCGCTGCACCGGCTACGACCAGGTGGTGGAAGCAGTGCTGGCGGCGGCCGCTCGCCTGGAGGGGGCGACACAGGTGGGGTGACCGGGGTGGTACTGGCGGCTGGGGGCAGCCGCCGCATGGGCCAGCCCAAGCTGCTCTTGAACTACCAGGGCCGCCCGCTGCTGGCTTGGACGTTGGGTCTGGTGGAGCGGCTGCCGCTGCCCCGGCGGCTGTTGGTGGTGGGCGCTCAGCAACAGCGAGTCCGCGCCGCGCTGTCGCTCGACGGGTGGGAGCTAGTGGTCAACGATGACTGGCAGGAGGGAATGGCAAGCTCGTTGCGCGCGGCCGCGGAAGCGGCTGGCGGGGGGCTGCTGGTGTTCCTGGGGGATATGCCGTGCGTGTCGGAGGCGGCTGCCCGGGCGGTGCTGGAGCAAGCTGGCCCGCATCCGGTGGCCCCCGCGTTCGCCGGCCGCCGCGGGTTTCCAGTCTACCTGCCTCCCCAGCTCCGGCCGCAGCTGCTGGCCCTGCGGGGCGACGTGGGGGCGCGGGGTCTGCTGCAAGGCTGTCGCGTCCTCCCCTGGCCTGATCCCGGCGTGGTCTGGGACGTCGACACCAAGGAGGATCTAGCGTGCGGAAGACCGGACCGGTGGACATCGTAGTCCCCCGTGACCTGACCGAGGCCGTGGAGCTCACCGCTCGCGGAGGCCGGCCGCTGGCCGGGGGCACGGACATGTTCGTCCGCCTGCGCAAGGAGATGGCAGACCCCCCGTTCCTGGTGTACGTGGGCGAACTGGACTCGCTGCGGGTCGTGAGGGCCACACCGGCCGGGGTGGAGGTGGGGGCGGCGGTGACCCACGCTGAGCTGTTGGCCGCCCCGGAGATCACAGCGTTCCCCATCCTGGCGTCCGCCCTGGCCACCATCGGGGGCCCGGCCATCCGCGCCATGGGGACCCTGGGCGGCAACCTGGCCAACGCGTCGCCGGCCGGAGACGGGCTGGTGCCGCTGTACCTGCTGGAAGCCCGCGTGCAGCTGGTGGGGCCGGGCGGAGAGCGGGAGCTGCCAGTCGAAGATTTCATCGTCGCCCCCGGCAAGACTGTCCTGGAGCATGGAGAACTGGTCAGCTCTATCTTCCTGCCCTACCCAGAGGGGGAGCCCCGCGCCTACTTCCGCAAGGTGGGTCGGCGGCGGGCGCTGGTCATCGCGGTGGCCTCGCTGGGCGCGCTGATCTGGCTGGAGGACGGGCGCGTCGAGCGGGCGCGGCTGGCGTTGGGCTCGCTGGCCCCCACCGTGCTGCGACCGACGCAGGCGGAGCGCGCCCTGGTGGGCAGGCCGCTGACCCCAGAGGCGATGGAGCCGCTTGGGGAGATGGTTTCGGCTGCCACGCAGCCGATATCCGACCTGCGGGCGTCCGCCGACTACCGCCGCCGGGTGGCCGGACAGCTCCTGGTGGACATGGCCCTTACCCTGGCCGGCGCCTCGCCGGCGCAGACGGGCTGAGGCCGCCGGTGCTCCCTCACCCGCTTGTGGGCGCCACCATTCCCGCCCGGGCGGCGGTGGCGAATGGCGCCGCGGATGGCTATCCTAGCTTGCACCTCGGTCTCCCTGACTTTCCCGACCACGCTCGCCGGGTTCGGGGAGACGGTTTGGAGGGAATGTGATGGTGAAGTTGGAGCGGGTGGTGTTTTCTGCCGACGCAATCGCCAAATGCGTGCGCGAGCTCGGAGCCCAGATCTCTCGTGACTACGCGGGGGGGATCGGACGGGATCCCCACTCTCGTCCGCCGCTGGTGGTGGGGCTGCTCAAGGGGGCACTCCCGTTCATGGCCGATCTCATCCGTTGCCTGGACATCCCCCTGGAATATGACTTCATGGTCGTCTCCAGCTATCAGGGCCGAACCAGTCCCGGCGAGGTCCGCATCCTCAACGATCTGGACAGCCCGGTGGGCGGCCGCGACCTGTTGGTGGTGGAGGACATCGTGGACACCGGCCAGACGCTGCACCACATCTTGCGCCGCCTGGCCGCCCGGGAGCCCGCCTCCATCCGCGTGTGCACGCTGCTGGACAAGCCCATGCGCCGGGAGGTTGAGGTCCCGGTGGACTACGTGGGGTTCACCCTGGAGGAGAACCTGTTCGTCGTGGGTTACGGGCTGGACTACGCTGAGCTCTACCGCAACCTGCCCCATATCGGCATCCTGCAGCCGGAGTACGCCGGGAAGCGATGATCGTCCTGGGCATCGAGACCTCCTGCGATGAGACCGCGGTCGCCGTGCTGGAAGACGGCGGCAGAATACTGGCCAATTCCGTCTACTCGCAGGCTGATCTCCACGCGGAGTTCGGCGGGGTGGTGCCAGAGGTGGCCAGCCGCGACCACCTCCGTAAGCTCCCCTATCTGGCGGAGGAGGCGTTGGGCCGGGCGGGTATCCGGTGGGCCGACGTGGAGTTGGTGGGGGTGACGCGAGGCCCCGGGCTCGTGGGTCCGTTGTTGGTCGGCCTGGCTTTTGCCAAGGGGGTGGCGTTCGCCCGGCGGACGCCGCTGGCCGGGGTGAACCACCTCGCCGCGCACCTGTTCGCCCATCGGCTGGCCTTCCCCCAGGCCGGCCCGCCCCTGTTGGGGGTGATCGTCTCCGGCGGGCACACCTCACTGGTCGAGGTGCGGAACTGGGGCCACTACCGGGTAGTGGGGAGAACGCTCGACGACGCCGCCGGGGAGGCCTTGGACAAGTTCGGCCGGTTGGTGGGCCTGACCTACCCCGCGGGTCCGGAGATCGATCGACTCGCCAAGGGCGGCGACCCGGCAGCGGTTCCCTTCCCCCGCCCCATGCTGGAGTCAGGTCTGGACTTCAGCTTTGCCGGCCTGAAGACTGCTGCCGTGTACTGGCTGCGCGATCATCCCCACCACAACCGCGCCGACCTCTGCGCCGCCTACCTGGAGGCCGTAGTCGACGTGCTGTGCCACAAGGCGGTTCGAGCCGCGCGGCGGCTCGACCTGGCGCGGGTGGCGGTGGTGGGCGGAGTGGCGGCCAACACCCGGTTGCGTCAGGTCCTCCCCCAGCGGGGGGCGGAGTTCGGCCTTGAGGTCTACTTCCCCCCGGCCAGCTTGTGCACCGACAATGCGGCCATGGTGGCCGCCTGCGCCCACCACCGGTACGCGGAGCTGGGACAGGTCGATGACATGGGCCTGGGGGCCGATCCCGGCCTGTCCCTCCCGTAGCTGGCGTCCCCTTGAGCCGAACAGGCGCCAAGGCTATAGTTTCCTAAGGAAGGGTCCGTAGCTCAGGTGGTTAGAGCGCACGCCTGATAAGCGTGAGGTCCCTGGTTCGACTCCAGGCGGGCCCACCAGGCGGCTTCGGCTGCCGGAAGGGAGCCTGGGCCAGGCAGTCCTCTCAATGGGAGCTGAGAGATCTCATGTCTGTTTCCCGAGCACGGCTCTGGGCAGGCGAGAGTCCGCTCCCCGTCAGG
>JBNGCS010000017.1:3189-51411 GCA_049975705.1 Candidatus Bipolaricaulaceae bacterium | reverse complement strand
CGTTCAGGATCCGAGTCTTCCCCTTCCGGTTGGCCCGTAGATACCGCGGCCGCCAGGCTTGTACCAGTTCTTCGAGGCTTTGTCGGCTCATCGATTCCTCCTTCCGTGGGTAACCCACATTATGAGGAATCCATAACCCGTTCGGTAACAGTTTCAATGAGGCAATTCGCCCTCCTCCTTCCTCGACCATCCCCCTGCAGCCCGCCCTTCTGAGAAGGGCTGACCTGGGTAAGTGCAGTCGTGTTCACGTGTTCGTTCAGCGGGACGAGGTGTCCGTGCAACTTGCCCCCGGGGGCCTTCGGCCCTGGCGCCCTGAGCTGCCCCACAGGGCCAGCGGTGCCAGCCAGGCAGTCCCTCGGCTGTCCCGTGGCGAGGTGCAGGTACCCTGGCCGAGGGCGGAATCGTTTGAGTAGCCGCGGTGTCGCCCCACCCGAGCTGAGCGGGTGCCGGAGTTCCACTTCAGTTCAACATCCCCATGACCAGCAGGAAGGCGGCCAGCACGGTGAGTTGGCCAGCCAGGCGCAACCACTGGGCGAGGCCGGGCTTGACCTCGTGGAAGGCACGAACGTCCCGCATAACCTGAGGCAGGCTGAGAACCTCCTCCCAGGTGAACGCCTCGCGTCGCCCGATGGCCACCCACAGCTTCTCATATCGCCCATCGGGAGCGTAGGCCACCAAGTAGTACGTCCCCTTCCGGCGTAGCTCGATCTCCCAATCGCCCTGAATCCAGGAACGGGTGTCGGTGAAGTGCTCGTGGAAAACCTGCCGGGCTGTGCCCGAGTCGGTGGTCAGCAGCTCGATTCCCATGCTCCCTGGCACGGCAAGCGGCAAGCCCTCCTGGGGCATGGGAAGCCCTGGTCCCACCAGGGCCAATCGAGGCCGGAAATCGGAAAGATCGGGAATGGCCGGCACGCCCAGCCGCACCCACACTTCCCCGGGCCCCTCCACCGCCAACCACAGCTGGGGCCGCTCCGAGGTGAGTTGGTAGTAGATGACCTGTGACAGCCCTGGGTCAGTGATGAACAGCGCAGAATTAGCGTTCACGTATTCGCCGCCAGGCAGCGGCACGTGCCCCAGTGCTAGCCAGCTCATGCTCCAAACCAGGATCGCCAACGTGCCTCCCCACCTCCTTAGCAAATACCAAAAAGAGGGACTGTCCCTCTTTTTGGTATTTTCGTAGGGGCGGGGTCGGTGTTTGCTCGCACGGGGTTGGACCAGGTCGATGTGCACGCCGGCTCACCCGCCCGTGGGCCGGTGTTCTCCGTCACGTGTGTGGCGGAACACCTGGGCCACGAACTGGCCGAATTCGGGGATCCCCCCATACAGGCCGTGGGGGTCGTACTCCACAAGTGACGCATGGCGAATCAGCTCCTGGCAGTACCTCTCCAACCGCTCCAGTCCCTCGGACGGATGGAAGTAGAGCTCATACCCCTTGAGCCAAGTCCTCCCCTCCAGGGTGTTCTTGAAGGCGAGCTTCTCCTTGACCAAGTAGAGGTCAAGACGCTGTTCCACCACCACGTGCTCCTCGGCGATTCCGTAGACCCTGAACGTCCCCCGCTCGGCGTGGGGGCCCACCAGCCGTTCGATGAGCTTCCGGTCCTCCCACAGGGAGGCGGCATCCGGTTCAATGAAGATCTGGTGCATGTCAGCGCCCCGCCTGGAGGCGTTGATCTTGTGCAGGATGTAGTTCTCCCCCTGAGTGGTTCCCCACCAGACGGGCACGTACAGGTAGTTGATGGAGTAGACGTGATCGCCTTCGCCAACCAAGTCCAGAAACTGGCCGGCGTAGGTGCGGATGTCCTCTGACACCACCACGAAGTGGTTTACGTCGACCCCCTCCAGGAAGAAGGCCGTGTTCTGCAGCCACGCCTGGATGAGCCTTCTGGCTGATGGGGCCAGCGTGGGTTCCTTGAGGTGGAAACGAATCAGCGCTCTGAGAAGTCGATCCATCACATGGCCATGCCGGGGATGCTCAGTCAGCTGGTGCGTGATCCCCGGCCAGGGAGGAAGGACCGCCTCACCCCCCTGGGGCGATGAGTCCTCCGTCGAGGAGGGCACTTCCTCCCAGGGCATGAGGATGCGGAACACTTCCACAGGCAGTTTCACGTTCCTCAACCGCCTGGTGCCGAGGCTTGTGAACGCTGTTCCCGTCTTGTTCCAGATGTGATCGTACACTTGGCGGGACAGGGTGACGCCCCCTGGTTCGGCCAATGGGGTGATCCGGGACACGACGTTGACCCCATCACCGAACACGTCCCCCTTACGGTGCACAACGTCGCCCAGATGAAGGCCGATGCGGATCTGGAACCTCCGGCTGGGCGGGGAGGAGGCGTTGCGCTCCACCAGCGCTCGTTGCAGGGCTATTCCACAACTGACCGCTTGCAGGGCACTGGGAAACAGAACCAGGAAAGCATCCCCGACCGTCTTGATCTCCTGCCCGTGGTGCTCTGGCAGGAGTTCTCGTAGCAGGGCAGCGCATTCGTCCAGCAGCCCGGCAGCCCGCGTCTCGTCTTCCTCGACCAGGGCCGTATACCCTACTACGTCGGCCAGCATGATGGCCGCGAGATTCCGCCGTTCTTCCGCCACAGCCCCCCCAGACTCCGTGAATTAGAACAGGATTATACTCCCCTGCTGCGCGGCTCTGCCGCCGGTCCGGCGGTTCCCTACTCGGGCGCCTGCGGCCCCCCGCCCACAAACCGTACCCGGGGGACCGCCCGCTGGGCGTCGTCGATCTCGAAGAACGCCTGCGGCCGGAATCCGAACAGCCCGGCCACCAGGTTGGAGGGGAAGACCTGGACGCGAGTGTTCAACTCCCGCACGTTGGCGTTATAGAAGCGGCGCGCGGCCTGGAGGCGGTCCTCGGTGACCGTGAGCTCCTCCTGAAGCTGGAGGAAGTTGCGGTCCGCCTTCAGCTCCGGATACGCCTCCACCACGGCGAACAGCTGCCGAAGGCTGCCGATGAGGAAGTTCTCATCCCGGGCCTGCTGTTGGGGACTCCCCGTGGACGCCACGGCCCGGGCGCGAGCCTCGACCACCGCCTGGAGCGTCTCCCGCTCGTGGACTGCGTAGCCCTTGACTGTCTCCACCAGGTTGGGGATCAGGTCGTACCGCCGCCGCAACTCGGTGTCGATGGCCGCCCAGCTCTCGCGCACGTGCTGCCGGAGGCGTACCAGCGCGTTGTAGGTCCCCACTGTGTACACCAGGGCAAGGACCAGCAGGCCGGCAGCGGCGTAGACGGCGATCATCTCAATTCACCTCCCGCAATCTGCTGGCGCACCACGTACTCCGGCAGCCGGTCCAGGATCCCCTCGGCCACGGCGATGGCCGCCTCGAACATCCGCACGTCGAATCGTCTGTCCCGCCATACAATCACCTGGCGGTCGTTCATCTGAATCGAGAAGGGGGGCACGGAGAGTAGGAACTCCATGGTCCGCTGGTGGAGGACGTCGTAGGCCCAGCGCTTGTCCGGGCTCCTCACGTGGAACTGGCGGCTGAACTGGGCCGACTCGAAGTCGATGTCGTCCAGGCCGAGGAACTCGGTCAGTCGGTCCAAGGCGTTCTCCGGCCGTATGCGCAGCGGCTTGAGCGGCACCTCACCCCGCAAGATCACCGCCGAGAAGCGGTGGGTCTGCCGGTTCTTCCCGGAGCCGGTCACGTAGCGGTAGTCGAACGCGGTGAGCCGCCGGCCGTTCCAGTCGCCCTCCGCGATGTTGTAGGCACGTCGACTGTAGCCGCGCCGCAGACAGCCGAACGCCGGGTAGGACTTGTCGAAGTCGGCCTGCCGACCCGGGGAGAAGGTGAGTCCCCGCCGCGCAGCCCAGGACCGCAGCTCCTTCCTCCGCCTGGCGTTCCGCCAGGCGGCCACTGCGAGCAGCCCGGCCACGGCCAGCCCGACCAGCAGGTAGATGTTCGACATGCTCCTCCCATCCCGCCCGAGTGGTCCGCCACTGTACTCGGAACCAGCCCCGCGTCCAACCGTCCCCGGGCGGCTGGCGTGATGGGGAGGCGCTGCCCGGGGGACAAACTTCCCCTGGGGGGGCGACAGAGCGGCAGGGGGCGCCAGACGGACCTCTTCCCGGCCTGCCAGATTCCAATCTATACTCCTATCCAGTGATTGCCCCGCGGGGCGGAGACCCGTTCGGAAGGCAGACGGGAGGGCAGGATGGACATGACGGTCTGGAAGAAGGGCACGCTGGCGCTGGCGGCTTTCCTGTTGTTGGGGGGGGCGGCGCTCGCTGCCCCCTCGTTCACCGACCAGGGGCTGGACCAGGGCTACCTGAACCCCGGGGATGGGGTGGCGGTGCAGAAGATCAAGGTGGTGGACGGCGCCTCCACCATCAACTCGGTGTGGATCCGCAACCTGGGAACGGCAGACGAGGGCGAACTGGTGCGGGTGGTGATCGATGATGACGCCGACCCGTTCACCGCTCCGCTGGCGGCGTTCGCCGACTTGGCCGGGATCCGCTCCGGTCGCCACTACGCCTGGGCGTACGCTGTCCCCGACGGCACCAGCTACCTGTGGATCGGGGTGGAGGTGGCCGGAAAGGACGACGTGGCCGGGGGGGAGACGGTCCAGCTGGCGGTCCGGTTCTACGCGTCCACCTACACCACCGGGGACATCGTGGACGGGGCCGGGGAGCGGATCTTCATGGGGGGGTTTGAGCAGAAGGCGGACGACTCCCCGGGCGCCAGCAACCTCAACCCAGGTGACGCGGACGTCCTCGTACAGCGGGCGGTGTTCACTGACCACGACGGCAACGACACCCCCGTGAAGATCAACTCCGTGTCCGTGTTCAACGTGGAGGACGCCGACTCAGGTGATATCACTGAGGTGGAAGTGAGGGTCATCGCCGACGCCACCACCTACACTGCGACTGACCTGGACCCCACGGGGTGGGACACCGATGGCGCGGTGCAATTCGCTCCCACCGACTTCACAGACGAGCTGCCTGCGGGCGGGTTCCCCGATGACACCGAGGTGACCGTAGAGGTCTACGTGACCGCGGCGGGGACCACGGACAAGCACCGGGTGCGGACGCAGGTGGAGCTGGAGACCGCAGAGGCCGACGGGCCCTACACGCAGGTCCTGCGGGCGGCCACCACCCACACCATCCGCGAGCAGGGTTTCGAGTCCATCCGCGAGGGCAGCCCGGCCGTCCCCTCGGGGGTGAAGTCACCCGGGGAGGTGCTGGTCCAGCAGGTCACGGTGACCGATGATGACGTAAACGGCGCCGAGGTCACGGCCAACGGGATCTGGATCAAGAACCTGGGAACCGCCACGAAAGACGACATTGAGAAGATCGTGGTCAAGCGGCTGGACACGGAGGCCACGCTGCTCACCATCGACCAGGGCGAGATCCAGGACCTCGCCGACGGCCACCTTTACGACTTCGACACTGACCGGGATGTGGACGACGATGAGTCGGCCACCTTCGGCATCTACTACACCATCGCCGCTGGGGTGACCGCGGGGGCCACCCTGAGGCCCCAGGTGGCCATCCAGGGATGGGAAAACGGCACTGACTACCAATCGGACAAGGTCTCCTACCCCAGCGCCATCGCCCTGTACCCCCACGGCCTGGAGACGGTGGCCAACGTCAGCCCCCCCACCGGGGGGACCGCCTACACCGGGCAGCGGGTGCTGGTCCAGAAGATCCGCTGCGCGGACCTGGACGAGAATGACGATCAGGTGAGGATCAACCCGGTCCGGGTGCTCAACGTAGTCCCCACACCGTGTCAGCCGGCCGACCTGGACAGGGTGGAGGTGCGCAGCGAAGGTGGAGCCCTGCTGGGCGATGCCACGGACCTGTCCGCGATCAACGTGGGGGGGGTGCCGATATCCACCCTGACCAACAACGCGGTGGCCGACGACGGCGAGGTGGTGCTGTGCGTCTACGTCACGTTTGCCGGCCCGGAACAAGGCACCGCCGGGCGGAAGCTCAAGCTGCAGACCACGGTGTTCTCCGAGGAGGATGGCCACACCGGCAGCCAAACGGCGACCGGCCCGGAGTGGACGCTGGCGGTGAACCACCGGCCGGCGGTGGATTTCGACTGGGATCCTGACGCCCCCACTTGGGAGGACACCGTCACCTTCACCCCTCAGGTCACCGACCAGGACGGGGACGACATCGTCTACTCCCGCTGGACGCTGGGCGACGGGGAGACCGTGGAGCGAACTGGCCCCCCCCAGCAGATCACCCATGACTACCCGGATGGCGGGACGTTCGAAGTGTCGTTGCTGGTCCGCGACGAGCGGGGCCTGGAAGGCACCCGGACGAAGACGCTTACGGTGACCCCGCGGCCCAATACGCCACCGGAGGCGGACTTCGACTGGTCACCCGTGGTCCCGGTGGTGG
This sequence comes from Candidatus Bipolaricaulaceae bacterium, assembly GCA_049975705.1. Lineage (GTDB taxonomy): Bacteria > Bipolaricaulota > Bipolaricaulia > Bipolaricaulales > Bipolaricaulaceae > JBNGCS01. The sequence goes on along the minus strand of JBNGCS010000017.1, from coordinate 45,055 downwards.
GCGAAGTGGTGACCTTCACCGCTAGCGCCTCCGATCCTGACGACCCGCCGGACACCCCGCTGGAGTACGCCTGGGACTTCGATGACGGGGCCAGCGGGGAAGGCGAAGAGGTCAGTCACATCTTTGACACCGCTGACACGTTCACCGTGACCCTCACGGTGACCGACGCCCGCAGGGCGCAGACAGAGGTGGAGAGGGAGGTGGAGGTCAGCGAGGAGGTGAATCGACCGCCCACGGTGACCGCTCCGTCGGCGGACCCGGAGGATCCGGAGGTGGGTGAGGAGGTCACGTTCACCGCCACCGCCACTGCTCCCGATGGGGACCCGGTGACCGGGTGGGAGTGGGACTTCGGCGATGGGGAGGAATCCGCCGGGGAGCCGCCGGTGGCCCACACCTACGAACAAGATGGGGTGTACACGGTGCGGGTCCGCGCCGAAAACGCCCAGGGCGGTTGGAGCCAGTGGAAGACGCTGCAGATCTACGTGCGTCCCCAGGGCGGGGCCCCGGTGGGGAGCCGGCTGCTGGACAACCCGGCTTCCACCCAGTGTCGGATCCAGGTGTATGCGCCCCCGGGGGCGGAGAACGTGAGCATCCACATCTTCGACATGTTGGGCCGGCCGGTGCGGTCGGGGGAGGTGACCGGCGGAGAGTTCACCTGGGACTTGACCGACGATGGGGGACGGGATGTGCCCAGTGGGTTGTATTTCTGCCTGGTCACCGCCACCGTGGACGGGCGGACGGTCCGGTCTGACACCGGCCGCATCCTGGTGGTCCGGTGAGGAGGGCAGAGCGAATGAGACGACTTGCCATCTTGCTTGCCAGTCTGCTGCTGGCCGGGACCCTGGGGATAGCCCAGGGGCTGCCCAATCCCTTCGACGTGGGCCTGGGGGTGCGGGCTGCCGGCCTGGGGGGCGCCTACACGGCGATCGCCGCGGGCAGCGAGGCGCTGTTGTACAACCCCGCCGGACTCGCCCACCTCGCCGGGCTGCGTGCCGACTCCACCTACACCGGAGCCATGGGCTTGTACTCCACCACCTGGCTGGCCGGGGCCATGCCCGGGTTGGGCGGTGGGGTGGCTTATCTCTCCGCCGGGGGGATCACCGACCCGCAGGGTGATCCGTTGGCCTTCTCCCACCTGGCGGTGGTGGTGGGCGGCGGGGCGGACAGCACACAGCTGCCCTTGGTGGGCGGCGTTCACATCCTCCCCTTTCCCCTGTCCCTGGGGGCGAGCCTCAAGTTCGACCACGTCCAGGCCGCGGAGGCTGTCGGCAGCGGGCTGGCCTTCGACCTGGGGGCCCTCACTCAGCTGGATACCGCCTGGGGGACCTTCCGGGTGGGTTTTGTGATCCGGGACCTGGGGGTAGGAGCCGGCCTCGGAGAAGGGTGGACCAGCGAGTTCGCCCTGGGCGCCGCGTTGTTGACCGCCACCGGGCTGATCGCTTCCGCTGATCTCGGTTCCGAGTACGCCGGGCTGGGCGTGGGGTGGGGCTTCCCCGGGGGGATAGAGGTGCGGGGCGGGATCCAGTCCCAGGGCGGGGCGACCCGATTTTGCCTGGGGCTGGGAGTCAGCTGGCAGGCGTTCGTCATCGACTATGCCCTGACCACCCACTCCGTGCTGGGGAGTTCCCACCGGTTCGGGTTCGGGATGGAACTGGGCGGCTGAACTTCTCAGCAGCAGGACCGTGACTACGCCCGGCGGCCCAACAGGCGGGCGTTGACGGCCACGATCACCGTGGACAGGGCCATGAGGGCCGCGCCCACGGCCGGGGAGAGGAGCACCCCGTAGGCGGCCAGGGCCCCGGCGGCCAGCGGAATGGCCGCTGCGTTGTACCCGGTGGCCCACCCCAGGTTCTGGACCATCTTCCCGTAGGTGGCCCGGGCCAGCTCCACCACGCGGACCACGTCCCGGGGGTCGGAGCGCACCAACACGATGTCCGCCGACTCCACGGCCACGTCGGTCCCCGCGCCGATGGCCACCCCCACGTCGGCCGCGACCAGCGCGGGGGCGTCGTTCACCCCGTCGCCCACCATGGCCACCGCCAACCCCCGGCCCTTGACCTCGCGGATGGCCTCCGCCTTCTGGTGGGGGAGGACCTCGGCGAAGTAGTCGTCCAGCCCCAGCTCGGCGGCCACCCAGCGGGCGACTGCCTCCCCATCGCCGGTGAGCATCATGACCTGCAGGCCCATCTCCCGGAGGGCGGCGATGGCCTCCCGCGACTCGGGGCGCACCGTGTCCGCCAGGGCGATGGCCCCGGCCGGGTGCCCGTCGACCAGGACGTAGACCACCGTCTTCCCCTGAGCGGTCGCCGCCTCCACCTCAGGGGCGTCGGGGGACAGGCCCTGCTGGGCCAAGTACCCCGGGCTGACCGCCTGGACCAGGTGTCCGTCCACCCGGCCGGTCGCCCCCTGCCCGGGAATGGCGGAGAACTCGGCCGGGGAGGGGACGTCCACCCCCCGCCGGCGGGCGGCGTCCACGATCCCCGCCGCGATCGGGTGTTGCGATTGGGACTCCACGCCGGCTGCCAGCCGCAGGACGTCGGCCTCCGCCCACTCCCCCAGCGGCAGCACGTCGGTCACCCCGAACTTGCCCTGGGTCAGGGTGCCCGTCTTGTCGAACACCACCGCCTGGAGGTTCCGGGCCCGCTCGAACGCTGTGCGGTCGCGGATCAGCAGGCCGTGCCGGGCGCTCATGGAGGTGGATACCGCCACCACCAGGGGGATGGCCAGGCCCAGGGCGTGGGGGCAGGTGATGACCATCACGGTGACCATCCGGGCCAGGGCGAAGTCGAACTCCTTCTCAGCCGCGACCCAGCCGATCAGGGTGGCCGTGCCCGCCGACAGGGCGATCACGGTCAGCCACAGGGCGGCGCGGTTGGCCAGATCCTGGGTGTGCGAACGAGCCCCCTGGGCCTGCCTGACCATGTCCACCACCTGTGCCAGGTAGCTGTCCTGTCCCGTCTTGTCCACCCGCACGGTGATCGCCCCGTCCCCGTTCACCGCCCCCCCGATGACTTCATCCCCCTCACCCTTGTCCACGGGCCGGGATTCGCCGGTGAGCATGGCCTGGTTCAGGGTGGTCCGGCCGGCCACCACCACCCCGTCCACGGGTACCTTCTCCCCGGGCTTGACCAGCACCCGATCGCCCACCGCCAGGGCGGCCACCGGCGCGTCTTCGCTGGTCCCGTCCTCGCGCAGCCGGTGGGCGTGGGCGGGCATCAGGCGGGCCAATTCCTCCAGGGCCCGCGACGCCCCCATCACCGACCGCATCTCGATCCAGTGTCCCAGCAGCATCACCACGATCAGGGTGGCCAGCTCCCAGAAGAACACGTTTCCCGACAGGCCGAAGGTCACCGCCGCCGAGTAGGCGTAGGCCACGGTGATGGCCAGGGCGATGAGGGTCATCATCCCCGGCCGGCGGGCGGCCAGCTCGCCCCCCAACCCCTTGAGGAACGGCCACCCCCCGTAGAAGAAGACCGCGGTGGCCAGGGCGAACTGGAGGTAGCCGGCCCCGGAGAAGGACAGCGCCTCCGGCAGGTCCACCAGCCGCTGGATCAGGGGGGAGAGAAGCAGGATGGGCACCGTCAGGGCCAGCGATACCCAAAACCGGCGGCGGTAGTCGCCCACCATGTGCCCGTGATGGCCGGCGTGGCCCCCCGAGTGTCCACGGTGAGCCGGGCGCGCCCCGCTGGACCGGGCGGCGTCGAACTGGGCCGCGCAGGCGGGGGAGCAGAAGTAGACGGTCCGCCCCTCGACTTGGCGGGTGGCCTTCGCCCGCTCGGGGGGGAACTCCATGCCGCACACTGGGTCCTGGGCCTTCATCCCACTCCTCCTCTCCGCGCTAGGGCAGTCTCCCCTCCGCCGGTGGAGATCCCCTGGGCGGGGCGTGCAGCAGATGTGGAGGGACGGCCGCTAGCCGCCCGCGGCGGCGTCAAACGCCTCCTCGAGGATGGCCAGGCCCTCCTCCAGTGCATCGTCCGGGGTGACCAACGGGACCAGGAAGCGAATCACGTTTCCGTGTAGGCCGGCCGTGGGGAAGATGAGCCCCCGCCGGATCGCCTCCCGCTGGATGCGGGCGGTCTCCTCGGTGGCCGGCTCCTTGCTGGCCGGATGGCGCACTAACTCCATCCCCACCATGGCCCCCAGGCCGCGGACCTCCCCCACCAACGGGTGCCGCTCCTGGATGCGCTGCAGCCCCTCGGTGAGGACCCGGCCGATGTGCTCGGCCCGGGCCAGCAGGCCCTCCTCCTCCACCACGTCCAGCACCGCCATGGCGGCGGCGCAGGCCAGCGGGTTGCCCACGTAGGTCCCCCCGAGGGAGCCGGGGATGGGGGCGTCCATGTACGCCGCCTTGCCCACCACCCCGGATAAGGGGAGCCCGCCGGCGATGGACTTGGCGAACAGGATCAGGTCAGGCTCGACCCCGAAATGCTCGCAGGCGAAGAACTTGCCCGTGCGCCCCACCCCGGTCTGGATCTCGTCGGCGATCAGCAGGAAGCCGTAGCGGTCGGCCAGCTCCCGCAGGAAGGGGAGGAAGTCGGCGGGGGGCACGATGAACCCCCCCTCCCCGATCACCGGTTCCACCACCGCGCAGGCCACCTCGCCGGGGTCCACCAGGGTGAGCAGCTGCCGCTCCACCTGCGCATTGGTCACCGGGTTGCGGTAGGGATAGGGGTAGGGCAGCCGGAACACGTCCGGGGCGTAGGGCCCGAACCCGGCCTTGAACGGTTTGGCCTTGTGGGTCATGGTCATGGTGAGCAAGGTGCGGCCGTGGAAGGCGTTCTCGAACACCAGGACCGCCTTGCGCCCGGTGGCCGCCCGGGCGATCTTCACCCCGTTCTCCACCGCCTCGGCCCCGGAGTTGAAGAAGGCGCACTTCTTGGCCGTCGGCCCCGGCGCCAGCTCGGCCAGTCGGCCGGCCAACTCCACCCAAACCCCGTAGGGAACGGCGGTGAAGTCGGTGTGCAGAAAACCATCCGCCTGGCCGCGGACCGCGGCCACCACCCGGGGATGGTTGTGCCCCACGTTCATCACTCCCCAGCCGCCGGAGAAGTCCAGGAACACGTTGCCGTCCAGGTCCTCCACCGTCACCCCGTGGGCCCGGGCGGCCACGAACGGGGCCAGGGAGGCCAGGGGCCGGGCCACGAACTGCTCCTTCCGCCGCAGGACCTGGGCGGACCTGGGGCCGGGAAGCTCCGTGTTGATCTTGACAAACTTCCGCTCCACGAGCACCTCCTTGCTCACTCCAAAGGCACCACCTTGCCAGGGGGGATGAGGATCACCCGAAACGGGAGCTGCATGGCCGCGATCTCCGCCTCGGTCTCCTTGAGCTGGCTCCGATAGCGGCTGGAGATGTGAAAGCAGATCAGATCCCGCTTCACCTCTGCCTGCCGGGCCACCTCGATCGCCTCCCATACCGTGGCGTGCTTGTACTCCTTGCGGTCCTCTTCCACCAGGAAGGTAGCCTCATGGCACAGGACCTCGGTCCCCCGGATGGGGCCCGGCCGCAGGGCCACCGAGTCCCCGCCGTAGGAGAACAGCCGCTGGGCGTACTCCTCGGTGATCTCTTCCTTGCGACCCGCGCGTACCAGGCGCACGATCTCCTGCCGGGACAGCTCCCGGTACTCCGGCCGCAGCCTGCGGCGGGTCTCGACCACGTTGTACCCCAGGGAGATCTCATCCCGGGCGTGGACAGTGGGGAAGGCCTCCACGTAGCGGGGCGACCGCCCCTCGGCCAGGGGCACCCGGCTGCCCGCCTGCAGGGGAATCCACTCCAACTGATACCGCAGCCTGCGGTTGGTGCGGGCGAAGTAGCCGATGAGCTCCGACACATAATGGTTGCCGGCCGGGAAGTACACGTTGAGCTGCTTTTCCCGGTCGCCCATGGCGCTGTTGCGTATGTTGATCAGCGTGTTCAGGCCGGAGATATGGTCGGCATGGCCGTGGGAGAGGAACAGGTGTCTGATGGCGAACGCCTTGTTCTCCAGCGTGGTGCTGACTCCTTCGCCGCAGTCGAACAGGATCCGGTCAGGCGAGTAGTAGATCCAAGTTGAGTACAGGGCCTTGGAAAACGCGATGATCTTCATGGCAGAGTGCAGCTCCCTCCCGCCCGGCCGGCGTGGTCTCCGACCCCCGCAGCTCGCCGCCCCCCAGTTGCACACCCATCCCCGCCCACCGGCGAAGGTGGGCTCGGCTCCCGAGCTGGATGGATGGCACGAGCGTGTTCTCTACCGCGTTGGGTCATGAGAACTCCGTGTTCAGCTCATTATACTGGCACCTGCGCAGCGGCAAAAGCTAAAATGGAATTATGCTGGACATTCGTCTGCTACGGGAGGATCCACACGGGGTGCTGACCAGGCTGCGCCGGCGCGACCCCGACGTCGAGCTAGACTCCGTCCTCTCCCTGGACCACGAGCGGCGGCAGCTCATCTCCAAGGTGCAGGAGCTGCGCGAGCGGCGCAACCAGGGATCACAACAGGTGGCCCGCCTGAAGGCCGCCGGGGACCATGAGGCGGCCACGGAACGGATCGCCGGCCTGGGGCGGCTGGCCGAGGAGATCAAGGAGGTGGAGCGGCGGCTGGCCGCGGTCGAGGAGGAGCTGCATGCCAGGCTGCTGGAGCTGCCCAATCTCCCCCACGATTCGGTGCCCGTGGGCACAAAGGAGGAGAAGGTGCTGGTGCGGCAATGGGGGGAACCCCCTCAACCCCCCCCGCCGGTGCAGAACCACCTGGAGCTGGCCCGCCGCCTGGGGCTGTTGGACATGGAACGGGGGGCGAGGATCACTGGAGCCCGGTTTCCGCTGTATACGGGTGTGGGGGCCCGGCTGGAACTGGCCCTGATCCGGTGGATGTTCGAGTTTCACGTGGCCAGGTTCGGCTACCGGCCGGTGCTCCCCCCCATCCTGGCCAACCGGGCGTCGTTTGTGGTGTCCGGCCAGCTGCCCAAGTTTGCCGACGAGCTGTATCACGTGCCCGCAGAGGACTTGTTCTTGAACCCCACGGCGGAATCTCTCCTGGTCAACCTGCACCGCGAGGAGATCCTCGCCGAACGGGAGCTGCCCCTGCGGTACGTGGCCTACACCCCCTGCTTCCGGCGGGAGGCGGGCAGCTACGGGGAGGAGCAACGGGGCCTGATCAGGGTTCACCAGTTCAACAAGGTGGAGCTGTTCCACTACACGACCCCCGCCCGCTCCTACGCCGACCTGGAGGAGCTGGTGGGGCACGCGGAGGCCGTCCTCCAGGCCCTGGGCATTCATTATCGGGTCATGCTGCTGCCCACGCAGGATCTGGCCCAGCAGTCGGCCAAGACGGTGGACCTGGAGGTGTGGCTGCCCGCCCAGGGCCGCTACTACGAGGTCTCCTCCTGCTCCAACTGCGAAGACTACCAGGCGCGGCGGGGTGCGATCCGCTACCGGCCCAGCGGCGGCGGGCGGCCTCAGCTGGTGCACACCCTGAACGGGTCAGGACTGGCCACCTCGCGGCTGCTGGCCGCGCTGCTGGAGCAGAATCAACGGCCTGACGGGTCGGTGGCCCTGCCGCCGGTGGTGGCCGAGTTGATGGGCACCGCGGAGCTGCGATGAACGCGGTCCACGTGGACGGGCTGACCAAGGTGTTCCCCGCCCGCAAGGGGGAAGTGCGGGCGGTGGACGGGATTTCGTTTCAAGTGGAGCGGGGGGAGATCTTCGGGCTGCTCGGCCCCAACGGGGCGGGCAAGACCACCACGCTGCGCATGCTGGCCACCCTGCTCTCCCCCACCGCGGGCCGGGCGGAGGTGTTCGGCCACTCGTTGACCGCAGACCCCAATCGGGTGCGGGAGCACCTGGGCTTCTTGGCCACGGAGACAGGACTGTACGAGCGGCTGACCCCCCAGGAGACGCTGCGCTACTTCGGGCTGATGTACGGGCTCGCCCCCCGTCAAGTTGAGGACAGGGCGAGGGCGGTGCTCGACCTGCTGGGCCTGTGGCCGCTGCGCAGCCGGCGGGTGGGGAGCCTGTCCACCGGGGAACGACAGAAGCTGTCCTTCGCCCGCTGTCTGGTCCACGACCCGCCGCTGCTCATCCTGGACGAGCCCACGGCCGGGTTGGACGTGTTCGTCGCCCGCACGGTGGTGGAGCTGATCCGGGAGCTGGCGGGACGGGGAAAGACGGTCCTTCTGTCCACGCATCAGATGCAGCTTGCCGGAAAGCTGTGCGGGCGGGTGGGGATCATCCACCAGGGCAAGCTGGTCGCCGTGGGCACGCCCGCCGGGCTGGGCGAGCAGGTGGGCGGGGCGGACTTCGAGGAGGTGTTCTTCCGCACCTTGGCACGGGCGGGGCTGTCCCTCCCTGGGGCGAAGGGTGTCCCGCAAGGGGGGATGGGCGAGTGCTAACATGGCGGGAGCTGACCGAAAGGAGGGGGCAAATGGGCAAGAGATTGTTGGTGCTTTTGGCTGTGGGTGCGTGGGCCGGGCTGGCCGTGGCCCAAGGGCTGGCCCCTCACGATCCCATCTTCATCTACGGTGACGAGGACTTCACTTGGGCCAACGGGGTGGTGGCCGGTTCGGGCACCGCGGACGATCCTTACGTGATCTCCGGCTGGTCGATCGACACCCTGGGCTATGACTACGGGATCTACATCGATCACACCACTGCCCACTTCGTGATCCGCAACTGCCACGTCCGCTACCCCCAAGAGAGGGCCGGGATTTTCATCTCCGCGGTGGAGGGGGGGCGGATCGAGGGGTGCGCCGTGTACGGCGGCCGTGTGGGCATCCAGCTGCTCTCCACCTCCGGGATGGTTATCACCGGCAACGCGATCGGCTACTGCGATAAGGGGATCGTGCTGGAGGCCGACTCGGATCAGAATGTGATCTACGGGAACACCATCGCCTCCTGTGGCCTGCCCGCCGTGGACGAGGGCCAGTGGAACCGGTGGTACGACCGGGGTCAGGGTAACTACTGGTCCGACTATCGGGGCCAAGACCTGGACGGGGACGGGATCGGCGACAGCCGCTACGAGGTAGTCCCGGACCGCTATCCCCTGATCGAGGCCCCGGTGGACCTTCCCCCCGACGCCACCCCCATGCGCACCCTGGATCTGAGCAAGGTCACCGAGCGGGGCATCGTGGCCTTGGCCCCGGGGAGCCTGGTGCGGTTGACAGCGACCGACGTGGGGGTGGGGGTGGACAAGATCTTCTACCGCTTGGACGGGGACCAGTGGAGCGAGTACCAGCAGCCGTTCCCCCTGCCGGGGGGCAGGGCCATGGTGCGCATGGAGTACTACGCGGTGGACAAGCTGGGCAACCAGGAACCGCAGCGGACCCTGACTATCTACTTGGACATCCAGCCTCCGGTGACCCGGATCGTGGCCGGTGACCCACACTACCTGGCCGAGGACGGCCAGCTGTGGGCGACCTCGCACACCCCGTTCGAGCTGATCGCCGAGGACGACTCCGGAGGGGTCAACATTTTCTTCCGGATCGACCAGGGCGAGTGGCAGGCCTATGAGGGGCCGTTCACCATCGGCGGTCCGGAGGGGCCACACAAGGTGGAGTACTACGCAATCGACCTGTACGGCAACCGGGAGGCGGTGCAGTCGGCGGTGGTCTGGAAGGACGACACGGCACCTACCACGGAGGCCACGGCAGCTGAAGGGGAGAAACCCCCTTTTGAACAGGAGGCGCCGGAGGAGCCCGAGGCCGTGACCCCGGCGCCGTCGCAGGAGCAAGCCCTCACCTTTCGGGTGAGCCTGGCCCAGGCGGAGCTGCTGGAGAACCGAGGGGTCGGCTCTGACTGGAGCCTGAGCTACAAGCTGGATGACCAGGAGGGGGAGGTCCAAACGGCCTCCCTCCCCCTCCACCTGTACCAGGGGGAGCCGCGGCCGCTCACCTTGACCCTGTGCGCGGTCGAGGAGGACGAAGCGCAAAACGACATCGGGGTGGCCGCCCTCTCCCTCAGCTTGCCCTGGACGGTGAGCACCTACGACCTGGAGTTGCTCGTCTACGAGGACGACCTCCAGACCGGAGACCGGGTCGCACGGTGGCACTTCGTGGTGGAAGTGGACGAGGAGGACGGCAGGTGAGAAGGGCCCTCCTCCTGTTCCGCAAGGAGATTCTGCAGGCGGTCCGCGATCGGCGGACCGTCTTCATTACGGTGCTGTTCCCCCTGACATTCTACCCGCTCATGTTCGCCCTCATCGGGGGCCTGGTGCGGGGCGAGCAGGAGAGGCTGGCTGAGCTCGTGCCGCGGGTGTTGGCCGTGGTGGAGGGGGAAGACGAACTGGCGGGGGCGTTGGCCGCGGCCTCCGAGTTCCAGGTCACCTTCCGCCAGGATCTGGCGGCCGTCGTCCCCGCCCTGGAGGAGGGCCGGGCGGAGTTGGGCCTGCACGCGGTCCCCCGCCCGGAGCGGGGGGAGCTCGGCTACCAACTCACCCTGTACTACGACGCGGCCGACTCCCAGGCTCAGGTGGCCGCCAGCATGATGAAGGGTTTCCTGTCCGACTACTTCCAGGAAGTGGCCCGAAAGCGCCTGGCGGCCATGGGGATCGACCCGGCGGAGCTCACCCCCCCGTTCACCGTGGAGGTGGAAGACATCGGCGGGGACCAGGGACTGGGCGGGATGCTGCTCGCCCGGATGCTGCCCTACTTCCTCGTCCTGTCCATCCTTTCGGGGGCCATGGGGTTCGGGGCGGAGATCACCGCCGGGGAGAAGGAGCGGGGCACGTTGGCCACCCTGTTGGCCTCGCGGCTGTCGCGGACCGAAATCGTGGTGGGCAAGTTCTTCGCCGTGTTGGCGGTCGCCCTGACCACCACCTTGCTCTCCGGGGCCGGACTGGTCTTGGGGATCCAGACCTTCGGCGCCGGCTTGGGCGGGCTGTCGGTGGTCGCAGCCGGGTGGATCCTTATCCTGCTCCTCCCGCTGGCCATGGCCCTGTCCGCGGTGGTCCTCATCGTGGGCAGCTTCGCCCGCAGCCAGAAGGAGGCCAGCGCTTACCTGCTGCCCGTGCTGATGATTGTGGTGCTGCTGGGGATCTCCACCATGGTGCGGACGGCCCAGCCGCAGGGCGCGCAGCTGGCCGTCCCAGTGGCCGGGCCCATGGCCGCCATCCAGCGGGCGCTGGCCGGCAGTCTGGAGCTGGGCGAGTTGGGCTGGGCCCTGCTCTCGTCGGCGGCGCTGGCGGCGGCGCTGCTGTGGCTTGCGGTGCGCATCTTCCGGTCTGAACGGGTCCTGTTCCGCATGTAGCCCGGTGTGGGGGCCTACATCCCCCGCTGGAAGCGTTTCATGGCCTCCCGCGCCCGCCGCTCCTCATCCTCGGCGATGAGCTTGCGCCGCTTGTCAGCCTTGGTGCGCCCCTTGGCCAGGCCCAGCTCCACCTTGGCGTAGCCCCGCTCGTTGAAGTACAGCGACAGGGGGACCAGCGTGTAGCCGGCCTGGGTCACCTTGCCGATCAGCCGGTCGATCTCCTTTCCCCGGAGCAGGAGCTTGCGCGGCCGTTCCGGGTCGTGGCCGGAGTAGGAGCTGTGGCTGTAGGGAGGAATGTGCATGCCGTGCAGCCATACCTCGCCGCCCTGCACCTTGCCGTACGCCTCCTCGATGGAGGCCCGCCTGGCCCGGAGGGACTTCACCTCCGAGCCAGTCAGCACCAGCCCGGCCTCGTAGGTCTCCTCTACCTGGTAATTGCGCCGGGCGCGGCGGTTGGTGGCCACCAGCGTGCGCGCCATGACGTTGGAGGCTACCGGAGGGTGCCGGAGGGGGCAAGGTGCACCCCGCATCGCCGGTCGCCGGCTGGGCGCGCCGGTCCCTCCAGGGTTAAACTGGGTCAGTTCAGGAGGTGCGACCATGTTCGCCAAGCCCACGCGAAACTTGGCACTGGAGTTGGTTCGGGTCACCGAGGCGGCGGCGCTGGCCGCGGGACGGTTCATGGGCCGGGGGGACAAACAGGCCGCCGACCGGGCGGCGGTGGAGGCCATGCGGCTGATGCTGGGTACGGTGCAGATGGACGGGGTAGTGGTCATCGGGGAGGGGGAAAAGGATTGCGCCCCCATGCTGTACAACGGCGAACGGGTGGGAACCGGGGAGGCCCCGGAGATGGACATCGCCGTGGACCCCATCGACGGCACCCGCCCGCTGGCCACGGGGAACCTCAACGCCATCTCCACGGTGGCCATCTCCCCCCGGGGCACCATGTTCGATCCCGGCCCGTTCGTCTACATGGACAAGATCGCGGTGGGGCCGGCCGCGGCGGGCAAGGTGGACATCGAGGCGCCGGTGGAGGACAATCTGGCCCGCGTGGCCCGCGCCAAGGGCGACCGGGTGCGGGACCTGACGGTGATCATCCTGGACCGCCCCCGCCACGCCGAGCTCATCGCCCAAGTGCGTAGTTGTGAAGCCCGCATCCGGCTCATCCCGGACGGCGACGTGGCGGCCGCATTGATGACCGCCTGGCCGGACTCGGGCATTGACGTACTGCTGGGAATCGGGGGCACGCCGGAGGGGGTGCTGGCCGCCTGCGCCCTGCGGGCCATGGGGGGGGAGATCCAAGGGCGGCTGGTGGCCCGCGACGACCGGGAACGACGGCGGGGCCGGGAGCTCGGCTACGACTTCGACCACACGTTGACCATGGACGATCTGGTGGCGGCCGATGACGTGTGTTTCGCCGCCACCGGGATCACCGACGGGGAGCTGCTGCGCGGGGTGAAGTACTTCGGCGGTGGCGCCACCACCGACAGCCTGGTGGTGCGCAGCCTCACCGGCACGGTGCGCCACGTGCGGGCGGTTCACCGCCTGGAGAAGCTCAACCGCATCAGTCAGATCGCCTACTGAGATCCGGGGTCCGCCGCGGTGGGCCGGGCTCCCCCGGCGGGCGCGGCCGCGTCGCCGGCGCACGTGCACCGGGGCAGGTCGGCGAAGCCGGACAGGGCAAGGCGCACCAGCCGGCTCAGCCGGGGCAGCTGGGCCCGCATCACCTCGGTCACCTGGTCGGCCCGGACCGGCTCAGGGCCCCACACGTCCAAGTCGGTGATCACTGCACAGGTGGCGTAGCACATCCCCAACTCCCGGGCCAGCACCACCTCGGGGACCAAGGTCATGGAGAGGAGATCGGCCCCCGCCACCTCGCGGAACAGTGTGGACTCGGCCCGGGTGGAAAACCGCGGCCCGGCGAAGGTCAAGCAGGTCCCCCGGCGGTGTACACGGAAGCCGACCTGCTCGGCCGCCGCGGCCAGCGCGGGCCGGAGGACGGGGCAGAACGGGTCGGCCAGCGAGGTGTGCACCACTTGGGGGCCGTCGAAGAACGTGGCCGGCCGCCCTCCCGTCCAATCGATGAACTGATCGGGCAGCACCAGGTCGCCGATACGGTACTCGGGCCTCAGGCCCCCCATGGCGGAGATGGCCACGATCCTCTTCACCCCCAGCTCGTGCAGCGCCCACAGGTTCGCCCGGTAGGGCACGCGGTGCGGGGGGAGGGTGTGGCCCCGGCCGTGGCGGGGAAGAAATGCGGCCCTCACCCCGGCCAACTTCCCCACCGCCAGTCCGTCGGAATGGTCGCCGTACGGGGTGGACAAGGTCTTGCCGGCCGGGCCCTCCAGCAGGCCCAGGCTGTACAGACCGGTGCCCCCGATCACCGCCACCTCCGCTTGGATGGCAGCCGTCATCGGGGGCTACCTCCCCCCCTTGGCGCTCCGTGCGGACAACCCGGCCCCACGGTCGGCGCATATCCACTCTGCCGGCGCTCCGGTCCGCCCCCGGGGGGGGGCGGCCCGGGCGGTGACCGACTGAGCGCAGCTCGATCTCAGCTACCATGAGACGCAGAACCATAAACCTATCATAGTGAAGCCTGTCAACGCCCTCAATGTAGCCTGGGAGCGCCGCGGTTTGCGTTTCCCATTGGCCATCGCTATCCTGTGGCCAAATGACGCCCACGGTGCTTCCCGGCCTGCTGGTGGCCCCTGGGGATCTCCCTCCCTGCCTGCTGCTGCCCGGTGACCCTGGGCGGGCAGCTGCCATCGCCGACCGGTTGGACGGGGCCACCTTGGTGGCCAACAACCGCGAGTTTCACTCCTACCGGGGTGCTTTCCGGGGAGTGCCGATGGGAGTGGTCTCCACGGGGGTGGGAGCCCCCAGCGCGGCCATCGCCTGCGAGGAAGCGATTCGCGCCGGGGGGCGGGTGCTGATCCGGGTGGGGACCGCCGGTTCCCTGCAGGACTCCATCCAAGACGGTGACCTGGTGGTGGCCCAGGGCGCTGCCCGCTGCGAGGGCACCACGCCGAGGCTGATGCCCGTGGAGCTGCCGGCCCTGGCCGATCCGGACGTGGCCGCGGCCCTCCATCGGGCAGCCCGCGGGCGGGGGGCGGCCGTGCATCGAGGCACGGTGGTCACGCTGGACCCCTTCTATCGGGGGGTGCTCGATTTGGGGCTGGACCTCTTCTCCCGGGCCGGGGCGTTGTGCGTGGAGATGGAGTGCGCGGCGGTGTTCACCGTGGCCGGGCTGAGGGGAGTGCGCGCCGGGGCTGTGCTGGCCATCGACGGGGACGCCCGCCGGGCTGCTGGAGGGGACTACCGGCCCCACCGGGAGGTGGTGCGCCAGGCGGTGGAGCTGGAGATCGAACTGGCGCTGGCAGCAGCGGCCGAGCTGGCACCGCGGGCAGCGGTTGCCGACCGGCCGGGGCCGGGGGACCATTGAGGCGAGGTTGTAGATGTGGACATGGGCAGTAGCGAACGGGAAGGGGGTGATGGGTGGATCCAGCTTGGCACTAGGCGATCAAGGGTGTGGGCCGTGAGGCCGCGACGAGGTGTGTGACTGGAGGTGCGAGGTGTTGAAGCGTTTTGCTTTGGTGGCATTGGCAGTTGGCTGCGGAGCCCTGCTGGCTGTAGGGCAGGACGTACCCAAGATCGGGCTGATCCTGGCCACCGGTGGCCTCGGTGACCGATCGTTCAACGACCAGGGCTACTGGGGCGCCGAGCGGGCGGCCCAGGAGCTGGCCGCGCAGTACGGGGCGACGGTGGAGGACGTGCTGGACTATGTGGAGCCCCGGTCCATCGCCGACTACGAGGCCTTCCAGCGGGAGTTCGCCCGCTCCGGTGAGTACGACATCATCGTGTGCATCGGCTTCGACCAGGCCCCGGTATTGGAGGAGGTGGCCCCGGACTATCCGGACCAGAAGTTCGCGGTCATCGACGCCGTGGCCGCGGCCGACAACGTGGCCTCCATCGTGTTCAACGACTGGGAGGAGGCCTTCCTATGCGGTGTGGTGGCCGGGATGCTCACCACCACCGGTAAGGTGGGCGTGGAGGGGGGCATGGAGATCCCCCTGATCATCCGATTCGTGCAGGGGTTCACCCAGGGCGCCATGTGGGCCAACCCCGAGATGGAGAAGGCAGACGTCCTGGTCCGCTACGTGGGGGCGTGGAACAACCCCAGCCTGGGCCAGGAGCTGGCTCTGGCCATGTACCAGGCCGGGGCGGACATCATCTACGGGGCGGCCGGCAAGTCGCACCTGGGGGTGTTCGCGGCCGCCGAGCAGAACCCCAACTGGTGGGCCATCGGCACCGACGTGGACCAGGCGTGGTCCGCCCCTGAGCACGCCGATGTGATCGTGGCCTCAGGCCTCAAGCGCGTTGACTTGGCCGTGTACACCGAGGTCATGAAGGCGGTGGAGGGCACCTGGGGACCAGGCGTCATCGCTTACGGGATGACCACCGAGGCGGGCATCGGTACCGGTGTTGCTTTCGGGCCCTGGAACATCAGCGACTACGTCCAGGCCAGCTACTCCGAGGCCGCTCTGCCCAACAACTTGGTCCACGACATCCTCGTCAAGCTGGTGGAGGCCGTGGAGGGCATCCGAGACGGCACCATCGTCATCGAACACGACTGACCGGAAGTTGACTGGCTGAGGAGGGGTCGATGCCCGCAGAGGCCGTGCGCATGGAGGGGATCACCAAGCGGTTCCCCGGCGTGGTGGCCAACGCGGGCATCGACTTCTCCTTGAACTGGGGCGAAGTCCACGGGCTCCTCGGGGAGAACGGGGCGGGCAAGACGGTCCTCATGAGCATCCTGTACGGGCTGTACCGCCCCGATTCCGGCCGGATCTTCTTCCGGGGCCAGGCCATCCAAATGGCCACCCCCGCGGTGGCTATCCGCTTGGGGATCGGGATGGTCCACCAGCACTTCATGCTGGTGCCCCGGCTCACGGTGGCCGAGAACGTGGCCGTGGGTTGGGAGGTTACCCGCGGGCCGCTGCTCGATCGGCGGGGGGCGGAGCGGAAGATCGAAGATCTGTCCGAGCAATACGGGCTGCCAGTGGACCCCCGGGCCAAGGTGGAGCAGCTCTCGGTGGGGGAACAGCAGCGGGTGGAGATCCTGAAGACCCTGTATCGGGGGGCGGAGGTGCTCATCCTGGACGAGCCCACCGCGGTGCTGGCCGAGCAGGAGATCGACGCGCTGTTTTCCACCGTGCGTCGGCTGCGTGAGCAGGGCAAGGCGGTGGTGTTCATCACCCACAAGCTGGACGAGGCCCTGGAGATCTGCGACCGGGTCACCGTCCTCCGCAAGGGGGAGAAGGTAGATACTCTGGATGCCGACCAGGCCACCGAGGAAGGGCTGGCCGAGCGGATGGTGGGCCGGCAAGTGGTGTTCGAGGTCTCCCCCGAGCCGGTGGAGTCAGCGGGGCGGCCTCTGTTGGCAGTGGAGGACCTGTCGGCGGTGGACGACCGGGGGGCACCCGCGGTACGGGGGGTCAGCTTTCAGCTCTGCGACCACGAGATCCTGGGGATCGCCGGGGTGCAGGGGAACGGGCAGCGGGAGCTGGTGGAGGCCGTCTGCGGCCTGCGCCGCCCCACCGGTGGGCGAGTGCGGTTGGGGGAGGAGGATCTGACCGGGGCCACCCCGGCCCGGCTGTCCGCCGCCGGGCTGGTCCACATCCCGGAGGACCGCCATCTGCGCGGGCTCATCCTCCCGTTCACCGTGGAGGAGAACGCCATCCTGGGCTGGCACCGGCGCCGGCCGTTCGCCGTGGGGCCGTGGGGGCAGTCCCGCCGGGCCATCGCCCGCCACGCCCGGCGCATCGTGGACAGTTTCTCGGTGGCCGTCTCGTCCCCGCGCACGTCGGCCCAGACCCTGTCCGGGGGCAACCAGCAGCGGCTGATCCTGGGCCGGGAGCTCTCCCGGGAGCCTCAGGTGGTGGTGGCCATGCAGCCCACCCGGGGCCTCGACGTGGGGGGCATGGAGTTTGTGTGGGAGCAGTTCCTGTCCATGCGCCGCCAGGGGGTGGGGATCCTGCTGGTGTCCATGGATTTGGACGAGGTGATGATGCTCTCCGACCGGATCGCGGTCATGTACCGGGGAGAGGTGGCGGCGGTGGTCAAGCGGGGGGAGGCGGACAAGCGCCAGTTGGGACTGCTGATGCTGGGGGGCAAGAGTGAGACTGGCTAGGGAGATGGTGCCGGTGGCGGTGGCCATTCTGTTGGCGTTCGCCGTGGGGGCCATCGTAACCGCGGCCACCGGCTACTCCGTGGGGGCGGTGTTCTACCACCTGGTGCGGGGCGCGTTCGGGGGCAAGTTCCAGCTGGCCCAGACCATGACCCACGCCACCCCCATCCTGTTCACCTCCCTGTCCTTCCTCATCGCCTTCCGGGCGGGGCTGTTCAATATCGGGGCCGAGGGGCAGCTGTACCTGGGGGCGTTCTTCGCCGCCTGGGCCGGTTTCTCCTTCTCCCTCCCCCCGGTGCTCCACGCGGTGGTGTGCCTGCTGTTCGGCGCGGCGGCCGGGGCGGTGTGGGGGCTGATCCCGGGCTGGCTGCGCGCCCGCCGGGGGGCCAACGAGTTCGTGACCACCATGATGCTGTCCTACGTGGCCATCTACCTCACCAGTTGGCTGGTGTCTCCGGGGGGGCCCTACCACGGCACGCAGTGGGCGAATCAGACGGTGCGCATCGCCCGCAGCGCCGAGTTCGCCCGCCTCATAACGGGCAGCCAGCTCTCCTGGGGGGCGGTGGCGGCCTTGCTGACGGCGCTGGTCGTGTGGTATCTGCTGTTCCGCACCCCGCGGGGATATGAACTCCGGGCGGTAGGTCAGAGCCCGCTGGCGGCTGAGTACGGGGGGATCAACGTGGGGCGCAACATGATCCTGGCCCTGGCGCTGGCCGGGGCGCTGGCCGGGCTGGGCGGGGCGGCGGAGGTCCTGGGCACCCACCGTCGGTTCATCGAGTACTTCTCGCCGGGTTACGGCTGGGACGGCATCGCCGGGGGGCTGATCGCCCGCGCTCACCCCATCGCCGCCGTGTTCGCCGCGCTCCTCATGGGGGCGCTGCGGGCCGGGGGCTCGGCCATCGACCGGGCCGGGGTGGCCCCCGCGGACCTGGCGTCGGTGATCCAGGGTCTGGTGATCCTGTTCGTGGTGGCCCCGGAGCTGATCCGCTATCTGCGGCGGCTGCGGACGTTGAAGGTGTGGCGACATGGAAATACTGAGCCTTGACCTGTTCATCGCGGCGTTGCGCCTGGCCGCCCCCATCGCCCTGGTGGCCTTGGGGGAGACCTACTCGGAACGAACCGGGGTGATCAACATCGGGGTGGAGGGGATGACCCTGGCCGGGGCCCTGACCGCGGCGGTGGTCGCCCACTTCACCGGCAGCCCCTGGGTGGCCCTGTTGGGCGCCATGGGCATGGGGGCGGTGTTGGGCGCCACTCACGCCACCTGGTGCGTGTACCTGCGTTCGGACCACGTGGTGGCCGGGGCGGCCATCAACCTTCTGGTCATGGGGTTCGCCCTGTTCCTCACCCGGGTGATCTGGGGCTGGCGGGGAGCGTCCGCTTCCGTGCCGGCCTTGAACCCGTGGATCCTGGTGGGTGCCGGGGTGGCGGTGGTCATGCTATCCCAGATCTACATCTTCCGCACTCCGTGGGGGCTGCGCCTCCGGGTGGTGGGAGAGCACCCCAAGGCGGCGGACACCGCGGGAATCAACGTCTACCGCACCCAGGTGGCCTATACAGTGCTGAACGGGGCGTTGTGTGGGCTGGCCGGGGCGTTCCTGGTCAACAACCTGGGGCGGTTCACCGACGGGATGGTGGGCGGGCGAGGGTTCATCGGGATCGCCGCCATGGTCATGGGCAATTACCGTCCCATTCCCGCCTTGCTGGCCGCATATCTGTTTGGGTTCGTGGACGCCCTGCAGATGAGGCTGCAGGAGTTCATCCCCTCCCAGTTTTCCCTCATGCTTCCCTACATCCTCACTGTGATCGTCCTGGCCGGTTTCCTGGGCAAGGCCCAGGTTCCCAAGGCGCTGGGCAAGCCGTACGTCAAGGAGCAGGGATAGGGGATGAACTTCCCTTGACATGGCGGACAGGGTGAAGGTCCCAAGGCACATCGTGTGGTCCGCACGGGAGCTGGACCTCTCGGATCCTTGGCAGCGGCGGTGGTACATAAGGCAGGTGCTCCTCCATGGCCGCGCTGAAGATGTGGCCCAGCTCGATTGGGAGGAGGTCCGCCGGCTGCTTCCCGAGCTCGACCTGCCAAGCGGAGTACGCCGCCTGTGGGAGGAGTATTTCCGTGCGCATCCTTAGGCCAACCAGCCATGGCCTCCTCACCCCGGGGCAGACGATCATCTTGGAGGCGTTCGCTGGACTCCCAGATAGCAAACATTTTTTCTTGACGGGAGGCACAGCCTTAGCCGAGCTCTACTTGGGACATCGGCGGTCCTTTGACTTGGACCTCTTTACCAGCGAAGCAGGCTTGATATTGCCGTTCTCCCGTATTGTTGAAAGGGAGCTCCCAGGCGCCGGACTCCAGGTCCGGATCGTGCGGCGGCTGGCGAGTTTTGTCCAGTTCGCTGTAAAGGTGGTTGACGAAGAAGTAAGGGTGCAGCTTGCTTACGATTCCCCTTTCCGGTTTCATCCCCCTGAGGAAACCCAATTGGTGAAGGTCAACGACTTCCAGGATCTGGCAGTGGATAAGTTCTTGGCGTTTTTCGGCCGTGCTGAGCCCAGAGATGCGGTGGATCTCTTCTTCCTTTTGAAGGAGGTATCGCTGGCGGAACTGATTGAGCTAGCTCCTCAAAAGGATGCAGGATTCGATCCCTATTGGCTGGCACGTGCCTTCCAACGGGTGCAAAGCTTCCCGGACGAACCGGAGCGCTGGCCGGTGGAGATGGTGGTCCCTTGGAATCCCCGGGAGATGAAGTCGCTTTTCGCACGGCACGCCCAGGCCGTCCTCGAGAACCTGCGAAAGGGGGGCCAAGGATGTTAAAGCCGGTTTACTGGGAGGACGGGGCGGTAAGGCTCCTCGATCAGACGCGACTTCCCCAAGAGGAGACCTGGCTTGCCCTCACCCACTGGGAGGAAGTGGCGGCCGCCATCCGGGAGATGCGGGTGCGGGGGGCGCCGGCCATCGGGATCGCCGCCGCCTACGGCCTCGCCCTGGCCATCTGGAACCTGCCGCCTGGTGCTGATCCAAAGGCCGCCATCCAGGAGGCGGCGGAGGGATTAAAGAGGACCCGGCCCACCGCGGTGAACCTGTTCTGGGCCATCCGCAGGATGAAGCAAGTTTTTGAAGAACTTCAATCTGAAGGGCTTGCCGCCCTCAGGGAGGCCCTGCTTCGGGAAGCCAAAGGGATCCATGAGAAGGATATCCAGGCCAATCGCCAAATGGGGGTGCATGGGGTTTCGCTCCTCCCTCAGGGAGCCCGGGTGCTCACCATCTGCAACACCGGGGCCCTGGCCACCGGGGGCTACGGCACTGCCCTGGGGGTGGTGCGGCAGGCCTGGGCGGATGGCAAGCTGGAACTGGTCTATGCCTGCGAAACCAGGCCCCGCCTGCAGGGGGCGCGACTCACCGCGTGGGAGCTCCAGCGCGAGGGGATTCCGTTCCGCCTGATCGCTGACTTCGCTGCCGGCTGGCTGATGGCCCGGATGGGGGTGGATGCGGTGCTGGTAGGGGCGGACAGGATCGCAAGAAACGGCGATACCGCCAACAAGATCGGCACCTACACCTTGGCAATCCTCGCCCAGAGGCACGGGGTCCCCTTCTATGTGGTCGCTCCTACCTCCACGGTGGACTTGGAGCTGGAAAGCGGGAAGGAGATCCCGATCGAGGAACGGGAGGAGGGAGAAATCCTCCGCCCGTACGGTTGGCCGGTGGGCCCCGCGGGGGCGCGGGCCTGGAACCCCGCCTTCGACGTGACCCCCGCCGAGCTGGTCACTGCCCTGGTCACCGAGCGCGGCGTGCTCACCCCTCCCTACCGTGAGACCATCCCTGCGGCCGTGGCGGCATAGGGTGGCCCGGGCGGCCAAGTGGATGGCCGCCCAGGGGCTGGTCACCGGCAGCTCGGGCAACGTGTCCGTCCGAGTCGGGGAGACGGTGCTCATCACCCCCAGCGGAATCCCCTACCAAGGCCTGGACCCGCGACAGGTGGTGGAGATGGACGGTGAGGGACGGCGGCGCTCGGGCAGCGGGGTGCCCTCCTCCGAGTGGCGGATGCACGTCGCCATCTATCGGGGCCGGGGAGAGGTGCGGGCCATCGTGCACACGCACGCCCCGTACGCCACTGCTGTGGCGCTGGCTGGGGCACTCCCGGTGGTCCACGACGAGGGGAAGATCCTGTTTGGCGAGTCGATCCCCTGCTCGCGGCCTGCCCCCCCGGGCACATGGGGGCTGGCCGACGGGGTGGCGGCGGCCCTGGGATCAACGGGCAAGGCCGCCCTGATCGGGCGGCACGGCGCTGTGACCGTGGGGGCGACGCTGGGGGAAGCGCTGGGGCTGGCGGTGAAGGTGGAGGAGGCGGCCCGGCTGTCCTTGATCGGGCGGCGGCCGGGCGCCTAGCCGGTGGGCGCGCCGGCGACCACGCGGGCGGGCGTGGTGGTGTGGAGCGGGATCCCGGCCACGGTGAACGTCAGCTGGGCGTAGGTTGCCACGTACCCGCTTCCCGGGCGCGCAATCTGGGCCCGCCAGCGCCCGTCCGAGCAGGCCAAGCCGGCAGGCCGCCATTCGGCTTCCCGGAAGTCGCGGGCCGGGCTGGTGGCCACCCACAGCTTGGCGGCGACCGGGGCCGGATCAGACCCCACCTGAAGGGCGAGCCCCCCTGGCTCCTCCGCGCTGCAGGGCGTGACCGTGGGGAGCGGAAGCCCCGCGGCCACCGCCCGGGCGAAGGCGGCCAAGGAACTCAGCGCCTGGGGTCGTCCCCCCACGGCGTGGCCGCAGTTGGGCACCATGAGGGCCCACTTGGGGTCGGGGAGGCCCGGCCAGACACCCGCAGGGCGTCCACCGGCCAATAGGGGTCGTTGGCCCCCCGCACCACCAGCTTGGGCATGGTGTAGGCGCAGCGATAGGAGTAGGGATCCACAAACCACCCCAGCCGCGCTCCCCGGGGAGTGTGGGCGAAGGCCTCGATCAGGCCCCGTTCCAGGTAGTCGTGGATCATGGGGCTGGGCTCCCCCCACACCTCCACCTGGTGGGCGATCTGCGGCAAGATGTCCAGGATGTCGAACGCCATGGGGACGATGCCCAGGACTCGGTCCGGGGCCGCGGCGGCCGCCAGGTAGGTCGTCCACGCCAGCTTGGACGCCCCGGTGACCACGAACCCCCGCAAGTTGACCCCCCACAGATCCGCGGCTGCGCCCGCAGCCGCGTCCATGGCCGCCGACGCCGCCCGGGTCATGGGAAACAGCAGCGGCCAGTCCGGATCTCCCTCCGCCAGGTAGCGCGCGAACGTGTGGGCGATCAACGCGTCCTCCCGCAGCCCCAGCAGCGGCTGCACCGGTACGTTGGACAGGACGGCCACCGGCAACCCGGCCTGGCGGGCGAGCTGCAGGGCGAACTGGGCGTCCTCAGGGGCGGGGTCGCCGCCCACCACCAGGATCGCCACGTCGTCGACGGCCGGAGAGCCGGGCCTGGCCACCGACATGCGGTGGTCCCAGGCCATCCCCCGCCAAACCTGCGACCTGAGCTGCAGTTGGCTCACGCTCCCCCGTCCGCTGGCGCCGGCCGCGGTGACCTGCCACGCGGCCTGACCGGCGGTCGCACCCAGGTAGTCGAACAGCTCGGTGGCCAAATCAGCGACCCTGCCCATGGAGGCGGTCATCCTAGGGGCTGGGCCTGCGGGTGGCAAGCTACCGGCGCTTCCCCGGGCCCTGCGCCGGGCGGCGGCCGCCGGCCGCGGCGGGTATAGTTCCGGCGCGGGGCGGGCAGATTGGGGCTGCGGAGGCGGTCTTAGGCGCGGCGGGACGATTGGCGAGGGGGTAACCATGGCTGACCTGGCGACGGCGGGCTGGGCGAAGATCGAGTGGGCCAAGGCGCACATGCCGCTTCACGCGCGGATCCGCGACCGTTTCCAGCGGGAGCGTCCCCTGGCGGGGCTGCGCGTGGGGGCGGCGCTGCACCTGGAGGCCAAGACGGCCAACCTCATCCTGACCCTGCGGGCCGGGGCCGCGGAGCTGTTCGTCATCGGGAGCAACCCGCTGTCCACACAGGACGAGGTGGCTCAGGCACTGGCCGAAGTGGAGGGCATTCAGGTGGCCGCCCGGCGCGGCGAGCCCGAGGAGGAGCGGCATGAGAACGTCGACCGCCTCATCGACTACGCGCCTAGCCTGGTGGTGGAGGACGGCGGGGACGTGGCTTGGCGGCTGCACGAGCGGGGTGGGATCCCCCAGCTCACCGGGATCTGTGAGGAGACCACCACCGGCGTGGAACGGCTCCGGGCGTTGGAGCGGCAGGGTGACCTGCCCGTGCCGGCCATTGCGGTCAACGACGCTCAGATGAAGCACCTGTTCGACAACCGCTACGGCACCGGCCAGTCGACTTGGGATGCGATCATGCGGGCCACCAACCTGTTGGTGGCCGGCAGAAGCGTGCTCATCGTGGGGTACGGCTGGTGCGGAAAGGGGCTGGCGCTGCGGGCGCGCGGCCTGGGGGCGCGGGTAATGGTGGCCGAGCTGGACCCGGTGAAGGCGGTGGAGGCTGCCATGGAGGGGTACACGGCGGTGGAGCTCGCCCAGGGGATGGCCCAGGCCGACTTCGTGATCACCGCCACCGGCCAGCCGGGGGTGATCGGGGAGGCGGAGCTGGCCGCGGCCAAGGACGGCCAGATCCTGGCCAACGCGGGCCACTTCGGCTACGAGGTCGACCGAGCTGCCTTGCGCCACCTGGCGGTGGACACCTTCGCCGCGCGGGCGGGTGTCACCGGGTACCACCTGGCCGACGGCCGTACACTGTACCTGCTGGGGGAGGGGGAGCTGGTCAACCTGGCGGTGGCCGACGGCCATCCGGTGGAGATCATGGACATCTCCTTTGCCCTCCAAGCGCTGTCGCTGGAGCATCTGGCCCGCCGGCCCGGCGCGCTGCCCGCGGGGGTCCACCCCGTGCCGGTGGAGATCGACCTGGAGGTGGCGCGCATGGCGTTGGCCTGGCTGTCAGGCTCGCCGAGCTAGGGGCTTGCCCCGCGCTACCCTCGACCTTACCATCCTGGCGGGAGGCAGACGGTTATGGGAAAGCGAGAAGTCCTCGACGGTGTGCTGAAGCAGATCAAGAAGGCTTACGGCGAGGGGGCCATCATGTGGTTGGGCGACGAGAAGGTGGCCACCGGTGTCCAGGTGATCCCCACCGGCGCCCTCTCGCTGGACGTTGCGTTGGGGGTGGGCGGCGTTCCCCGCGGTCGCATGGTGGAGATCTTCGGCCCCGAGGCCTCGGGCAAGACCACCCTGGCCCTCCACATCATCGCCGAGGCCCAGCGGTTGGGGGGCACGGCGGCGTTTGTGGACGCTGAGCACGCGCTGGACCCCACCTACACCCGGGCCATCGGCGTGGACCTGGATCACCTGCTGCTGTCCCAGCCCAACTCGGGCGAGCAGGCCCTGGAGATCACCGAGCAGCTGGTGCGCTCCGGGGCCATGGACGTGATCGTGATCGACTCGGTGGCCGCCCTGGTCCCGGAGGCGGAGCTCCAGGGGCAGATGGGGGACGCCCAGGTGGGCCTGCAGGCGCGGCTGATGTCGCAGGCCATGCGGAAGCTGGCCGCGGCCATCGCCCAGTCCAGGACCATCGCCGTGTTCGTAAACCAGATTCGGTCCACGATTCAGGCTGGCCCGTGGGGGCCGGGCACCACCACCTCCGGCGGCCGGGCCCTCAAGTTCTACACCTCGGTCCGCATGCAGATCTGGTCCGAAGGCAAGATCGAGGAAGGCGGCGAGCGGGTGGGCACCCGGGCCCACGTGCGGGTGGTGAAGAACAAGGTGGCCCCGCCGTTCCGCGAGGCCCGGTTCGACGTCATCTACGGCAAGGGGATCGCCCGCACCCGTGACCTCATCCACACCGGGGAGGAGTACGGCCTGATCAGTCGGTCCGGCTCCTGGTACTCCTACGGGGAGGACCGGCTGGGCCAGGGGGTGACCCAGGCCGCCCAGGCCCTGGAGCAGGATGGGGAGTTGGCCGAGCGGCTGGCCCAAGAGATCCGGCAGAAGGCGGGTCTCCCCCCCCTGCAGGCCCTCTCGGATGCGGAAGCCGAGGGATGAGGCCTGGGCCTGGCGGTACCTGAGCCGGCTGCTCGCCGTCCGTCCACGCACTGAGGCCGAGGTCTGTCGCCGGCTGTCTGAGAAAGGCTGTCCTCCCCAGGTGGTGGAGGCCACCCTGCGGCGCGCCCGCCAGGCGGGGTTGGTGGACGACGCCCTGTTCGCCCGCCTGTACGCCGAAGACCGCCTGTCTTCCCGGCCGCGTGCCCGGCGCCTGGTGGCCCATGAGCTGCGGGCCCGGGGCGTGGAGCCGGCCACCGCCCGCCGCGTCGCCCAGTCCGTCCTGCCCGAGTGTGATGATCGCGAGCTGGCCCGGCGCGCATTGCGCGCCCGCCTGCCCCTGTGGCAGGGCCTGCCCCGCGAGCCGGTGAAGCGGCGAGCGTACGCGTTCCTGCTCCGCCGGGGGTTCCCCCCCGCCGTGGCTCGGGAGGCGGTGGAGGAGCTGGTGGCGGGGGAGGGATGATGAGCGGGCTGGACGTACGGGTGGGCTTGGGGATCGATTTCCACCGCTTGACCGCCGGCCGCCGGCTGGTGCTCGGGGGGGTGGAGATCCCCTGGCAGGTGGGGCTGGCCGGCCACTCAGACGCCGATGTCCTGCTTCACGCGGTCTGCGACGCCCTGTTGGGGGCGGCTGCGCTGGGGGACATCGGCCACCACTTCCCGCCCGAGGACGACAGGTTCGCGGGCATCGACTCCAGCCAGCTACTGGCCCGGGTGCGGGAGCTGGTGGCCGGATCCGGCTACCGTCCCCTCCAGGTGGACGCGGTGGTGTTGGCCGACCGGCCCAAACTGGCCCCTCACCTGCCGGCCATGCAGGCCCGCATTGCCGAGGTGTTGGGGGTGGAACCGGGCCAGGTGTCGGTGAAGGCCACCACCTGTGAGGGCATGGGCCCGGTGGGCCGGGGGGAGGGCATGGCGGCCTGGGCGGTGGCCCTCATCCGAACAGCCGCACCAGGTCGCGATAGGTGATGAGGACCAGCAGCCCGAGCAGCACTGCGAACCCCAGGGCGTGGACCGCCGCCTCCACCCGAGGAGACACCTTCCTGCGGGTGACGATCTCGTAGAGGGCGAACCCCATCCGCGCCCCGTCCAGCGCGGGGAAGGGGATCAGGTTGAACGCCGCCAGGTTCATGCTGATGAAGGCGATCAGCAGCAGAGTGGCCAGGCCCCCGGCGCGCAGGCCCTGGCCCAGCAGCCCGGCGATTCCCACCGGCCCGGCTACCGCCTCGCCGGCCGCGACCTGACCGCTGACCAGGTCCTGCAGGGTGGCGAATAGGGCGACGAAGTACCCGGCCAGCTGCCGAGCGGCCAACGTGGCGGCGGTGGCCACCCCGGGACGGTCCACTGCCGGGGGGAGGGCGGCGAACGTGGCCCCAGTGAGCAGGGCGTCGGTGCTGGTGGGGGGCAGTTCCACGGTCAGGGTCCGCCCGCCCCGTTCCACCTGCAGGGTTCTGCACCCCTCGTCCAGTTCGCCGTACAGCTCGGCCAGCGTGGCCACCGGGCGGTCGCAGGCCGCCACCACCCGGTCGCCGGCCTCCAGGCCGGCCCCCCGCAGGGGCGCGTCCGCCGCCAGGTCGGTCACCTCGGCCAGGAGCACCTGGGGGGAGAAGTAGGCGCCCACCAGGTACCGCTCCTCGGCGGCTTCCCACTCCGGGGTGATCTCCAGCACCTGCACCTTCCCCTGGCGGCGCACGCGGAAGCTCACCGGGCCGGGGGCGCCGGCTTGAATGGCCCCCCCGACTTCTTCCCATGACCAGATGGGACGTCCGCCCACTGCCAGGACCACGTCCCCCACCTGCAGGACCTGGTCGGCCGGGGCGTCGGACGCCACGCCGGCCACCTGCACCCGCGGCAGGCCGAACCCGGCCAACGCGCCGGTGGCCAGCACCGCTGCCAGCACCAGGTTGGCCACCGGACCGGCCAGGGACACCGTCAGCCTGACCCATGCAGGCCGGCCGTAGTAAGTGCGCGCAAAATCCACCTGGTCGGCGGACCCCTCCTCGCCGGCCAGTCGGACGAAGCCTCCCAGCGGCAGCAGGCGGAGGGAATAGCGGGTCTCCCCCCGCCGGCGCGACCACAAGGTCGGCCCGAAGCCGATGGCGAACTCCTCCACCGCCACCCCCAACAGCTTGGCGGCCAGGAAATGCCCGCCCTCGTGGATCCCGATCAACAGCAGGATGGTCCCCAGGAACAGAAGCAGGGTGGTCACCGTCGCTCCCCCTCCACCCTCACCACCTCCGCGGCATCAGCATCGACCTTGTGGTCGTCGGAAACGCGGACTCCCACCACCCAGGCGATGCCGCGCCGGTCGCAGACCACCGGCCAGCGGCGGCGGTCCCGCCAGGGCACCCGCGCTTCCGACAGCAGGTCCTTGACTTTCTTGGTGCCTGTCATGCCCAGGGGGCGGATGCGGTCGCCCGGCCGCCACGGCCGGACGGAGAGCGGGGGCGAGACTCTTGCCGGGTCCAAGTAGGCCACAAACGGGGTTGGTGGAATCAGCTGCGCCGGACGGGGCACCCGCCGGGCGGCCAGTCGCCACCCCAGCTCCGGCAGCTCCACCTCCCCCGGCACCGGCAACCGGCGGACGGCCGGCTCGCCCCCCCTCTCCTGCGTCAGGGGGGAGAAGGCGAGCCGATCCCGGTCCACCACGGCCCGCAACCTGCCGGGCAGGGCCACCTCCCCGCACTTGCGGGCATCGACCAGGTGAAGGGTCTGCTCTACGTGTGCCCGCTCCAGGGTCGCCCCGGCCGCCTCCCCCGCGGCCCGCACGGCCAGCGCCTGCACCCCGCGGGGAAACTTCCGCAGGCGCTCCAGCTCCAGCCCGTCCGGGCGGCCGGCCCAGGAGACCGCCCGCTCGGCCGCCCAGGCCAGGGCCTCTTCCGCCTCCGCCCACAGCCGGGCGGCCCGCGCCACCGCCTCTTCGGCCCGCGGGTTGAACCGGGCCAGGTGGGGGAGGAGCTCCAAGCGGATGGCGTTCCGGAGGATTCCCGTGTCCAAGTTGGTGGGGTCGTCACGGTAGGGGATGTCGTGTAGGCGGCAGAACTCCCGCGCCTCCTCCCGGGAGACCGCCAGGAGCGGCCGCACGTAGGGGGGGGAGAAGGCGAGCATGCCCCGCAGCCCCTCTGGCCCCGCCCCCCGCAGAAGGTGCATGAGTACGGTCTCAGCTAGGTCAGTGCGCGTGTGGCCCAGTGCGATCTTGCCGGCGCCCGCCTCCCGGGCGGCGCCCTCCAGAAAGTCGCGCCGCACGATGCGGGCCGCCTCCTCCAAGCTCCTCCGCTGGTCTGCGGCCAGTCCGGGGGCGTCGGCGCGCCCGGCGATGAGCGGGAGGCCGAGGTCGTCGGCGGCCTGCCTGACCACGGCCAGGTCTGAGGCGGTGTCGGCCCGGATTCCGTGGTCCAGATGGGCCAGGGTGAGGCGGAGGGAGAGCTCCTTGCGCAGCCAATACAGGGCGTACAGCAACGCCATGGAGTCGCCGCCGCCGGAGACGGCCACCACCACGTGGTCGCCCGCGGCCAGCAGGCCTTCTCGGCGCACCGTCCTCCTTACCTTGGCCAGCATCCCCCGCATTTTCGGCGGGCGGGCCCCGCCCCGCCAGCCGGACCCGGTGGGCTTGCGCCCCCGCACCGGAGTAGAGTGGCAAGTGGAGTTGGCCATCATGTTGTGGGCGCTGGGGGATTTGCCGGCGGTGACCTCCGGGTTGGGGGAGCTGGCCCTGGGCCCCGCCCCGTGGCTGCTCGCGCCCCTGGGAAAGCTGCAGCACTTCTGGACCCCGGGGTTGGCTGCCCCGGCGGCGCGCCTGCGGCTGCTGGAGGGGCCGTGGTTTCTCTGGCTGGACCTTCCCCCGCCGCGGCTCGCCCTGGGCCGGGCGCCCGGCTATGCCCTGGTGGCGTTGGTCCGGGGGCCGGAGGGGCTCAATCTGGCCTGGGAGCTGACGGCCGCCCCGTGGCTGTCCGCCTTCGGCAGCTTGGGAGAGTGGCTGCTGTGCGGTCTGCGGGCGCGGGGTGATTCCCTGTGGGGCGCCCTGGTGGTGCGGGGGGGTGAGCTGTCGCTGTGGGCCGGGGTTTCGGGTTCGTTCTGATTTGCTGCCTGGCCCTGCCCGCCGGGGGCTGGGAGCTGACTGTGGCGTTCACCAACGACCTTCACGTGGCCCAAGCCGGCCTCGCCCGGCTGGGCCCCTTCCTCGCCGGGGCGGACCTGGTCTTGGACGCCGGCGACGCATGGGAGGACCTGTACCGCCTTACCGGTGTCTCCCAGGCGTCGGCCATGGCCGACCAGATGGGCAGGCTGGGTTATCAGGCCATGGTGGTGGGCAACCACGAGCTGTATCTGGGCCCGGCCTTGCGCAGGATCATCTCGCAAGCCCCGTTTCCCGTGCTGGCCGCCAACCTGGCCGGAGATCTGCCCGTGCGCCGGTCTGTGCTGTACGAGGTCCGGGGCGTGCGGGTGTTGATCTTGGGCCTGCTGTGGGAGGAGTATCCGTGGTCGCTGTGGCCCCGGCTGCGGCTGGAGGACCCGCTGGCGGCGGCCGCCGAGGTCCTGGCGGCGGCCCCGCCCCACGATGTCCTCATCCTGCTGGGCCACATGGACTTGGACAGGGCCGAACTGATCGCCGCCGCGCTGCCCCAGTGCGACCTGTTCGTGTTGGGCCACGATCACCTGTGGCTCCGCTCCCCGGTGTGGGTGGGAGAGGTGCCCATCGTGCAGGCCGGTCACCGGGCCGGGGCGGTGGGCTGGGTCCGGCTCAGCCCGGAGGGGGTGGACTACGAGCTGCGCGAGGTGGCACCCGTCCCGGTGAGCGCACCGGCTCCCCTGTGGTGGGTTGTGCTGGCCCTGGCCTTGCTGTGGCGGTGGTAGGCGGCGATCAGCTGACGGATAATGCCCGCCCGGGGTGATTCCGTGTACACCTACAAGTACACCGACGACGTCGAGTCCATGCTGGAGATCGCCCGATTCGCCTTCTCGGTGCCCTGGCAAGACCACCCTCAGGTGGAGCAGCGCCCCCGCCAGCTGCTGGCGGAGGGGAAGCAGCTGTTCGGGGCCTACCGGGACGGCCGGCTGGTGGCCGGCTACGTCCTCTATCCCTTTCGCATGCGGTTCCGCCGCTCGTTGGTCCCCATGGGGGGGATCGGCTTCGTCTGCTCTCGTCCCGAGGTGCGGGGCCAGGGGGCGATCCGTTTCCTGCTGGAGCGGGCGGTGGCCACCAGGCGCGAGGCCCGGATGCCCATCTCAGTGCTCTACCCGTTCCGGGTCGACTTCTACCGGAAGTACGGCTGGGAGCTGTTCGCCTGCAGGCAGGTGGTCCAGTTCGCCCGCGGGGCGTTGGAGATCCCCTCGGCCGACCTCCAGGTGGAGGCCAGGGAGCTGGCGTACCCGGACCCCGAGTGCCAGGACTTCTACAACCGTTACGCGGAGACCCACTACAACTTCGTGCTGCGCGGCGAGGCCGAGTGGCGGGCCGCCCTGCGGTCCTTCCTCCCCACCGAGGCCGGGCGGGGGGTGGTGAAGTTCACCCGCGGCCGGGAGGTGGTGGGGCTGTTGACCTACGTGCTGCGGCGCAGGGGGCCGGGGGACGACCCCCACGTGTTCACCGTGCCCCTGCTGGCCTGCCGGGACGAGCCGGCCAAGTGGGCCATGCTGCAATTCCTGAGAGGGCTGGCCCATCAGGTGGAGACCATCGAGCTCCAGCTTCCCTTGGACCAACTCATGTGGCCGTACCTGGCCCACCGGCCGGCCAATGCTCAGGTGCAGGGAACGGGGATGATCCGCGTGACCTCACTGGAGGACCTGAGCGGCCTGGAGGTGGCCGCCCCCGACATGTCGGTGCGGGTTCGGGTACGTGACCCCCAGGCGGAGTGGAACGACGGCACGTTCGCCCTCGCCGTGGACGGCGGGGTGCTGCACGTGGCGCGGGCCGAGCGCGCGGAGGTGAGTTGCGACGTGGGCACCCTGTCCGCCGTGCTCTCAGGGTTCACCAGTTTCCAGGAGATGATCGCCTGCGGCCGGGTTCAGGCCCACGGCGGCTACCGCGGACAAGGCCTGCCCAAGGTGACCACCGCCATCGCGGACTACTTTTGACCTTTGCGGGCGCTCAGGGGGAGGCCCACAGGTAGCCGTTCATGGGGCCGAACCGGGCCAACGGCCACACCCGGAAGAAGGGCTCGCCGATGAAGTCCTCCGCGGGCACGAACCCCCAGTAGCGGGAGTCATAGGAGTTCATGGTGTTGTCGCCCAGCACGAAGTAGTGTCCCTCAGGCACGGTGGTGGGCTCGATCCCGTAGCGCATGCCCGGGCCCCGCGTGGAGTAGGTGCGACTGGCCACCCGTGGCTCCTCGGCCGGCTGACCGTCGATCAGTATCTTCCCCCCTGGGCCGATATGCACTTGCTGCCCGCCCACGGCGATCAGGCGCTTCACGTAGCGGGCCTGGCGGACGTCGGCGTCCAGCCCCAGGTCGGACAGGGCTGTGGCCCCCGGGGGGACCGCAACCTCCGCCGCCACGTACCCCACTCCCTCCCGGGACAGAGTCAGGGACAGGTTGCCGCCCTGGGCGGCCTGGATGCGCCGCCGCAGGGTGCGGGCGCTGGGCACCGGCTCCCCCGCCACCTCCACCAGTTGGTCGTCGGCCAGCACCCCGGCCGCCGCGGCGGGGCTGTCCGCCCGGACCGCGTTCACCACGATCTCCTCCACGTGCCAAAACACGATCACGTCGCCCACGTCGGGCTGGCGGAAGTAGTAGGAGATGCGGTCCACGAAGAACGAGTCCCCGGGCATGACGGTGGGGATCATCGACCCGGTGGGCACGGTCATGCGGACGGTGACGAAAGAGATGATCAGCCACGCCGCCCCGCCCGCCACCACGATGGTCTCCAGCCAGCCCAGGGCCCACTCGGCCCGCGGGGACAGGCGGATCCCCCGCCTCCGGAGCAGGCGCACGATCCACGGGGGTTTGGGCTCCCGCTTCCTCCCCCGCCACGGCCAGCGCAGCGCCATGTTACCGCCCTCTCACCACACAGCCGGCCGCCGGCACCCGGGTAGGGTCAACCTGGGAATCTCGCGCTCTGTCCCGGTTCATCTACTGGATCTTGTGGAGGCGGGTGATGCGCCTGAGCCAGTAAGGCCGGGACTGGCGGATGTGGTGTTGCTTGACCACCTCGATCCGCTCCAGCTTGGGGGAGTGCAGCGGGATGGTCCGCTCCACTCCGATCCCGCCGGCCATCCGCCGCACGGTGACCATCTCCCGCGTCCCCGACCCCGACCGGCGGAGGACCACGCCTTCAAACGGCTGCAGCCGCTCCCGCACACCCTCGGAGACCCGCTCGTAGATGCGGACTATATCCCCGGCCCGAAACTCCGGCCAATCCTTGAGGTGTTCCTCTTCCAGTGCGCGTATAAGGTCATCTGTGCCTGCCATGGTCTTCTCCTTTGAGTCGGTCCAAGATGATAGCCACTGCCGCCCGGACCGACAGGTGATTGTAACCGGAACCCGCCCGCACCGGGGGCAAGATGGCATCGCAGGCGGCCAGCAACTCCTCC
This sequence comes from Candidatus Bipolaricaulaceae bacterium, assembly GCA_049975705.1. GTDB lineage: Bacteria > Bipolaricaulota > Bipolaricaulia > Bipolaricaulales > Bipolaricaulaceae > JBNGCS01. The sequence continues at coordinate 12,061 of JBNGCS010000017.1, read as the reverse complement.
GCCATCCCGTGGCCGGTGCCGAAGAGGAGAAGCGTGGGCCGCTCCGCCAGCCGGGCGCCGGCGTCGGCCCACGACAGCAGCGGGTAGGGCAGGTTCGGCCGTGCGCTGGTCCCCCACAGCTGAGGCGGTTCCCCCTCTTCCGCCGTGACCTCCTCGTAGCAGGCCTCCAGCTCGTCGCGAACCGCCACCAGCTCCAGGGCTTCCCTGCGGGTGGGGAAGTCCTCCGTGGTCCAGAAATCGCGCAGCCGGCCGGCGATCTCCTGCTGGGAGGGCAGCGGGGTGACCACGAAGTAGCGTCGCACGCCGTAGGTGCAGGCGGTGCGGGCGATGTCCGGAACGTCGATGGAGGTCAGGGCGGTGGCCACCACCCGGCCCCGCCGGTCCTGCATGGGGAAGTGCAAGAGCGCGATGTACAGATTTCTCATCTCCGCCGCCCCCGCGGGGTGAGGAGCTGGGCCGTCAGCCATGCCCCTCCCCCGGCGACCCGCCCTCCGCGTCGGGGACATCCTCCAGCCTCAGGCCGAGGAGGTCGGGGCGGTTGCGCAGAGTCTTCCGCCACGCCTCCCGCTCGCGAAACCGGCGGATCCGCTCGTGGTCCCCCGACCGCAGCACCTCCGGCACCCCTTTCCCCCGGAATGTCGGCGGGCGGGTGTATTGGGGGAAGCCCAGTTGGGGCCCGCAGTAGAATGAGTCCGTGGCCACCGATTGGTGCCGGCCCACCACCCCGGGCACCATGCGGGCCACCGCCTCCACCACCACGGCGGCGGGCAGTTCCCCCCCGGCCAGCACGTAATCGCCGATGGACAGCTCCAGATCGGCCATCTCCGCCACCCGTTCGTCAACCCCCTCGAACCGACCGGCCAACAGGGTTATCGCCCGCTGCCCGGCCAGCCGACGCACCGTCTCCTGGCGGAGCAGCACCCCTTGGGCGGACAGCAACACCACGTAGGGCCGGGCGCCGGCCTCGGCGGTCACGGCGTCCACCGCCCGGAAGAACGGCTCGGGCTGCATGACCATCCCCGCTCCCCCGCCGAACGGCCTGTCGTCCACCAGCCCCCGGGGGTCGGCGGCGAAGCTGCGCAGGTCGTGGACGTGAATCTCAACCAAGCCCTTGTCCTGGGCGCCGCGGAGCACCCCGTGGGCGAAGAAGGGCCGAACCATCTCCGGGAACATGGTGACCACGTCGAACCTCATCGCAGATCCACCACCAGCTCGCGTCCCTCCTCCCGCCCCAGCCGCTCGATCACCCCGGAGAGCATGGCCAGTTCCCTCCGCCGCAGCCGCTTGCGGTCGGAAGAGGGAAGCTGGAGGAACAGCAGGTCCGTCTTGGGGGTCCACACGTGCTCGACGCGCACGTCCTCCGGCCGTTCAGACACCGCCCGGAGGAGGTACCGGGCCAACTCCACCGCAGTAGCCATGGGCAATCACTCACCCCCGGCGGGGGAACAGGGCAGGGCGGGCGCGGCGCCTGAGGTCCACCACCAAAGCCGCCGGGCCCAGAGGGCTCGCCCGCGCGGCGATCAGTTCTGCTCGGCTTCCGCGGGGGCGGCTCCGAAACGCCGCTCGTGGAAGGCCCGCATCACGCCCATTCGGGAGAGCACCCGCCGGGCGGCTGGGGTGGGCCGAGCGCCCCGCTCCAGCCAGCTGAGGGCCGCTTCCACGTCCAGCTGGAGCTCCTCCGGGTCGGCGAGGGGGTTCAGGTGGCCGAGCTCAGCCAGGGTCTCCCCGTCCCGCTTGGCCTCCTCCTCTACCACCACCACCCGGTAGCTCGGCTGCTTCTTCTTCCCCACCCGCTTGAGCCGTATCTTCACTGCCATCATCTCACCCCGGCTTGAAGAACTCCCCCATCTTGGGGGGCATGCGCTTGCGCCGCATATCGCGAACCAGCTTGCGCGCCTGGTCGTATTGACCGAGGAGGCGATTGACCTCTTGGACCGTGGTCCCAGAGCCGCGGGCGATGCGGCGCTTGCGGCTGCCGCCAATTATATGAGGGTTGCGCCTTTCGGCAACCGTCATGGACTGAATGATGGCCCGGGTGCGGCGGAGCTCATCCTCCAGCTCGGGCTCGTCGGCCAGCCGCCCCATCCCCGGGATGCGGGAAATCAGCTGGGACAGCGAACCGGCGCGGGACACGGCCGACAGCTGGGCGAGGAAATCCTCCAGGGTGAACGTCCCCTCCCGCACGCGGGCCGCAACGGCCGCCTCCTCGCGGCCGGAGGCCTCCTCCAGCCGCTCGGCCAGGCCGGCCAGGTCGCCGAGGCCGAGGATCCGGTCTGCCATGCGCTGGGGATGGAACGTCTCCAGGTCCTCCGGCCGCTCGCCCACCCCGGTGAACAAGATGGGCCGGTCCAGCCGGGCCGGCACGGAGAGGGCCGCCCCACCGCGCGCGTCGCCGTCGAGCTTGGTGAGCACCACCCCGCTGATCCCCAGCTGCATGAACTGTTCAGCGATCTGGGCCGCCTCTTGCCCGGTGAGCGCGTCCAGGACCAACAGCACGTCGCCTGGCTTGACCTCGGCCACCAACCCCGCGAAGAACTCCGGCGGCGCTTCTCCGGGGGGCACGCCGGGCGTGTCCACGATCACCACGTCCCGCAGTGCCTGGCGCGCCCCGGACAGCGCCCGTTGGACTTCCTCGACTGGGGCGGCCGTGGCGCCCGCGTACCCCGCCCCCACCTGGTCGGCCAGGGTGCGCAGCTGATCTGCAGCGGCCGGCCGAAACGGGTCAGCGCAGACCAGCAGGGGGTGGCGGCCCTTGTGGGCCAGGTGGCGGGCCAGCTTGGCGGCGGTGGTCGTCTTCCCGCCGCCCGCCGGCCCCACCAACAGCACCACCGCCGGCCGCCCCGACAGCCGCAGGTGGGCCGGCTGGCCCATGGTCTGGGCCATCTCCGCCCGCACGATGGCCAGGAGCTGCTGGGCCGGAGTGAGCGACTCCAGCACCCTCCGGCCCACCGCCTGCTCCTCCACCCGGCGCAGCAGGTCCGCCGCCACCCGGTAGTGCACGTCGGCGGCCAGCAGCGCCTGGCGGATCTCGCGCAGCCCGGCCCGCACGTCGGCCTCCGACAGCCGCCCCTTGCCGCCCAGGGTGCGGAAGATCTGGCTCAGCCGTTCGCTCAACGATTCGAACACGCCAGCAGTCTACGGGCCCCCGGAGAGCCGCTCAAGGAAGTCGGTGGACAGCCGCCCGGCCGCGAAGTCGAGGTGGGCGATGACCTCCAGGAGGAACTCCACGTTGGTGGCCACCCCGCGCACTTTGAACCGCTGCAGGGCGGAGTACATACGGATCCGGGCGTCCTCGCGCGTCTCGCCGTGGGCGATCACCTTGGCCAGCAGCGGGTCGTAGTAGGGGAGCACCCGCATGCCGTGGAACAGCGCCGAATCCACCCGCACCCCCATGCCCCCGGGGAGGTAGTCGATCCACAGCCGGCCGGAGGAGGGCATGAGGTTGCGGGCCGGGTCCTCGGCGTTCAGCCGGCATTCCATGGCGTGGCCCCACAGTTCCACCTGGTCCTGGCGGTAGCCCAGCGGCTCCCCCTTGGCGATGCGCAGCTGCTCGCGGACCAGGTTCCTGCCCACCAAGGTCTCTGACACCGGGTGCTCTACCTGGATGCGGGCGTTGATCTCGATGAAGAAGAAGTCGTCCTCTTCCACCAGGAACTCCACCGTGCCCACCCCGACGTACCCCAGGGCGTCCGCCGCCTGCACCGCTGCCCGGCACAGATCCGCGCGGGTGGCCGCGGGCAAGCTGGGGGCCGGGGCCTCTTCCACCAGCTTCTGATGGCGCCGCTGCACGGTGCAGTCCCGCGTGCCCCAGTGGACGATGTGGCCGTGGCCGTCGGCGAGGATCTGCACCTCCACGTGGCGGGGGGAGGGCACGTACCGCTCCAGGAACAGCCGGCCGTCCCCAAAGGCCAACCGGGCCTCCTCGCGGGCCCGGGGGACGAGGGCCACCAGCTCTTCCTCGCTCCTCACCAGCCGGATACCCCGTCCCCCGCCCCCGGCGGTGGCCTTCAACAGCAGCGGAAACCCCAGCTGCCGCGCCTGGTCCCGCAGGTGGTCCCCGTTCTCGGAGGGCTCGGAGCCGGCCAGCACCGGCACCCCGGCGGCGGCCACCCGCCGCTTGGCCTCCACCTTGTCCCCGGCCAGACGCAGCACGTCGGGGGGAGGGCCGATGAACTGCACCCCGTGGTCCTCACACAGCTCGGCCAGCTCCGCCGACTCGGACAGGAAGCCGTAGCCGGGGTGGAGGGCATCCGCGTCGGTGACCGCACAGGCCGACAGCAGGGCGGGGATGGACAGGTAGGAGCGACGGGGGTCGGCCGGGCCCACACACAGGGCCTCGGTGGCGTGGCGGACGTGGAGGGCGTCGCGCTCCGGCTCGGAGTACACCGCCACCGCGGCCAGCCCCTCCTCGCGGGCGGCTTCCAGGATCCGCAGGGCGATCTCCCCTCGGTTGGCTATCAGTATCTTTTCCATCTTCCGGTCCCAGGGTACAACCGGGCGGGAAAACAGGGCACGTTCGGCTGGGAGTGGTTCGTCGCCCCGGTCGTGGCAGGGGGGGAAGTCACGCCGGGCGGATCCGGAACAGCGCCTGCCCGTACTCCACCGGCCGGCCGTCCTCGGCCAGCACCTCCTCCACCACCCCGGCGACGTCGGCGTGGATCTCGTTCATCACCTTCATGGCCTCCACGATGCACAGCGTCTGCCCGAGCTCCACCCGCTGGCCCGCCTCCACAAACGGCGGCTCCTGTGGGGCCGGGCGCCGCCAGAAGGTGCCCACCACCGGCGAGCGCACCAGTTCCCCCCCCTCCTCCTCCTCGGGGGCCGGCGCCTCCGGGCCGGGCCCGCCCGGGGCCGGGGTCCGCCGCAGGGTCACCCGCCGACCTTCCTCCTCCACGGTCAGCTCGGTCAGCCCCTCCTCGCGGAGGAGGGCGCACAGCCTCTTCAGCTCATCCATGTCCAAAGCTTCCTCCTCGCCGCCGATTGTACGCCCTGAGGCCGCCCCACGGGGCCCGCCGGGGACAGGGGAAGCCGCCCCGCGGGCCGGGCCCGCCGGCCAGGGCAAGCTCAACTTCGTTGGAGGAGATGGAGAGAGAAGGCCAGGCCCGGCAATCGCCCCCCTTGGCGGGCCCAGGTGGTGGGCTCGGACCCCTGGTGGGGGGAGGGGCAGGACGCCCCTCCCCCCGGCGAGGTGCGTGGCCTGTGGCTGGCCGTTGGTGCCCAGTTCAACCATTCACGCCGACCAAACCTGCAATGCCCCAGCCGCGGAAATCCGCTCGCCCGGCCGGCGCCGCGTTGCTCGCGGGAGGCAGTCTGGGTGAGGGCAGGGCCCGGCGAACTTCGCCGGCGGCGATCAGATCAGCCGCCCTCCACTTCGCCACTCCCCTCACGACCCCAACCTCCCAAAAAGAAAAACGGAGCCTGTGGCTCCGCTTGTCCCACCGCCTGCTCCGTTCCCGCCGGGGGAAGGGGCGGTGGTCAGTTCATAAGGACGTAAGCGCGGACCAGCCTCCGGCCTTGGTCCATCACCCCCTCGTCTGCGGTCAGCCTTTCCCTGTGCACGCAACCTATTTAGGAAAACTGGGGGCCAGTGTCAAGGGGTCAGTCCAGGCCGGTGAGCTCCCGTGCCCGCCCCACCACATCGCGGGCCAAGCGGCGGGCGCGCTGTGCCCCGGCGGCCAGGAGGTCGTCGATCTCCTCTCCCGCGGCCAGCCGGGCCCGCCGCTCGCGGATGGGGGCCAGCGTCTGCCACAGGTACTTGACCAACATCCCCTTGAGGTGTTTGTAGAGGAGCTTTCCCGCCGCGTGTTCCCGGCGCAGCTCCTCGGTCAGCTCCGGCGGGGCCACCAGCTCCAAGATGGTGAACAGGTTGGCGACCCCCGGGGACATGGCCTGCCCGGGGTTGAGCCCCACGTCGGTCACCGCGGACCGCACCTTGGCCTCGATGCTCTCGCGGGGCTCCATCAGCCCCACGTAGTGGTCCGGGCCGTAGGATTTGCTCATCTTGCGCTCCGGGTCCGCCAGGGACATGATGCGGGCCCCCTTGCTGACGATGGGCTGGGGCTCCGGAAACAGCTCCCCGAAGCGGGAGTTGAACCGGCGGGCGATGCGCCGCGACAGCTCTAGGTGCTGGAGCTGATCCTCCCCCACCGGCACGTGGTCGGCCAAGTAGAGCAAGATGTCCGCCGCCTGGAGGACCGGGTAGTAGAACAGGCCGCCGCTCACGAACTCCTGTTCGGCCGCCTTCTGCTTGAACTGGGTCATGCGGGTCAGATCCCCGAACGAGGTCACGCACCCCAGGATCCAGCACAGCTCGGTGTGCTCGGGGACGTCCGATTGGACAAACAGGACCGTGCGCTCGGGGTCGATGCCGCAGGCCACCAGGTCCAGGGCCACTTCGCGCCGGCCCCGCCTCAGCTCTTCCGGGTTCGTGTCCTCGTTGGTGAGCGCGTGGTAGTCCACGATGCAGTAGACGCACTGATTCCCTTCCTGCAGGTCCGCCCACTGGCGAATGGCCCCGAAGTAGTTGCCCAAGTGGACGGTACCTGTGGGCTGAATCCCGGAAAAGATGCGCATGTCGTCCTCCTCGTGGGGGGCAGTATACGGGAGGTGCCGGCCATTGCTCAAATCGAGCCCGGCTCGGCCCCGGACGACCCCTCAGCCGGCCGCCCCGTGCTTACCCCCCACCACACTGCTTGATCCAGTCTGACTGTTGCCGGACCAGCCGGGCACTTGCCCGCCAAGCGTGGCCACGCGAACGCCCCTCCCCGACCAACCGCCCCTTACCCCCTCCCTTGACGGGAGGGGGCTAGGGGGAGGGTGACGAAGAAGTTGACTGGCAGCCGACTTCCTCCCCCTCACCCCGACCCTCTCCCGCGGAGGCGAGAGGGTGAGTTGTGCCAGAGGGGAGCTGTGGCGAACGGGAGAGGGCGCTTAGGCAGGGTCGAAAGAATATGCCGGGGGTGAGGGGCTTCCCTCACCCCCGGTGGGCACAAAAGACCTTGGGTTGCTCGCTACTCGGTCGGCTGCTCCTCAGCGGGGGGCGCGAACAGCTCCCCCAGCATGAAGGTGGCCGACAACACCAGCGACTCACCGGGCTCCTGCGCCAACAAGTAGGCGGCGTCGATGGCCAGGTCGCCGACGCCCAGGCCGGCACCCACGGTGAAGTAGTACTCCTCGAACACGGCGTCGGGCCACACCATGCCGGCCCGGACCGCCAGGTTCTCGATGAGCACGAACTCCATTCCGGCGCGGATCTCAGACAGGGCGAACTCCATCCCCGCCAGGCCGACGTCGGCGGCCATGGTGAGCGCACCGTCGAGGATCTTCAGCCCCATCCCCGCCTTGTAGGTGGGGGTGATGGTCTGTCCTTCACCCATGGCGGTGCCGCCCACATCCTGAGCCACGATCCCGATGGAGAACTCCTCGGTCACCGGGAACAGCAGCCCCAGGTCGAACCCGAACCCGGTGGCGGCGTCCTCGTCGATGGTCTCGGTGTAGTACTTGATGTTGACTCCCACCGAGCCCAGGTCGGCGATGGCCACGCCCACCGAGCCCAGGTACAAGCTGGCGGTGTACATCTGTCCTGCCGTGGCGTTGGCCCAGCCAAGGCCGACGGCGTACCCCTCGAAGGTGAACCCGCCGGAGATGTACTGGTAGCCCACGCCCTCAAAGCCACCGGCTGCGAACAAGCTGGAAGTGGCCCCGCCGATCCACGCCTGACTGGTCATGGTCAGCCCGGCGGGGTTCCACAGCGCGCCGGTGGCGTCATCGGCGAGCGCACAGAAGGCGCCCCCCATCGCCAGGGCCTTCGCCCCGTGGCCTCCCTGGAACACGATCGTCCCCTCGTACGGGTATGCCCAAGCGGCCAACGCCCCGACGAGCAGAAGTGCTACTGCGATCGTCCTTTTCATCTTCTTCTGACCCCCTTACCTCTATCGTTGTCAGGCCGGGGAGGGGCCGGCCTTGCCCGGCCCCTCCCCTGGTGCCCGTCTCTACCGCTTGATGTACACGAAGCCGCGGAAGGTCCAGACGTCCTCCGGACCCTCGATGACGGCCACGTAGATGTACGCCCCGTTCCGCAGGGAGCCGCCGTTCCAGGTCACCGCGTCGGTGGCGGTGCCGGAGAGGTCCGCGACCTTCTTGCCGACCAGGTCGTAGATGGTGACGGTGATCTCGTCGGCCACCGCGCCCTCGGGCTCAGCCTGGATCTTGAACGTGGTGGAAGTGGAGAACGGGTTCGGGGACACAGAGATGCCGGTGACGTTGGTGAGCTCAGCCGCCTGGACCTCGGCGGTGGCGAAAGCGGTGCGTCCGGGGACCACCGGGTCGGTGTAGGTGGCGGTGAGGGTGCCCAAGGTGACGTCGTCGGGGAGCTCGAAGGTCACGCGGAACTTGTTGTCGGTGCCGGAGACAGCGGGGATGGAGTTCCACGAGTTGAGGATGGTGTCGGCGGCGTCCTTGAGTACCAGGACGTCGGTGCCGGCGATGGCGCCGGCGCCGGTGTAGGCGGAGTCGGTGACGGTGATGGTCACCGTGTCACCCGGGTAGTAAGTGGAGGCACCGAAGGCCACGTTCAACTGAGCGGTGGGCGGGGTGATGTCCCCCGCGCCGCCCTCGGACACCTTGATGGAGATGATGGAGATGTCGGAGTGGTTTGAGGGATCCTGGTAGAAGGCCATGATGGTGTCGCCCGGCTGCGAGCCGAGGTTGCCGTCACCCGGGTGAGCGGAGTCGGCGACCAACACGCAGGTGGTGGACCGGAACACGCCGGAGCCGATTGCCGTCTCCCGCATGTCCATCCGCTCCCAGGTGCCCCGCTGGGCGTTCCACATGAACACCTTCACCGTCTCCGGGATGCCGGTGATCGATTCGT
>JBNGCS010000017.1:0-3089 GCA_049975705.1 Candidatus Bipolaricaulaceae bacterium | reverse complement strand
CGAGGAAAACGGGGTCAGGGTTGGTCACCGCACCCTGCGGCGTCATGCGGTCAGAGTCTCCATCAAGGAGTTCCCAGATCGGCGCGGAGTCCTCGTTGTCCTCCGGGGCATCCAGATCCGACCTCTCCAAATCGCCAGGGTCGGCGTCCTTGTTCCAGCCGCCGAACACCAGCTCCCGCATGAGCGGGCTTTCGTTCTGGTCCAGGTCGGTGACCTCCAGGTACAGCGAGCCCGACACCGGGATCTCCTCGATCGGCTCGTAGGAGCCGTTGAGGAACCGCATGTGGTGGACGTCGCCGTCGTACACCTGGTAGTCGTACACCTTCACCAGGTCGAACGACACGTCCCACGGCTGGTACCGCGGCGCGCCGGTGTCGATCGCCGGCGGGAACGCCCCGTCGTTGGCGTTCCCGTCGCCCAACAGGTTCAGGTCGTCTTGCTCGTACACCACGGAGTTGTAGCGGGCGAAGATGGTGTCCTCGTTGAACGTCTCGAACGTCCAGGAGTCGAACACCAGCTGGTAGCCGCCCACCGCGTCCCACACCGGCAGAAGCGGCATGCCGGACATGGAGGCGAAGATGCCCGAGTCGTTACTGACCTCGTCGATCTCCCAGTACTCGGAGTCGTCCTCGTTGTGCGGGTCGCACAGGTGGACCACCACGCTGTCCTGACAGCAGGCCTCCACGTTGGCGTCGGCGTCGTACACCCGGACGTACAGGCCGGCGTGCCCGATCTTGACTACCTCCACCGGGATGCCGTTGGCGTCGGTGATGTAGGTCTCAGAGTAGGGCCGGTCGCCGATGCGGCAGGTGGTCAGGGTGAAGTCGTCGAAGTCGTTCGGATCGAGGTAGTAGAAGGCCACCGTGGTCCCGGACGGGAACCTGTGCGTCGACACGTTGTCGGGATCGAGGTCGGGGTTTAGCGCCTTGGTGAAGTCGAACACGTTGCCGAAGTTGTGCTCGAACACCCCCGAGTCCACGTCCGTCTCGTGGGCGTTGAACGTGGCCAGCAGCATGCCGCCGCCAGTTTGGTTCTTGATGTCCTGGTGGAGCCAGGGGGCGTTGGAGTAGTCCATCCACCGCTCGTCATACACGTTGTACCAGCGGATGGGCGCATTGGCGATCGATCCCGTCTGTGTCGGGTAGCCGCCGTACATCTTGAACGAGCAGAAGTTGCTGCCGGTCTGGTTCCAGCTTCCCGGGTTGATGATGACGAAGAACGGGACGTAGTCTATCTTGTCGCAGTTCAGGTTCTCGTCGGGGTCGTTGATGGTCACGGTGATGTTGTCGCACACCCCCCCGCAGCCGTAGTCAAATCGGCCGGGGTTGACGGCCAGCTCCGCCACCGTGTCCACGATCTTCACCTGGTCCTGGTCGATGTTCCGCTCGTCGGTCTCGTCGGCCAGGATGAGGATCAGCGTGTCCATGTTCTCGAACCGGCCCAGCCAATGTAGCTCCGAAACGGCCTGGGCCCGCCACGCCTCCTTCTGCTGGGGCAGGTTCGTGACCGTGCCAGCGAAGCCAGTAGCGTCGTCGACGTCCTCGTCGATGTAGATCCAGTTGCCGTCGGTCCAGGCCAGGTCCTCAAGGTACTCGACGTAGTAAGGCGATGTAGTGTCATCGACGAGGGTGTCCAGGACGTGCTCCATCTCTGCTGGATCCGTCCAGCTCTTCCGGTCGCCCACCTTGACGGCGATCTTGTTGCCCGCGGCGTTCACCCAGAAGTAGTTGGCCGAGCCGGCCACGAACTCCCGCAGCGTGGCCCCTTGGGTCTGGATGTAGGCGCCGGTCTTGAAGTCGAAGACCACCAAATCAGCGGTGAACTCATCGAGGCCGCAGGCGCCCTTCTCCGGGTCGTGGACGACCACGTGGAACCGGCCGCCCTCCCAGATGGTCTTGATCTTGTTTCCCTGCGCGTCCGCGAAGAACGCGTCAAAGCCAAACGCCGTGGCCGAGAGGGCCACGACGGCCAGAAGCCCGATCAGTAAGGCTTTTGTCCTCAACGTGCTACCTCCTTTCCCGTAGCTCATAGCGCTTCCCTTGGTCCCTGTGCCCGACATTCCCCCTCCTTTCGGTGCTGCGATCTTCCATCACCTCCGTCCCTCGGGCCGGAAGTTCGCCTCGCGATACGACTGCCCTGATGTTACCAGAGCGGCCCGGCCTGAGGCCAACCCCTTGCCTCCAGGTGAGGAGCGACAACGCATTCTGCATCCTAGCACATGGCCTTTCCCTGGTCAAGACGGGAAGGCGGGTTGCGCTCGACCGCCCCTCGATCCTGGCTGTCCAGGACACGTTGGCCCGTAGTCTAGCGCCTCTGCCCGGCCCCGTCAAACCTGGATCCGCCCTTCCCGGCCCGTTTCCCCGCGGAGGGCCAACGAGGGGGTGAACGGAAGGGACAGGGAGGGAAGGGTAACCGCCATGTTGTTTCTCCCTCGGCGCCTCCGCTTGACTTCCCTCCCCCTCAACGCCTTACCTCTTTCCCCTCCCGCCAACCACTTCCTTCCCCTCCCTCGACGCCTCACTTCCTCGCCCTCCCCCTTGACGTCTCCACTTTCCTCCCCTCCCCCTCGACGGGGGAGGGCCAGGGAGGGGGTGAGTAGGCGCCCAACCACTTCCTCCCCCCTCCCTCGACGGGAGGGGGCCAACGGGAGGGGGCCAGGGGGAGGGTGACCCGAAGGGAGCCCAGGGGGAGGATGAGAGGAAGCTAGCGGGTGAACGGCGAAAGCGGGAGATGCCCAAGGGTACATCGACGAAAGCAAGGGGAAGAACGCCCGGAGGACACGGAGCTCGGCGCTCCACGCAATCCCTGAGGGTCTCGTGCCCTGATCAGCCGTTGTCAAAGACCACTACCGCACGGCACAGTAGACCTCGCTGGGCCAGCGAATCGTAGCCATTAGGTCCCCCACATCACGGACGTTCGTCCCCCTGATCCTGCCCCCCACGCCAGCCCCCTCGCCTCCACGACGCCATGAGGTTGCTCATGCCGACTTCCCCCCTCACCCCAACCCTCTCCCGCCCACCACTTCGTCCCCCTTGACGGGCAATGGCATTAAGTTAGGGACGAAGTGAGGGTAGGACAGGCTTTGGGAG
>JBNGCS010000016.1:0-55191 GCA_049975705.1 Candidatus Bipolaricaulaceae bacterium | reverse complement strand
ACCTCGTTCGCTACTGTGACCAGGAAGGGATCACCTTCACCCGTTCGCGCGAATACAAGAAGAACGACCAAGCCCATGTGGAGAGAAGGACTGCCGTACGCCAGCTGATTGGTTACGATCGATACGAGTCCACAGAAGCCCTTGAGCTACTGCAAGCGATCTACGCCGACTGGCGGTTGTATGTGAACTTCTTCCAGCCGGTGCGGAAGCTCCTCTTGAAGGAAAGGGTGGGGAGCAAGGTGCGCAAGCGATACGATGAGGCCAAGACCCCATACCAGCGGGTGTTAGCTTCTCCGGACGTGAGTGAGGCGGAAAAGGAGAGATTGAGAGAGGTTTACCGTACGCTCAACCCGGTGGCGCTTCGCCGCCGGATCGGCGAGAATCTCAAGAAACTTTGGAGGCTACGTGGGTAACACCAATTGTGAGGCAACGTCAACTGCTTCGGTAACAGCTACTTCTGAGGCAATACGGACCTGACCCCGAGGGTGATATAGGGGCAGTCTACCGCTCATCCTGTTCGATTGCAAGACCTGACCCCGAGGGTTGGGTGACCCCTGCTGCGGGGGGCCTGTTGTCGCCGCGGCAGGTGTACAATGAGGCGGGAGGTGAGGGAATGCGCAGGCTGATGTTGGTATCGCTGGTGGTGTTGGGATGGGCGGCCATGGTGCCCGGACAAGTGGAGAGCAGCGCTTCGGCGAGTGCCTCCTCCCGGGGTCCGGTGCGGGTGGCCATTGGGACGTTCGTGTTCGCCCCCGGGGACAAGCTGGCCCTGGAGATCGGGCGGGAGGAGCCCTGTCCCTGCCTGTGCGACGAGATCCAGGTGCAGGCGTTTCAGGTGCTGGGGCCGGAGGGTGAGTTGGTGTTCGAGGATACGGCCACCGCCTATCCGGTCGCCGCGGGGGAGTGGACCGGCCGCTGGCACCTGGCGGACACGTCCGGCCAGCCGGTGCCCCCCGGCGATTACACGGCGGTAGCGCGGACCTCGCTGGGCGAGCTCCAGGCGCAGCTGCGGGTTGCCGACCCGGAGGAGCGACTGGCAGGTAGGACCATGGCCCGCGCCTCGATGTGCGGGATCTCCCTGCACGTGTACCGCCTGGTGGACGAGGAGGACGAGGGGGCGCGGCTGTGGTTGCAGGTGGGGGAGAGCCTCATGGTGGCACTACCTGGCAACCCCACCACCGGCTACGAATGGGAGGTGGAGGGGGAACCCGCCTTCCTCGCTCTGGTCCCGGGGGTGGAGTATCGGGCGGATTCTGGCTTGCTCGGCGCAGGCGGGGTCTTCTACTTCCGCTACCGTGCTGAGGAGGCCGGCGAGGGGCAGCTCACCTTCGCCTACCGGCGGCCGTGGGAGGCCGCTCCTCCGGAGAGGACGTTCGCCGTCACCGTGGTGGTCCGCTAGCCGCTCTGGGGAATGGCCGCCCGGGCCAGGCGGTCGGCCAGCTCGTTCTCCGGGTGGCCGGCGTGGCCGGCGAGCCAGTGGAAGTGGACGCGGTGGACTTGGGCCAGCTGTTCCAGCTGGCGCCACAGGTCCTCGTTGGCCACCGGCAGGAGCTGTCGGCCCCGGCGCCGCCGCCAACCGTCGCGCTTCCAGCGGGGCAGCCATTCGCTGATCCCGCGCTTGAGGTAGGCCGAGTCGGTGAACAGGTCGACCTCGGCCGGCTCGGTCAGGGCACGCAGGGCCTCGATGGCCGCCCGGAGTTCCATCCGGTTGTTCGTCGTGCTGACCTCCCCCCCGGCGATCTCCTTGTGGTGGGGCCCGAAGATCAGCACCGCTGCCCACCCGCCTGGCCCGGGGTTGCCCCGGCAGGCTCCGTCGGTATAGATGCGTACGCGTTTCACGTTGGCCATGTATAGCCGGCCCAGGGCCCAAGGTCGAGCCCCTACCGGCCGTGGTCGACGAGGTGGCAGCAGGCGGCTAGGGCCGCGTCCGCTTGGCGGGCGGCGGCGGCCGCGTATGCCGCTCCCAGGCGCGCAGGATCCCAGCCGCGGGTGAGGTCGATGTAGGGCTGGAACACAACGCCTCCCATCATGCCCACCGCGGGGGCCACGCAGAACATGGTGGCGGCTTCGCCGTTGTCCATGGACAGGCAGCCCTGGCGACGGAGATCCCGGGCCAGCTGAGGGGTGATGCGATACAGCGCCTCACAAGTGCCGTTGCCGCCGACATGGACCCTGTCTTTCTCCCGGAGGGCCGCAGCGGCCAGGGCCTGGGCAACGTGGGGCTGAGCCTCCGCCCGTCCGGAGGCGTTCCCGTAGTGGACTGACGTCCCGTCTGGTCCCAGTGTGAACTGCGGCACGATCAGGTCGCCGAAGCGCACTGGGGGACCCAACGACCAGGCGGCGCACACCAGGAGGGCCAATTGGACGCCGGAGGCGGCCAGGTCCTCCAGCACACAGGCCAGGGGGGAGGCCCCCATGGGGGGACGATTACGGTGACCGGCAGCCCCCGGTGATCCCCCCGCCACACCGCCTGGGGAGCGGCGTAGGGGTGGTGCGCGGGGTCGAGCCACCCGGCCGGCTGGAGGGCGCAGGTCTCGGCCAGGCGGTCGATCAGCGGGCGGTTGAAGGTGAGGACGGCGGCCCGGGGCAGGGCGGACAAGGTGGTGGAAGTGAGATGAGGGGCGTACGGCAGGCGGTGCTCATCGAGCCGGCAGCTGAGCGGACATACCTGTTCCAACGGGTGCGGATGCCCCGGCTGGGTTTGATCATCCTGGGAGGGTTGCTGCGGCGAATGGGGGTCCAAGTACGCATCTTCTGCGAGCAACTGGCCCCCATCGACTGGGGGGTGGTGGCCAAGGCCGATCTGGTGGGGATCACCGCGCTTACCAACCTGGCGCCGCGGGCGTACCGGATCGCCCGGGCGGTGAAGCAGATGGCGGCCCAAATGGGGCGATACATTCCGGTGGTCGCTGGTGGTCCGCACCCCACCGCCCTGCCCGCGGAGGCGCTGGCCGCAGGGGCTGACTTCGTGGTCCGCGGGGAGGGGGAGATCCCTTTTCAGGAGTTGGTCGTTCGGCTGCCGGGCAGGGAGGGGCTGGACGAGGTACCCGGGTTGTCCTGGTGGGAGGGGGGAGAGATGCGCCACAACCCCGGTTGCCGACTGGTGGAGGACCTGGACAGGCTGCCGCTGCCGGACTTCTCGCTGGTGGAGGGGGCCGAGCGGATCAACTGCGTTCCGGTGCAGACCTCGCGCGGTTGCCCGTTTGACTGTGAGTTCTGCTCGGTGGTTCAGATGTTCGGCAACCGGGTGCGCTACCGAACTCCGGAGGCGGTGGTGGAGGAGCTGCGGCGGAGCCCGCCGGCGCGGCACCTGTTCGTGGTGGACGACAATTTCTCCGCCCACCCGGACCGGGCGCAGGCGCTGCTAGAGGCGATGGAGCGGACAGGCTTCAGGCGTGCCTGGTCCACCCAGGAACGGGTCTCGGTGGCGCGGCGGCCGGAGATTCTCAGCCTGATGCGGCGGGTGGGCTGCGTTCGGTTGCACGTGGGCTTGGAGTCGGTGAATCCGGCCGCCCTGGCCGAGTGGGGGAAGGGACAGTCGCCGGAGGAGGTGGAGGGGGCGGTGACCACCATCCACGACCACGGGCTCGGGGTGCACGGGATGTTCGTCCTGGGAGCAGATGCTGACACACCCGCCACCGTGAGAAAGACGGCCGAGTTCGCCCGCCGTTCCGGCCTGGACACGGCCCAGTTTTTCGTGCTCACCCCGGTCCCCGGCACTCGGCTCTTCCGCCGGCTGGAGGGGTCGGGGCGCATCTTCGACCGCAACTGGGAGCACTACGACGGCCACACCGTGGTCTACCAGCCCCGCGGGATGTCTGCGTGGCAGCTCCAGCAGTTGGCCATGGAGGCCACCCAGCGGTTCTACACGTGGTGGCGCGGGGTGCGGTGGGCGATGCGCGGCCGGGTGAAGAACGCCTTCTTCGCCCTGTACGGCCGCCGGCTGGTTCGTCGGTGGGTGCGCGAGAACGCGATTGTGCTGGCCCGACTGCGCCGGCCGGCCGTCGGGCCGGACTCAGGTTCGGCTGGGTAGAGCCAGGGAGAGAGGCGGGAGGGGGAGGAGGGCCCCGCCCCTCCCGCCATGGACTACGTCCGGACTACAGCCGGCCCCCCAGAGTGAGGGTGAGGATGGCCTTCTGAGTGTGGAGGCGATTCTCCGCCTGGTCGTAGATCCAGGACAAATCACCGTCGCACACCTCCGGGTCGGCCTCGTTGCCCCGGTCCACCGGCATGCACTGGAGGAGGTACCCCGGGTCGCACAGCTTCCGCTGGCGTTCCGCCGTGAACCGCCAGTCGGTGTACCGCTGGGCGATCTTCAGCTCCTTCTCTTTACCGATCTCGTACCGGCGCCCGGTGAACCAGTTGCGGGGGAACACCACGGTGGCCCCGTCCAGCGCCCCATCCATGTCGTTTGCGATCTCGAACGAGCCGCCGGACTGGGAGGCCAGCTGGCGGCACTGATCCATCACCTTGGGGTCCAGGTCGTATTCTGGCGGGTGAGCGACCACCACGTCCATCCCGTACATGGCGGCGATGAGGGCGGTGCCCTGCACCGAGCAGCGGCCGCGGATCCACGGGGAGTAAGCCCAGGTGATCACCAGCTTCTTGCCTCTTGGCTCGCCGATCTTCTCCATGATGGTGTAGATGTCAGTGAGGGATTGGCAGGGGTGGTTGATGTCCGAGGCCATGTTGATGATGGGCACGTCTCCGTACTTGGCGAACTTGCGCATCACCAGGTCCCCGTGCCCGTAGTAGTCGATCTGGTCGTCCAGCAGCCGGATGCCGATCCCATCGCAGAACCTGGACATGGCCTTGGCGGTGTCCTTCACGGTCTCCCCGGCCCCGGGCTTGTCCTCCAGCGACAGCCGCAGGGTCTGGGGGTTGATGAACTGAGCGTGGCCGCCCAGCTGAGCCATGGCCGTCTCGAAGGACATGCGGGTGCGGGTGGACCCGGCGAAGAACATCATGGCGAACGTCTTGTAGGCCAAGTAGGGGTGGGGCTGACCGCTGTAGTACAGGGTCTTCAGGTGGTCGGTGACCTTGATGGCGAGATCGTATTCCTCCTTTGTCCAGTCTGTCTCCGCGATCAGGTCCCTACCTCTCATGTCGAACCAGCTCATGTTCACCTCCTATGAACCGCCCTTCCGGGCGGCAGTCTACATGATGAGGGCCAACATCCCCTTCTGGGCGTGCAGCCGGTTGGCGGCCTCTTCGATGATCACCGAGCTGGGCCCATCGATGACCCCCTCGGTGACCTCCATGTCCCGGTCGGCGGGCAAGCAGTGCATGTAGATGGCATCGTCGGTGAGGCCCATCCTCTCCTCGGTGCAGATCCAGTCTTTGTTGGCCTCGAAGACCTCCTTGGCCCGTTGTGGGTCCATGGGTGTCTTGCCGTCGGTGGGCTGCACGGTCCAGGACTTGGGGTAGACGACGTGGGCCCCCTTGAACGCCTCATCCATGTCGTGGACGATGCGGAACGCCCCGCCGTTTCGCTTGGCCAACGTGTGGCTCTCCCGGAGGATCTCCGGGTCCAGGTCCAACCCCTTGGGGTGGGCCAAGGTGACGTCCATGCCCATCATGGCCGCGGATATGACGGCGCTCTGAGGGACGGCCAGGGGCTTCTCCACGGAGCCGGAGTAGGCCCACGAGATGACGAACTTCTTGCCCTGCAGGTTGTGCCCGAGCTTCTCTTGCATGGTCATCACGTCGGCCAGGGCCTGGCAGGGGTGGTACATGTCGTCCTCCATGTTGATCACCGGCACCCGCGACCACTTGGCGAACTCCCGCACGATCAGGTCACCCTTGCCGTACAGCCAGCCGGTGGGCTTGCCGTAGATGCGAATGGCGATGGCGTCGCCCATTTCCGCCAGCACCTGGGCCACGTCGGAGATGCGCTCCGTGGAGTAGGCCTGCTCCTCCCCCTTGAGGGCCGGCGTGTACACCGCCCCCGGCTGGAGAAAGTGGGCGTGGCCTCCCAGCTGGGTCATGCCCGCCTCGAACGAGTTCCGCGTCCGCAGCGAGGTGTTGTAGAACAGCATGTGCAGAGTCATGCCGTCCAGGAGCTTGTGTGGCTCCCGCCGGATGTGCTTCCGCTTGAGATCGTGGGCCGTGTCCAGCATGGCCTCGATCTCGTCCCTGGTGAACTCCCGCCAGGTGATGAAGTCCCTCCCCCGCAGACTCGTGTTGGACATAGGTACCTCCTTCTCTATTTGTCCTTGGTGATGGTCGTTCCGGCCCTGCCTTCCAGGGCTTCGCCCGCCTTGTGCAGCGAGGTGATGACGGCCCGCTCGCCGCCGGCTTCCACAAACCGGATGGCCGCCCGCACCTTGGGTTCCATGGACCCTTTGGCGAAGTGGCCTTCGGCGTGGTAGCGCTTGGCTTCCTCCACGGTGATGTGTCCCAACGGTCGCTCCTGGGGGGTGTTGTAGTTCAGCTTGGCCTGCTCCACGTCGGTGAGGATCAGGAAGATGTTCGCCCCCACGTCGGCGGCCAGCCGCTGGCCGGCCAGGTCCTTGTCGATGACCGCCTCCACGCCGTGGTAGGCCCCGTCCTCCTTGACTACCGGGATGCCCCCGCCGCCGGAGGCCACCACGATGGCCCGGTTCTGGACCAGAATGCGAATGGCCTCCCGCTCCACGATGGCCTTGGGATCAGGGGAGGGCACGACGCGCCGCCACCCGCGGCCGGCGTCTTCCACCACGTGCCAGCCGGCCTGCCGCTGCAGGCGCTTGGCCTCCTGCTCATCGTAGAAGGGCCCCACTGGCTTGGTGGGGTTTTCGAACGCGGGGTCGGCCTTGTCCACCAGCACCTGGGTAATTACCGTGGCGATGGGGATGTCCCCGCGCCCGTTTTCCGCCAGCAGGTTGTGGAGCGACTGCTGGATCATGTAGCCGATCAGGCCCTGGGACTCGGCCCCGCACACGTCCATGGGCATCGCCGGGACGCTGTCCTTGGCCGCGTCGTTCTGCAGCAGGATGGCGCCCACCTGAGGGCCGTTGCCGTGGGTGACTACGATCTTGTACTTGCCGGACAGCACCATCTGAACCAGCTGCCGGCAGGTGACGGCCACGTTGTCCAACTGCTGCTGGAACGTCCCCCGCTGGCCCGGCTGGAGAATGGCATTGCCGCCCAGGGCGATTACCACGACCTTCTTGTCTTCCGTCATCTAACCACCTCTCGTGAGTTTGATCTGGAAGCTTCCCTAGCCCCCCGTCCTGCCGGGCTACTGCCCTTCCGCCTCGCCCAGCGCGAACCGGCTCAGCGTCCGGTAGGCTGCCTCCAGGGAGGAGAGCTCGATGTACTCGTCCGGCTGGTGAGCCTGGGCGATGGAGCCCGGGCCGTAGATGACCACCGGTACGTCCACGTAGGGAACCACGGCCACGGCGTCGGTGGAGTAAGGGGCGACGGTCTGCGCCCCGGGCTCAGCGCCGGCCGCGGCCAGGAACTTCCGCACTGAGGGATGGTCCGCCGAGGTGATGATGGGAGGCTTCCAGTTGAAGGTCCGCTGCGAGAACTCCGCCCCCGCCGCCCGTGCGGCCGACTCCCCCAGATTCGCTATCAGGTCCAGAACCCGTTCCCGCTCCTCTTCGGTCACCACCCGCAAGTCCAGCCGCACCGTGGCGACGTCGGGGACCACGTTGACCCGCCACCCTGCACTGAACTGGCCGATGTTCAGGGAGGTCCGGCCTCGACCAGGCACCTCCGGGAAGCCGGCGGCCGCGGCCGCCAGCTCCAGACAGAACCGGCTGGCGGGCAGCACCGCATTGACGCCGAGGTGGGGGCAGGAACCGTGGGCCGCCCGGCCGGTGAAGCGGGCCTCCACCCACAGCTCGCCCTTCTGGCCCAGGTAGACCTGGCCTCCGGTCGGCTCGGTGATGATGAGAAGCTCGGCATCGTCCATCAGCCCGGCCTTGGCCACCGACTCCGCCCCCCGGTAGGCGCCCTCCTCGTCGCAGGTTATGGCCAGGAGGAGCGACTTGGCCGGGGTGAGCTTCCTGCGGGCGATGTGGCGGGCCAAGAGGAGGATCGCCGCCACCCCGCCCTTCATGTCCGCTGCCCCCCGTCCGTACATGCGGCCGTCCACCACTTGACCGGCGAACGGGGGATAGGTCCACTGAGCCTCGTCCACCGCCACCGTGTCCAGGTGCCCGCACAGGACGTAGCACCCGTCCCCTTGTCCGGGCAGCCGGGCCACCACCGAGTCCCGCCCCGGTTCCAGAGGGAGGAGGTCGGCTTCCACCCCGGCCGTGGCCAACCAGTCGCGCACGAAGGCGGCGATGCGCCCCTCGCCCCCCGGGGGGTTGACGCTGGGGATGCGGACCAGCTCCCGCACCAGGCCGACCAGATCTTCGCGCTCAGTTTCAGTCAGCATCCGGCCTCCCTCGCACCGCTCAGGTTGCACGTGACGTTCGCCCCTCACACCGCATTCCTCAGCTTGGGATCGAGGCGATCTCGCAGGGCGTCGCCGATCAGGTTGAACGCCAGCACCGAGGTGGCCAAGAACAACCCCGGGAACAGGATGATCCACGGGGCCCGTACGATGTACGTCCGCCCCTCGTTCATCATCCCGCCCCAGCTGGGGACGTAGGGAGGGATCCCCACCCCCAGGAAGTTCAGCGCTGCCACCTCCATGACCGAGAAGGCGAAAGTGAAAGTGGCTTGGACGATCACCGGCGACAAGAGGTTCACCACCACGTGCCGCAGGAGGATCCGGCCCGTGGACGCTCCGACCGCCCGGGCCGCCTCCACGTAAGTGTTCTCCCGCACGGACAGGGTGGTGCTGTACACCACCCGCACCATACGGGGCACCCACACTGTGCCCACCGCGATGATCACATTCACCACGCCCGGCTTGCCCAGGATGGCCATCAGGGCCAAGGCGAGGATGATGGCCGGGAACGCCATCAGGGTGTCCACGAACCTCATCACCACCGACCCCACCGAGTCGAAGTAGCCGCTCACCACCCCGATGGGCACCCCGAAGAACAGGGCGAAGGCAGAGATGGAAATCCCCAGAAGCAGCGTGATCCGCGTCCCCACCATCACCCTGCTGAACACGTCCCGCCCGAAGTTGTCGGTCCCGAACAGGTGGGTGGTGCTGGGTCCCTGCAGCCGCTCCACCACCCGGAGGTCGTCGGGATCGTAGGGCACGAACAGGCCGGCCAGCGCGGCGATGGCCAGCAGGGCCCCAAGGACAATCACCGCTCCCAACACGGTCTTCCGTCGGCGGACCAGCTGCAGGAAACTCATGCTACCTCCCCGCTGCCCGGATGTCGGGCTGGGTGGGCGGTCGGCGCACGGCAGTCGCTGGTCATCGGTAGCGGATGCGGGGGTCCAAGGACGCGTAGGTCAGGTCGGTGACGAAGTTCAGGAACACATACAGGACGGCCACGATCAGCATGATGCCTTGGATCACCGGGTAGTCGCGCTTGAGGACCGACTGGACGATGAGGCTGCCGATGCCGGGGAGGGCGAACACGTTTTCGGTGACCACGGCCCCGGACACCAGGGCGGCGAACGTGAACGACACCACAGTGGTGATGGGGATGGCTGCGTTGCGCAGGGCGTGGCGGACGATGACCCGACCCTGGCCCAGGCCCTTCGCCTTGGCGGTGGTGATGTAGTCGGCCTGGAGCACGTCCAACATGCTGGAGCGGGCGGTCCGGGCCACCAGTGCGGCGTTGACGAAGCCCAACGAGAAGGCCGGCAAGATTAGGCTCTTCAAGTTGGCCAAGTTGCCGGTGGCCAGCACGGACGTGAACCCGGAGCTGGGCAGCAGGTGGAGCTTCCCGGCGAACACCACCATGAGCATGAGTCCCAGCCAGAAGCTGGGGATGGAGGCTCCGGCCAGCGCCACCAGGAGCAGGGAGTTGTCCACCCAGCTGTTGGGGCGGATGGCGGCGAGGATCCCCGCCGGCACTCCCAGCCCCACCACCACCGCCAAGGCCATGACACCGAGGAACACGCTGGTCTCGGCCCGGCGGCCCAGGATGGCCATTACCGGCTCCTGGAGGAAGATGGATTGGCCGAAGTCCCCGCGGAAGAAGTTGGAGAAGTACTTGAAGAACTGGACCACCAGCGGCTGGTCCAAGCCCCAGGTGCGGCGGAGACTCTCGATCTGCTCCGGGGTGGCATTGGGTCCCAGCAGTACGGCGGCCGGATCGCCGGGGATCAGCTTCATGAGCAGGAAGGTGATGGTGACCACCAGCAGAATGCTCACCACCATCCCCATGGCCCGGCGCGCCACGAAGGCTATCACCAACCGCCTCCTCGGTTGTCGGTCCCCTGGTCTGCCATCACCAGTTCGGTCAACGCCGTCCGCCCGGTCAACAGAACGGGCGGAGGGCCCCCGCGGAGCCCTCCGCCCGGTGCGCTCCGGCTACTGTCGCCAGGAGTTCCAGAAGTACGGGGAGACCATGTCCTCGAAGTCGGTGCCGTAGCCCATGATGTCGGCGCGCTTGAGGTGCAGTTGGAAGGCGTCCCCGAACTTGAGCGCCGGTATCTGCTCGTACCACAGCTCCATGATGTCCTCCCAGATGGCGTAGCGCTCTTCGAACTCGGTGGCCCGGTTGAGGTCGACGCGCAGCTGCTGGATCTCAGGCGTGTCCCACCAACCGGCGTACGTGGGGCTGAGCATGAGGACCATGGACGGGTCGGGAGCTGTGCTGTAGAAGGAGAACGCGAGTTCCCACTCGGGGTTGTCCCGGTCGTTGCGTCGGGCGAAGAACGTGGCCTT
The DNA here is from genome assembly GCA_049975705.1 of Candidatus Bipolaricaulaceae bacterium. GTDB lineage: Bacteria > Bipolaricaulota > Bipolaricaulia > Bipolaricaulales > Bipolaricaulaceae > JBNGCS01. Next base: position 44,456 of record JBNGCS010000016.1, on the reverse strand, counting down.
GTCGTAGACCTGCAAGGAGACGTTGAACCCAGCCTTGACCAGCTGGTCCATGACCACCAAAGCCTGGTTGTACTGGGACGTCATGTCGCTGGCCACGATGATCCTGATGGGCTCGCCGGCATAGCCAGCAGCAGCGGCGAGCTGTCGGGCCGCGGCCGGGTCGGCGCGGTTGTACTTGCCCTCGCCCGCGCCGGGCACGTGCCAACGGATCCCAGGCGCGAAGTAGCTTCCATTGAGCTGCCAGAACTTGGGGTCACCGTAGCCGGCCAGCATGATGGATTCCATGTCCAGGGCAACCAGCATGGCTTCCTTGAGGGCCGCGTTGGTGGTGATCCCTTGTTTGTTGTTGACCAGGGCGATCGGGTAGATGGGGGGGTTGTCCACGATGATGGGGGTGATGTTGGGGTCGCCTTCCACGTTCACCAGAAGGTCGTTGGGGATGTTGACCACGTAGTCGTAGGTCCCGGCCTGGATGCCCACCAGCCGGGCGTTGTCCTCCGGCACCATGAAGAACTGGAGCCTGTCGAAGTAGGCGGTTCGCTTCCCGGCGAAGCCGTTGGGCTCCTCCGTGCGCCCCACGTAGTCGTCAAACCTCTCCAGCAGGATGTAGTCGCCGGTCTTCCACTCCACGAACCGGTACGGCCCGGTCCCGATGTAGTCGTCCGGGGCGATGGGCTGGTTCCCGGCTGCCTGGGCGATCTCCGCCGGGTAGATGCGCGGTCCGCCGTAGATGTTGGCCAAGTAGAAACCCACCGGACCGAACGGCTCAGACAGCACCATGCGCACCGTGTAGTCGTCCACGACCTCCAGTTCGGTGACCAGGTTCCACAGCGCCTTGGCCGTGAGCCCGTACTCGCCCCAGCGCTGCAGGGAGGCCACCACGTCGGCGGCGGTCATCTCCTGACCGTTGTGGAACAGCACGCCCTTCCTGAGGTGGAAGGTGGCCACCTTCCCGTCCTCGCTCCGCTCCCAGCCTGAGATCAGCTGCGGCATGGGGACGTAGCTCTCGTCGAAGGCGAACAGGCCCTCGAACACGTGTCGGGCAGGGATGCTCTCGTTGACCCCGGTGGTGAGCTGCATGTCCAGCGTTCCGGGCTCGGAGGCCAGGGCCACCTTCAACGTTCCCCCGGCCTGTGGCTCGGCCAGGCCACCAGGCCCATCCCCACCATTGCGGCCACGCTCAGCACAGTCAACAGTTTCCAGCTACGCATACAACCTCCTCTACGGACTATGGGTTGAGAATCCGATTTCCGGAGTGTCTTCGCCCGTTGTCACCCCCTCAGCCTGTGAAATCGCTTGCTGGTTCACATCGACCAATCCAAGGCAGGACAATCCTCTCCGTCCTGCACCAAGCTCCACATCCGCTGCCAGTGGGCGCGCATGCCGGCCGCCGCCCGCGCCGGGGCCCGGTCAGCCACCGCCCCCAGGATGGTCCCGTGCAACGAGGCCACCTCGCTCAGCCTGTGGTAGTCCTTGATGTAGTAGTCCACGGTAAACTCGCGGTACAGCCGCTGGTCCATGGTGTTGATCAACGGGAGGAGCACGGTGGCCAGCAGTTGGTTGTGGGCGGCCCGGAGAAGCAGGAGGTGGAAGTCCTTGTCCGCGTCGAAGTAGGCGTCGAACTGTTTGGCGCCGGCCAGCCGGCTGAGCTCGGCGCAGATCGCCTCCAACCGGTCCACCTGCTGAGGGGTGCGTTTCTGGGCGGCCAAGGCGGCCACCGGCGGCTCCAACAGCCCGCGGGCCTCCATGATCTCCAGGCAGCTGGACTCGTTCTCCAGCAGGACGAGGGCCTTGCGGGCGATGGATTCATTAGGGGTGCGGACGAAGTTGCCCGCCCCGGGCCGGGACTCGATGAGGCCCACCGCCGCCAGCGCGCTCAGCGCCTCGCGCACGGTGGGCCGGCTCACCCCCATCTGCTCGGCGAGCACGTTCTCCGAGGGGAGTTTGCTGCCCACCGGGAACACACCTTGATTGATGGCCGCCACGATCTGATCGGCCACGCTCGCCGACGCCTTGGCCGGGGTCACTCGCTTGAACAGGACGTGTTCTTCTGTCACCTCAATCGGCCTGCTTGCCAACCTGTATGACAGCATGATAGCATTGGGGCGAGCTCAAGTCAACGCCCCCGGCGAGCGTCGCCCTGCCCTGGGGGAAGACGGAGGAGGCGGCATGATCGACCTTACGGTGAACGAAGAGCAGTTGAGCCGGACGGCGCGGCGGGCCAGCGAGCGGGGGATCGTGGTCCCCACCTTCGAGCAGATGCGAGACCCATCACTGATCCCGTCTGAGATCCGAGGGCGCCTGGCCGACGTCGGACTGTGGGACCTACACCCGTTGAACTTGTTCCGCATCACCTGGAAGAACGAGCCGGTCGAGCACGGCGGCGGTTTCGCAGGTGTCAACTACGTGGAGATCCCGCGTCAGCTGACCGGGACGGCGGCACGGATCATCGCCCTGGTGGGCAAGTGGTTCCCCACCGGGTCCCACAAGGTGGGGGCCACGTTCGGCTGTCTGGTCCCGCGGCTGGTCACCGGCCAATTCGACCCCACGTTCCACAAGGCGGTGTGGCCGTCGACCGGCAACTACTGCCGGGGCGGGGCGTACGACGCCAACCTACTGGCTTGCGAGTCCATCGCCATTCTCCCCGAGGAGATGTCCCGCGAGCGGTTCGAGTGGCTGTCGAAGGTGGCCGGGGAAGTCATCGCCACGCCGGGCTGTGAGTCCAACGTGTGGGAGATCTTCCAAAAGTGCAAGGAGCTCCAAGTCACCCGGGAGAACGTCATGATCTTCAACCAGTTTGATGAGTTCGGCAACCACCTGTGGCACTACGCGGTCACCGGGCCGGCCATGGAAGAGGTGCTCCAGCAGGAGCTAGGGGACACAGGCCGGTACGCCGGCGTGGTGCTCACCTCAGGCTCGTCGGGCACCCTGGGGTGCGGGGATTACCTGAAGGAACGCTACCCCCAGAGCAGGATCGCCGTGGGTGAGGCCCTCCAGTGTCCGACGCTTCTGCTCAACGGGTTCGGCGGGCACCGCATCGAGGGGATCGGGGACAAACACGTTCCCTGGATCCATAACGTGCGCAACACCGACCTGGTGATCGCCATCGACGACCAGCCCTGCATGAGTTTGATCCGCCTGTTCAACGAGCCGGCCGGACACAAGATCCTGGTGGAACACGGGGTGCCGGAGGAGTTCATCGGCAAACTGCCGCTGTTGGGCATCTCCAGCGTGGGCAACCTGGTGGGGGCCATCAAGTTCGCCAAGTACTTCGAGCTGACCGAGCGGGACGTGGTGTTGACCGTGTTCACCGATTCGATGGAGCTCTACGGGTCACGCATCCGCGAGCTGCGGGACAAGTACGGGGAGTACACGGAACGCCAGGCCGCGGCTGACCTCGCCCGCCACCTGCACGGGATCAGCGTGGACTGGATGGCTGAGCTGTCCTATTGGGATAGGAAGCGGGTCCACAACCTCAAGTACTACACCTGGGTGGAGCAGATGGGCAGGTCAGCCGACGACCTCGAGGCCCAGTGGTACGACTGGCCGGAGTTCTGGGATCGCATCCACGGCCAGGCCGACCGGATTGACGAGCTCATCCGGGCGTTCAACGAGCGCAGCGGGGCGATGGCCAATCTCTAGCGCCGGCGCCCCTCGGGGAGCGTCAGGCGGGATACACGGGCGTGCACCACCCGCGGCGGGCGGGCTCGCGGCCGCGCACCATGCGCTCGTACAGGCCCTGAAGCCGGCTGAACAGCGGGCCGGGCACCCCCCGTCCCACCGGGCGGTGATCCACCTCCACCACCGGCACCATGCCGGCCCCTGTTCCGGCGAGGAACACTTCTTCGGCCACGTAGAGCTCGGTTCTGTCCACCGGCCTCTCCTGGATTGGGATGTCCAGCTCCCGGGCCAGCTGAAGCACCGTGGCGCGGGTGATCCCCTCCAGCACGTTGGCTGTCACGGGCGGGGTGATTAGCTCTCCGTTCCTGACCAGGAATACGTTCTCCGCGCTCCCCTCGGAGAGGTGTCCGTCCTGGGAAAGCAACAGGGCCTCGTCAAAGCCGGCCAGGGCGGCCTCGGTCTTGGCCAGGGCTGAGTTCACGTAGGATCCGGTGATCTTGCCGCGGGCCGGGATGGCGGTGTCGTCCACCCGCCGCCAGGAGGAGACCATGGCCCGGATGCCCCCGGGCCTGTCGATGTACGCCCCGAACGGCAAGGCGAAGATGGTGCAATCGGCGTCCAGTCCGTGCAGCTTGACCCCGATCATCTCAGTGGACTTGTAGGCCAACGGCCGGACGTAGACATCCTCCCTGTAACCCTCCCGGAGCAGGAGCTCCACCGTCGACTCCGCCAGCTGGTCCACGGAGTAGGGGAGGTCGATCAGCAACAGACGGCAGTTGGCGAGGAAGCGGACGTAGTGCTCACGGAGCCTGAACAGGTACAGTTGTTCCTCGTCGGGGTTCCAGAACGCCCGGATCCCCTCGAACACCCCTGTCCCGTAGTTGAACGCGGAGGTCATGACCGAGATCTTGGCCTCGGAAAGCGGCCTGATCTGCCCTTGGAAGAAGGCGTACTTGCTCGTCATGGGCCAACATCACCTCCCCCCAAGCCTAGCGGCCGCCACGCGTGTGGCCAAACCGGTCGCCTTGAACGGCCGGCCGAGCAGGCGGTATAGTGCCGCCGTGGAGGGCGCTTTCTTGGAACGGATCCAGGCTTTGGAGCGCACAGATCGGGCCGCCGTGACACCTCCGCCCGGGAGGGTCGGCCCCGGGCCGGCCGGCGAGTGCAGGCGGCCGGAGGGAAGCTGATTCCGTTTCCAGCGGCCGTGGAGGGCTGGGCGCGACGACTAGCCAGGCCCGATGGGCCCCAGGCCGCGCTGATCACGGGGCCGATCGGGGCCGGGAAGACGACCACGGCCATCCTCCTGGCGAACGAGCTGAGGGCCCAGGGTCTCAGCGTGGGCGGGGTGGTCTCCCCCCGGCTGGTGCAGGGGGGGAAGACGGTGGGCTACCGGGTGCGCGACCTGACAAGCGGCGGGGAGCGTCCTCTGTGCGGCCGGCGCCCGCCTGGGATACGCTTTCGCCGGTTCTACTTCTCCCCGGAGGGACTGGCCTTCGCCAACCGCGCCCTGGTCGGCGCAGCCGAGGACGCGGCGGTGGTGGTGGTGGACGAAGTGGGACCGCTGGAGCTGGCCGACGGCGGGCTGGCCCCGGGGTTGGCCGCGGCAGCGGCCTCCTCTGCGCGACTGGTCATCTGCGTCAGGCCCCACCTAGTACAAGAGGTCTTGGCCCGCGTGGGGCGACCGGCGGACGGCGTGGTGTGGGAGGTGGAAGATGACTGAGACCCAGCGACAGATCTGTGATGAACACACGATCTTGCGGGACCGACTGGCCGCCGAGCGCACTGCACTGGCCGCCGAGCGCACGCTGTTGGCGTACGTGCGGACCGCACTGGCCTTGGTCGCCGCCGGGGTGTCCTTCATCCGGTTCTTCCCCACCCCCACCATGATCGCCGTGGGGTGGGGACTGGTTCCGGTGGGGGCGGCGACGTTGGCGGTGGGCGGCTGGCGGTTCCTCCAGTGTCGGCGACGCACTGCCGCGCTGCGGGGGGGCCGGCTCGACCGGTGACCGCTGCCTCCCTGGTGCGGCCACCCTGGCCGCGATATCCTGAGCCAAACGCGCCGAAGGAGGCGTTCATGGAACGGGAAGCCGAGGAGCGCCTATGGGAAATCGTCGATCAAGCGGAGATCGTCCTGCTGGTCACTCAAGGGGGCGATGGGTTCCCGCGCATGCGGCCCATGACCCTGCTGGGCTACGAAGAGGAGGGGGGCCTGTGGTTCGCCACTAGCAGGTCCTCCCGCAAGGTGGAGGAGATGGCCCGGGAGGGCCGGGTGAGCGTCTGCTTTCTAGATTTGGAGGGCGGTGCCTACGCCCAGGCGTTTGGCGAGGGCGAGTTGGTGGACGACCCCGACCTCAAGGCGGAGTTCTGGATGGACGAGTGGGACGAATACTGGGACGGTCCGGGGGACGAGGATTTTGTTCTGCTGTTGGTGCACACCCAGCGGGCGGAGTACTACCTGATCGACGAAGACGAGCTGTGGGTCGTTGAGTTCTGATGGCCGGGGCACCGCGCGCCGGGCGGGCTGACCGGGGAGGGGAGGCCGCTTCCGAACAGAAGCCGGGGGTCCGGCGCCAGTTTCCCCTGCTGGCGGATGTGGTGTGGCTCCACTCCGCCGGGGTGGGGCCCATGTCGCGCCGGGCACTGGACGCCGTGGATCGCGTGCAGGCGAGCATGTATCGGCGGTTAGAGCCGGAGGCCTGGGAACAGGATCCGCAACAGGAAAGCCGCAGGCGGCTGGCCCAACTGCTGTGCGTGGATCCCGATGAGGTGGCCCTGGTGTGCTCCACCAGCGAGGGGTTGAACGCGCTGGCCGGGAGCCTGACCTGGCGGCCGGGGGAGCGGATCGTGCTCGCCGACCAGGAGTACCCGGCCAACGTAGTCCCCTGGTACCACCAGGCCCACCGCCATCGGCTCCAGGTGAGCGTGGTGCGGTCGCGGGACGGACGGCTGACGGTGGAAGATTTCGCCCGCGTCGTCGACAGCCGCACGCGGGTGGTGGCGGTGAGCCACGTTCAGTTCGCCAGCGGGTGTCGGCTGGACCTGGCGGCGCTGGCCGAACTCGCCCACCGCCACGGCGCACTGTTGGTGGCGGACGGCATCCAGGCGGTGGGCGCGGTGGCCGTCCGGCCGCGCGACCTGGGTGTGGACGCGGTGGCCTGCGGGGGCTACAAGTGGCTGTGTGGACCGTTGGGGACCGGTTTCCTGTACGTCCGCCGGGAGCTGGCCGACCGGCTTACGCCGGCGGTAGCCGGGTTCGAGCAAATCGGCCCGGCGGAGCACCAAGCGGTGTGGGACGACCTGTGCAGCGGCGCCCCCTGGGTGCGGGACTTCACCACGTTGGCCCCGGGGGCGCCGCGGTTTGATGGGGTGGGGCTGTCCCCGGCCCTGTTCGCTGGGCTGGCGGCGGCGGTGGAGCAGCAGCTGGAGTTCGATCCTCATTGGATCGAGCGGCGCATCCGCGCGCTGACCGGCCGGCTCATCGCCGGGCTGGGCCGCCGGGGCTACCGCGTGGTCACCCCCACGGCGGAGGAAGCACGGGCAGGCATTGTGCTGTTCCGCGGTCCGTGGGATCTGAGTTCCACCGCGGGTCGGGAGGAACTGGAGAACGGCCTGCTCGCGCAGGGGGTCAGGGTGAGCGTGCGCGCCGGCGGGGTGCGGGCCGCCTGTCACTTCTTCAACACCGAGGACGACCTGGGGCGTCTGTTCGCCGCGCTGCGGGCGGTGTGACCCGCCGCCCGCGTCGGCCCTTTGCATCGAGTTGCACATGCGGACTTGAGGACAGCCGCGACTTTTGTTAAAAAGATGGGCCGACTTGTGTGGTTGCAATAACCTCTGCTGTGGTACGCCGTGGTGACTCGGTCGACGGCTGTTCAACGCCTGCGCAAGGAGGTGGTTCCTGGGGAACAGCGACGCAGGGCTTCGCGGGCGCGAAGAACGGTCGAAAGGAGGGGAGAACATTATGCGCGTATGGAAATGGCTGTCCGTGGCATTGGCGTTGGCTGCCATGTCTGTGGTCCCCGCGGCGTTGGCCGCGGATCAGGTGAAGTTGGTGTGGGCTGAGTGGTGGGACCCCGAATGGGGAGAGGACACCATCGATTGGATCATCTCCACCTTCGAGGAGAAGCACCCGGGCGTCACCGTTGAGCCGTTCTTCATTCCCCACAACCAGTACTCCGAGAAGCTCCTCACCCTATGCCAGGCGGGGGACGTGGCTGACATCATGGGGATGGAGGTGTTGTGGGCGGATGCGTTCGACCGCGTGGGGGTGCTGGCCGATCTGGCCCCTCTGGCGGAGAACGCCAGTGAACAGTTCAAGCAACAGTACAATCCGGCTTGGTTCATTGACTGGCGGGGACGCTCGGTGATGGCCTACATCTATACCATCTCCTACGGTGTCCTGTACAACGAGCGTATGTTTGCCGAGGAGGGACTGGAGCCGCCCACTGACTGGGAGGAGCTGCGCGAGGTGTTGCGGGCGTTCCACGATCCAGAGGCCCACCGCTGGGGTATCGCCCTCCCATTTGCCATGAAGAGCTCCTGCCACTTCATGCTGTACGATTTCTGGACCCGCCTGATCCAGGCCGGCGGCCAGATGGTGGACGAGAACGGTCTGGCGCGGTTCGACTCCCCGGCGGGGGTCCGCACGTTGGAGTACTACAAGAGTCTGTTGGAAGAGGGCCTGGTCTACCCGGGCACCGTGCGGGGCGCCTTGGCCGTCGGGGAGAAGGAGTTCCGCGAGCTGTTCGCCGCCGAACAGGTGCCCATGATTCTCAGCGGTCCGTTTGAGAAGGGCGTAGCCCAAGAGCGGAACCCGGACATCCAAGTGGCGTTCACCCCGCCATTTGAGGACTGCACCGGCGGTTACCTGATCACCGGGAGCGGGATTGCCATCTCCTCCCAGACGGAGCACCCGGAGTTGGCGTGGGCGTTCTTCGAGCACCTGGTCAGCCTGGAGGTGGCCGAGCGGATGATCCAGGAATTCTCCCAGGCCTGGGCAAATACCGCCGCCCTGAACGCCCCGGAGCTTAAGGATGATCCCATCCTTGGCCCGTACGGTCAGATGCTGTCCGACCCGGCATCTCAGTCGTGGACAGCGTTGCCGCGGCTAGGGGAGCTGTGCGAGGTGGTGATGGCGCACGCCCAGGAGTACTTCCTGGGGGAGAAGTCCGCCCAGGAGGCGCTGGACGAGGCGGCTGAGGAGTGGAACGAGATCGTTCGCTCCACCGGTTGACGGGTTGACTGACGGGGGGCACGGGGGCGACGCCCGCGTGCCCCCTCCTGTGTGCGCTGGCCAGGCTGATGTGGAAGGCGATTCGGGAACGCTATGACCTGCGGGGTCTGCCGTTTCTCGCCCCGGCGCTGCTGTTCTTGGCGGCGTGCGTCATCTATCCCCTGTACAAGGTCGTCCAGCTTAGCTTCTTCGAGTACTCGGTGCAGGAGCGGGCGTTCACCTTCGCTGGCCTTGACCAGTTCAGGCAGCTGCTGGGCGACCCCCTGTTCTGGACGAGTCTGAAGAACACCGTGGTGTTCACTCTGGGCTCCATCGCCCTCCATCTGGGGCTCGGCTACCCCATCGCCCTGCTCCTCAATGCCCGATGGCCGAGCGTCAGGCTGCGAAACTTCTTCCGCGGGGCGCTGATCTTCCCATTCTTGTTCTCCGCTCCGGCGGCCGCCCTGCTGTGGGGGCTGCTGTTCCGCCCGTTGGGACCAGTGAACTACTTGCTGGAGAACTTGTTCGGGACCACGGTCGCCTTCCTGGGCGATACCCGGTGGGCACTGGCCACCGTGCTGTGGGTGAACGGGTGGAAGAGCTTTCCGCTGTACATGGTGCTCATCCTCGGTGGACTGCAGGGAATCCCCCGCGTCCTGTACGAGGCCGCCCGGGTGGACGGCGCCAACTGGCTCCAGCGCTTTTGGCACGTGACCGTGCCCCAGATGCGCACCCTCACCATGACGGTCATCCTCATCGATTTCGCCACCACGTTCATCCATTTCGACTTGGTGTGGACCATGACCAAGGGCGGCCCCCTGCGTAGCACCTATCTGATGAGCTTCTACCTTTACCAGAAGGGCATCCAGGAGTTCCGCCTCGGCTACGGCGCGGCGGTGGGGGTGGTCATCGCCCTGTTCATGGCGGTGTGCATCACCGCCTACGTGTACGTACACACCCGCGGCGGGGAGGGGGAGCTGTGAGGAGCCGCTCGCTGGTCTACCGGGTCCTCCTGTACGGGACCACGGCAGCGGTCACCGTGCTGGTACTGTTCCCAGTCATTTTCGCGGCGTTCACTTCGTTCAAGCCCAACCCCGAGATCTTCGCCTATCCTCCGCGCCTCCTCCCCCAGCAGTGGACCGTGGAGCCGTACGTGTCCGTCTTCTCCCAGCACCGCTACCTGCGGTACTTCCTGAACGGGTACTTGATCTCCGTCTCGTCCACGCTCCTGTGCGTGGTGCTCGGGGCGCTAGCCGGCTACGGGTTCTCTCGCTTCCGCCTCCCGGCCAAGCGGGTCCTCATGTTGGGAATCCTGGCCTTGCAGATGTTCCCTGGGGCGGTGCTCATGGTGCCGTACTTCAACATGGCGCGTTCTCTGGGGATCTACGACACGTACTTGGCCCTCATCCTGGTGGACACCGCCTTCTCCCTCTCCCTGGTCATCTGGCTGCTCAAGAGCTACTTCGACTCCATACCGGTGAGCCTGGAGGAGGCGGCGCTGGTGGACGGCTGCAGCCGGGTGCGGGCGTTGATATCGGTGGTGGCCCCGCTGGCCAGGGCGGGCTTCATCGGCACCGGGGTTTACGCCTTCATTCGAGCGTGGAACGAGTTCATGTTCGCCCTGATCCTGACCAGAGGACCGCAGCGCGCCCCGGTCACTGTGGGGCTCGCCGAGCTGTTCGGCCAGTACACCATCAACTGGAACGGCGTCATGGCCCTGACCATGGTGGCCACCTTTCCGCTCCTCATCGTGTTCATACTCGTTCAGCGGTACATCATCCAGGGGATCACCAGCGGCGCGGTCAAGTGATCGGGGCCGCAGCCGGTGGCTGGCCGTCCAGCAGGCCGCGGATGGCGTCGGCCAACTGGTCTGCCGCCGCTGGGAACGGGCGGTGGCGGGCGAACGCCCGTGCCGCGCGGCCCATCTGCTCTAGATCGGCGTCCCCGGTCAGCAACTCGCACAGCCCGTCCAGCAGGCCCTGCGGAGTGGGCGGCACCACCCGTCCGATCTGGGGCCGCACCAACTGCCCTGCCGACCGGTGGGCAGTGGTGAGAACGGGCAGGCCGGCGGCCAGCGCCTCACCCAGAGTCAGCCCGTAGGACTCATGGCGAGATGGGAACACGTACAGGTCGGCCAGGCGAAAGAAGGCCGCCTTCTCGGCCCCGGTGACGTGGCCGGGGAAGTCTACCCGCACCCGGCGCAGCCGGCGGGCCAGCCGGTGGAGGCGCGCCCAGTATGAGCGGCCGTGGATGAACGCCGGGGCGCCGCAGATAAAGGCGCGTACCGCCGGCCCTCCGGCCCGCTCCCACCGCCTGAGGGCGGCGAGCAGCAGATCCTGCCCCTTCTCCGGCGCCACGCGGCTCAGGGTCAGCAACACAGGCTGGTCGTCCTCCACCTGATAACGGGCCCGCAGTGCCTCCTCGGCCCGGCGGACGTCCTCCTCCAGGGGGTGGGGGTCGGAGACGATCCCCCAAGGCACCACCGCCACGTCGCGCTGCGTGCGCCAGGGATAGGCGGACTGCAGCACGGCGGCCATGGCCGGGGACGGGACTACCAGCAGCTGACAGTGGCGGGCACAGGCCTGCTGTTTCTCCAGGATCAGCCGGGCCACGTCGGGCAGGAGGGGGGTGAGGCGGGCGCGGGCCACGCCGCGGAATGCGCGGGCCAGGAAAGCGGCCGACACCGCGCCGCGCAAATAGATGCGGGCGGCGTAGTCCACCACGTCGACGTGGAAGATGGCTACTTGAGAGTAGCCGAGTCGGGCGATGGCGGCGAAGTCCCCCGCCTCGCAGATGTCGTTGTGGACAACGCATACCCTGCGGGGATCGTGTGCTTGGGCCGCCCGGCGGAGGAACTCGGTCACCCCCCGCTCGAACTGGCGGGAGAAGCGGGCGTACCCGCTCACCGTCAGGTCGGTGATTGGCCCCCGGTGGCCGGGGACCTGCCAGGGGATCTGACGGTAGGCCACGTGGGGACCGGGGGGCAGTGGCGGCTGGGGCCCGGACCCCAGCACGGTCACCGGGAACCGCCCGGTGGCAGCCCAGCGCTCAATCAAGCGGATGCCCACCTGCGCCCCACCGCCCAACGGGACCTGCGCGGGGCAGTAGCCCAGGTGGGCGCCTGCATAGACGACCTGACCCATGCCAGCAAAGGCTACCGGGCCGGGCCGCGAGGGGGAATGGGGAAGGTGGCCTAGTCAGCCGGGGGGGCCCCGGCCACGGCCGCGTGGGCGGCGGTGAGGTCAGCGAGGACCGCCCGCAGCTCGCGCACCAGCTGCTCCGATCGACAGGGCAGAGGGCAGCCCTCATCGTCCCTTGACTCCCAGGTGGCAATCTCCCCGCGGATCCGGTCCGCAGCCGCGGCAAGCTCCTGCAAGCCGGCTGCCCGGTCCCCCCGTTCTAGGCGCTCCACCGCCCCGTGGACCAGGGTCAATACCCCGGCGATTCCCCTCACCAACTCCAGCACCAGCTCCTCCCAATCAGCCATCTTCTCTATTGTGCCGGGGCCGGTCGCCGTCTAGACCACCGAAATCCCCGAACAGCTCCTCCCGCAGTTGCCGGAGGATGCGGTCCTTCATCCGGGAGACTTGCCGCTGGGGAAGTCCCACCTCTCGGCCCACCTCAGTCTGGGTCTTGCCCTGGTAGAAGAGTCCCTCCACGATCTGCCGCTTGAGCTCGGACAGTCGTTCCACGGCGCCGGCGATGCGCAGGGCAACGTCTTGGGGAAGCCCCTCCCTGGCGGCGGCGAACTCCTCCAGACTGAAGCTGGGACGGGGATCGTCTGCGCGGCGCTGGGCGTCCAGAGACACGTAAGTCATGGCGTCGCGGGCCTTCAGCGCCTCCCGGACCATGTTGGGGGTGACGCCCAGCGCGGCGGCGATCTCCTCCAGGGCGGGCGGGCGGCCCAGCTCCTGGTACAGCCCGTCTTGGGCGTCCTTGACTTTGCTGGCCAGCCCTCTGATCCACAGGGGGACGTGGACCGATCCGTGTTTGTCCCTGACGTAGTGGCGGATTTCCCCCATGATCAGATGGGTGGCGTAGGTGGAGAACTTGACCCCCCGCGCCAGGTCGAAGTTGGCCACTGCCCCCAGCAGGCCCAAGTAGCCGGCCTGCACCAGATCCTCAATGGGCTCTCCGGTGAAGGTGAAGTTGGCGGCCACCGATCGCACCAAACCAGCATGTCGACGGACAAGTTCCTCGCGGAGGTGTTCCGCCGCCTGTTCCTCGCCCCGGCCGGCGACCTCCAGGTCCCGCAGCTGTTGCAGCAGCCTCTCAGTGGGCTTCCGTCGCAACCCTGGATCTGAACAGGGCATAGCCACCCGACGTTACCCGGTCCCACCCCGGCGTGCCTTCCAGCGGGTTCGCCGGACGGGTCTCGCCCTTCCGTCAATCAGCGGTCAACTGGACCAGCAGCCAGAGGACGGCCACCCCGGCCAAGGCGAGCAGGGATAGCTCCAGGGGGGAGGGCCACCAGTTCTCCTCGGCGGGCAGCCGGGTCAGGGGCGAGGGGCAGCCTTGGTCCGCGCAGCGCTCCACCTCTTCGCGGACCCGGAGCTCCACCGCCCGGCTGTACCCGCTCAGGGCCAACTCGCCCACCACCACCAACGGCGTGTCCCCCGCCTCCACCTTGTAGGCCTGGGCCAGCCGCACCATCAGACGCCACTCCTCGGGCTGGTAGGTAACCTCGTGTGGCACCACGGTCAGCTCGGGGAACTCGGCCCCCAGCCCGTCCAGGGATTCCCGCATCAGCTCACATTGGGGGCAGCCCACCGCCCAGAAGAAGTGCAATTCCACCGGGGCGGCCCCGCCTGCCGCAGCCGCAAGTGCTACCAGCAGCGCCACCGTCCCCAGCTTGGCCATGACGGGGTGATGATACGCTACGCCCTGGGGGCGCCCCAGCGGTGGCGGCCGCCTCCGGGAGGGAACCTGACGTAGTTGGTCCGGGTCACCACCAGGGCCTTCCCGTTGGTCAGGGCGTCCGCCACCTTGGCCCGGGCGGTGGTCAGGAGCCGTTGGACGGTGCCCCGAGACACCCCCATCTCGCGCCCGGCCGCCTCCTGATCCAAACCCACCAGGTCGCACAGCCGCAGAGCTTCTAGCTCGTCGAGGCCCAAGCTCACCTGGGGGAGCTCTGACAGGGGAACCCCGGCGGGCTTGAACGCAGCCTGCGGGGGCACTCCTCGGCACCAGCGTGGCTTGGGTGGCCTGGGCATGGGACATTATCTCCGATGTGGGGGGAGGCGTCAGGGTCGACCGGCAGAAACGAAATCCAGAATCGATATTGACTTGTTCTGTGCTTATGTCTATAATTGCCGCGGAGGTGATCGCCATGCGTTGGCGGAATATGTTCTACATGACCGGGCTGCCCGGTTGGATGCGGTTCGGCTACTCTCCGGGATGGGGCGGGATGCCGCCCGGGGCCCAGTACCTGGCCCAGACCGGGCAGGTTCCCAGCTTTTCCACCTGGCTGGGACAGCAATGGCCGACCGCCCCCTGGTGGGGGCAGCCGACTGTGGGGCGCGACCAGGAGGTGGCGTGGCTGTCGGCGCAGGCCCAGGCGCTGGAGGGGCAGCTGGCGGAAGTCAAGCGCCGGCTGGACCAGCTGGCCGGGGAGACGGAATGAGCCAGCTGGTGGTGGTCGCGACAGGCCGAGGGGGGCTGGAGGATCAGGTGTCCCCTGTGTTTGGCCGCGCCGAGACGTTCACCGTGGTGGAGGTGGACGGGGGCGAGGTCAAACGGGCCACTGTGATCCCCAACCCTCACAAGGATGCCCCTTCTGGTGCGGGGATTCAGGCGGCCCAGCTGGTGGCGGCCAAGTCCCCCCGGGCCGCCTTGGCCGGAAACTTCGGACCAAACGTGTCCGGGGTCCTCGGACAGGCGGGGGTCGAGCAGGTCCCCGCGGCCGGGATGGCCGTTCGCCAGGCGGTGGAATCCTACCTGGCCGGTCAGCTGCCGACGGCCGCCGGCCCGACCCCGGGCCCGGGCGCTGGGTTCGGCGCCCCGGGGATGGGACTGGGCACGGGCCGGGGAGGCGGACGAGGCATGGGCCGGGGCGCCGGGGGCGGTCGTCGATCTGGCATGGGCTCAGGATGGGGCGGGGCCGGCTGGACCGGTGGCCCGCCCGCCGGCATGCCGGGCCCGGAGGACGTCGGCGCCCTCCGGGAGCGGATCGCCCGCCTGGAGTCCGAGCTGGAGACGGTGCAGAGGCGGTTGTCGGAGCTCAAGGGAGGTGAGTGAGATGCCGTGGGGGTTCTACGGACGTGGACGCGGCTATTGGGGTCAAGGGAGGGGACGTGGGAATCCCTACCCGTTCTGCCGCTTCTATCCCTGGCTGCCGCGTGGCTGGTGGCGGTTCGGCTACTCCCAGTACGGGACCTACGGCCACTACGGGGCCTACCCGTGGGGGCGACCGCCGGCTCCCTACGTGCAGCCGCCGGTCCGCCCCTACCCGCCGCCCAACTGGTGAGGGGGCGCCGATGAGGGTATGCGTGCCCACTGCCGGAAGCGGAGGCTTGGACGACCAGGTGGGGGACCACTTCGGCCGGGTGCCCACGTACACCATCTACGACACCGAAAGCGGAGCCGTAGATGTGCTGGACAACCAGTCTGAGCACATGGGCGGGGCCGGGCTGCCCGCTCACCACCTGGCGGCCGCGGGTGTGGACGTTGTCCTGTGTGCCGCCTTGGGCCGCCGGGCCATCTCGCTGCTGGAGGAAGCCGGTATCGACGTGTACACCGGGGCGGTGGGGACTGCCCGCGAGGCGGTGGAGGCCTGGGAGGCGGGTCGCCTCCCCGACGCCGCGCCCTGTACCCGCCGCACCTTCCATGATCACCGGTGAGCCCCCGCTGCGCATAGCGGTGGCATCTGGAAAAGGGGGGACTGGGAAGACCACGGTGGCGGTGTCGCTGGCGCTGGCCTGGCGGGAGGTGGGGCCGGTGCAGCTGGTGGACTGCGACGTGGAGGAGCCCAACGACCATCTGTTCTTGGCGCCGGAATTGTCACAGCGCGAGCCGGTGGAGTTGCCCGTCCCCCAGGTGGACGAGGCCAAGTGCACTCGCTGCCGGGCGTGCTCCGAGGCGTGCCGGTATGGGGCGCTGGCGGTAATCGACCGCGGGGTGCTGCTGTCGCCCGAGTTGTGTCACGGATGCGGGCTGTGCGCGCTGGTGTGCCCTGCCGGGGCCATCGAGGAGGTGCCGCGCACCATCGGCTGGGTGGAACGGGGAACCGGCAAGGGTCTGGTCTTCCTGCGGGGGATGTTGAACGTGGGGGAGCCGATGGCCACCCCGATCGTTGAACGACTCAAGGAACGGGCCGCATCTGACTGTCTCACCATCATGGACCTGCCCCCGGGCACCGGCTGCCCGGTCATCGCCGCCTTGCGGGGAGCAGATTTCGCCTTGTTGGTCACCGAGCCCACCCCGTTCGGCCTCCACGACCTCCAGGCCGCCGTGGGGGTGGCCCGGGCCGTGGGGACCCCAGTGGGCGTGATCATCAGCCGCCACGGCATCGGCGGAGATGAGGTGGAGCGCTACTGCAGGGAGCAGGGGCTTCCTGTCCTCCTCCGTATTCCCATGGATCGGCGCATCGCGGCCAGCTACGCCCGTGGCATCGCGTTGGTGGAGGCGTACCCCGACTGGCGGGAGCCGTTCATCGCCTTGCATGCGGGCATCCTTGCCCAGGTGGGGGCGATGTGATGACTGAACTGGCGGTCATATCCGGCAAGGGGGGAACGGGCAAGACCACGGTGGTCGGTTCCTTGGCCGCCCTGGCGGAGGATCGGGTCACCGCCGACTGTGACGTGGACGCCGCAAATCTGCACCTGGTTCTAGGGGCGGAAGTACAGAAGACGGTGGGCTACGAGGGCTCCGAGGTGGCTAGCATCGACGCCCACCGGTGTACAGGGTGTGGGACGTGCAGCCAGGCCTGCCGGTTCGGAGCGATTTCGATCCGCGACGGGAAGGCTGTGGTAGACCCGCTGGCCTGTGAGGGCTGCGGCGTATGCGCCCACCTGTGCCCGGTGGGTGCGGCCAGGCTGCGTCCCCGGCTGTCCGGCTGGGTGTACGTGTCCGCTACCCCCTATGGGACGATGGTGCACGGCGAGCTGCGGCCCGGCGAGGAGGCCACCGGGAAGCTGGTGGCCCAAGTCAAGCGGCGGGCGCGGGAGCTGGCCAGCCTGGAGGGTCGCCGGCTGGTGTTGGTGGACGGGGCGCCGGGCATCGGCTGTCCGGTGATCGCGTCGTTGTCCGGAGCCAGCGCGGCCTTGATGGTGACTGAGCCCAGCCTGTCCGCCCTCCACGACCTGGGGCGGGCGGTCGACGTGGCCCGTCATTTCCGTGTCAAGACATACCTGGCGATAAACAAGGCGGACCTGGACCCGGAGCTGTCCCACAGGGTGGAGGAGTTCGCCCAAGACGAACTGCTGCCGGTGCTGGCTCACATTCCCTACGACGACGGCGTGCTGGCGGCCCAAGTGGCTGGACGACCGGTGGTGGTACACGACGACGGGCCGGCCGCCCGGGCCATCCGGTCCCTGTGGGCCAACCTGCGCGGGGAGCTGGGCGTTTGATTATCCCCACTCCGTCGCAGCGCCCGGGAGAAAGGTTGGCAGGGGCTCCAGGTGTGGATCACTAAGGAGGTGGGACTGGGGCTGGTGGCCCTGGTGGAGCTGGCTGCGGGCGGGCGGGCCTCGGCGGAGAAGATTGCCGCCGGCCACCAGCTCTCCGTATCCTTCCTGCGTAAGGTCCTTACCAACGCCAGCCGGGCCGGCCTGGTGAAGGGGCGGCCGGGCCGCAGCGGGGGGTACCAGCTGGTCCGGGACCCTGAATTGCTCTCTGTGCGGGAGGCGCTGGAACGGCTGGGGTGGCGGCCGACGCTGGTCGGGTGCACGGCCAAGCGGGGCTGCGCCAGCCGGGAGAGGTGCCCGGTGCGCCCGCTGTGGGAGGAGCTGGAGGAAAGGATGGCGGGGTGGCTGGACGAGATAACGATAGCAGACCTGGTGGAACGGCGGATGTGAAGCGAGCTCGGCAAGTGCTGATGGTGCTGTCCGGCAAGGGGGGCGTGGGCAAGAGCACTGTGGCGGCGAACCTGGCCTGTGCCCTGGGCCGCAGTCTGCGGGTTGGCCTCCTGGACGCCGACCTGCACGGCCCAAACGTGCCCAAGATGCTGGGGATCGACCGCGCCACCATGCCGGTTGTGAACGGGAAGATCCGGCCGGTACCCACGGAGTGGAACCTGGCGGTGGTGTCCATGGCGTTCGGCCTGCCGTCCGCCGACACCCCGCTGATCTGGCGCGGCCCGCTCAAGATGAAGGCCATACGCCAATTCATCGAGGACGTGGACTGGGGGGACCTCGACCTGTTGGTGGTGGACCTCCCTCCCGGCACCGGGGACGAGCCCCTGTCGGTGGTCCAGGTGGTGGGGACGGTCGACGCGGCGCTGGTGGTGACTACGCCTCAGCAGGTCGCCCTGTTGGACGCGGGGAAGGCGGTGAGCTTCTGCCGCAAGGTGGGCGTGGGGCGAGTGGGAGTGGTGGAGAACATGGCCGCCCTGATCTGTCCCCACTGCGGCGGGGAGATCGACCTGTTCGGGCGGGGCGGGGCTGAGCGGATGGCCGCATCACTGGGGGCGACGTTCCTGGGGCGGCTCCCCATGTCGCTGGACGTGGTGCGGGCCGGGGACGCGGGCCGGCCCGTGGTGGCGGAAGACTCCCCGGCGCGGGAGCCGTTCCTGGAGCTGGCGCTGCGGGCGCTGGACTTCGTGCGGGGCGAGGAGTGAACCGCCCTGGCGGCCGCCGCGTGGGCCGGGCGGCCGACCGCAACTTGACCGCCGCAGCGCGGGGCCGGGGCCCGTTGGCCGCGCCGTTCGCCTGCCAGGTGGCTCACGCGGTGCCCGCTCCCTCGCAGGGGGCCATAGTGGTGGACCTGGGGGCAGGTCCAGGCCGGGCGGCCATTGGTCTGCACAAGCTATGGCCTCAGTCCCGGATCGTGTGCGTGGACCGGTCCCAGGAGGCGGTGAGGGCAGCCGAGCGGAACATAGCTCGGGCCGGGGTCCGTGGTGTAGAGGCAATCCTGCGCAGGGCGGAAGCCATCCCGTTTCCGGCCGGGGCGGTGGACGTGGTCATCAGCCGGTGTTCGTTCCATGAATGGACAGATCCCCGCGCCGGTCTATCCGAGTCTCACCGGGTGCTCAAGCCCGGAGGCAGCTTGGTGCTTAGGGATTACGATCGGGACTGGCTTTCCGGCTGGAGGAAGAGGTTGTTGGAGCGGCTTCATCACCTGGAGATGTTCAGGTACACGCGCGGGCAGGTGGTGGGACTGGTGGAGGCGGCTGGGTTCGTGAACGTCCGGGCGGAGCGGAAGGGCTGGCAGTACTCGATTGTGGCCGCCGAGCCCCCGCCGGGGACCCCGGGGCCGGGATGAGCGGCGTGGACCTTGTCTTCGGGCCGGTGCCGTCGCGGAGGTTGGGCCGGTCGTTGGGGATCAACCACATCCGGCCCAAGGTGTGTACCTACTCCTGTGTCTACTGCCAGCTGGGCAGGACGCTGGAGATGGCCGGTCAGCGACAGCGGTTCTACCGGCCGGAGCAGGTGGTGCAAGCGGCAAGCGAGGCAGTGGCCGACCTTCGCCGGCGGGGCGACCGGGTCGACTACCTCACCCTGGTGCCCGATGGGGAGCCAACCCTGGACGTGAACTTGGGACGGGAGATCGCCTGCCTGAAGCAGTTGGGGATCCCCGTGGCCGTGATCAGCAATGCCTCGCTGGTCGATCGCCCGGACGTGCGAGCAGATCTGGCTCAAGCCGACTGGGTATCGCTCAAGGTGGACGCCGCCCGCCAGTCGGTCTGGAGACGGGTTAATCGCCCTCACCGGGAGATCTCGTTGGCCGCGGTTCGAGCGGGCATGGTGGAGTTCGCCAGGGAGTTCTCAGGCACCCTGACAACGGAGACCATGCTGGTGGGTGGGGTCAACGACGGCCCGGAAGAGCTGGCCGCGGTGGCCGATTTCCTGGCCGCGGTGCGGCCGGCAGTGGCCTATCTGGCAGTTCCCACCCGCCCCCCGGCCGAGTCGTGGGTGGAGCCGCCCCAGGAGGAGGCTGTGGCGGCTGCCTACCAGGCGGTGAGTGAGCACCTTCCCCGCGTGGAACTCCTGATCGGATATGAGGGGGACGCCTTCGCCGCCAGCGGAGATGCAGCACACGATCTGCTCTCCATCACCGCCGTCCACCCCATGAGGGAGCAGGCGGTGAAGGAGGTGCTGGCACGTGATGCAGCGGAGTGGGATGTAGTGCGGCGACTGGTGGCCTGCGGGCAGCTGGTGGAACTGTCCTACCGGGGGAGCAAGTACTACCTGCGCCGGCTCGGCCGGGGGGGCAGCCGGGAACCACGGCTGAGACTGGAAGGAGGGACGACCGATGTCCAGAGATGGCGGAGGTGGCGGCCGCCGGGCCCGAACCAGGCGGGGGCGGGGTGATCGGGCAAGGGGTGGCCGCCGGACAGGCCGAGGAATGGAGAGCCGACCTGGAGGAGCCTCCCTCGCCCCAGGTGGAGGTGAGTTGTCCGCCTTGGCTCCCCAGGTGGACGTGGAGAAGTGCGTCGGCTGTGGGGAGTGTGCCCGAGCCTGCCCCCAGGGTGCGATCGACATCCGCGACGGGCATGCGGTGATCAACCCGGCCGTGTGCAGCGGCTGTAGAGCTTGTGCCTCCGCCTGCCCTACCGGGGCCATGGCCTGAGCGATGAGAATCCTTATCCTGTACGACAATGTGGCTCCGCCTCCCTTGCGTGAGGGGTGGGGATTCTCTGCGCTGGTGGAACTACCCCAGCGGCAGATTTTGTTTGACACCGGTGCAGACCGAATGGTATTGGCTCACAACGCGGACGCGCTGGGGGTGAACCTGGCTGGGGTCACCGATGTGTTTCTTTCTCACTCTCATTGCGACCACGTCGGCGGGCTTTCCTACGTCCTGGAACGGGCCGAGGGGGTCCGTGTGTTCGCCCCGGCGGGGATGGAGAGATACCTGCGGCCCCGGGTCGGCGGGGGCAAGGCGCGCCTGTGGGTGGTGAAGGAACCCTGTGAGCTGGGGGAAGGCTTGTGGAGCACAGGGACGTTGGGTCGGCGGATCAGGGAACACAGCCTAGTGGTGTCGGCCGGCCGGGGTGCCGTGTTGGTCACCGGTTGTGCCCACCCCGGGATCGCGATCCTGGCCCGCCGGGCGGCCCGGATTGCCTGCGGAGAGCTGCGCCTGGTTCTAGGGGGCTTCCACCTGCTGGGCAGCGGGCCGCGGCGGCTGAAGCGAGTGGCCGGCGAGCTCTCCCGCCTGGCCGCTGGTCTGGCCCCTGGACACTGCACGGGGAGGGAGGCGACCGAGGCCTTCCGGACGGAAGTGGAGGATGTAAACCCCCTGCGTGTGGGGACTGCATTCTCCCTCTCTGGAGGCCCCGCCGGGCCGGACGAGTGAGTTGAACTGGGTCAGGAGCTTCCGGGTTTTCCCAGTCGGCGACAGGGCCGAATCACCCTTGGAGTAGGAACAAGGTCAGGGTCAGTGTCCCGGCGGACAGCAACGTGGAGAGCAGCAGTGCGGAGGCGGCCAGGTCGGGGCGGCGGCCGTACTGCATGGCCAGCAGGAAGCTGTTCACCGCAGTGGGGACGCTGCCCTCCACGACCAGGCTGCCCCTGAGGACGCCCCCCACCCCAAATGCCCACCCCAGGCCCCAGGCCAACAGGCCGCCCAACCCCAGTCGGGCGACCGCCAGGATGGTTGCCGCTCGGGCCACTTGGCGCGGCCGGACGCGGGCCAGCTGCAGGCCCAGCAGCAACAGGAGCAGGGGAATGGCCCCGTCGGCCAGCAATCCGGTGGCCCGGGCCAGCCAGGTGGGCAGCGGGCCGGCCCAGCGGGCGAGCCCCGCGGCCAGCACCGCATACCCCCAGGGGACCTTGAACAGGGCGGCCAGCGGCCGGCGCAGGGAGCGCTGGCCCTGCCAGGTGGCGATGGCCACGCCCAGCGTGGCCATCAGCGCGGTGTTCGTGGCCAGGAAGGCGGCGCCCACGTGGTAGCCAGTCCGCCCGAAGGCGAACAGGAGGATGGGCAGGCCGAGGTTGCCGCAGTTGCCGAACGTCAGCACCAGCGAGGTGGCCACCTGGGCGTCCGTATCCTGCGGGAACAGCCACCGTCGTAGTGGCAGGGAAATGAGGAACATGGCCAGGTAGTGCGCCGCCACGAAGGCGGCCACCAGCCCCAGGGAGGCGACCGGGAGTTCGGCGGTCCGCAGGGCGTCGAAGATCAGCGCCGGTGACAAGCACCAGAAGACGAGTTTGCCTACTGCAGCCGGGTCCAACTGCAGGGCCCGCCCCAACCCCCAGCCGACGGCCACCAGCGAGAATACGGGGAGCAGGACGTCGCTGAACATGGAGGGAAGGATAAAGTGGGCCGCCGCCGTGCGCACGCACTTGCTCCGTTCGTCGGGCAGGTGTAGGTTGGTTTGTGCCTGGCAGATCGGCCAAAGAGCGCATTGTGGAGGCGGCGCTGCGGCTGTTTTCGGCCCACGGCTACGCAGCGGTCTCCGTCACCGGCATCGCCCGGGAGGCAGGGGTGTCCCGGGCCACCTTCTACCGTCACTTCTCTGACAAGCGTGCGGTGCTGCTGGTGCTGCTGCGCAGCTGGCACGACTTGATGGAGTGGATTCGCCGGTCCGGAGAGCCGGAGGGCGGCTCCCCTTGGGAGCTGCTGCGGGCCAGTGGGCTCCAGGTCATTGATGCCCTGCTGGCCGCTCCGGTCCTCCTGCGGGCCGAGCTTCTGTTCCTGTACCTGGCCGGACACGACCGGGAGGCCAGGCAGGCGCTGGCCGAGACCTTCGCCGCCGCGCGGGCGGCCGCCGGCGACCTGGTTTCCCTGTCTCCCCGATCAGTGGACCGGGAGGCATTGGCGGTGCTGGCGGTGGCCCTGCTGGAGGGGCTGCTGATTCAGGCACTGGTGGACCCCGACAACGTGGACCCAGTAGGGCTGTGGCCCCGGATGCTGAGCGTATGCGCCGCCGGCGGCGGGGGACGGGGTTGATCGAGTGGGGGTTCACCCACGCCGAGTCGGCGCGCGGTTACCAGGTGACAGGATGGGGCTGAGGATCGCCATCACCGGCCAGCCCGGTGTGGGGAAGACGACGCTGGTGCAGCAAGTGCTGGCCCAGGTTCCTCTGCAGGCCGGGGGAATGATTACCCGGGAGATCCGTAAGGTGGGTCGGCGGGTGGGGTTCGCGGTGATCGACGTGGCCACCGGCCGGGAGGGGGTGCTGGCGCACGTCCACCAGACGGAGGGGCCGCGGGTGGGCCGGTACCGGGTGAACCTGGCCGACCTCGAGGGGATCGGGGTTGCCGCCGTCGACCGGGCCATCGCAACCTGCCCGCTGGTGGTGGTGGACGAGGTGGCGCCCATGGAGCTCAAGTCCGCCCGGTTTGTGGCCGCTGTGGAACGGGCCCTGGGCGAGGCCGAGCATCTGCTGGTCTGCGTACACCGGGCGTCGAGCCATCACCTGACCTACCGCATTCGCCACCAGTGCCACCACTTGGTCCGGCTCACCAAGGCCGGGCGTGACCAAGCCGCCCAGCAAGTAGTGCGTCTGCTGAGCGAACAGGGGTAGGGCGGCCGGCCGGAAATCAGTCCTGGTAGATAATGCGGGCCCCTTGCGGTTCGTAGCCCACCTGGAACTCCCGCAGGCCGTACTGGGAAAGGGCATCCCGTACAGCCGCCTTCCTCGCTTCAGGGCAGCACAGCAGCAGGAAGCCCCCCCCGCCGGCCCCCAGGATCTTCCCCCCCCACGCCCCGGCCCGCCGGGCCGCCTGATACCAGCAGTCGAACTCCGGCCGGCTGATCCCCGAGGCCAGAGTGCGCTTGAGTTCCCAGCCTTGATGGAGCAGCCCGCCGAAGTCCTCCAAATCGCCCCGGGCCAGCGCTTGGCGACCGGCGGCCGCCAGCCGGGCCAGCCGGTCCAGGGTGCCGTGTCGGCGGGGTGTCTGGCGGGACTGCTCGGCCAGGATGGTGTGGGTTGGCCGGCGAATGCCGGTGTAGAAAAGGAGCAGGGTGTCGAACAGTCTCGCCCTGACCTCCGGTGGGCAGGCCAGCGGCTCCACGAGCACCGCGCCGTCGCTGAGAAAGCGGATGAAGTTGAGTCCGCCGAAGGCAGCCGCGTATTGGTCCTGCTTGCCGATGGGGTGGCCCAGCCGGTCGATCTCGATGGCGCAGGCCTGATCGGCGAGCCGCTGGGCGGACACGAAGCAGCCCCGGTGGGCATGCAGGGCCAGCAGCAGCCCCACGGTGAGGGAGGATGATGACCCCAATCCTGTGCCTGCCGGGACATCGGCAATGGTCACCACCTCCACGCCCCGGTCGATGTCCACCGTCCGTAGGGCCTCCCGCACCAGGTCATGCCTGAGCTGGGATAGGTCCTCGACGATCTCGGTGCGCGTGTAGGCTACCCGCACGGTGTCCTCGAACCTATCGTTCACAGCGACGTACATGTACTTGTTCACCGTGGTGGACAGAACCGCTCCCTCACGCCGGCGGAAGTAGGCCGGCAAGTCGGTCCCGCCGCCGAGGAAGCTGATTCGGAACGGCGTCTTGGAGATGATCATCTGTCCAACCTTTCCCGCAGCGCGTTCAGCCTGTCCGGGGTCCCGATGTCCCACAGCTCGTGCTCCGACCGGTAGGCCCACAGGATCTCCCCGGCGGCCAGTGCCCGCGGGAATAGGTCGCGGACGAAGTCCTCGGTGCCCGCAGGCGGGAGGTAGCGGAGGGCGCGGGGGGACAGGAGGTACACGGCGGCGTTGCCCAGCTCCCCCCACCGGAAATCGCCCGGCGCCGGGTGGAGGGCGACCACCTGCCCGGTGTGGTCCACCTCTACGATGTCGCAGTCCTGGGGCCGAAGCGTCGGTTGGACCACCAGCGCGCCCAACCCGTCCCGAATCTGGAAGAACGACCGCAAGTCCTGCAGGGGGAAGTCACCCAGGAACACGTCCCCGTACACCACGAAGAAGGGGTCCTGCAGCTGGGGCCGCATGGGGTGGAGGGCACCGGCCGTCCCCCGCAACTGGTCCTCCCAGAAATAGCGGACGGACAGGCCGAATCGGCGGCCGTCACCCACAAACCAGGTAATGTGGTGGGGCAGGTAGTGGAGGTTGATGAGCACCTCGTCGACCCCCGCCCGGCGCAAGGCGCGTAGTGTCCAGTCCAAAAGCGGCCGCCCTCCCACCTCCACCATGGGTTTGGGTCGGCTGTCGGTGAGGGGCCGAAGGCGTTCTCCCACCCCGGCGCACAGGACGACCGCCTTCACCCGGCGGCCTCCCGGGCCAGGATGAACTGGGCCGCAGCCGCCAGGTCGGCGCACACGGCGTCCGGGTGGTCTGCCGAGCCGCCGTCTTCCCCGCCGAAGCCGGTCCGAACCAGGATGGCGAAGCACCCCGCCCGGTGGGCGGCCTCCACGTCGGTGGTGGTGTCCCCGACCAGGTAGGAGTGGACCAAGTCGATGTTCAGCTCGCGGGCCGCCCGATGGAGCAGGCCGGCGGCCGGTTTGCGGCAATCGCACCCCTCCTCCGGGGCGTGAGGGCAGACGTATATCCCGTCCAGGTCACCCCCGGCCCCGCGGAGACGGCGGCGCAGCTCGGTGTGGAGCTCATCGAGTTCACCCGGGGTGAGATAGCCCTTGGCCACCCCCGCCTGATTGGTCACCACTACGGCCAACAGCCCGGACGCCCGCAGATCGCGGATGGCCTCCGCTGCCCCGGCAACCAGTCGCATGTCCTCCGGGCGCGTGAGGTAGCCCTCGGTCTGGTGGACGATGACCCCGTCCCGGTCCAGGAACGCAGCTCTCCTCATCGCACCACGATGGAGACCAGCCGCCCGGGCACAGCGATGACCCGCTTCACATCCCGCCCTGCCAGGCGGACGCGGACCGCCTCCTCGGCCAGGGCCGCGGCTTGGAGGGCCTCCGGATCGGCAGCCAGCTCGGCGGCCACCCGCAGCCTGGCCCGCACCTTCCCGTTGATCTGGACCGGGATCTCCACCTCGCCGGCGGCCAGGGCCGCCTGGTCGTACTCGGGCCAGGGGGTGTCCAGGACTGCGGTCCTCTCTCCCAGGCGGGACCACAACTCCTCGCACACAAACGGGGTGAACGGGGATAGCAGCAGCACCAGGTCCCGCAGGGTCCGGCGCACCAGGGGCAAGTTCACCGCAGGTTGGCCTGTGTAGGCGGCCAGCTCGTTGACCAGTTCCATCAGCGCGGCCACCGCGGTGTTGAGGCCCAACCGGCCGGAAAACTCCTCGGTGACCTTCTTCACCGTGGCGTGCAGCTTCCGCCACAGCTGGCGGGCCGGGGGGTCGAACTGGGACGGGTCCGGGGGATCAGCGACGGTTCGCACCCGGGGGAGCCACTCGGTGGCCAAGCCCCACAGGCGGTTCAGAAACCGCCATGTGCCCCGCACGCCCTCTTCCGACCACTCGATATCCCGTTCCGGGGGCCCCATGAACAGGGTGTAGAGGCGTTCGGTATCCGCCCCGTACTTGTCGATGAGCTCGTCCGGGGGAACCACGTTCTTCTTCGACTTGGACATGGCCAGCACCGCCACCTCCAGCGGCCGGCCGCAGTGGGGGCAGGTAGTCCCAGACCCCACCTGCTCAGGCGAGATCCAGTGGTGGGTCGAGCAGCGGTAGGCGGGGAAGGTGATCATCCCCTGGGTGAACAGCTTGGCGAACGGCTCATCGAACGAGATGTAGTGCAGATCGTGCAGGACCTTGGTGACAAAGCGGGAATAGAGGAGGTGGAGGATGGCGTGTTCCACCCCGCCCACGTACAGGTCCACGGGCAACCACTGGTCGGCCAGCTCCGGATCGAACGGGCGGTCCGCGTCCCCGGGGGACAGGTAGCGGAGGTAGTACCAGGCGGAGTCCACGAACGTGTCCATGGTGTCGGTCTCCCGCCGGGCCGGCCCACCGCAGCGGGGGCAGGTGGTGTTCACGAACTCGGTCACCTCGCCCAGCCCGTGGCGGCCCACCGCGGTGGACTCCGGCAGCCGCACAGGCAGCTCGGCTTCCGGCACCGGAACCACGCCGCAGGCCTGGCAATGCACCACGGGAATGGGGGCTCCCCAGTAGCGCTGGCGGGAGATCAGCCAGTCCCTGAGCCGGTACTGGACGGAGCGTTTGCCCACCCCCCGTTGCTCCAGCCACCTCACGGTGCGGTCGACCGCCTCCTCCGCAGAGGTGCCGCTCAGGGGGCCAGAATGGATCATGCGGCCGTATTCGGTGTGGGCGAGGACATCTCGGTAGAAGGGCAGGGAGTGGAGGAGCTCCATGACCGTACGGCTCTGGCCGACCCCGGGCTGGAGCTGGCGGCACCGGTCCAGGATTTGCCGGTCGGCCTCCACTGAATCCAGCCGCAGGACGCCGTCGGGGAAGATGAACGCCCAGCGACAGCCCGCCACCGCGGTCCAGCTCCCCGGCCGCAGGTGGGCCTGCGCCAGTTCAAGGTAGCGGTCGATTTCAGCGTCGCCACGCAGGGTGATCAGCAGGGTGGCACCGGCCTCAGCCGGCTCGGCGCTAAACTCGATGTGCAGCCGGCGCAGCTCGTCCGCGAATTGTTGGCCCACGCTTCCCGGGAACACCACGCTCTTGGCCAGCCTGTCCTCCCGTTCGATCACCGGGACGATGGGCAGGCCGAACTTCAACGCGAACTGGAAGTCCCGTTCGTCGTGGGCGGGCACGGCCATGATGGCCCCGGTGCCGTAGGTGGTGAGCACGTAGTCGGCAATCCAGATGGGGATCTGCTCTCCATTTACCGGGTTCTCGGCGTACGCCCCGATGAACACTCCTGTCTTGTCCCGCTCGGTGCTCAGCCGCTGGACTTCCGTCTGACGGGCTGCGGACGCCTTGTACTCTTCCACCTCGGCCTGCCGGTCCGGCGCGGTGAGCTTGTCCACCAACGGGTGCTCGGGGGCCAACACCAGAAACGTCGCCCCCCACAGCGTGTCGGGGCGGGTGGTGAACACCTCAATTGGATCCCCCCGTTGGGAGCGGAAGGTCACCCGGGCCCCTTCGGAACGGCCGATCCAGTTCGCCTGCATTAGCTTGACCCGCTCCGGCCAGTCGGTCAGCTTCTCCAGGTCATCCAGCAGGCGCTGGGCGTAGGCGGTGATCCGGAAGAACCATTGGGTCAGCTCTCGCCGCTGAGCCTCCGCCCCGCACCGCTCGCAGCGGCCCGCCACCACCTGCTCGTTGGCCAGCACCGTGCCGCAGCTGGGGCAGTAGTTGACCTGGGCCCGGGCGCGGTAGGCGAGCCCCCGTTCGTAGAGCTTGAGGAACAACCACTGGGTCCAGCGGTAGTAGTCCGGCTCGCAGGTGGCGATCTCCCGGTCCCAATCGTACTCCACGCCCCAGGCGCGGAACTGGCGCTTGAACTCGTCGATGTTCCGCCACGTCCATTCCCGGGGGTGCACTCCCTGTTCGATGGCCGCGTTTTCGGCCGGCAACCCGAAGGCGTCCCAGCCCATGGGGTTGAGAACGTTGTATCCCCGCATGATCAGGAACCGGCAGATGGCGTCGCCCAAGATGTAATTGCGCCCATGGCCGGCGTGGAGCTTGCCGGATGGGTAGGGGAACATGTTCAGGTAGTAGAACTTGCGATCCGTCTCCTGCAGCCTGGCGTTGAAAAACCGGCGTTCTCGCCAGAAATCCCGCCAGCGGGCTTCGATCTGTCGGGGTGCGTAGTCCTCGCTCACAGGGTGAGCCCTCCCTTCACCATCCGCTCCGCATCCTCCAGCACCTGGCGGACCGCCTCCGGGGAAGCCATCTCGCAATACAGCCGCAGAATGGGTTCGGTGCCCGACGCGCGCAGGAGCAGCCAGCCGTCCCGGAACCGCAGCTTCACCCCGTCCAGCGTTTCCAGCGCCACCACCGCCCGCCCGGCCATCTCGTCCGGGGGCCGCTGGGCCAGCCGATCCACCACCTCGTGCCGTTCCGCGAGCTGGAGATCCACCCGATCGTAGTGGTGGGGGCCCACCGCCCGGAACAGCTCCCGCACCAACGTCGCCAAGCTCTTGCCGGTGTGGGCGACCAGCTCCAGCAGCAAGAGGCCGGACAGGATCCCGTCCCGCTCGGGCAAGTGGAAGCGGAAGCCGTACCCACCGGACTCCTCGCCCGCAAAGGCCGCTTCCTGGCGCACCAGGCCACCTACGGCCCACTTGAAGCCGATCTTTATCTCCTCGCACGTGAGCCCGGCCCCTTCGGCCAGCTTGCGCACCATATCGGTGAGGGCGAACGACTTCAGCACCTTGCCCGTCAACTGCCGGTGCCGGATCAGGTGCCACAGGATGAGGGCAGCCGTGCGGTGGGTGTCCAAGAACTCCCCCCGCTCGTCCATGGCCGCCGCCCGGTCCCCGTCCCCGTCGGTGACCAGCCCCACCACGATCCTCCGGCGGGCCCGGGCCGGCAGGGAGCGAATCACCGCCTTCAGAGGCGCGAGGTTCTCCAGCAAAGGCTCCGGCTTCTTGCCCCCGAACAGCGGGTCCACCGACGAGCGGATGGCCACGTAGGGCACCCGCGCCCCCCGCAGCAGCGTTGCCACGTACCCCCGTGCCGACCCGTACATGGGGTCCACGACCACGTACACCGGGGCCCCGCCCACGGCCCGGAGGTCCACCCGGTCGCGCAGTCCAGCCAGGTAGTCGTCGCGGATGTCCATCTGCTCAGGGATGGCTCCCTCCAGGCCCGGGGGCGAGGGGGGGAGCCTGCGCTCGATCATGCGGGTGATCTCCTCGGTCGCTGACCCTCCGTACTCCGGCTTCACTTTCACCCCGTTGTAGTAGAACGGGTTGTGGGAGGCGGTGATCATCACTCCCGCGGCCAGCCGGTGCTGCACCACGGCCCACGACAGGGCGGGGGTGGGAACCGGCCCGCTGGTCACCTGGGCAGGTACTCCGGCCTGGGCTGCCGCTTTCGCCAGGTGCTCGGCGAACGCGCTGGACAGGAAACGAGTGTCGTACCCCACGAGGATGCCAGCCGAGCCGGGCCGCAGGCCGACGCCCCACTGCCGGTAAGGCGCCAACTCCCCCCGCAGCTCGTCTTCCAGGTAGCGGGCGATGGCCGTGCCCACCCGGGCCACTCCGGCAAACGTGAAGTCCCGGGCAATCACCCCCCGCCAGCCGTCGGTGCCGAAACGGATGTCAGCTTCGCTTGCCACGTCTCCCCTTTCGCTCCCCCTTGGGTGGGGAGAGGTCGACCCGGTTGACGTGTGGCGGCAGGCGCACCCCGTTGTCCCGCAAGACCTCGGCCACCAGGTCGGGCGGGAGCGATGTCTCCAGCCACAAATCCTGTACGGTGACCACTCCGTTGTGGGCCGGCACCCGGGCCAACGCCTGTTCCACCGCGCGCCGATAGCAGTCCCTGAGCCGACCCAGCTCCTCCTCCACCCGTTCCACCGGGCGCGGTTCGGTCATCCGTATCGCCATTCCACCGTATACCGGATGGTCACCTTCGCTTCGGGGGGCACGTCCACCACAAATCGGATAGTTCGGGAGTCCAGCTGCTCGTACGGGTGGGTGGTCTGGGTCACTGTCCAGCTTCCGGACATGCTCTCCCACACTTCCACCTCGACCGGGTGGTCCTTGGCCGAGCGGATCTCTATCCGGTAGGTGTCGCGGTAGAACTCGTCGCCCAGGCGGCGGTGCTCGACCTGCACCCGCTCTCCGGTGAGGTCGAAGGCCACCCCGGTGGCCAGTTCGGCCTCCTCCCCGACCGGGGTGTGGGGCAGGGCCGCCGCGCCCACGAACAGTCCCCCGTTCTCCTCGTAGGTCCGCACCTCCCCTGCGGGCAGGGGCACAGCCATGTTCTCGAACTTGATGATCGTCTCCACCTGCGCCCCGCGGAACCGGTACACGCGCTGGCAGTCGAAATCCGCCGTCACATACGGGATGGCCACCGACCCCGGGGGCAGGTTCACGGCATCGGGCAGTCGGTAGCGGTGGTACTCCCCGGCCGGGGCCACATCCGCCTCGGGCGCCGCGGCCAACTGGAGGGCCAACGGCTGCCCCCGCCCCGCGCCCGGGGGAGCGCTGGGGGCATACACCTCGCCGGCCACCAGGTCAACGCGGGCGTCCGTGAAGGCCACCCCGGTGGCGTTGGTGACCAGCGCTTGGCCCTGAAGGGACAGGCGTCCCTCATCAACCACCGCTCGGTAGTTGGCTCGCCAGGTCAGCCCTGCGGTCAAGTAGCGGAGGAGGAGCTGCGCCCCGCCCGGGGTGGCCCCCGCGTAGTCGATTTCCACCTGCTCTCGGTCAGGCAGGGGGGCGTCGATTCGCGAGTAGTCCTTGATGGTGATCATGCCCCCCTGGGTAGCCAGCACCAACGTTCCGTCGCTGGCCTGGGAGATGAGGCGACCGGAGACCCGGGTCCCTTGGGTCACCACCTTCACCAGCTCTCCCACCAACCCGTCGGCGGTCAGGCGCAGCGGGAGGACCGGCCGCACCGCCCGTACCGAAATCCCCTCCACAGCCAAGCTGTCCCACAGAATTCCATGGGGCAGGTGTTTGAGGACCAGCGTCCCGGCTGTCTCCAAGCTCACGTCCCGCGTCTCCTCCACCAGGGCCGTGCCCGAGTACAGGATCAGGCGGGGACCGGCCAGGAGGGTGGCAGGGACCAGCAGGCTCAACAACATACACAGAAGCCATTTGCGCATGATGGTCACCGTCCTTGCGGAGTTATGTTACCGCGGCCAACAGGGGGCGCAAAGCCCATGGGAGTGGGGTTCAGCGCACCCGGGCCGCCTAGAACCAGCGCTTGTGCCGGAAAAAGACTGCCATGAGGGCCGCCACGAGGCCCATCAACCCCAGCGCGAATGGGTAGCCCCACGGCTCGTCCAGTTCGGGCATGTTGGTGAAGTTCATCCCCCAGATGCCGGCCAGGAACGTGAGTGGGATGAACACGGTGGCGATGACCGTGAGTACCTTCATCACTTCGTTGATCCGGTTGCTTGCGCTTGACAGGTAGACCTCCATCATCCCAGCCAGGACCTCTCGCAAGGTCTCCACCGCATCCATGGTCTGGACGGTGTGGTCGTACAGGTCGCGGCCGTACACCGCGGTGGACTGGCTGATCAACGGAGATCCGCCCCGCTCAAACCGGCCCACTACTTCCCGCAGGGGCCACACTGACCGTCGCAGGTACAGAGCCTCCCGTTTGAGGTTGTGCAGCAACTGCAGCAGCTCAGCGCCTGGCTGGGTCAACAGTCGGTCTTCCAGGGCCGCGACCTGCTCGCCGAGCACCTCCAGCAGCACGAAGTAGTGGTCGACCACGTTGTCCAACAGGGCGTAGGCCAGGTAGTCCGCGCCCGTGGTCCTGATGTGTCCCTTGCCCGCGCGGATTCTCTCTCGTAGAGGATCGAACAGGTCCCCCCGGCGCTCTTGGAAGGTGAGGACGAACGTGGGCCCCAACACCAGGCTGATCTGCTCTGCGGTCACTGCCTCCGCCTCCTGGTCCCAGCTGAGCATGTTGAACACGATGTACAGGTAGTCGCCGTAGTCCTCCAACTTGGGACGCTGCTCGGTGTGCAGGATGTCCTCCAGCACCAGCGGGTGCAGACCGAATCCCTTCCCCAGCTCGGCCAGCTTGTCCACCTCGTGCAACCCGTCCACGTTGATCCAGGTGACGCTCGGCGTCTTGCGGTACGGGATGCAGTCCTGTGGGCGTACGTCCTGGATCTCCTCCACGCGGTCGGCGTCGTAGTCGACGATGGAAATCCTTACTGCTTCCGCCCTACGCTCCCCGACGTGCACCAGGCTGCCCGGGGGCAGGCCCAGCTTCGCCCGGGGCCGCCATCTCTTCGGATTCATCAGGCTCAAGTTCAGCACCTCCAATCTCCCGGCTGCCGGCCGGGACTGCGGCGATGGCGATCGTCCCCCGGTGGGAGGTGTCCCACCGCACCGGGGTCAGGCCGTGCCGGTCCAGCAGCCCCCCCAGCGAGCCGCGGGCCACGAAGTCGCGGAAACCAGCGTGGTGTTCCCCGCCGGCCAGCCGTTCTACCAGCCGGACTCCCTGCCAGGGCAGATGGAGTCGAGGCCGCGAGGGCGCGGCGAAGTCGCCCACCACCAGGTAACCGCCGGGCCTGGTCACCCGGAAGGCCTCGGCCAGCATGGCGGTACGCTCTGCTTCGCAGTGCTCGTGCAGAGCGAGGACGAGCAGGGCGGCGTCGAACGATGCCGTGGGAAAGGGGAGATTCAGTGCGGAAGCATGGACGTAGCGCACGTTGGGCCCGCCCAATCGGGTGGCCCCCCGTACCATGTCCGCTGACAGGTCCACGCCGGTGGCCCGCAGGCCGGCTCGGCCCAGGGCCCGGGACTGTGCGCCGGTGGCACAGGCGATGTCAACTACGTTGCGTGCGCCCAGGGCCCGACACAGGCCGACGATGCGGGGGCGCAAGCCGGCCACCAGGGGGTCGATGAGTGCCCGGTACACCTGTACCCCGGGGGCGATGCGGTAGCTGGTCTTCGCCATGTCTCAGGATAGTTCAGCTCCCCGCACTCGGCCACTCGACCGGGCGTATCAAGCGGCGGCGATGGCGTCTCTGAGCCGTTGGGCCACCGGGGCGAGCTCCACGGACCACCGCGCGGGGAGGACCGCGTGGAACGAGCGACCCCCGTCCCCCGGAAACCGGGGGACCACATGGAGGTGAAGGTGGGGCACAGCCTGACCGGCGATCGCCCCGTCGTTCAGCCCCACGTTGACCCCTGCCGCCCCCAGTCCCTCCCTGGCCGCGCGGGCCACCTTGCGGCCAGCTACGAGCAAATGCTGGCACAGATGATCGCACAGATCCTCCAGTCGCTCGACGTGTTCCCGGGGGACCACCAGGCTGTGGCCGGCGCTCAACGGGCGGGCGTCCAGGAAGACCACCACCGCCTCGTCCTGGTAGATCACCTCCGCGGGCAGCTCACCCCGCACGATGCGGGAGAATGGACAGGCAACGCTCACGCAACGAAGCGCACGAATCGGCGCCGGCCCAGCCGGACCACGGCCGGGGGCCGGAATGGGATGCGGGCCTTGGCTGAGGTGATCCGCTCGCCGTCCACCTGGACCCCCCCCTGCTGGCACAGCCGCCACGCCTCTGAGCGCGAATCCACCAGCCCGGTGGCCAGCACCAAGTCCAGGGCCTGCACAGAACCGTCCGCTGCCACCAGCTCGGCAGGCAATCGTACCTCCGGCATGTCCTCGGGAGGGGCCCCCCGCTCGAACACCCGTTCGAAGTGCTCGCGGGCCGCTCCAGCCGCCTCCACGCCGTGGAATTGGGCCACGATCTGCTCGCCCATCCGCTTCTTCCCCTCCTTGGGGGCCAGCACCCCCACCTCGCCCCACGGCAGGTCGGTGAGCAGGCGGCAGTAGCTCTCGACCAACTCGTCCGGGAGGGACATGACCTTGCCGAACATCTCTTGTGGGGGTTCGTCGATGCCGATGTAGTTGCCCCGCGACTGGGACATGGCGAACCTGCCGTCGGTGCCGATCAGCAGCGGCATGGTCAGCACCACCTGGGGCTCCTGCCCGTATTCACGTTGGATGTCCCGGCCGATGAGGAGGTTGAACCGCTGATCTGATCCCCCCAGCTCCACGTCCGCCCGAACTGCCACCGAGTCGTAGGCCTGGGCCAACGGGTACAGGAGCTCCATGATGGTGATGGGCATGCCCTCCTGGAACCGGCGGGCGAAGTCGTCTCGCTCCAGCATGCGGGCCACGGTGTAGCGGGCGCTCAGGGCGATGAGGTCGCCGAAGCTGAGCTTGCCCAGCCACTCGGAGTTGTAGCGGACCTCGGTGCGGTCGGGGTCGAGGATGCGGAAGGCCTGCTCCTGGTAGGTCCGCATGTTCCGCTCCACCTGGTCGAGGGACATGGGCTCGCGGGTGCGGGACCTGCCTGAGGGGTCACCGATCAGCCGGGTGAAGTCCCCCACCACCAGGACGGCCACGTGGCCGAGGTCCTGGAACGTGCGCAGCTTGCGCAGGACAACGGCGTGGCCGAGCGTCAGATGAGGCGCCGAGGGGTCGATGCCCAGCTTCGCCCGGAGCGGCTCCCCGGTGGCCAGCGCGCGGCCGAGCTTGGCAGCCAGCTCCTCACGGGGCAACACGGTCTCCGCGTTAGCCTCGATGCGGGCCAGCTGCTCCTCGACTGCGCTGGGGTTCGGGTTGGTCATGGTTTTCTACCAAGCCACGGCCGAGGCCACCCGGTCGCCCGAGTTCACTTGGATGAGCCGCACCCCCCGGGCGTAGCGGGAGAAGGTACTGACCTGGTGTACCGGAAAGCGGATCACCTTTCCGGATGCGGTGGACAGGGCCGCCTCCTGGTCGTCGCTCACCAGCAGGGCGGCCACCACAGTTCCCGTTGTGTCGTCCAGCTTGATGCCGATGACCCCCTTGCCGCCCCGGCCCTGGGCGGGCAGATCGTCCAGCCGCACCCGCTTCCCGTAGCCGTTGTCCGTCACCAGCAGCAGCCGCCGGTCGTCTGCCTCTCGGGGCAGCCACACCATGGCCACCACCCGGTCGTCCGCGCCCACGCGGATGCCGATGACCCCCTTGGAGGGCCGGCGGGTGAGCCGCACGTCCTGTTCCGGGAAGCGGATGGTCCGCCCGTATGCGGTGGCCAGGATCACCTCGCCTTCCCCCTTGGTGATCAGCACGTCGACCAACCGGTCGTCCTCGGGGGCGGAGTGCGCCAGGATCCCTTTGCTGTGCGCGTTGGCGTAGTCGGCGAGCGCGTTGCGGTTGACGATCCCCTGCCGGGTGGCCACCAGGAGGAAGTCGCGGCCATACTCCTCCACAGGCAGCACGGCACGCACCTCCTCGTCGGGGTCCATCTCCAGGAAGTGGCGGAGGTTCTTGCCGGCGGAGTCCCGCTGGCCCAACGGCAGTCGGGCGGCGGGGAGCTTGAACACCCGTGCTCGGTCGGTGAACACCAACAGGTCGTGCTGTGTGTTGGCGAACACCAGCGTGCGGAGGACGTCTCCGTCCTTGGGGCGGATGCCGATGACTCCCTTGCCGCCCCGGCCCTGCGCCCGATAAGCCTCGCATTCAGTGGTGTTTACGTAGCCGCGGGAGGAGACGCACAGGATCACCTCTTTGGGGGGGACCTCCAGCTCGGCCGCTTCCCCATCGTCGGCCTGGACCACGGCCGTGCGGCGGGCATCCCCGTACCGCTCGGCGATGGCTTGAAGCTCATCGCGGATCAGCCCGTCCAGGCGATGGGGGTCAGCGAGGATGGCCTCGTAGTCGGCGACTTTCTCCCGCAGGTCGGCGAGCTCCTCGTCCACCTTGCGCCGCTCCAGCCGGGTGAGCTGCGACAGGCGCATTCGCAGCACGGCCTCGGCCTGCTTGTCCGACAGGTCTATTTCCGCCGCCAGCAGGGCCTTCGCCTCGTCCGTATCCCCGGCGGTGCGGACGATCTCGATCACCTCGTCCAGGTGGGCCAACGCCCGCTGGAAGCCCTCCAGGATGTGCGCCCGCTCACGCGCGTTCCGCAGCCGGTGCTCGGTCCGCCGGCGGACCACGTCCCGCCGGAAGGAGAGGAAGGCAGCCAGCAGCTGCGGCAACGAGAGCACCCGCGGGCTGCCCCCCTGGATCACCAAGAAATGGCAAGAGAAGGTCCGTTCCAGTGGGGTGAGCTTGTACAGCCGCCTGAGCAGGCGGTGGCCGTCAACCCCCCGCTTCAGCTCGATCACCACCCGCAGGCCCCGCCGGTCTGACTCATCGCGGAGGTCGGAGACTCCCTCCAGCGCCCCGGAGCGGACCTTGCCGGCGATGGCCTCCAAGATCGTCGTCTTCCGTACCTGGTAAGGAATCTCGGTGATGACGATCCTGTCTTCCTCCACGAATGCCCGGGCGCGGACCCGCAACCTCCCTTGGCCGGTTCGGTACGCGTCCCGGATCCCATCTTCGCCCACGATCAATCCCCCGGTGGGGAAGTCGGGGGCGGGCATGATGGCGCGCAGCTCGTCCGCGCCCGCGCCCGGGTGGTCCATCACGTGCAGCGTGGCTGCGATGAGCTCCCGCAGGTTGTGAGGGGGTATCTGGGTGGTCATCCCCACGGAGATTCCCCACGCCCCGTTGGCCAGCACGTGGGGGAACCGCACGGGGAGCACCCAGGGCTCTTGCAGCGAATCGTCGAAGTTGGGCACGAAGTCAACCGTGTCTTCGGACAGCTCCTCCAGGAACTCCTGAGCGATGGGGGCCAGCCTGGCCTCGGTGTACCGCATGGCGGCCGGTTCGTCCCCGTCGATGGAGCCGAAATTGCCCTGGCCGTCGACGAGCGGGTAGCGCGTGGAAAACTGCTGGGCCAACCCCGCCATGGCCTCGTACACGGCCATGTCCCCGTGCGGGTGGAACTTACCCATCACCTCACCCACGATGCGCGCGGACTTGCGGTGGGGCCGCCCCGGGAGCAGGCCCAGCTGGCGCATGCCGTACAGGATGCGCCGCTGCACCGGCTTGAGACCGTCGCGGACGTCCGGGATGGCCCGTCCGCGGATGACCGAGATGGCGTAGTCGATGTACGACTGCTCCATCTCGTCTTCGATATAGGTGACGTCGATTCGTTCCATGGTTGGGCTCCTGGCCAATTGTACGACAGCAGGGGGGTGGACACAACTGTTTTTCCGTTTGTCAGCGAGTTTCTGGCCGATGAGGATCTGAGCGGCGCCCGCGGGGGGGTGCGGGGATCCGACGCTGGGGGCCTGACACGGTTGGGCCTGGCCGCCCCGGGCGGCCGGGCCCGGTGACGAACTGGAGCGTGGGCCGCTGCCTGGATGCAGGTGTGCCACTGGGGGTAAGGCGGAACCAGGTGGGTTCCCAGTGGGCCGCGATGTCGAGCCCACGTCGGCAGTCGACTGGCCGGCGCCGCGTTCGGCTGCCGCTCGGCAGGGGGCGGGCGGTGGGGTACCATGGGTCCATGG
Source organism: Candidatus Bipolaricaulaceae bacterium (assembly GCA_049975705.1). Classification (GTDB taxonomy): domain Bacteria; phylum Bipolaricaulota; class Bipolaricaulia; order Bipolaricaulales; family Bipolaricaulaceae; genus JBNGCS01. The sequence continues at coordinate 6,671 of JBNGCS010000016.1, read as the reverse complement.
CGGCGAGACGCGGGGGTCCCTGGTGGGTGGTCGGCGGCCTGGCCCTGGGCGTGGGGATCGCGTTCGTGATTGGGGTGCTGGTGTTCTGGGCCTGGCCGACGTACCAGAGGCTGAGGAGCCCGCTGGGGGAGGAGCGAGCTGGAGCGGTCATCCTCCGGTTCCTCAAGGACAGCCCAGTGGCCGAGCTGGCCCCCCAGCTGGCCGAGGAGCTGAGCGAGGAGTGGGCCCGCCTGGTGGGGTTGCTGGAGATCCCGCCAGCGGCCCTACCAGAACGGGTGTACGTGTATGCCTATGCTGAGGCCGAGGAGCTGGCCCGTGGGTTCTCCGCGCGGACCGAGGAGGGCGTCACTGCCCGCGCTGTGGTTGACTTGATGGCCGATCAGCCCACGGCCGGGGCGCTAGCGCGGCTGGCCTGCTCCCTGGCCTACGGCGGTCCCGGCAATCCGGCCTTTCCCCGCGGGTTGGCCTGCTACCTGGACGAGCCCAAGGCGAACTGGGCAGCAGAGGCCGCCGCCTACGGCCAGGCCGGAAGCTGGGAGCTCCTGTTTGACCATGCCGCCCGCCTGCTGCCGCGGGATCCTTGGGAGCAGTTGTTCTTCGAGGTGGATGCCCCCTGGGTGAGCGCCACGCCGCCATTGGAGACCGTCCGCTGGCTGCTGGAGGCGACGGCCTCCCCGACCCGACGGGCGCGGCGGTGGGAGGTCACGGCAGCGGCGTTCGCCGAGTTCGTGGTGGAAGCCCAGGGGGCTGAAGGGGTGCGCGCCTTCTGGCTGGCTGCCGACTGGGAGCGCGGCGCCCGGGCGCTGGGGTTGACCCCGGCCGAGTTCGCCGACCAGTGGCAGTCGGCTCTCTCCCAGGGCGCGCGGCTGGCTGCCGACGACCCCGTCTTTGTCGCCAAGCGGGCCCTGTTCTCCGGACTGCCAGGCCAGGCCCTGGAGTACCTGCGCGGGACCGCCGGCGCGGAGGCGGCGGCCTGGCGCGGGCTGGCTCAGTTGGCCTTGGGGGAGCCCCGGATCGCGGCCTCCGAGCTCGCCGCCGCCTCCGACCCGGTCTTGGCAGCGGCAGCGGTTGAACTGGCCGACACGGCCGTGTTCGCCTCGGGCCGGCTGCGACTGGTGACCGCCGCTCCTGGTCCCTGGGAGGACCAGGTGGCCCAGGCGGCCGCCGCGCTGGAGCGGGCGGCCGGGTTCTGGTCGCTGGGCGCGGAGGGGCTGCCCGACCGGGTGGTCATCTACCTGACCGCCCAGCCCCGCCCGGTGGACCTGCCGTGGGGGGTGGTGTGGGGCGATTTCGCCGCCCACCGGCTGCCGGAGGTCGCGGCCCGGTTTGTCCTTGAGCTCGTCTCCCCAGTGGGGCTGCCCCCCTTCGAGGCGGTGGTAGAAGGGATGGCGCTTCATTTTGCCTATCCGGAGCGGGATTTCCGCGGCGAGGCCGCGGCGCTGGTCGGCGCGGGGAGGTGGGTGCCCATCACCCAGCCCCTGTTCGCCGCCTACCCCCGCCAGCTGGCCGAGGCCGAGGCCGGAGCGTTCGTCCGCTTCCTGCTGGAAGTACACGGGGAATCCGCCCTCCGGGCCTTCTGGGCGGCGTGCGCCCGAGGAGCTAGCCCGTTCGCCGCCTCGCTGGAGGTGCTGGGGACGGACCTGGCCACCCTGGAGTGCGGCCTGCAGGACTGGATCACACGACCCTGAACGGGTCGAAGGCGTCGCGCAGCGCGTCGCCGAGGAAGTTGAACGCCAGCACGGCCACCGTGATGAACAGCCCCGGTATGAGCAGCCAGGGGTAGTTCTGAATGGTGGCGGCGTTGTTGGCCTTGGACAGCAGCAGGCCCCAGGAGACCATGGGCTCGTGGATGCCGATCCCCAGGAAGCTGAGCCCGCTCTCGCCCAGGATGGCCCCGGGTATGGTCAGTGTGGCGGCAACGATTAGGTAGGAAGTCAGGTTCGGCACTATGTGGCGGCCGATGATCCGCAGGTCGTGGGCCCCCACCGCCCGCGCCGCCTCGGTGAACTCCATGGAGCGGATGGCCAACACCTGCCCCCGCACGATGCGGGCCATGGCCGCCCAGCCGACCAAGGACATGATGGCCACAATCCCGAAAAACCGCATGGTGGGGCTCCACCCCTTGGGGAGCGACAGTCCCAAGGCCAGCCACAGCGGCAGGCGGGGGAAGGACATCACCACTTCGAACGCCCGCTGCAGGAACATGTCTACCCCCCGCCCGTAGAAGCCCGACAGCCCCCCCAGCAGAAGGGCGATGGGGAAGGAAATGGCCACCACGAACGGGCCCACAATGAGGGAGACCCGCGTTCCCATGACCACTCGGGAGAACATGTCCCGCCCCATGTCATCGGTTCCAAACAGGAACAGCACAGCACCCTCGTCCACGCCGAACAGGTGAACGTTGGTGGGGAACAGCCCCAATAGCTTGTACGGGTGCCCGCGGACGAAAAACTGCACGTAGTACTTCTCGGATCGATCGACGGAGTACTCCCACTTGAAGGTCTTGGTGTTCAGCTGCCGGACCGTCTTGTACACGAATGGGCGGGTGAGGTGTCCGTCCTCGTCGAAGATGTGGATTCTGGTGGGCGGGGCGAAGGTGAAGCCGCGGAACTGGCGGGTGTGCTCGTAGGGCCCGAGGAACTCAGCCAATACCAAGGTCAGGAAGAAGACGACCACCACCACTGCTCCCAGCCGGCCCACGCGGTGGCGGCGGAAGCGGCGGCCGGCCAGTCGCCACAGGCTGACCCCGGCCTTGTCCCCCCGCCGGCCATAGGTGCGCTTGCGCCTAAACGGCCACATGGAAGTCAGTCATAGCGGATCCGCGGGTCTACCCAGGCCAGCATCAGGTCGGCGAGCAGGTTGCCGGCCACGAGGAGGAAGGCGAAGAACATCAGGCCGGACATGATCACATACTCGTCCTGCCTTTGCAGGGCGTCCCAAAAGGCCTTCTCAACGGACGGAATCCCGAGGATGATGGCGGTGAAGAACGCCCCCTCGAACAGGAATGGCAACTGCATCCCCAGCATGGTGATCAGGGGGTTGATGGCGTTTCTCACCGCGTGCTTGTACACCACCACCCTTTCCCTCAGCCCCTTGGCCCGGGCGGTCAGCACGTACTGCTGCCCCAAGGTGTCCAGGAGCTGGCCGCGCATGTACCGGATGAGAGTGGCCATATTCGCGGTTCCCACTACCACGATCACCGGCCACAGGTGCCACATGAAGTTGACGAATTTAGACCAGCTCCACGGTGCGTTGATGTAATGGACGTCGAACAGGCCCCCCACCCCCAGCCCCAGTGCCCCCACGTTCAGCACTGCCACCAGGAACCAGATGATCACCAGGGCCAAGAAGAAGTTGGGGATGGACAGGCCCAGGAAGCCCAAGAAGGTCAAGACATAGTCCCCCACCGAGTACTGCCGGATGGCCGAGTAGATGCCGATGGGAATGGCCAACACCCAGGTGAACGCCAGCGTCCCGAACGACATGATCAACGTCCAGGTCAACCGCCCTTTGAACAGGGCGTCGAACGCCGGCTGGCTGGTCTCCATGGAGTAGCCGAAGTCCCCCCGAGTGACGATCCCGGTGACCCATTTCCAGTACCGCACATACCAGGGTTGATCCAGTCCGTACCTGGACTCCAACTGGGCGATGGTGGCTTTGCTGAACCGCGGGTTCAGCCTGAACGCGGTGGTGAAATCGCCGGGCATCAGCTGGATGATGGCGAAGCTGACCAGGGAAACGATGATCAGGGTGGGCAGCATGTAGAGGGTGCGCCGGACGATGAAAGTCAGCATGGCCGATGAGTATACGGAGGAGAAGGGGGCAGCCGCAAGGGCTGCCCCTCTTGTGTCCTCAATTGGGCCGTCCGGGTCAGCCTTCGACCACCTGGTTGCCCACCATGTTGGGGTTGGCCTTCCACAGGACCTCGGAGAACCCCAACGCGCCGGATATGGGGCTGAACTCTGCGGTGTTCTTCAGGTTGTTGTAGAAGGCGCCCCGATACACCATGTTCACGGTGTAGATGAGGTCCAGGTTTTCGGAGAACAGCTTCTGGAACTCTGCGTAGTAGCCGTAGACTTCGTCGAAGTCGTACGTCTTGACGGCCAGGTCAAACAGCTCCCCGTAGCGCTGCGCGCGGGGGGTGGGGTCGTCGCAGTCGGAGTACTTCCAGAAGTGGAGGCCGCCGCAGGGCGGGTAGATGTTGGCTGAGTTGTGGGGCTCCACGCCGCCGGTGAACCCCAGCAGCGCTGCCTCGAACTCGCCACCCAGCAGCTTGGTCACCAGGGCGTTGAAGTTGATGGGGTTGAAGTTGGCCTTGATCCCCACCGCTGCGCAGTCGTCGGCGAAGATCTGGCACACTTGCTCACGGATGGTGTTGCCCACGTTGGTGTTGAGCTCGAACTCAAAGGTGGTTCCGTCGGGCAGGTCCCGCCAGCCGTCGCCGTCCTGGTCCACCAAGCCGATCTGATCGAGCAGCTCACCCGCCTTGGCAAGGTCGTACTCGTAGCGGGCAACGTCGTCTGAGTAGTACGGCGACAGGAACGACACCGGGCTCCACTGGGGGACGCCCAGCCCCATGTACACGTTGTCGATGATGCCCTGCTTGTCCACCAGGTGGGCCATGGCCTGCCGGAACTCCGCCTTGAGGAAGAACTCCTTCAGCCCCTCGTTGGGGCAGTCCTGGTTGAACGCGATCCAGGTGGTCCCGAACATGGGTTTGGTGGTGTCGATTCGCACCTCGAAACCCTTCTGCTCGGCCTCGGCGATCAGGGTGGACAGGTCCTCCGGCCGGGGCCCGTATACGTCCAGCTCGCCATTGCGGAACTTCAGCATCTCGGCGTCCGCGCCGCCCACGATGACGAACTTCACTCCTTCGAGATAGGGGAGGCGATTGCCCTGGGGATCCACCTTCCAGTAGTGGGGGTTGCGCTCCAGGACCACCAGCTGATCGGGGATGAACTGGGAGAGGACAAACGGCCCCATGCCCACGATCTCCTGGGGCGGGGTGTTCACGCCCCACACGGAGTTCAGGGCCTCGGGGTCGGCATCGGGGTTGTACACCCGGGACAGGTCCTTGAGCTTGTGGGCGGGATAGAGCGCCCCGCCGATCTGGCGCAGGAAGGGCCGGAACGTCGTGGCCAGGGTGAACTTGACCGTGTACTCGTCTACGACCTCACACGTGGGGAGCTTCCCCTCCACCAGGAGCACGTCGCGGTAGTCGGTGCGCACGTCCTCGTTGAAGATCACCCCGTTGAACGTGAAGTCAACGTCCTCAGCGGTGAACGGCTCGCCGTCCGACCACTTCAGACCTTCCCGCAGGTGGAAGGTGACGGTGAGGCCGTCCTCTGAGATCTCCCACGACTTGGCCAGTCCCGGCTCCACCTCGGCGGTCACCGAGTTGACCTCGGTCAGCCCCCGGAACAGCCGTGAGGTGACGTCAGTGGAGCTCGTCTCCTGGGCGATGTGGTGGTTGAACGTCTTGGGGTTGTTCCACGTCCCGATCACCAGGTAGCCACCCGGCTTCCCCACCTCCAGGTTTTCCCAGGGCGTCCCCGCCTCTCCCAGGGGGACGGTGGCGTAGTCCTGTGCCACTGCGCCCCAGGCCGCTAAGGCAACCAGCCCGATCAACACTGTCACAAACCTTCTCATCGCCGTACCTCCTATTCTCTGTGGCCTAGCCGGCCAGTCCAGCAGCCCAGCGAGCGGCCAGCGCCCGCTCATAGGCCCACTTGTACTCCTCGCTCAGCGAGTCATCGAGGAAGAAAGAGACCACCTTCTTGTACAGCTCAGTCTCGGTCATGTCGGACTTGATGAGGAGGTTGGTCAGCGCGATGGCAGCCGCCTTCCGCAGGTACTCGTTCTCGCCTTCGAGCGCCTGCGCCTCGAGTTCAGCCTGGCTCAGGGCCGTGTTGAACGGGAACAGGTAGGTCCCGGCCAGCAGCTCGGCAGCAGCCTTCCGGTAGCCGTCGGCGTTGGCCGTGTCCTTGCAGATTGCCTCCAAGTCCGCCCGCGCGAACTTGCTCCGGTTGCGGAAGAAGTAGGCCTTGGCCGCAGCGTAGCGGACCTCGGGGTTCGTCCCACTCCGCACGTAGGCCATCAGGTCATCACCGGACAGGGTGAAGAAGTACTCCTGCAATACGGACACCGCCGCGCCCCGCAGTTCGGGGGTGGCACCGCCGATGAGCTGGGCCAGAAGCTGCGCCCGGGTCTTCTTCCCGCCGATGTACTTCCTCTCCAGGGCCAGGCCGGCCGCCGAGCGAATGGCCGCCGTCTCTCCGGTCTTGGCCAGCGCCTCCAGTTCGGCGGCCGTCTTGTTCGCCGCGTAGTAGTCGGCAAGGGCCAGACCTGCCGCCATCCGGATCTCGGGAATCACGTCCTTGGTGGCCATCTTCTCCAACTCAGCGGCGCTGAAGCTGGCCAACACCGGCACCGCGAGGAGCATCACCACCGCCAAGCACCCGACAAGACGTTTCATCTTACGTCCTCCTTTGCCTTCTCTGCCTGCACACCCTGGTGGACCTCGTCCCGTGACAGTTCCGGGTCGGCTGCATCACCTCCTGTGGCAAGTGATTCTAGGCTTACATTCTATCTCCTTTACCAGCAGACTGTCAATCCCTGTCGGGGCGACGGCCTGCCGGCGGGTGCTGGTGGCTGACTCCTCCACGCCCGGG
>JBNGCS010000015.1:16070-56530 GCA_049975705.1 Candidatus Bipolaricaulaceae bacterium | reverse complement strand
ATGTCTTCGACATCCGCCAGGGCGTGGCCATCGCCTTCTTCGTCAAGCGCGGCGGCAAGAGCAAGTCCGACGCCGTGGTCCGGCATGCAGAACTGTACGGCACACGCGAGGCGAAGCACGAGTGGCTGGAAGCGCACGAACACAAAAGCACAGAGTGGCGCGATTTGACGCCAAGGTCGCCGTTCTATCAGTTCGTGCCGCGAGACGACAGACTTGAGGCCGAATATCGCCTGTTTCCCGGTGTGCCCGATATCTTTCCGGTGAACAGCGTCGGCATCGTAACTGCCCGGGACAATCTGACCATTCAATGGTCCGCCCAGGATGCCTGGCGCACGGTGACCGTGTTCGCCAAGTTAGACCCGGAGTTAGCGCGCCAGGCCTACGACTTGGGCAAGGACGCGAGGGACTGGAAAGTAGTCCTGGCACAGCAAGACTTGCGGGATTCCGGCCCTGTGCGCGACAAGATTGTACCGATTCTGTATCGCCCCTTTGATGTGCGCTACACCTACTACACTGGCCGATCACGCGGGTTCATCTGTATGCCGCGGCCCGAAGTCATGCGCCACATGATGGCAGGGGAGAATGTGGCGCTTATGACTTGTAGACAACTATGCCAATCGGGATGGTTCCATGCTTTTGCAAGCAGCCGGATAACTGACGATTGCATGGTATCTAATAGAACCCGCGAGAGAGGATACCTGTTCCCCCTCTACCTCTACCCCTCCGCCGGGCGAGGCGATTTCTTTGCTCATCTGGAGCCATCGGAGCGGCAGCCGAACCTGAACCCGAAGTTGGTGGCGGCGCTGGCGGCGGCCTACGGCCGGGAACCCTCGCCGGAAGAGGTCTTCCACTACGTCTACGCCGTGCTCTATGCCCCGACCTATCGGGAAAAGTACGCCGAGTTTCTGCGCATGGACTTCCCGCGCATCCCCTTCACGGCGGACGCGGAACTGTTCAGGCAACTGGCCGCGCTGGGCGAGCGGCTGGTCGCCCTGCACCTGCTCAAGTCTGCGGAGCTCGACCCTCCCATGGCCCGCTTCCAGGGCGAGGGGGATGGGAAGGTGATCGTCTCGGGCAAGCAGGGCCTGCGCTATGAAGCCGGGGAGAGGCGCGTGTACATCAACCCGAACCAGTATTTCGAGGGCGTTCCGCCCGAGGTGTGGGCGTACCAGATCGGCGGCTACCAGGTGTGCCACAAGTGGCTCAAAGACCGCAAAGACCGTAGGCTCTCTTTGGACGAGATCCGCACCTACTGCCGCATCACCACCGCCCTCGCCAAGACCATCGAGATTCAGACCGCCATCGACGAGTTGTATCCCGCCGTGGAGGCGAAGACGGTGTACACGGAGAATAAGACCGATCAGAGGAAAGCGTGAAGGAGGGCGAAATTGGAGCCAAGCGACTTATGTGTACCGATCTACCTGAACCAGCAGGTGGTATTTGACATGCTCGCCATGTTTGAGGACGCTAGTGGCGACTCCCTCATCCCCAGCGCGCAAGCGCTGGAAGCAGTGTTCAAGGCAGAAATGTTTGCAGGCGTGGAGGGATAGGTATGGCAGAAGTACTCTTCAAGAAGGTTGATTACTCCCTGAAGAAGCTGATCGAAGACATAGCTATGGGAGAAATTGGACTGCCTGACATTCAGCGCCCCTTCGTTTGGCCGATGACCAAGGTACGGGATTTGTTTGACTCGATGTATCGCGGCTTTCCAATTGGCTATCTTCTCTTCTGGGAAAACGGTTATCCCGGTACTCACCGAACGATCGGCGACGGTCAAAAACAAAAGGTGGCGCGTCTGCTCATCGTAGATGGTCAGCAACGCTTGACCTCCCTCTACGCGGTGATGAAGGCCGAGCCCGTCGTCACCAAAGATTTTAAGCATCAGCGTATTAAAATAGCGTTCCATCCGCTGAGTGAAAGATTCGAAGCCTCTAATCCTGCAATTGAGAAAGATGCGGAGTGGATTCCAGACATTAACATCCTGTGGCAACTTGATACAGATGTCTTTATTTTCATGGAGGAATTTCTCAAACGGCTTTCAACGAAACGAACACTTAGTACTGAAGAGGTAAAGAAGATCCGAACCAATGTTAGCAAACTTATCAAACTCGAAGACTATCCGCTCACCGCTCTTGAGATTTCCTCTTCCGTTGATGAAGACCAGGTCGCAGATATTTTTGTCCGCATCAATAGCCAGGGAACTCCGCTCAATCAGGCCAATTTTATTCTCACCTTGATGTCGGTGTTCTGGGACGAGGGGCGCAAAGAGCTGGAAGAATTTTGTCGGCGCAGCAAAGCGCCCTCCCCGGGTGGCAGCCCTTCGCCTTTTAATCATTATTTGCGCCCTAACCCTGACCAGTTGCTGCGCGTAAGCGTGGCGTTGGGGTTTCGCCGCGCACGCTTAGAGCATGTTTATTCCCTGCTTCGAGGGAAGGACCTGGAGACGCGGCAGTTCTCCGATGAACAGCGCGAGAAACAGTTTGCCTTATTGCAAGAGGCTCAGGCATACACCCTCGACCTTCAGAACTGGCATGAGTTTTTCAAGGTGCTGAAAAGGGCAGGATACCCCTCCGATCAACTCATCTCCTCGCAAATGGCTGTTCTTTACACTTACGCATTGTGGCTCATAGGGAAGCGAGACTTCAGAGTAGATTTGCACCGCTTGCGTGAGGTGATGGCGCGCTGGTTCTTCATGGTAGCCCCCACGGGGCGTTATACAGGTTCGCCCGAAACGCGGTTTGAACAGGATATGGCATTGCTACGCGGAGCAAACACAGCCGACGACTTTGTACGCATCCTCGATGAGCAGATAAGCGCCGTCTTGACCAAAGACTATTGGGAAGTAACCTTGCCCAACGAATTGGAAACCGCTGCCGCCCGGAGTACTGGGCAATTTGCTTACTACGCCGCACTCTGCCTATTGGAAGCGCGAGTCTTGTATTCGAAGATGAAAGTGTCCGAGTTGCTGGATCCTACCACGAAAGCCAAAAAATCTGCCTTGGAACGGCATCATCTGTTTCCCCGCAAATACTTGCTGCGAATAGGGATTCGAGAAAAGCGCCTGATTAACCAGGTGGCCAACTATGCTTTGGTGGAATGGAGCGATAATATCAAGATTTCCGACAGAGCGCCCAAGGAATATGTGCCCGAACTAGAAAAACAAAAATGCTTCGCTTCCGATGAACTTCAACAGATGTATGAATGGCATGCATTACCTCCAAACTGGTATGAACTTGATTACAGGGATTTCGTCAATGAACGTAAAAAACGAATTGCTCTTGTAATCAAATCCGGTTTTGAAAAGCTGGGGGTTGACGTATGAGCAACGGGTCAACCCAATATCAAAAACTCGAAAACCGCCTTGTCCTGCTTGCCTGGCTCCACAGCCTGCTGGGCTACGAACACAACCGCGGCCTGCTCGAGGACATGAAACAGGCGGAGGAAGGCTTTGACGCGCAGGGACGCAGCCACATTTACCACCGCCTGATCTCGTTGAGGGCCTTGGGGTCTACCATTGGAATTTGACCCTGGAAGGAGGGTTAATCCGTGGTAGGATGCGGTTGAGGTAAGGGTGTGGCTCGTGGGGTCGGCAGCCTTGGGGCCTGCTCGGCTCTGAATTGCCGCCCTTGCCTCTTTGTACTCTCCAGGGGCGTCCACAGAAGAGACCGCTCTCCTTCGGAGAGCGGCATCTCTCTCCGGGATGGTGCCAACCTCAGAGGTCGTGGCTCTGCTGGGGTAGACGTGAGGGCCTGGAGGGAACCAGGAGGTAGCCGATGGGACCCCATCTTCGTGTCGGTGTGGATGTCGGCGCGCGGTCCCACAGCGTGGGGATCGCCGATTCCGAGGGAAGGATCCTCGAGGAGTTCACCATCCCCCACTCCCAGGAGGGCTTCCAGGAGTTCTTCGCCCGGATCGAGCGTCACCGCCAGAAGGGGAACCTTCCCGTGGAGGTGGCGATGGAGGGCCTGAACGGGTGGGGCCGTCCGTTGGACGGGATGATCCTTGCCCGTGGGTACCGACTGTACAACGTGAACAACCTGAAGCTGGCCCGGTTCCGGGAGATCTTCCCCGGGGGAGCGAAGACGGACAAGCTCGACGTGCGGAAGATCCTGGAGCTGGCGAAGCTCAAGGACCATCTGCCGGTAGCCAAGGATGTGCTGCACGAGGTCGGCCCTGTCCCCCCCGAGAACCAGAAGCTGAAGCGGCTCACCCGGCGCCGGCGGCAGCTGGTGGCGGAGAAGGTCCGGCTGGTGAACCGGATGAAGAGCGACCTCCTTGCGGTGTGCCCGGAGCTCTTGGGGATCACGGGGGAGGTGACAAACCTCTGGTTCCTGCGGTTCCTCGCTTCCCGGGACGACCTGCGGGAGCTGGCGGGGATGAGCCCCAAGGAGGTGCGGGCGATCCGGGGGATCGGGAAGAAGTACGCCGGGGTGATCGCCCAGTGGCAGCAGGGAGCCCAGTTCTCGGAAGAGGTGGAGTACGTGGGGCCGATGATCGTCGCCGATGCGCGGAGGCTCTTAGAGGTGCTGGGGGAGGTCGCCAAGCTGGAGGAGGCGATCGAAGAGCTGGTGGCGAGCTCACCTCTGGCCCAGCGGATCGACTCGATCCCTGGGTTCGGTGCGATCTGCAGCGGGGAGCTGGCCGGGGAGATCGGGACGATGGAGCGGTTCGACTCGGAGCGTAGCCTGGCCCTGTACCTGGGGATGTGTCCGTTGGTGCACCAGTCCGGGGAGTCCAAGGGGAGCAAGCGGCCCCGGCAGGTGAACCGGCGGGCCAAGGCGGCGATGATGACGGCGGTGGCCCGGCACATGGAGCGGGTGCCGCAGTCGCGGGCGTACTACGAGAAGAAGAGGGCGGAGGGGAAGAGGCACAACCAGGCGGTGCGGGCGCTGGGGAGGCACCTCGTGCGGGTGATGTGGGCGATGTGTAATGGCCCAAGAGATCGTTACCACCCCTGAGGGCCCAGTCGGCACTGACCCGGTCGAGCACCAGAGGCGGGAAGAGCGCGAACTCGCGGGGTAGATCGTAGCCGAGCTCCCGTAGCACCTGGAACGGCGGCTTCCCGTCCATCCCCGCCCCGTAGTGCGGCCGCTCCAGGTTGTAGTAGTACACCCATCCCGCCGCCTTCTTCAGCAACCCCGCTTCTGTCTGCACCCTGCCCAGAAACGGCAGGTAGAACTCCTCGTCGTCCGTGCGGTGGGATCTCTCCACCCGACCGTTGTGTTCCTTCCTCCCCAGCGGGATCCTGGCCAACCTCGCCCCCAGGGGAGCGTAGTGCTTCTCCTGGAGCCGGTGGAGCTTCTGGAGGTTACTGCCCCCAAACTCTTCCCCCCAGTCCGTCTGCCACGCCACCTCCCCCTCGATCCCGTGCCCCCTTAACCACAGCATCACCAGTCCCATGAAGCACAACCCGTTGGTGAGGCTGATCTCGTAGCTCCAGGCCAAGAACCTGAGCCTCGTCTTTCCTTCCAGAAACGTCCACTGGTAGCGGAGCAAACGGCCGCTCCTCCTCCCACGCCCAGTGGGCCGGGTAGAACGTCTGGCGCCTTTTCTTGCGTCCGGTGAACCCGTGCCGGCGCGGGATGTGGCGGATGGTGTGCGGGGAGACAACCAGCCCTTTCTCCCGCCACAGGTACCAGGCCAGCCTTTTCCTGCCGTAGCCGGTGGCCCTCTTGGCTTCCACCACCATCGCCTCGATCTCGGCGGGAGTCTGGGAAGGTGAGCAGCGGGGCCGGTGGGAGCGGTCGCTCAGCCCCGGGAGCCCCTCCTCGTGGTAGCGCTGGACCCACTTGCGCACCACATTCCGGGAGGTATGCCACCTTCGCGCGGTCTCAGCGATGCTCCCCGTCGCAAGATAGGTCTCCACCAGCTTCATCCTTGCCCCTCCCGGTTCATGGCGTACGCTTCCTTGTAGGTAAGGTCCATGCTCGGTGCTCCTCCTTTCCGTGTTTCCAAGCCTTCTTTGGGGGCAGCGCGTTCTTTCAACCACCCCGTCACCAGCCCCAGGACCTGGTAAAGATCTCTTGGCGCACCAAGAGGCCTTTCTTGACAGGATGGGGGCGTGGTGCGATCAATGGGGTGCTCTCCCCAGGTGGGGGCGGGGGAAAGGGCACAGCTCGCAGTGGCCGAGGGTGGTTCCCATCGCCGGCGGTGGCAACTGGCATGACGCCGCCCTGGCGGGGACGCTCAGCGGGCTCCCAAGAGAGGGAGGCGATCCGCGAGCCGGGGCGGGCCGGTACAGGGGGAACTGGGGGCACTTGACGTGGACCGGCAACGCGGGGATGTTTCCTGGGAGGCGCGGGCCTGGGCGGCCCCACACCCGGGCCAGGAGACTGCCGGGCCGGGCCGCAGGGGATGATGGCGTGGAGAGGAGCTTGGCATGGCAGCGATCAAGCTGGAAGGGGTGCTACCGCCGGTCAGCACGCCGTTTGACGAGCAGGGGGAGTTGGATGCGGAGGCCCTGCGGGGCAACCTCGCCCGTCTGGGCCGGTTCGGGCTTGCGGGGTTTGTGGTGCTGGGGTCGAACGGCGAGTCCGTTCACTTGAGCGAGGGCGAGGCGCGGCGGGTGATGGAGACGGCTCGGTCGGCCACGTCGGAGCAACGGGTGTTGATCGCGGGGGTGGGACGGCCGTCCACCCGCGAGACCCTGCAGTGGAGCAGATACGCCGCGGCCGCCGGGGCGGACGCGACCCTGGTGCTCCCTCCCAGCTACTTCCGGAATCAGATGACCCCGGAGGTCCTCGTGGACTACTTCCGCGAGGTCGCCGATGGCTCAGCGATCCCGGTGACGCTGTACAACATGCCGGCCTGCACCGGAATCGACCTGGACGTGGAGACGGTGTTGCGCCTGGCGGAGCACGAGAACATCGTTGGCATCAAGGACTCGAGCGGCAACATGGCGAAGCTGGGGGAGCTGTGTCAGTGTGCGCCGCAGGGTTTCGCGGTGTTGGTGGGCACAGCCGGGGCGCTGGTCCCCGCCCTGGTGCTGGGGGCCGCGGGGGGGATCGTGGCGCTCGCCAACATCGCTCCGCAGGAATGTCTGGACATGTACTGGGACGTGAGGCACGGAGATACGGCCGCGGCCCGGGCCGTTCAGCTCCGGCTGATGCGGTTGAACCGGGCGGTGACGCGCGGCTGGGGCGTCCCCGCCCTCAAGGCGGCCATGGACATGTTGGGCCTGTTTGGAGGACCACCGCGTCGGCCCTTGCCGCCCCTTCCACAAGGGGAGCGGGAGGCGTTGCGGCGTCTGCTTGCCGACGCAGGTATTGGACCGGTTGACCCGACAGGAGGGGGAGGCGGATGAAAGATCGAACGCTGTTGATGATTCCCGGCCCCATTGAGTTCGAACCGTGCGTGCTGCAGGCGCTCGGTGCGCCCACCACAAGTCACGTGTCGCCTGAGTTCATCGAGGTGTTCGGCCAAGCACTCCAGCGCATGCGCCAGGTGTGGCTCGCTCCGAGCGGACAGCCATTCATCATGAGCGGGTCGGGAACCCTGGCCATGGATATTGCGGGCGCCAACTTGATTGAACCAGGAGACCGGGCCTTGGTTCTCAGTACGGGGGTGTTCGGAGACCGATTTGAGGATCTCCTTTCCAGGTACGGAGCCGAGGTGACCGTCCTCCGAAGTCCGCTGGGGGACACCGTGGACTTCGACCAAGTGGAGCGGGAACTCCAGCGGGGCAGCTACAAGCTGATGACGGCGACGCACGTGGACACTTCCACTGGAGTGCGGGTTGACGCGGAGCGCTTCGGGGAGATGGGCAGGCGGCACGGCGTTCTCACCGTGCTGGACGGGGTGTGCTCGGTGGGCGGGGAACTGCTGCGCCAGGAAGAGTGGGGGATCGACGTTGCGTTCACCGCTTCGCAGAAGGCGGTGGGCGTGCCCCCGGGGCTGGCCCTCCTGGTGGCCGGAAAGCGGGCAGTGGATACCTGGCGGGGGCGGAGGTCGCCGGTGCTCAACTACTACGCAGATTGGGGCAAGTGGCTCCCGGTCATGGAGGCCTACGAACAGCGCCGGCCGGCCTACTTCGCCACCCCGGCGGTGAACCTGGTGGCGGCGCTCAATGTCAGCCTGGGGAGGATCCTGGATGAGGGCCTGGACAAGCGGTTCAGTCGGCATCGCCTGCTCGGGCGGGCTTGTCGGGCCGCCTGTGCGGCGCTGGGGCTGGAGACTGTGCCCACCAGCGATGACCACGCGGCCGACACGCTCAGCGCGCCGCTTTACCCGGATGGAGTCAAGCCCGACTGCTTCCTCCCAGCGGCGCGGAAGGCGGGGGCCATGTTCGCCGGGGGACTGCATCCCCAGATCGCCGCGGACTACTTCCGCATCGGCCACATGGGGGCGACCGGGGCCGGGGACCTCATCGCCGCGGTGGGGGCGATGGAGTCCGGGCTTGCGGCCTGCGGCCACAGCTTCCCCGCCGGCGCGGGCGTGGCGGCGGCTCAGACCGTCTTGCTGGAGAACGCCTAGGGGCAGGGGTCTACATCCTCCAACCTGGCTCATCTTCCCCGGCTGCCGGTAACAAGTGCTGGGCTCTGGGGCACTGCGGCGCCTGGACAGGCTCTCGGCGCCACCGCGGCCGGCCGCCGGGCGGGGGTCTGCCTCCCAGGCCTGCCCCGGAGCACGCGGACGCCGGCCCGCTTGACCTCACCGCCCTCGCCCCGGCGCCGGCGACAGAAGTTCATCCAAAGGCGCGGCTCCCGGCCAGATGGGCATCAACCGGGGGCTCGACGGGCCGTGTCTTTCCCCTTGCGGGAAACCGGCGGTCAGTCGATGGTGAGGCTGGCCAGGTCGCGGGGGTAGTAGGTGATGCGTTCTGTGCCGTTCGGGGTCACCACCACGGTATCCGAATGGCGGAAGCCGGCGAATCCCGGAATGTAGATCCCCGGTTCCACGGAAAACACCATCCCCGGCTCGATCACCGTGTCGTCGCCGATGTCCAGGAACGGCGCCTCGTGCATGCGGATGCCCAGCGCGTGGCCGGTGTGGTGGCGCCAGTAGTCGGTGATCGCTTGCTGGACGTAGAAATCACGCACCGCCCGATCCACGTCGGCGCAGCGCCGCCCTGGCTTTATTGCCGCCAGGGCGACGTCTTGAGCCGCCAGCATGAGCTCGAAGAACCGCCGCTGTTTCTCGTTGGGCCTTCCCACGATCATCGTCCGCTCCAGCTCGGCCCCGTAGCCGCCGACGTCGGCGCCGGCGCCGGTGACCACCACGTCGCCTTCTCTGACCCTGGCGTTGGTGCTGATGGCGTGTGGGAGGGCGGATTGGGGTCCGATCTGCCCGCGGAACCCGGCCTGGGCCGGCAGGCCCGGGCTCGTCTGGCGGTAGCTCGGCCCCAGCGCCCGAAGCATGGCCGAGGAAGCCTCGTACGAAGCCTGGGTCGAGATGCGGTCTTCGGTGCGGCCGGGGCGGGTGTAGTCTTGAAGCAGGGAATGGGCCAGATTGGCCCACTTGGCGCTCTCCTTGAGCAGTTCGATCTCCGGGGGGCTCTTGACCCACATCATGCGGTCGATGACCGGCCCGATGTGGACTATCTCCGCCTGCAGGACCTCGCTCAGTCTGGGGCCGGAGTAGCCGTAGCCACCTCCGTATCCGTCTGCATCCACCCCCAACTTCTTGCCCGCGAGCCCGCGGTCGCGGAGGAGGTCGCCCAACCTGTGCATGGGGTGGCGCTGGTCCGGGTACTCCGGGTAGGTGATGACCTCGACGTCGTAGGCTTCCTCCGCATGCTCCCGCTCGAGCAGGGGGACGTACAGGGCGGGCTGGTGGGACAAAGGCCAGATCAGCGCCATGGGCCGTTCGGTGGCCAGAAACGAAAACCCGGCCAGGTAGAAGATCTGGTGGGGGCTGAACAGGCACACCGCCTCCAGGTCGCGGTCGGCGAGGGTCTCCCGTGCCTTGGCCCGCCTCCGCTCAAGCTCCGCATCGCTCACCCGGGTTGCCATGCTACCTCCCTTCCATCACCGGCCGACGCTGCGCCGGCCGCGGCTCCATTTTCCCCCGCCCCCGCTGGCTGGTCCACGGCCTGCGGCAGCTCTTGACACCGCGCCGGCGGAGGGCTAGATTGGGGCCATTCAACTACCTCAAGGGGGTGAAAGCGATGGTGAAGGCCGAGAAGCTGTGCGTGGGTGGTCGCCTTTGTTGTCGCCGCGCTGTCATCCCCGCTAGCCGCTAGGGCCGGCGGCCGCCTGCCGGTCACTTCCGCTCCCCGGCGGGAGCCGTTTCCCTTGCCAAGCCAAGGAGCTTCCCGTGTCCGTGGCCGCCAGCGCCATTGAGCTCATCGGCGACACGCCCCTGGTCCGCCTGTCCCGCATCGGTCGGGGCCTGCCGGCCCTCATCCTGGCCAAGCTGGAGCTCGGGAACCCGCTGGGCAGCGTCAAGGACCGCATCGCGTGGGGCATGATCCACGCCGCCGAGCAGGACGGGACCCTGGCCCCCGGCAGGACCGTGGTGGAGCCCACCTCGGGCAACACGGGCATCGGGCTGGCGTTCGTGTGCGCCATCCGGGGTTACCGGCTCGTGCTCACCATGCCGGAGACCATGTCGGCCGAGCGGCGGGCGATGCTGGCGGCGCTGGGCGCCGAGCTGGTCCTCACCCCCGGCGCGGAGGGGATGTCCGGGGCGGTGCGCGCGGCACAGGAGATCGCCGCGGCCCGGCGGGCGTTCATGCCCAACCAGTTCGCCAACCCGGCCAACCCGGCCGTCCACCAGCGGACCACGGCGGTGGAGATCTGGCGGCAAGCCGGGGGGCGAGTGGACGCGGTGGTGGCCGGGGTGGGCACCGGGGGCACGATCACCGGGGTGGCCCGGGCTCTGAAGCCGAAGAACCCTCGCCTCCACGTGGTGGCGGTGGAGCCGGCTGCCTCTCCGGTGCTGGCGGGGGGGAAGCCGGGGCCCCACCGGATCCAGGGGATCGGCGCCGGGTTCGTGCCCCAGGTGCTGGACCTGAGCCTGATGGACGAGGTGGTGGGGGTCAGCGACGCGGAGGCGGCGGAGACCGCCCGCCGCCTGGCCCGGGAAGAGGGGATCCTGGCCGGCATCTCCTCTGGGGCAGCCGTGGCCGCCGCCCTGCAGGTGGCCGGTCGCGGCTGGGCGCAGGGAAGGACCGTGGTGGTCATCCTCCCGGACACCGGCGAGCGGTACCTGTCCACGGGACTATTCTCAGCCCCACATGTTCAGCGGACTGCGTGAGGACCTGCGGGCGGTGCTGGCCCGGGATCCCGCGGCCAGGAACCGGCTGGAGGTCCTGTTGTGCTATCCGGGGATGCACGCCCTGTGGGGGCATCGGATCGCCCACTGGCTGTGGAACCGCCGGCTGCGGCTGACGGCCCGGCTGTTCGCCCACCTGGTCAGGCGGCGGACCGGGGTGGAGATCCATCCCGGCGCGCGCATCGGCCGCCGGGTGACCATCGACCACGGCTGCGGGGTGGTGATCGGGGAGACGGCGGAGGTGGGGGACGACGTCCACCTGTACTCCGGGGTGGTGTTGGGCGCCACCTCCCGCCGGCCCGGCAAGCGGCACCCCACGGTGGAGGCGGGGGCGGTCCTGGGCGCCGGGGCGGTGCTGCTGGGTCCGATCCGCGTGGGGCGTGGGGTCCGGGTGGGCGCCGGGACCGTGGTGCGGACCGACGTCCCCCCGGGGGCGACGGTGCTGCCGCCCGTCCCCACGGTGGCGTCGCGGTCTCCGGCCGACCTTCCGCTACCTGCAGCCCGGCGGGGCGCTGTCCTCCGACCTGCGGCACCACGCCCGGCCGCGGGGGCAGCCGACGGCCATGAGGGCCGGGCTCATTGCGACCTCCCGGGGGTCTGAAGGTGACGCATCGAGCCGTACAGCTCGACCAGGCGCTGGAACTCGTGTGGATCGTAGAAGGTGCACTCCCCCCCGGTGAACGCCTTGGCCACCTCCAGGCAGAACCGGGCCGCGCGTTCCAGGTCGACCACCTGATTGGCGCCGGTGGCGCAGCCGGGAACCGGGACCGCCGCGGTGGTGGCCACCCCCACCACCGGGGCGGAGATGGCGGTGGCCGGCTGCATGATGCTGTTGATGTGATACAGGCCGTTCCCGTAGGGGGTGATGTCCTGAGTGGTGATGGGCAAGACGACCGGCGGCCGCCCCCCCACCACCCGGGCGATCTCCAGGAGGTCCTCCGCCACCCGGAGGATGTACCCCTCTTTGACCGTGGGGGTGATGGCGAACCCGGGCACGTTCACCACCCAGTTGCCCTTTGTGGTGTCCACCGACAGGATGGCCTCCATCCGGGGGTCGACCTCGTACTCGTCCATGGTGGCCATGTCCACTGGCGAGCCCATGAACGGGGTCGGCTCATGCGGTTCGATGGGCGAGCGGGGGCACACGTGGGTGGCCACGATCACGTCCCCGGGCAGCCGGTCGCCGCGCCGGGCCATGCGGGCCAGCCGGGCGGCGCAGGCCAGGGCCACGATGGCCCCGTCGGCATCGGATACCAGACCCAGCCTGCTGGGGAACGCCCCCACCCCGCCCAGGCGCCCGATGATCCCCAGCGTGGGGCCGCCCGGGGACGCCCCGGCCAGGTGCACCCGGACGAACTCTGTCCGCCCCCGGTCGCCGGCCACCGCGGTGATGTCCGCCACCGCGCCGGCGTCCTCCAGCCAGCCGCCCACCTGCTCCCCGGTGACGTGGGCGCTGTCCACCAGTTCCATCGCCTCCTGGACCTCCCGCAACATGGTCCCTCCTTACCTCGGGCTGGAGCCCCCGAGCCAGCGGCAGGCCAGCTGCGCGTACACTCGCGCTGCCTGGCCGAGGGCTTGCACCCTGACTCGCTCGTTGTAGCCGTGAATCCCCTCCAGTTCCGCGGGGCCGTACTGGACGGTGGGGATTCCCCGGTAGCGGAAGAAGCGAGCGTCGCTGGACGCCCACTGGAGCGTGGGCTGGGGGGACTCCCCGGTGACCTGGGCAACGGACTCCAGGACGGCCTGGACGAAGGGGTGGTCCGGCGGGGTGTGGTTGGCCTCGTTGGGCGGCCTCAGCGGGTTCAGCTCCACCTCCTCCACCCCCTCCGCGCGGGCAAGCCGCTTAAGCTCAGCCAGTACCTGGGCGGTGGGCAGGCCGATGGGCACCCGCAGGTCGAACTGGGCCTCGCACTGGCCGGCCACCATGTTCACCTTCTCCCCCCCGCGGATGGTGCCCACGTTGACCGACACCCGTCCCAGTGCCTCCGCCGGGGCGTGGCGGCCGGCGGCGCGGAGCAAGGCCTGGGTGCGAAAGATGAGCTCGCGGGCCGCCTCCGGCAGCTGCCAGTCGATGTCCCACAGCCGGTACAGACAGTCGATGGCTCGGCACATGCGGGGGATGGCGTTGGTCCCCGCCGCCGGGGACAGGCTGCCGTGGGCGGGTTCCCCACTGGCCAGGGCCTGGAGCCAGATGTTGCCCTTCTGCCCGACCGTGGGATGGAGCCCGGACGGTTCGGCGATCAGGCAGGCGTCGCCGGACACTCCCTGCTCCAGCAGGAGCTTGGTGCCCTCCTCGCCCCCGGTCTCCTCGTCGGGGACCGCCATGAACACCAGCTTGCCCCGCAGGCCGGGCAGGTCGGCGATGCGAGCCAGGGCCACCAGCTGGGCGGCCAGCCCGCCCTTCATGTCGCTGGCCCCCCGCCCCCACACGTAGCCGTCCCGGAGTTCGCCCCCGAAGGGATCGCAGGACCATCGGTTTCGGTCGCCGGCAGGCACCACGTCCAGGTGGCCGTTGAACACCAAGGTGGGCCCGGGCCCGAAGTCGAGCTCCGCTACCAGGCTGGGGCGGCCCCCCGGGCTCACCACCCGCCGGACGGGCAGCCCGGCGTCGTTCAGGTAGCCCTCCACCCGGGCGGCCATCTCGGTCACGTCCCCGGGCGGGTTCTCGCTGGGGATCCGGATGAGCTCGCGGCAGAGCTCGGTGACTTGCCCGGCGCAGTCCCAGGCGACGAGTTCCTCAAGTGCGTCCACGTCAACTCCTTCCTACGCGCGCCGCTCAAACCTGGGGTCCAAGGCGTCCCGCAGCCCGTCGCCCATGAAGTTGAACCCCAATGTGGTGAGCATGATGGCCAGGCCGGGGAAGGTGGCCACCCACCAGGCGAAGGAGATGAACCCCCGGCCGTCGGCGATGATGGCCCCCCATTCCGGCGTCGGGGGCTGGGCGCCCAGCCCGAAGAAGCTCAGCGCGGCCGACCACAGGATGGCGGTGGGTACGTAGAGGGTGGTGTACACGAGGACTGGCCCCATGCTGTTGGGCACCAGGTGGCGGAAGATGATGCGCAGGTGGGAGGATCCGATGGCCCGAGCGGCCTCCACGTACGCCAGCTCCTTCAGGGAGAGCACCTGCGCCCGGACCAGGCGGGCGAACTGGCCCCAGCCGGCCACGGCGATGGCCACCACCATGACCCACAGCCCGCCCCCGAACGCCCCGGCGATGGCCATGGCCAGCACCAGTGTGGGAACCGCCAGCACCGTGTCCACCAGCCGCATGATGAGCGATTCCCACACCCCCCCGAAGTAGCCGGCCACGAACCCCAGCGTGGCCCCCACAGCCAGCGCCAGGGCGACCACCGCCACCCCGATCATCAGTGCGTAGCGGCTTCCGTGCACCACTCGGCTGAACAGGTCCCGCCCCAGGGCGTCGGTGCCCATCCAGTGCTCGGCCGTGGGCGGCAGAAGCAGGGCATCATAGTCCTGCTCCAGCGGGTCGTAGGGGGCGATCCACGGGGCGAAGGCGGCCACCAGGACCACCGCGAGCACGATGCCCGCCCCGGCCACCGCCAGCCGGTTGCGCAGGAAGCGGCGCGTCCGGCGGGAGCCCCGAAGTCGGCGACTTGCCTTGCGGTCAGTCATAGCGGATCCGGGGGTCGATGTAGGCGTACACCACGTCCGCCAACAGGTTGGCCACCAGGACCAGGGAGGCCAGTATGAGCACGATCCCCTGCACTACCGGGTAGTCCCGCTGGGTCACCGCGTCCACCAGCAGCCGCCCCATCCCCGGCCAGGCAAACACCGTCTCGGTGATCACCGCTCCCCCGACCAACCAAGGGAGCCGCAGGGCGAGCAGGGTGATCACCGGGATGAGCGCGTTGCGCAGCCCGTGGCGGAAGACGATGGTCCCCTCCTGCAGCCCCTTGCTGCGGGCGGTGCGGATGTAGTCCTCGTTGATCACCTCCAGCATGGAGGAGCGTACCAGGCGGGTGAACAGCGCCATCGGCGGGAGCCCCAGCGTCATGGCGGGGAGGACGATGTGCCGCAGGCCCTGGGGGGTCCACAGCGGCCCACCCCGGCCGGAGATGGGCAGTAGCTTGAGCTGGACTCCGAACAGCAGGATGAACACGATCCCCAGCCAGAAATAGGGCATGGAGACCCAGAACAGGGCGAAGAACCGCCCGGCGTTGTCCACCAGCGTGTACGGCTTGACCGCCGAGATCACCCCGATGGGGATGGAAAGCGCCAGGGTGAGGACCAGCGCCACCAGGGTGAGCTCCAGGGTGGGCCCGATGCGGGCCCGGATCAGCCGCGTCACGTCGTCCTGGACGTGGATGGAGCGCCCCAAGTCCCCGTGCACGAGTCTCTCCAGCCAGCTGAGGTATTGAACGTACAGCGGCTTGTCCAGTCCCAGCTCCCGCCGCTTCTCCTCCACCTTCTCCTTGGGCACGTTGGGCCCATACATCAGCCGCACAGGGTCACCGGACACGTGCATGAGCATGAAGATGATCAGGGTGACCCCGGCGACCACCGGGATCATGACCAGCAGGCGGCGAACGATGTAAGACAGCACGGTTTGAAGGTGGGGGCGGGGCGCCTGGGCCCCGCCCCCGCCGTGGTCACTTCTTGTACAGAAGCAGCGCTTGCATGATGGGGGGCTGCCAGGGGTGGCTGAACACCTCGTCCAGCCCGCCCACGTCCGGCTTGGCGGCCACGATGTTCACGTTGGCCACCAGCGGTATCCACACCGCCGACTCGACCAGCAGCGCCTGGGCCACGTAGAAGGCCTCCTTGCGCAGGTCGTCGTCCAGCGCCTCGGCGCTCAGCTCGAGCATGGTGTCCAGGGCATCGTTCTGCAGCTGCCCGAAGTTGGACGAGTGGACGTTGTCCGAGTGGGTGAGGAAGGTGAGGTAGGGCACCCCCATCCACCAAGTGTTGCGGAAGATGCCCAGCTCGTAGTCGCTCGCCTCGGCGCGGTCGTAGGTCGCCCCCACCTCGGCCAGCTCCAGGTTCACCTTGATCCCCACCTTGGCCAGCTGGGCCTGGACGATCTCCCCGGCCCGCTTCCACTGGTCGATGTTGGAGAAAGTGATCAGCGTGAGCTGGAGCTCCCGGCCGTCCTTGTCGCGGATGCCGTTTCCGTTGGTGTCCACCCATCCGGCGGCATCCAGGTAGGCTGCGGCCTTCTCCACATCATAGGGGTAGGCCACGTGGGGCATGCCCTTCCAGTAGCCGGTGGTCGCCGGGCCGACCAGGCCATACAGGACCTTGCCCACGCCGAACCAGGCCGCCTTGGCGATCTCCTCCTTGTTGACCGCGTGAGCGATCGCCATGCGGACCCGCTTGTCCACGAACACGTCCTTCTCCATGTTGCACACCAGGTACTGGACGCTGAAGGTGGGCGCGGACAGGACGTTGACCGTGTCCAGGGCGCTGAGTTGGCGGTAGGCAGACAGCGGCACGTCGAAGGTGAAGTCGATGTTGCCGGCCATGATCTCCGCCACCATGGTGGCGTCTTCGGGGACGATGCGCATGATCAGCCGCTCGATGTAGGCGGGGCCCTTGTTGCTGATGAAGTCCGGGCCGTGGTCGTAGTCCTCGAACCGCTCCATGACGATGCGGTCTCCACGGATCCACTCCACGAACTTGAACGGGCCGGTCCCGATCAGCGACTTGACCCCGACGTTCTCGTCAGGGGTGGCGGCCAGCCAATCTGCCGGCATGATGGAGATGTGGGCGTCGGCCATGTAGAACAACGCCAGCGGCTTCGGCCGCTCGAAGTGGAAGATCACCGTGTACGGGTCGGGGGTCTCGATCTCCACAATTCCGCCCTTGTCCGGCGGCAGGTAGCTGGCCAGCGGTGATTGCTCGAAGTAGCGCTCGTAGGAGGACTTGACGTCCCGGGAAGTCATCTCTTGGCCGTTGTGGAAGGTGATGCCCTGCTTGAGGTGCACCACCATGGTGAGCTTGTCCTCCGACCACTCGTAGCCCTCGATGAGCAGGGGCACCGGTTCGTAGTCCGCGTCCAGGGCGAACAGAGGCTCAACGACGTAGTTGAGGACGACCAGGGAGTGGAACCGGTTGGTCTTGTCCGGGTCCAGGGTGTCGGGCTCCTCGCCCAAGCCCATGATGAACGTGCCCCCTGCTTTCGGCTGGGCCACGCCGGTCACCGCCATGGCTCCCACGGTGAGCACAAGCAGGGCCGAAAGCCAGATCAGTTTCGCTGCTCTCATTCAAACCTCCTTGGTGGTTGGACTTCCTCACTCGGTTGATCGGCCATCCGGCTGAGGGTTGGCTCGGTGATCACCCCCCTCCAAGGTGGGAATTTCCCAAGCGCTGATCAGCGCGGCCAGAGCCACCACCGGATCCAGCACCGGCACGCCCAGCTGCCGGGCCAGGCGGGGAGCAATGCCCAACGTGCTGAACCCGGTGCAGGCCAGGGCCAGGGCAGTACACCCCTGGTTCACCAGGCCCTCTGCCGCTGCCCGCACCCGGGCCTCCGCCGCCGGCAGGTCGGTGGTCCGCTCCACCCCGTCCACCTGCCGCCAGACGAACGTGCCCCGCGGGCCATGGGAGAAGACTTCAGCCAGGGGGCCGGGGAGGTGGGGGCTGATCCCCAGCAGCCCGATCCTCCTCCCCAGGGCGCGGCAGGCCCAGGCCAAGGCCGCCCCCGCCCCGGTCACCGGCAGGCTGTGCCGCTGCCGGAGCTTGGGCAGCCCGGGATCCTGGGTGCAGCTCACCGCCAGCACGTCCGCGTCCGGGGCCAGTTCCGCCGCGGTCTCCACCACGGCCGGGACCGCACGCCGGGCGTCCCCCCGGCTGCTCAGGCCGTGGGGGAAGCCGCGGATGCCCCGGGTGATCACGGACAGCCGGGGGAAGCGCTGTTCCATCAGCCGGGCGTGGGCCTCCTGAGCCCCGGCGGGCTGGTCGCTGATCACCCGGACCAAGCCGACCCGGATCATCACCCTCCCAGCTCCGCCGCCAGGCAGGCCAGCTCCGGATCCACCACCTGGCCGTCGCGGGTCACGGCGTCCCCGTCCAGCCACACTGAGGAATCCAGGCAGGTTCCGTCACAGTGGGAGGGGGCGGGGATCCCGTCCGGCGGGTAGATGGAACGGCCCACGCTGCCGATCCCCCACTCGGTTCCGCCCCACACCCGCTCGTCCTCCAGGATGTCCCCGCTCAACTTGGCCCCGGGGTTGAACCCGTAGGAGATGTGGGCCAACCGCAGCATCTGGGGGTGATCGAACCCGGTGAGCCAGGCGCGGAAGGCGCGCGCCTGCTTTCCCCCCTCGATCTTCTCTATCTCGCCCTGCTCGACGGTGAGCCGGATGGGGTCAGCCAACAGTCCCACCGGGGGGACCAACGACCCGTCGAACACGATGACCCCCTGGATGGACTTGAACTTTGGGGCCACGCTGATTTGGCCGGCCAGCATCTCCGAACCAGGCTGGTGGGCCCGGCCCATGCGGCACTTGACGGGCCGGTCCGGGACGTGGTCGAACTCGATGTCGGTCCCTGCCGGGGTGGTGACTCGGACGTGTCGGGCAGCCTTCAGCCGCTCCACGAAAGCCTCCTGGAAGGCCGCCAGGGCGGGGAAGTCGATCCGGCCGATGCACCGGACCATCATGTCCGCGGTCATGCCCACCAGGCAGAGATGGCGCAGCCGCCGGTTCTCCCGCATGGCGATCTCGTAGGGTGTGGAGTACAGGAGCCACTGGTTGTTGAACTCCACCCAGGCATCGGCCCCCTTGAGGGCCCCGGCGAGGGCCTCCAGCGGGAGCAGCGGATCAGCTGCTTTGCCCACCCCGGTGGGGGAGGCCGTCCAGATCACCATCGGCTTACCGCCCGCCGCGCAGGCCGCCTGTGCGGTGGCCTGCACCACCTGGGGGTCGCTCTCTGTGTCCGCAGTGATGGCCAACGCCTCCCCGACCGCCAGCCGCAGGAGTTCGCGGACCAGCACATCGGCCGCCCGGCCCAGCTCGAACGCATACGGTTCCACCGACCCCTCCTCTCTCACCCCGAGCGCGATCAGAACGTGGGCGGGGTCACCACCCAGATGGCCAGGGCGTCACCCTCCCCCACGTTCTCGAACCAATGGGGCGCCTCGCAGCGGTAGGTGAGGCTGTCCCCTTCCTCCAACACGTAGTCACGGTCGCCGACCACTACCCGCACCCGACCCCGGAGGAGGATGCCCGACTCGATCCCCTGGTGCCGGTAGGGCCGCTCACCACTGTTTCCTCCGGCTCGCAGGATCATCCGGAACACCGTCACGTCTGGATTCGAGGTGGAGAGGATCTCGTACTCCAGCTTGGGGGACACCACCAATCGGCGGTGCCGCCCCTGTTTGATCAGGCCGTCGGTGGGGGGCAGGCCGTCGTCCAGGAGGTGGGCGATGGGGCGGCCCAGCTGATCGGCGATCTCCTTGAGCGTGCTGAGGGAAAGGTCGATCCTGCCGTGTTCGACGCGGCTGAGGTAGCTCTCGGACTTGCCCACCCGTCGGGCCAGCTCCCGCAGGGTGAGCCCTTGCCCCTGGCGGAGTTGCCGCAGCCTGCGCCCCAACGCCTGTTGATCGTGGGTCATCGGTTGCTCTTCCCCAGTCGGAAAGTCACTTGCACCAGACGCAAGGCAGTCTAGCGGCCGCGTCCGGCCGTGTCAATGCTCAAAGCGTGTAGTTTGGGTTCTTTACCCACCAGCGGGGCTGCCCGGGGACCGGGAGGCTGCTGGTCAGGTGTCTTCTTTGGACTTGACTGCGCGGAACTCGGCCAGGAACTCCTCCAGCTCGCGGGGCGCGAACTGACCGACGGGCAGCCGCAGGCCCCCCCGACCGCGGACCCGGACCACAAGCTTGTCCCCCTCCACCGCCACGTCCACCTGGCTTATGGCGTGCTCCACGCCCACCCCGGCCGCGTACAGGGACCGGTCGATGATCCTGGGCAGGCGCTCTCCCACGGCCCGTTCCACTCCTTTGAGGATGAGCCTGGCCAAGCCCGACTCCTTGGCGGCCGCCTCCCGCAGCTCGGCCTGGACCTCGTCGATCTGCTGACGGGCGTCCTTGCTCAGCTCGGCGACCAGCCGGTCCTCGGCCAACACCAAAGTCAGCGAGTCGTCCTCGCTGGTCAGCCGGGCCACCTCAGGCCGCCACACCACCTCCACCAGCCGCCGCCGGCCCAGCCCGGGAATCGAGCGGTCTCCCAGCTCCAGGTACCGGACGCCCTCCACCTCCTCCGCCTGAGCTTTGACTTCGGCCGAAGCGATGATCTGCTCTCCCTTGGCCAGGTCGGCGAGGCGTTTGGCGAGGTTCACGTCGGTCCCGAACAGGTCGTCGTCCGCGCAGATGGGCGACCCCCAGGCTAGTCCTATCCCTGCAGACAGGAAGTCCCCTTCCTCCCCTTGGTTACGTCGGGTGAGGCACCGCTGGATTTCCGCCGCACACAGGACCGCGTGGGACGCAGCGGAGAACGCCGTCATCACCCCGTCCCCATAGGTCTTCACCACCCGGCCGTGATGGCGGTCCACCGCCTCTGCGGTCAGGTCCACGAAGCGGCGGGCCAGCCGGAACGCCTCCGCATCGCCGCGCTGGGCGGTGAACGAGGTGAAGTCGCGCAGGTCGCTGAACAGGATCGCCTGTGGCTGTGCGCGCATCATGCTGTGCTCCGGGAGCGGACCCCCGGGTCAATCGGTCAGGGCAGCGCTCGTCTCCCGCAGGCGTCTGGCCAGCTCGGCAATGACTCCCATGGCGATGTCCGGATAGGTGTCCACCAGGGCCTTGAAGTCCCAGCTGGTCAGGGCCAGGCACCGGGTGGGGGCAGCGGCGACCACGTCCGCTGAGCGGGGAGCCCCGTCGAGCACCGCCATCTCCCCGAAGAACTGGCCTGCCCCCAGGCGGGAGAGTACGTTGTCGCCCCTCTTCACTTCCACCTGCCCCTCGAGGATGAGGTAGAAACCGACGTTACTTGCGTCCCCCTCGCGGACGATGGGCTCCCCCGGTGAGAACTCCCGTTCCTTGGCGGTCTTCAACAGCGCGCGCAGCTTGCGGTCGCCGAACTGGGAAAACAAGGGAACCTTCCTGAGTAGCTCAACCGCGCTCTCCGGCATGCTATCAGCTCCTTTTCCTGTCTGACTGCGTCTCCGGCGCCATCACTTTACCCTATGACCAGGAGCGGGCCAAGTATAGGATTCGTCCGGGCCGCGGATTTCGCCCCGCTCAGCGGGGGCCGTCCCAGCT
Organism: Candidatus Bipolaricaulaceae bacterium; assembly: GCA_049975705.1. GTDB lineage: Bacteria > Bipolaricaulota > Bipolaricaulia > Bipolaricaulales > Bipolaricaulaceae > JBNGCS01. Next base: position 35,097 of record JBNGCS010000015.1, on the reverse strand, counting down.
GAAGCGGGCCAGGTCCACCCGCCCGTCGGCGGCGAAGACCACCCCCTCGGCCTGGAGCAGCTCTTGCTGGCGGGGGCCGGTGCTCACCCTGCCTTGGGAGTTGATCACCCGCTGCCAGGGGACGGGTGGCTGGGCCGGGTTCCGGGCCAGGGTGGCCAGCGCCCATCCCACGGTGCGCGCGTCGCAGGGCGGGCCCACCAGTCGGGAAACCTGGCCGTAGGTGATCACCCTGCCCGGCGGCACTTGGCGGACCACGTCGAAAATGCGCTCGTACATGTCGTTCACCGCCTCCTCCTCTCAGCGGCTGCCGCCAGCGCAGCCAGGTTACGGGGGATGACGTCCAGCAGCCGGGCCAGCCCGCTGGCGGTGAGCTTGCGCTGGGTGGGTGCGGGCAGGTCGCCCAGGGCCGATCCGGCGAGGAGCCGGGCGGTTTCCTCCGCGGTGAACGCCGGGCCCTCCGCCCACTGGGCCGCCTGTCGGTTCGCCGGACAGACCAGCTGGCAGTGCAGGCACCCCACCAGGCTCGTGTGCCAGGCCGGTTCGATCCACGCCGGAAAGGGCTCCGAGCCGGGCTTCTCGTTCCAGAAGGTGAGACAACGTTCAGCCGGCACCAGGAACCGCCCCCGCTCGATGGCCCCCGTGGGGCAGGCTTCCCGGCAGCAGCTGCAGCCGGCGCACTGCTGCAGGACGGCGGGCGCCCGCCAGGGATCGTCCGCCGGCGGGGCGTCGATGAGCAGGGCCACCAACCCGTGAAACGACCCCAGGCCGGGCACGTAGGCCAGGTTGTTCCGGCCGTAGCTGGCCAGCCCGGCTCGCACCGCCAGCAGCTTCTTGGGGACGGTGGCCAGGGTCGCTTGGTGGCCCGTCGGCCGCAGGAGGGCGGTGGCCACGCCCGCCACGTGGGCGTCGATCTCCTGATCGCGCAGGTAGGTGGGGGGACCACGGCGGTGATTGGCCGGTGATGGATGAAGCTGACCCCCACCGGTGGGTCCGGGACAGCGACCACCACCAGGGAACCGGCGGCGAATCGGCGGGGGAGGGAGAAGTCGAACCCGGCCAAGTACTCCCGGCACAGCCCCTCGTCCAGCATCCCTTCCTGCCGCGGCTCGCGGATCCCGACCTCCAGCTCCCCCAGGTGGTGGGCGGGGACGGCCCGAGCGCGGAAGCCCAGGCGAACGAACGCCCGCATCAGATCGGCAGTCACCCGGCAGTCTCCCCGGACGGGCTCGTGGCCAGGGCCGTTCACGTCCGCCCCTGCGGCGCGGGCTGGCAGCGGGGACAGATGTAGCTGGCGGTGCTCGCCACTCGGATCTCCTGGACGGGGGCACCGCAAGCCGGGCAAGGTTTGCCCGTGCGGTAGCCGACCTGCAAGTGTTCGGCGTAGCGGCCCTCGTTGCCCCACAGGTCGTACTCCCGCGGTCCCCCGCCCCACCGCACACCTTCCCGGAGCACGTGGCGGATGGCCTGATGCAGCCGCGTCACGTCCTACGCCTGCAGCGAGTTGGCCGGTGTCGAGGGGTGGAGGCGGGCGTGCCAGAGGATGTCCTGCACGTAGACGTTGCCGATCCCCGCGATGAGCCGCTGGTCCAGCAGGTACCGCTTGATTGCCCCGCGCCGCCCGCGCAGCATCTCCCCCAGGTAGTCTGCGGTGAAATCGTCCCCCAGCGGGTCGGCGCCCAACGTTCCCAGCTGAGGGTGCCCGCTCAGGTCCCCGTTCCCCATCCAGTGCAGGTGACCGAACCACCAGAAGCGAATCCAGAGCTGCTCGCCGCCGGCAAAGTGCAGCACCACCCTCTCGTGCTGCGGATCCGCGCGTTCCCCTGGCCCGCGCAGGATCAGTTGCCCGCCCATTCCCAAGTTCAGGGCCAATGCTCCCCCACTCTGGCAGTTCATCAGGGCCCACTTGCCCAGCGGCCGCACCCCGGTGATCTTCTGTCCCGCGATCCGGCGGCGGAACTGGTCCGGGGGTAGGTTCACGCATTTGGGTTGGTTCACTTCTGCTCCGGCAATCCTGCGCCCCGCCAGGGCCTGGTCCATGCTCCGGCTCAAGACGATGATGTCGGGGAGCTCTGGCATGCGCCCTCCTGTTGGCGTGCTGAGTAGTCGGCCGCCCCTCCTCCGGGCAGCCCGCGGACCAGCTCTGCCACCTGGGCCGGGGATAGGCCTGCCTCCTGCAGGCCGCGGATCATGCCGGCCAACAGGCGCCGCCTGATCCACCGGGCCCGGGTCAGCGCGGGCCGCCTCTGCCTGTTCACTTCCGTGGCCACGCTTACCTCCTGTGCCGCGCCGGGCGGCCCGAATCCGTTCCCGGCGCCTACCCTACACCCTGGCGCAAGGATCGTGCCGGGCCGTCTTACGTAACCGGTGAAACCGATTTTACGGGTTAGCATACCCGCGCTTGTCTAACCAGTCAAGGCCGATACAATGGTTACAAGATGTCGAACCCCCGACCGCAGCGCACCGCCGCCACCGTGAAGTTGGTGGGGGGAGAGCTGTGTCTGGACTTCGCCAACACCGCCGACTGGCACGACACCGATGAACCGGAGGAGCTGTTGGTCTCCTATCGCGTGCTCGTCCAGTGGGCCGAGCGCGCCGGAGCGGTGACCGCCGGGGAAGGGGCACGGCTGATCGCAGAAGGCAGTCGGTGCCCCCGGGAGGCCCACCGGGCGCTGGAGCAGGCCATCGCCCTGCGGGAGGTCATGTTTCGCATGTTCTCCGCGGCGGCGGCCGCACGAGCGGTCAGGCACGCTGACCTGGTGGCCCTGAACGCCGCCCTGGGCCGCTGGGCGGGCCGCCGCCGGGTGACGGCCAGCGGATCGGAGTTCGTGTGGAGCTGGGCGGGCGAGCCTCCCGATCTCACCCGGCCGTTGTGGCCGGTGGTCATCTCGGCCGCAGAACTTCTGACCTCGCCGCGGCTGGGCCGAGTCAAGAAGTGCCAGGACGGCCGCTGTGGGTGGCTGTTCCTGGACGCCAGCCGCAACCGCAGCCGTCGCTGGTGCGCCATGTCCGACTGCGGCAACCGTGCCAAGGCCCGGCGCCATCGGGCCCGAACATGGGCAAGCTGAGGTGGCGGCATTGTGAGGTGATAGGGGTGGACCGCTGGCAGGAAAGCGATGCGTCTCGGACTGCATCGGCCGGGATCCGGCTCGGACAGCGCAGGGCGGGGGCGGCCTGATGTGGGTGGTGGGCCTGGTGGGCAGCCCCCGCAAACGGATGAACACTGACACCTTGGTCTCCCGTGCCCTTGCCGGGGCCCAGGCCGAGGGGGCGGAGGTGGAGAAGATCTACCTGGACGACCTCTCCATCCGGCCCTGCCGGGCCTGCGACCGGCGGCCCCTCCGCGCTGGCTGCGCCTTCCAGGACGACATGGCCCGCATCTACCGGGCGTTGGAGGAGGCGGACGCCCTGGTCATCGGCACCCCTGGCTACTACGGCACGGTGAGCGCACAGCTGAAGCTGGTGATCGACCGCTGCAACTGTCTGGGCGAGGTGCTCACCGGCCCGGACGGGCGGCCCGCCTTTCGCACCCGTGTGGCCAAGCGGAAGCCGGCCCTGTTCATCTGGGTGGCCGACTCCTCCCGGGATCCGGCCTGCGCCCTGCAGGTGGTCCGCCTGTGGGGGAAGGACGCGAACTTCGAGGTGGTGGAAACCCTGGTGGTCACCGACGCTGACCGCGACACCCCCGCCCGGGAGCAAGGCGGGTTGCTCCGCCGGGCCTCCGGGCTGGGGGCCGAGCTCGTGCGGTCCCTCTCCCCGGGCTGAGTCGGCGGTGCCCTTTGGTCAAGCGATCAGCTGAGGGCAGGTGCCGCTGGGGTGTCGCCCGTGCCCGGCGGCCCCTGTTCCCGCAAGCTCAGGGCCACCCACGCGGCGGGGACCAGCAGCGTGGTCACCAGGCCGAGGGCCATCTCGAGCCCGAGCAGGTCTCCCAGGTAGCCCACCAGGGTGATGAGCAACGAACCCACGCCCCATGCCAACCCCATCACCATGCCGGACACCACGCCGCGATGATCGGGGAACAGCTCCTGGGCGAAGATCACGGACACCGGGTTGGAGGAGAGCATGAACATCCCCCCCAGGGCGAGAAACAGCATGGACAGGGCGCCGTCCGTGATGAGGAACAGGTAGAAGAAGGGGATGGCCCCCACCAGCGCGCCCACGATGACCCGGCGCCGCCCCCACTGGTCGGACAGCCGCCCGCCCACCAGCCCCCCCAGGGCCCCGGACATGGCGTAGACGGTGATGGAGATGCCGCCCAGGGTCACTGATGCCCCCCGGCTCACCCACAGCACGCTGAGGAAGCTCATGAACGACAGGCCGATGAGCTCCCGGAGCATGGACACGGTGCACAGCCGCACCAACTGGGGCATCTGGGGGTGGGTCCTGAGCTGCAGCCGCCCGCGCCGGGGAGCTCTGGCCACCGGGGGCATCCGCCACACCAGCAACGCCACCAGCGCCCAGGCCGGGGCCAGCAAAGCGGGGGTGACGCCGAGGCCGAACCGGCCCACCAGGGCGGCGGCGGTCACCGGCCCCAGCGCCGCCCCCAGTGTCCCCCCGGCAGAGAACACCGACATGGCCGTGCCGTGGCCCCGTTGGGTGGCCGTGCCCGCCAGGGCGGCGGCCGCCGGGTGGAAGGCGGCGGTGCCCAATCCTGCCAGCAGGAGGGCGACGGCTACGGCCGGGAAGCTGGGCAGGATCCCCAGGGTGGCCATGGCCGTGCAGGTTATTGCGGGCCCGGCCAGCACCAGCCAGCGCGGGCCGATGCGGTCGGCGACTTCCCCCACCACCGGCTGGGCCAGGGAGGAGGCGGTGGCCCGCACCGAGGACAGCAACCCGGCCAGGGCGAGTGAGATGCCCAGCCGGTCGATGAGCAGAGGGAGCAGGGCGGCCAGGAACCCCCCGTAGCCGTCGTTGAGGGCGTGGGCCGCCGCCAGCAGGAGGGCGGAGGGCCGTCTGACGGGCGGCAAGCTAGGCCCCTTCCAGCAGCTCAAGCACTCGTTCGGGTATCGCGGGGTAGTGGAGGAGCGGGCGGCCGGCGGCCGCGGATACCCCGCCCGCCACCGCGGCGTGGGCGGCCATCAGCGGGACCTCCCCCAGTCCCTTGGCCCCGAACGGCCCGCCGGAGTACGGGGCCTCCACGAACTCCACTGCCATCTCCTCCGGCATGTCCAGCGTCGTCGGTAGGTGGTAAGCGGTGAACGACGGGGAGACGATCCGCCCCGCGGCGGCGGCCAACTCCTCGGTCAGCGCGTAGCCAATGCCCTGGGCGACGCCCCCGATCACCTGGCCCCGGGCGGTGTCCGGGTTGACCACCTTGCCCGAGTCGTGCACCGCCCAGAACCGTCGCACGTGGGCCTCGCCGGTGAGGCAGTCCACCTCCACCTCTGCGATGTGGCAGGCGTAGGAGTACACAAAGTACGCCTTCCCCTGGCCCGTGGCCGCGTCCCAGTCCACCGGAGCCCCGCTGGCCCAGCCGGTGGCCCCCAGGTCCCAGTTGTGCGCCCACATCCAGCGGGCAACCTCGGCCAGCCCTGCCGAGCGATGAGGGTCATCCGGGTCGTGACAGCGCGCATCCCCCACGATGACTCGACTGCACCCCAGGACCTGGGCCGCGGCCTGCTCCACCCGCCCCCGCAGCTTGGTCGCCGCGTCCAGTACCGCCGCTCCGGCCACGGTGGTGGTCCGAGAGGCGACCGTGGGCCCGGAGTCGGGCACGCGAGAGGTGTCCACCGGGGCCAACTGGACGGTGGCCGGCTGTACGCCCAGGGCCTGGGCGGCGATCTGCGCCAGGACGGTCTGCGCTCCCTGCCCCATCTCCGTGTTGCCCACCGCCACGGTCACCGAGCCGTCAGCCTCCAGCTTCACGTAGGCGCCGGCCTTGTCCAGTAGGGGGGCTTTGGCCCCCATGCCCACCCCGTACATCACCGTGGAGACCCCCACGCCCCGGCGGCGCCAGCGGTGGCGGCGGTTGAACTCCTGCGCCTCCTGCCTCAGCCTGCGCCAATCGCTCAACTGCCTGGCCCGGTCGACGGCCTGGACAAGCCCCACCGACTCCTCCAACTGCTGGCCGGTAGAGGTATCGTCCCCCACGCGGAGGGCGTTCCTCCGGCGGAGCTCCAGGGGGTCCACGCCCAGCCGCCGGGCCAGGGCGTTCATCTGGGACTCGTGGGCGAAGATCACCTGGGGGGAGCCGAACCCCCGGAACGCGCCACAGGGCACCGTGTTCGTGGCCACGGAGTACCCGTCCACCCGCACGTTGGGAATGCGGTAGGGACCGGCGGCATGCACCACCCCCCGCCAGAGCACCGCCGAGGACAGGGTCTGGTAGGCGCCCGCGTTGTAGTAGAACTCGACTTCTACCGCGGTCAGCGTGCCGTCCCGCCTGGCCGCGCTGCGGTAGCGGATCAGGCCCGGGTGCCGCTTGGAGGTGGTGGCGATGTCCTCCGCCCGGTCGTAGACGATCTTCACCGGGCGGGCAGACTTCCAGGCCAGCACTGCGGCCATGGCGGCCAGGTGGGAAGGGACGTCCTCTTTGCCCCCGAATCCGCCGCCGGTGGCCGTCTGGACGATGCGCACCTTGGCCAGTGGCAGCCCCAGCACCGCGCTGACCGCGTTCTGCACGTAGAAGGGGCACTGCAGCGTCCCGTAGACGGCCATGCCATCCTCTTCGGGGACGGCGATGACCCCTTGCGTCTCCAGGTAGGCGTGCTCCTGATAACCGACCCGGTACTCGCCCTCCACCACCACGGCGGCCTCGGCGAAGGCGGCATCCGGGTCGCCCTTGCGGATCAGCATGTGGTTGAACAGATTCGCCTTCTCGGCCGCCTCCTCCCGAGCCACCTGCGGGGCCCCCGGATCCAGCGCGGCCAGCGGGTCGAACACCGCCGGCAGGTCTTCGTAGTCCACGCGGACGGAAGCCGCGGCCTGTTCGGCGGCCTCGGGGCAGGTCGCGGCCACCAGCGCCACCGGCTCCCCCACGTACCGCACGACCCCGTCGGCCAGCAGGGGCATGTCGGCATAGATTATCGGGACCCGGTTGCGGCCCGGGATGTCCTGGGGGGTGACCACACAGGCCACCTGCGGGTGGGCGGCCGCCCGGGCGGTGTCCACCGTGCGCACGCGAGCGTGCGGGCGGTCGGCGCGCACGGCCTTCCCGAACAACATCCCCGGCACCGACAGGTCATCGGCGTACCTGGCCACGCCGCGCACCTTGGCCTCGGCGTCCAGCCGGGGGATCGATCTGCCGACCCAGTGCAGGCTTCCCTCTGGTGTTGTCTCTGTCACCGCATTCCCTTCGCCGCGGGCAGTTGCAAACAACCTCTTTCAGGAACGCATTTTACTCCCGCTCGCCCGCCATCGCCCCCCGGGGGTCAAGGAACGGGGCCGGCCGCAGCCGGCCCCGTAGCGCTCTCCCCTGTGGCGGTCGGGCTCACACCTGTGGGGGGGCGGGGATGTGTCCCTCGCGCATGAGGATCTCCGTCTCCTGGCGGGAGTGGCGGATCATCTCCTCCGCCCGCCGGCGTAGCTCGGCCTCGGTCAGCTCCCGCCGGGCCACCCCTTGGTCGATCGCCCGCTTGGCCACGGCCACCGACTCGTTGATGAACACCTCCCACTCCATCATTGTGGGGACGATGTACTCCTCGTGTAGGCCCTTGTCCTCTGCCGTGGCCGCGATGGCCTCGGCGGCGGCGATGGCCATCTCGTCGGTGATGGTCTTGGCGAACACGTCCAGCGTCCCCCGGAAGATGCCCGGAAAGCCCAGGGAGTTGTTGATTTGGTTGGGAAAGTCGCTTCTCCCGGTGCCCACGATTCTCGCGCCGGCCTCCTTGGCCTCCCAGGGCCAGATCTCGGGGATGGGGTTGGCACAGGCGAACAGGATGGCGTCCTCGGCCATGCCGGCCACCCACTCCGGCTTGATGGTCCCTGGGCCGGGCTTGGAGGCGGCCACGCAGACGTCCGCCCCGGCCAGGGCCTCGGCCACCCCCCCGGTCTTGCCCGCCCGGTTGGTGCGCGTGGCGTAGTCCCACTTGTAGGGGTTGCTGTCTTTCTGGGCCCGGAGGTCCGCCCGGTCGGGGTGGAGGATCCCTTTGGAGTCCACCATGACCACGTTGCCCGCGGGAACCCCGTAGGTGAGGAGCACCCGCACGAAGGCGATGTTGGCCGCCCCGGCGCCGACCACCGCGTAGGTCACCTCCCGCGGGTCCTTGCCCACCACCTTGAGGGCGTTCAACACCCCGGCCAGGGTGATGGAGGCCGTCCCCTGCTGGTCGTCATGCCACACGGGAATGTCCAGCTCGTTGCGCAGCCGGTCCAGGACGTAGAAGCACTTGGGGGAGGCGATGTCCTCCAGGTTGATTCCCCCGAACATGGGCGCCAGCCACTTCACCGCCTGGACGATCTCGTCCGGGTCCTTGGTGTCCAGGGTCACGGGGAAGGCGTCCACCCCGCCCAGGTACTTGAACAGCAGGGCCTTGCCCTCCATGACCGGCAGGCCGGCCTGGGGCCCGATGTCGCCCAGGCCCAAGACCCGCGTGCCGTCGGAGACCACGGCCACGAAGTTCCCCTTGTTGGTGTACTCGAACACCTTGGCCGGATCCTCGGCGATCTCCCGGCAGGGCTGGGCCACCCCGGGGGTGTACCAGATCCCGAAATCCTGGTAGCCGGTGATGGCACACTTGAGGGCCACGCCCACCTTGCCCCGGTAGAAGGCGTGCAGCGGCGGGGCCTTGCGGGCCGGCTCCTTGGCCTTGGCGAGCAGCTCCTCGACTGTGGGCTTCCTATCCTCAGACATCTTCCCCCTTTCTCGTTCCCTCGCCAGGGAGGGAGACGCTCAGGCGCCGAGAATGCGGGCCCGGATGGCCTGCATGTTCTTCTCCACCTCGGCGCCCAGGTCCTTGTACAGGGAGCGGCCGCGGGCGTCCATGGCCACCACCAGCGGGCCGAACCTTTCCACCTGGAACACCCACACGGCCTCGGGGATCCCCAGCTCTTCCAGCCAATGGACCTCCGCCACCTGGTGGATGGCCCGGGCGGCCAGCGCCCCCGCCCCGCCCGTGAAGTGGGTGTACACGGCCCCCACCTCGGCCAGGGCCGCCAGCGTTTGCTCCCCCATGCCGCCCTTCCCGATGATCACCCGGGGCTGGAACCGCCGCAGGAAGTCCGCCTCCACCGCCTCCATGCGGGCGGAGGTGGTGGGCCCGGCGGCCACCACCCGCCATCCGGCGTCCGTCTGCTCGACTACCGGCCCGCAGTGGAACAGAGCCAGCCCCTCCACAGACAGGGGGGCGCCGCGGCTGAGCATCTGCTGGTGGGCTTCGTCGCGGGCGGTGAACAGCGTGCCGGATACGTAGATGACGTCCCCCGCGGACAGGCCGCGCACTTCCTCCTCGGAGATCGGCGTCGTGAGCACTTTGTCCATCTGTCCCCCTTATCCCGTGCTTCGTGGCCCGCGCCGGTGTCGCAGGTCGGTCACGAAGTGCGGACCACGATCTCCCCGTCGCGGGAGATCCGCACCTGGGCGCGGCGATCGGCCCAACACTGGACGACTATGCCCAGTGGCAGGGAAGCTGGGTGTCGGTGGCCGTACTCTATGTGGACCGCCAGCACGGTGGTCTTCCCGCCCAGGCCCATGGGCCCCACGCCGGAGGCGTTGATGAGCTCCTCCAGTTCTCGCTCCAGGTCGGCCACTTCCTCCTCTGGATGCCGGCCGCCCACCGGCCTGAGCAGGGCCAGCTTGCCCAGCTTCAACGCCAGGTCCGCGCCACCGCCGATCCCCACTCCGACCACCGTGGGCGGGCAGGGCTTCCCGGCACAGGCGACCACGTGTTCCACCACTGCCCGCTTGATCCCCGCCAGCCCCGCCCCCGGGGTGAGCATCTGCAGCGTGCAGCAGTTCTCCGACCCCCCTCCCTTGGGCAGGAAGTGAACCTCGGCCTGGTCCCCGTCCACCGGCTCCCAGACCACGTGCGGGATGAATCGCCCGGTGTTGTCCCCCGGGTTTTTCCCGGCGAACGGGTGAACGGTGTTCGGCCGCAGGGGGATGTCCCGGGTGGCCTGCCGGACCGCCGCGGGGATGGCGGCCCGCAGCTCGGCCAAATGAGGAAACCGAAGGCCGAACCGGACGAAGAACGTGGGCGTCCCGGTGTCCTGGCAGATGGGCACCCGGCCCGACCGGGCCAGGGCGACGTTCTCCAGAATGGCCTCCAGCTGGACGCGTGCCGGCCCCTGTTCCCGGTCTCGGGCGGATTCCAGGGCGGCCACCACGTCCGCCGGCAGTCGGGTCGACGCCTCGGCGATGGCCGCGGCGAGCGCCCCACTCAGCTTTGCCGTCATCTGCTCACCCCCAGCTCGTTCAGCTTGGCGCGGTACATCTCCAGGTAGGTGGGCTTCTCCACGTCCACGAACTTGCCCACCAGGAAATCCTTCCCCGGCCGGATCTCCGCCTCCCTGGGATCCGCGCCGTGGCGGATCACGGCGTGCTGGGCATAGTAGCGGAGCTCGTCCAGCCCTTCCCCCAGCTTGTTCCGCCGGCCGTAGTTGGTGGGGCAGGGGGAGATCACCTCCACGAAGGTGAACCCCTTGTGGGACATGGCCTCCACCAGGGCCCGCTGCAGGCGGCGGGCGTCCAGGGTCGTCCAGCGGGCCACGTAGGTGGCCCCGGCAGACGCCGCCAGATAGACCAGGTTGAATGGGTGCTCGAAGTTGCCGTAGGGAGCAGTGGTGCAGCGTGCCTCCAGCGGGGTGGTGGGACCGACCTGCCCGCCGGTCATCCCGTAGTTCAGGTTGTTCACGCAGATCACGGTCATGTCCACGTTGCGGCGGGCGGCGTGGATGAAGTGATTGCCGCCGATGGCGAACAGATCGCCGTCCCCGGAGAACACCACCACGTGCAGTTCAGGCTTGGCCAGCTTGAGCCCGGTGGCGAACGGCACCGCCCGGCCGTGGGTCGTGTGGTACGAATCCAGCCGCACGTACCCCGCCACCCGGCCGGTACACCCGATCCCCGAGACCACCCCCACCGAGTCCGGATCCCACCCCAGCTCGTCCAGCGAATACAGGAAACAGGACAGAGCTGTCCCCAACCCGCATCCCGCACACCAGATGTGGGGGATGCGCTCGGTGCGCAGGAACCGCTCCATGGGGTGGCGGGCCGGCACCACCTGCGGGGCCGTCTTCACTGGCATCGGACCACCTCCTCGATTCCGGCCAGCACCTCTTCGGGGCGGTGGATCCTCCCCCCGGCGTGGTACACGCCCACCACGGGTACCTTGCCGGCCACAGCCCGCTCCACCTCCCGCGCCATCTGCCCCAAATTGAGCTCTACCACCACGATTCCCTGTACCCGGTCGGCCAGAGCTCGCACCTGCTCATCCGGGAACGGCCAGGCCGTGACCAGCCGAAGCATCCCCGCCTTGATGCCCTGCTGGCGGGCAAGCTGGAGCGCCCCCAGGGAGACCCGGGCCGAGATGCCGTAGGAGACAACCGCCACCTCCGCCCCGGCCAGATCCACTTCCTCCACTTGGGTGTACTCCTCGCGGTAGCGGAGGATCTTTTCCGAAAGGCGCCGCACCAGCCGGTCGTGGGCGTCGGCGGACATATCTGGGTAGCCCCGCTCGTCGTGGGTGAGGCCGGTGACGTGGATGCGGTAGCCCTCTCCGGCGCAGGCCATGGGGGGCACCAGGTCGTCCCCCGGTTGGTAGGGGAGGAACCCGTCCGCCGGCCCCTGCGGTCGGCGGCGCGCGGCCGACACCACCTCGGCGGGGATCTCCACTCGCTCGTACATGTGGCCCACCGCCTCGTCGGTCATGATGAGGACAGGAGTGCGGAACCGCTCTGAGAGGGCGAACGCCCGTACGGTGAGGTCGAACGCCTCCTGGGGGGAGGAGGGACACAGGGCGATGAGCTCATAGTGGCCATGTGAGCCCCAGCGGGCCTGCATCATGTCCCCTTGGCCCACGGCGGTGGGCAGCCCGGTGGAGGGGGCACCGCGCTGTACGTTCACCAGCACGCAGGGAGTCTCGGTCATCACCGCCAAGCCCAGGTTCTCCATCATCAGGGAGAAGCCGGGCCCGGAGGTGGCGGTCATGGCCTTGGTCCCCCCCCAGGCGGCGCCGACCACTGCCGCCATGGCGGCCAGTTCGTCCTCCATTTGGATGAACATCCCCCGCACCCGGGGCAGGCGAAGCGCCAGCCGCTCGGCGATCTCCGACTGGGGGGTGATGGGGTAGGCGGCAAAGAACCGACACCCGGCGGCGATCGCCCCTTCGGCGATGGCCTCGTCTCCGTTCATGAAGTGCGTCCCGGCCAGGATCTCGCTAGTCGGCATCCCGGATCCCCCCTCCCGGCGTGCCCGTGCGGCGGGCCTCCTCCCCGCCGGTGCCGGTCTGCTCTTCGGTCTCCTTCTCCGTCCAGATGGCGAAGTCCGGGCACACCAACTCACAGAAGCCGCACATGGCACAGGCCTCCGGGTCCTCCACCACCGGCGGGTGGTAGCCCTTGGCGTTGTAGTAGTCGGCCCGGGCCAACACTTCCTTGGGACAGAACTCCACGCAAAAGCCACAGCCCTTGCACACGTCCTCCAGGACATAGATGTGCCCGCCGTGGACTTGCCACCGCTTGGCCTGTTGACCTTCCCCGTTCACAGCAGGTCCACCATCCGTGCCAGGGCCCGCTCCCCGCGGTACTCGGGGATCAGCATGGGGGCCCGTCTTTCCGGGGGCACTTGAGCCTTGACCAGGCCGTCCACGTACCGCTGCACGTGGGCCAGGGACGGGGCGCCGGGCTTGGCCTGCTTGGCCCACCGGGCGGCGGACAGCCCGGCCCGGCGGCCGAATACGTTGTAGTCAAGCAACGAATTGCCCATCAGGCGATTCTTGCCGTGGACCCCGCCCTCCACCTCACCGCCGGCGAACAGCCCCGGCACCCCGGTGGCCCCGTCTGCGTCGATGGCCACCCCGCCGTTCTGGTAGTGGAGGGTGGGGTAGACGAGGATGGGGTCCCGGGTGGGATCGATGTCGAACCGGGCGTACATCCGCCAGATGCCGGACAGAGCCTTCTTGAACGTGCCCTGGCCGTGGATCATGTCGATCATCGGCGTGTCCAACCACACCCCTACCATGCCCGTGGGGGTGACTACCCCCAGCTGCCGTCCACCCCGCTCCGGGGGCGCGCACTCCCGAATGAAGGCTCCCGCCTCCACGTCGCGCGGCTCCAGGGGGTGGACGAACAGCTCCCCGCGGGCGTTCACCGGCTGAGCCCCCAGGCCCCGTACCTTCTCGGTGATCAGCAGGCCAACGATCTGCTCGGGGAAGGCGGCCCCAGTGGGATGGTACTGCACCGAGTCCAGGTCGCGCAGGCGCGCCCCGGCCCGGTAGGCCAGCACCAAGCCGTCCGCGGTCGCCCCGTAGTGGTTGGTGGTGGGGAACCCCTGAATGTGCAGCCGGCCCCACCCTCCGGTGGCCAGCACAGTGGCCTTGGCGTGTACGATCTGGTATTCCTCGGTCTCCAGGTTCCACAGCACGGCGCCGACCACCTGGCCCTGGCCGTCGGTGAGCAGCTCCGCCGCCGGCGCGAACTCCACCACCGGGACGCCGCGGCTCCTGGCCTCATCCCGCAGCACCCGCAGGATCTCCATGCCGGTGTAGTCTTTGGCCGAGTGCATCCGCTTGCGGGATGTCCCCCCGCCGTGGATGGTGATCATCTCGCCGCTCGACTCTTTGTCGTACATGACGCCCAGGTCCTCGTGCCAGCGGATCACCATCGGCCCGTCGCGGACCAGGGCGCGGACCAGTTCCGGGTCGTTGCCGAAGTGCCCCCCGCCCAGCACGTCGAGGAAGTGGGTGGCCGGGGAGTCACCCTCCTTGTCCGCCGCCTGGATGCCACCTTGGGCCATCATGGAGTTTGAGTCACCGTGCCGCAGCTTGGTGGCAATCAAGATGCGATCCGCGGGGACCCCGGCTTCGTTCGCCCACAGGGCGGCCACGGTGCCCGCCCCGCCCCCGCCGATCACCAGCACGTCTACCTCCCAGTCGGCCCGCCCGGGGTCCACGGCCTCCGGGTCCAGCCGCGGGTAGGCCTCCAGCAGGTCGGCCAGTTCGTGGGGGGCCAGCTCGCCGGCGCTGGCGCCGACCGCCAGGGGCCGTTTCCCTCCCTCCTTGTAGTCGGGGTGATGGCCGCGCAGGACTTCTTCCCGCTCCTCCAGGGACAGGCGTTCCGGCTCCACCCCCATGCGCCCGGGGCGGGTGGACTCCACCCGCTCGATGGACGCCCGCATGTCCTCCGGGTATATGTCCGCCACTTCGCTCCCTCCTAAGCCTCGATGTCCCGCGCCTTGTACAGCTTGACCAGTTCGTCCTTGTTCAGGCCGACCAGCCGGTCCAATTCCTCGTCGAACGCGCCGGCCTCGATGTCCTTCACCCGCTGGGCCAAGTGCTCGGCCCGGGGGGCCAGGTACGCCCCGTACAGGCGGCGGGCCAGCTGTCCCACGTGGTAGTGGGTGATCTCCGCCGGGCACCGCATGGCGCACAGCCCGCACTGGATGCAGTCAAACGACAGCTCGGCCACCCGGGCGACGTCCCCCCGCAGGGCCGCCTGGATGTAGTCCATGACCTCCAGATCCTGGGGACAGGCTTTGGTGCACGTGTTGCAGGCCACGCACCGGCCGATCTCCGGGTACAGGGCCAGCAGCGGGTTGTCCTCCGGGGACAGGTCGGCCAACTGGTACGGCGCCCGCTCCCCGGGGGTGAATGGAAGCTGGGCGATGCACATGCCGTCTTGGACCGTGGTCTGGCAGGCCAGGTCAGCGTGGAGGCGGTAGTCGCCCGCCAGGCGGTACACGGTGGCGCACGCACCGCAGAACCCCCCCCGGCAGCCCACCCCCCGTACCAGCCGGTAGCCGGCGTATTCCATCGCCTTCATGATGGTCAGCTGGGCGGGCACCTGGTACGCCTTGCCCATGATGTAGACGGTGACCATATCCTGGTTTGGATTCATCGTGTCACCTCCTGTGTGGTTGCTGCCGGCCGGCGTCGGCCTGACCCGGCTGCAGGCCGTCTAGCCACCGCCACCCGCCTCCCCTGCGGCCGCGGGCTGTAGCCCGGAGGGCAACTCGGCCTCCTCCCCCAGCGCCCAGGCCAGAAGCTGGGTGAAGTACACGCTGGGAGCCCGCGGTCCGGCGAACTCCCGGGCGAACTGAGCCGCGCGGCTTTCCAGGTTGAATTGGCACAGCGGGCAGCTGGTGGCCACCACGCCCGCCCCTGCCCGGGCGGCCGCCCCCAGGATGGCCGCGGCCCGCCTGCCGGCCACCTCCGGCGAGCCGACCGTGAGGTAGGCTCCACAGCACTCCACCTTCTGGGGGTAGTCTACCACGTCCGCCCCCAGCGCTGACAGCAGGTCCTCGAATACCTGCGGCCGGTCGGGGTCGTCCAGGCCCATCCCCCGCGGCCGCAGCAACGTGCACCCGTAGTAGGGGGCCACCGCCAGCCCGCTGAGCGGGCGCTGCAGGCTGGCCCGCAGAGTGTCGAATCCCACCTCATCCCGCAACACCTCCAGCAGGTGGACCACTGCCACCCCGCCCTGGTAGTCGGGCTCCTGGTCCAGGAATGCGTTCACCCGCTCCAGCCTGTCGCTGTCCTGGGTCACGAAGCTCGCCGACCGCTTCAGGGTGCTGTAGCACATGGAACACAGGGTGACCAGCCGGGACTTGCCCAGCTGCTGGACGCGGATCAGGTTGCGCACCGGGCCCAGGTGTCGCATCAGGTCATCGGTGGCCAGCGAGTAGACGGTGCCACAGCAATTCCACTCGGGCAGCTCGGCCAGCTCCCAGCCCAGCCGCCGCATGGCCGCCAAGGCCGTCGCTTCGAACCTACGCGCCTGATCCTTCAGCCCGCAGCCGGGGAAGTAGGGGATGCGTGATCCGTGATCCGGCGCACCGCCTTCGGGTTGCTCGACGCGCAGGTTACGACTCATCACTGTCACCTCGGCTCCTCCCGCCGTTCAGCCTCAACTCGCATGCTCCCAGCATCGCTGATCACGGTTCACGGCCCAAGGTTGGTGGATCACGGCGTCAGTTTCCTCGCCGCCCCCACCACGGCGATCTGGGGGAGCCCGGGCTGGGCGAGCTGGCGGAGATCGACCTCCGGAGCCACCTTGCGCTGGCGCAGGGCCAGCAGCCGCAGGCCCTCCATAACCTTGGCGATGTCCACCCCGCGCGGACACCGCACCGCGCAGGCCAGGCACGAGGCGCATACCCAGGGGGCGCGTGCCGCGAGCACCGCTGCATCGCCCAGTTGGATCAGTCGCAGCACTTGGTTGGGGAGGAGGTCCATGTCCTCGGCGAACAGACATCCGGCGGCGCACTTGCCGCACTGGTAGCAGGTGTACAGCTTCTCCCCCGACAGCTCCTCCACCTTGACGGCCAGCGGTGAGGTCCCCGCCCGGGCCAGGTGCAACGGGCCTCCGGTCACTGTCTGGTCAGCCACTGCTTCACCTCCTCGACGGCGCGGGGCACCGCCCGGGCCACTGAGGGGGACAGCTCCTCCCCAAACGGGGGATCGGCCGGCACCCCGATCGCCAGCGCCCAGCACTCCGGCACGGGCAGCCCGGCGTGGGCGAGGGCGGCGAGGGCCTCCGCAAGGCCCAGGCCGTGCAGCCAGCCGACTTGATCCGGGATTGGTGATCCGTCCGCTATGGGAAACAGGGAGAGCTGGCCGGGAGGGAGGAAGGGGGCGGCGTCCACCACCAGCGCCCGCCGGAGGCCCACCAGGGTCTGGGCCAAGGGCATCCCTCCATGGGCCGACTCCACCAGGTGGTAGCTCCCCGCCGATGACCCGTGGTCAACGTGGGAGCGGTCCCCGGTGACGGAGGATGGAACACCGGTCTCGCCCCCCAGGGCGCGGAGCACAGCTATGCCCACCCCATCGTCGGTGCGGTAGGGGTTGCCCAGGGCTACCACTGCCGCATCACCGCGCGACCCTAGTCTTGAGTTTCCCATCAGGTCCATAGATCTCCACCGAAAGCGGCATGTCCCCTGGCAGGAAGTGGGTGGCGCAGGCGAGGCAGGGATCGTAGGCCCGGAATGCCATCTCCACTCGGTTCAGCAGCCGCTCGTCCAGGTCCCCCTCCCGCACCACCGCCTCGGCCATCTGCCGTACGGACAGGCCGATGGCGGCCGCGTTGTGGGTGGTGGCCACCACCAAATTCACCGCCTCCACCAACCCGTCGTCGTCCAGGACGTAGTGGTGAAACAACGTCCCCCGGGCGGCCTCCACCACCCCGATCCCCTCCCCCGGCGGGCCCAGTTCCCCGCGGACCTGGCGCCCGGTCAGTGCATCCTCCTCGGCCAGGGCGGCGGCCGCCTCGGCCGCCTGCACCAGCTCCACCAATCTGGCCCAGTGATAGGCGAAGGTGGCGTGCACGGGCATAGATCCGAAGTGGTCAGCCAACCGCTCCAGCTCCTCCTGAGCCAGCGAGGTGGCCATGCGCTGGGCCACGTTGATCCGCGCCAACGGCCCCACCCGGTAGATGCCCGACTGTTCCCCGCCGGCGAACCCTGTCCAGCCCAACTCCTTGAGGTAGGGGAATTTCACGTAGGTCCACGGCTCGGTGCGTTCCTCGATCAGCCCCAAGCCCTGGCGGGCGTCTCCCAGGTAGACCTCCTCCCCAGTCGGGGAGACCACCCGCAGCCGGCCGTGGTAGAAGTTGGGCGCCCCGCCCTCGTCCACCAGCCCCATGCTGTGGAGTGGCAGCTGGGCGTCCTCGGACAGCAGCAGGGACTGGATAGTTGGATCAGGCAGGACCTCCTCGTGGAAGAAGTTCACCATCCGCTCGGCCAACTCCACCATGGCGTGGGTGTGGCCGCGGATCGCCTCCCGCTCCTCTTCGGGCAGCGGGCGGGCCACCCCGCCGGGCAAGGCGAACACCGGGTGGATGGCTTTCCCCCCGATCACCTCCAGTATCTTCTGGGCGCGGACCCGCACGGACACCACCTGCCGCCCCAGCTCGGGGTGCGCGGCCAGCACGCCGAGGACGTTCCGCTGCGCCTTGGGCACGTCCTCCCCCAGCAGGATGTCCGGCCCCCCCAAGAACACCAGGTGCAGCAGGTGGTCGGAGAAGATGTAGGCGTTATAGAACAGCTCCCGCTGGAGGCGGGCCGGCTCGGGCAGGGAGGCGGAGAAGGCGTCGTCCAGGGCCTTGGCCGAGGCCAAATGATGGGCTTCCGGGCACACTCCACAGATCCGCTCCGTGATCTGGGGCATCTCCTCGCCACGACGTCCGCGGCAGAACTGCTCGAACCCGCGCAACTCGGGGATCTGCAGGGCCGCCCCACTGAGGCCCCCCGCCTCGTCCAGGTAGAGGAGGATCTTCCCGTGACCTTCCAGCCGGGTGATGGGGTCGATGACGATCCTCTTCATGCTCCACCTCCGCCGCCCCCGGCCCGCGCGGCGGGGCGGGCGGTGCGGCCCTGGCGCCGGCCGAGGGCCGCGGGCGACAGCCCGTACTTGTACAGGCTGCCGATGTGGTCCACGAGTTGGTCCAGGACATCGTTCTCCTGGCCGATGGCCGCCTCGCCCTCCTCCCCGGCGCGCACCAGCGAGGCAAGTGCGGAAATCATGGCCATCCCCATGTCCCCGGCCTTGGGGGTGGGGCCGAGGCAGCCGGTGCACGGCATCCCCGCCCGGGGACAGGCCGCCTGGCACCCGCCCCGGGTCACCGGTCCCAGGCACAGGATCCCCTGGTCCAGGAGGCAGCGATCTGGGTCGGCCACCACCTGGTGGGGCCGGACGAACCGCTCAATCGTCTGATTCTCTCTCTCTCGCGGGCACTCCTCACACAGGGCCTTGTCCGCCGCGAACACGGATCCGGCCGGCGGCAGTTGCCCGGACAGGAAGGCGGTGAAAAACTCGGCGATGAGAGGGGCCGGCGGTGGGCAGCCAGGCACCGTGTAGTCCACTTGGACAACCGCGTGGAGGGGATATGCCTGGGGGAGCAGCTGCGGGGGGGCATCCTCCGAGCCCCCGCCGGGCGGGGGAAC
>JBNGCS010000015.1:0-16060 GCA_049975705.1 Candidatus Bipolaricaulaceae bacterium | reverse complement strand
GGCCCGGGCCGCCAGCCCTCGCCCAGAACCGCCCTCGCCAATTGGTCCCCGGCGGTCAGGTTGGCCAGGGCAGGGATTCCCCCCAGGTGGGCGCAGGCACCGTAGGCCACCACCGCTTCGGCCTTCTCTCGCAGGAGGCGGACCATCTCCAGGTTCTCCTCGGTGCGGATGGTGCCGTTGATCAAGGCCGCGTCCACTGTCCGGGCGGGCAGGGCTTCCAGATCGGTGCGCTTGCTGTCGGTGAGGGCGGGCCAGAAGACGATGTCCACGGCCGACAGTATCTCCACGATCCCCTCTCCCACCTCCAGGAAGGAGACATCGCACCCCCCGCAGCTCCCGGTCCAGTACACGGCGATCTTCGGTTTGGCGTCGGCGCGCCGTTCACTCATCACCGTCACCCCCGTTCGGGGCGCGGATGGGGCCGAGGGCCCGCAGCTCCTGCACAAACTGAGTCACCACAGCGGCGAACTTGGCCCCCTCGGCGGCCGACACCCACTCCAGCCGCACTCGCTGGGGCTCGATCCCCAGCTCGGCCAGCACCCGGCGCAGCAGGTAGATCCGCCTGCGGGCCTTGTAGTTGCCGGACACGTAGTGGCAGTCCCCGGGGTGGCAGCCGCCGATCAACACCCCGTCCGCCCCTTGGCGCAGGGACTCCAGCACCCACTCCGGCTCCACTCGGCCAGAGCAGTTCACCCGCAGGGGCACGACGTTGGGGGGGTACTGCAGGCGGCTGGTCCCCGCCAGGTCCGCGCCGGCGTAGGCGCACCAGCGGCACAGGAAGGCCACGATGGTGGGCTGGAAATCGCCTGGGGCCGCCGGCCGGGCCCCGCGCTTCTGGGTGTCAACGCGCACCGGCTACCTCCTCCGCTCCTGCCTCCTCGGCTTGCCCCTCGGCGGACAGGGCGGCCCGCACCATGGCCGTCATCTGGTCGTCGGTGAGGTTACGCAGGGACATGGCCCCGGAGGGGCAAGCGGCCACGCAGGTACCGCAGCCCTCGCACAGCACGTCGTTGACCTCGGCCACCTCGGTGACGGTTATGGCCTCGTAGGGGCATTGGGGTGCGCAGATGCCACACCCGGAGCAGAGCTCCTCGTCCACCTGGGCCACTTCAGGGGAGTGGACCAACTTGGGCGCACCCAGCAGGCCGATCGCCTTGGCCGCCGCCCCGGAGGCCTGAGCGACTGCGTCGGGGATGTCGCGGGGCGCCTGGGCCACTCCGGCCAGGAAGACGCCCCCGGTGAGGGACTCCACCGGCCGCAGCTTGGGGTGGGCCTCCCGGAGGAAGCCGTGTTCGTCGGCTGAGATCCTGAGCTTGCGGGCCAGCTCGGCAGCTCCGGGCGCCGGCACCACGGCCTGAGCCAGGACCACCAGGTCGGCCCGCACCTCCACCCGTCTCCCGGTCAGGGTGTCCACCCCCCACACCACCACCTTGTCGCCGTCCTGAAACACCTTGGCCACCTTGCCCCGCAGGTAAAGGATCCGCTCCTCTTCCATCGCCCGCTGGACGAATTCCTCGTACCCCTTCCCCCCAGCGCGGATGTCGATGTAGAAGACGTAGGCCTGGCCGTCGGGGACCGCGTGCCGGTACAGCAGGGCGTGTTTGGCCGTGTACATACAGCAGATCTTGGAGCAGTACGGCTTGTGGAGCTCCGGATCCCGGGAGCCCGAGCACTGGATGAAGGCCACCTCCTTGGGGGTCCGCCCGTCGGAGGGGCGGCGTACCTCGCCCCCGGTGGGTCCGGACGCCGACAGCATGCGTTCCAGCTGCAGCCCGTCGATGACGTCGGGGATTTCCCCGTAGCCGTACTCGGCCATGCGCTCCTTGGCGTACAGCTCGTAGCCGGTGGCCACCACGATGGCGCCCACGTCCTCTTCCAGTACCTCCTCCTGCATGTCGAAGTCGATGGCCCCGGCCTCGCAGACCCGGGCGCACTCCGAGCACCGCAGGGGCTTGAGCCCCAGACACGCGTCTTCGTCCAGGGTGTAAGAGGAAGGGACCGCCTGGGGGAAGGGAACGTAGATGGCCGCCCGTTCGGCCAGTCCGCAGTCGAACTCGGACGGCACCCGCACCGGGCACACCTGGACGCAGTCTCCGCACAAGTTGCACTTGTCTGGATCCACGTAGGTGGGCCGTTTGCGGATGCGCACCCGGTAGTTGCCTACGAACCCCGTCACTTCCTCGACCTCGGCGTAGGTGAGCAGGCGAATCCTGGGGTGGCGGGCCGCCTCCACCATCTTGGGGGTGAGGATGCACTGGGAGCAATCCAGGGTGGGGAAGGTCTCAGACAGTTGGGCCATGTGCCCGCCGATGCTCGGCGACCGCTCCACCAGCAGGACCTCGTAGCCGGCCTCCGCCACGTCCAGGGCGGCCTGGATGCCGGCGATCCCCCCGCCGATCACCAGGCACTTGTCCGCGTGATCAATCTCCACCGGCTCCAGCGGGTGGTTGCCCCTGACCTTCTCCACCGCGGCCCGCACGATGCGGATGGCCTTGTCCGTGGTGGAGGGCCCCGTGTGGACCCAAGAACACTGTTCCCGGACGTTGGCGATCTCCACCAGGTAAGGATTGAGCCCCGCTTCCTGGGCCGCCCGCCGGAAGGTGGCCTCGTGCATGGAGGGGGAGCAGGCGGCCACCACGGCCCCGGTCAGCCGGTGCTCGCGCACCGCCCGGCGCACCAGGTCCTGGCCGGGGTCGGAGCACATATAGTCGTAGTGAGTAGAGTAGACCACCCCGGGATAGCCGGCCAGGGCCTCGGCCACTCCTTCCACGTCTACCGTGCCGGCGATATTGTGCCCGCAATGACAGACGAACACGCCGATGCGGGCGTGTGATCCGTAACCTCTGACTCGTGACCCGCGGTCCGGGGTCCCGCCGCGCTCAAGGGAATGCGGATCACGTTCTGCGGACTGCGGTTCAAGATTCATGAACGTTTTCCTCCACGTAGTGGAAACCGGCTTCGAAGGCGCGGCGGTTCAGCTCTCTGGTGTGCGGCGGAACTGCCGCCAACACCGCGTTCAGCAGGCCGTCTTTGGAGATGGCTGACCACAAGCCGGCCAGTGCCCCCAGCATGGCCACGTTGGCCACGATCCGCCGCCCCAGCTCCTCGGCCAGTCGGGTGGCCGGGACCTCCACCAGCTGCACGTCGTCGCGCGGGCCGTGTTCCACCAGATCTTTGTCCAGCATCAGTAGGCCCCCCTGGCGGACGTCGCGGCCGAACTTCTCGTAGGCGGCCTGCGACATGATCACTGCCACGTCCGGCTGGGTGATCAGCGGGTAATCGACCGGGCGGTCCGCGACCACCACCTCCGCCGAACAGGCTCCGCCGCGGGCCTCCGGGCCGTACGACTGCACCAGCACGGCCTGTCTTCCATCGTGCAGCACCGCCGCCTGTCCAGCGATGCGGCCAGCGGAAATGATCCCCTGGCCGCCGAAGCCAGCGAACCGGATTTCCTGTCGCATGTGTCAGGTGACAACAGCGTACGCCCGGGCCGCCGGCTCCCCCATGACGACGATCAGTTTTTTCTCTGCCCCCGGTTAGCGGCTCGGAAGGCCAGCCGTCAGCGGACGATGCGCAGGCCCCCGCCCTTGAGGAGCCGTTCCGCCTCCGCCCGGGTGGCCCAACACAGGTCCCCGGGGTTGGTTTGGGCCAGGGCGGAGATGGCCACCCCGTAGTTCACCCCGGCCTCCGGGCCGTCGGTGAGCCAGCCGTAGAGGAACCCCCCGGCGAACGCGTCTCCGGCCCCCACCCGGTCGACGATCTCGATCTCGAACTTGGGGCCCACGAAGAGCCTCCCGTCGGCGAGCACGATGGCCGACCAAGTGTTGCGCCACACCGACGGAGTCTCCCGCAGGGTGATGGCCACCGCGGCCAGTTGGAACTCGCGGGCCAGCCGTTCGGCCACAGCTTCGTATGATTCAGCCTTGATCCCGAACACTCGCTCGGTGTCCTCCTCGGTGGTGATGAGGATGTCCGCCTGCCGGGTCAGGTCGGTCATCACCTTGCGGGCCTCGTCCTGGGACCACAGGCGGGCCCGGTAGTTGAGGTCCACCGACACGGTGAGCCCGGCGGCCTTGGCCGCCCGCACCGCCTCTGCGGTCGCCGCGGCCGCCGTGGGGGACAGGGCCGGGGTGATCCCGGAGGTGTGGAAGTGACGGCAGTCAGCGAACATCTGTTCCCAGTCCACCTCCCCCGGCTTGATCTTGGCCATGGCCGAGTCCCGCCGGTCGTAGAGCACCGCGTTGGCCCGGGGAGAGGCCCCGAACTCCACGAAGTAGACCCCCACCCTGTCTTGATCTGTCCACACGATGTGGGAAGTGTTCACCCCGTGTTCGCGGGCCTTGCCGGCAATCATCCTCCCCAACGGGTTGTCCGTGAGGCGGGTCACGTAGGCGGTCTTCAGGCCGAGACGCTGTGCGGCCACGGCCACGTTGAGTTCCGACCCGCCGACGTTCACCTCCAGCAGCGTAGTCTGCTCCAAGCGGCGGAAGTCGGGGGGCGACAGGCGGACCATGGTCTCCCCGAACGTCACCAGGTCGTGGGTCATCTCCCCTCCTTTCCCTGCGGCGCTTTCCCCTGTTGCATACCCCATCGGTCACTCGCCACCCGTCTCCGCCCGCGCTCCGTGGACGGCCTCCACGAGCGCCCTGGCCCGTGCAGTCAGTACCTCGAGCCGGCCTTCGGCGACCGCCCGCTTGTCCACCAGCCACGAGCCGGCGCACACCACCGCCGCCCCGGCCCGGATGAACTCGGGGGCGTTGTCGGCGGTGATCCCCCCGGTGGGGACCAGGGTGATCTGGGGGAGCGGTCCGTGCACCTCCTGCAGGTACTTGGGGCCGAGCGTGGAGGCCGGAAAGACTTTGACCATGTCCGCCCCCGCCTCCCAGGCGGTGAGGATCTCCGTGGGGGTCATCGCCCCCGGGATGACCGGTATCCCGTACCGGTGAGCAGTGTCGACGACCTCCAGCTTCACCGTCGGGGTCACCAAGAACTGAGCTCCGGCCAGAATGGCCTGGCGGGCGGTGGGGGCGTCCAGTACCGTCCCCGCCCCCATGAGGACGTCCGGGAGGCGTTCCCTTGCCTGCTCGATGGCCCGCAGGGCCCCGGGCGTGGTCATGGTGATCTCCAGGCACGACAGCCCTCCCGCGTACAGGGCCTCCGCCATCCGCACCAAGTCCTCGGCAGTCTGCACCCGGATGATCCCCAGCGCCCCCAAGTCAATTACACGTTCCAGTATCATTGTTGCCTTCCCCACGCTTCCCCCTTTCGCAGGCAGGATACCTGGTAAATTTGCCTTCGTCAACGCGCTTTAGCTCAACACAAAGTCATCATTGGCGGGCCGCTTGGTACCCGCCGTCCACGTAGATCACCTGGCCGGTGAGGTATCGCGAGGCCTCAGAGGCGAGGAACACCGCCGTGCCGCCGAGGTCCTCCGGCAGCCCCCCTCTTCCCAACGGGACTTGCCGTCTCAAGCTGTCGTGCCAGTCGGGGTCTGCGAAGAGTCTCTCAGTCATGCGGGTACGGAAGTACCCGGGGGCGACGGCGTTCACCCGCACCCCGTGCGGCCCCCACTCTGCAGCCAGCACTCGAGTCAATCCCACCACCCCGGCCTTTGAGGCCGCATACGGGGCCAGCTTGGGGATGCCCACCGCTGACAACAGGGAAGCGATGGTGATGATGCTGCCGCAGCGTCGGCGCACCATCACCTCACCGGCCGCTTGGCAGGCGAGGAACGTGCCCCTGAGGTTCACCCCCAGGATCCAGTCCCACGCCTCCTCGCTGACCATGAGCGAGGGGATGCGCCGGTTGACCCCAGCGGCGGTCACCAGGACATCCAGCTTCTGGCGCCAATCCGTCACCTCCGCCACCATGCGCCGTACCTCGCCTGCCTGGGCGACGTCTGCCACGATGGGCAAAGCGCTGCCCCCCCCGGCCTCTATCTCCTCGGCCGTGCTGGCAAGCTCCGGCCGCGTGCGGCTGACCACCGCCACGTCGGCCCCCGCCGCAGCCAGGGCCAGGGCGATTCCGCGCCCCAGCCCCCGCCCCCCACCGGTCACCAGCGCCACTTGGCCCTTGAGGGAAAACATGGTCACCTCCCGAACTAATTTGCCCATGACAAATGCTGTACTCCTGTGTATAAACTGCTACGGGGATGAGAGCGATGCTACCCGGCAAGCAATGGCGCGTGGTTGTCACTGACTACAACTACCCCGACCTGGCTATCGAAACCCGGGAGCTCTGGCAATGGGGCGCGCAGCTGGTCCCTGCTCAGTGCTCCACCCCTGACCAGGTGCTGGCGGTAGGCGAGGACGCAGATGCCCTCATTTCGCAGGCGGCGCCCGTCCCCGGTGAGGTCATCGCCCGGCTCAGGCGATGCCGGGCGCTGGGGAGGTTTGGGATCGGGGTTGACAACATAGATGTCCGGGCTGCCACCCAGGCCGGGATTCCGGTGATCAACGTCCCCTCGTACTGTGAGGACGAGGTGTCCGACCACACCATCGCCCTCCTGCTCACCTGGGCGCGGAAGACGGCTCTCTACACAGACCATGTTCGCCGCCGCGGGTGGGACTGGAAGACGGGACGCCCCATCCATCGCCTGCAGGGCCGCGTGCTGGGAGTGTTGGGTTTCGGCAAGATCGCCCGGAGGGTGGCCCGCAAGGGAAGGGCATTCGGCTTGGTGGTGATTGGACACGATCCCTACGTCCCCGCAGGCGCCTTCGCCGAGGAGGGCGTGGAGCAGGTCGATTTCGACGCGCTCCTCACGCGCAGCGACTTCCTGTCCGTACACGTCCCGTTGACTGACGCTACCCGCCACCTGATCGATCGGGAGGCCCTGGCCAAGATGAAGCCGACATCCTGCATCATCAACACGTCCCGGGGTCCAATCGTCGACGAACAGGCCCTCGTCGCCGCCCTTCAGGCAGGCGAGTTGGCCGGTGCTTGTCTGGACGTCACTGATCCGGAGCCTCCGCGTCCCGACAGCCAACTGCTCCGATTGCATCAGGTGATCCTCTCCCCCCACGTGGCGTGGTACTCCGAGGAATCCCAGGCCGATCTCCGCCGCAAGATTGCCCGTGACATCGGCCGGGCGCTCAACGGGATCCTCCCCGAGGGGCTGGTCAACCGTGAGCTTGCCGATCGCTTCCGCCGGAGCTAGATCCCCTCGGCCAAGAAGCCGCCGTCCACGACGAGAGTGGTGCCAGTGACGAATGAGGCCTCATCGGACAGAAGGTAGACCAGCCCTCCCACCAGCTCACTGGGTTCTCCCAGCCGCCCCAGGGGGGTACGTTCTTCGACACGTCGTCGGCGTTCGCTGCCCGGCCTGAGCATGTCGCGGTTCAAGGCTGTGACGAAGAAGCCCGGGGAGATCGCGTTCACCCGCACCCCGCGGGACGCCCATTCCCGGGCCAGGGCCTTGGTGAGCATCAGCACCCCGCCCTTGCTGGCGCAGTAGGCCAGGGCTTCGTTCAGGGCGACGTGGGCGGCCATGGAGGCGATGTTCACGATGGCTCCCCGCCCCTGCTCGATCATGGCCCGCCCAAAGGCCTGGCAGGCAAGGAACACGGCCTTCAAATTGATGGCCATGACCCGGTCCCATTCTTCGTCGCTGATCTCCGTGGCGGGCTTGCGCAAGTGGGTCCCGGCGGCGTTCACCAGGCCGTCCACCGCGCCCGCTTCCTCGCGGACAGTCTCCAACAACTGGTTGAGACTTCCCTGGTCCAGGGCGTTCACCTGAGCGGCGCGTGCTCGCCCCCCCTGGTCCCGGATGGCCTGGGCCGACGCCTCCGCCTTGTCCCCGGCGAGGTCCGCCACCACCACCTGCGCGCCCTCCCCGGCCAGGCCACGACAGAATACGCTTCCCAGTCCTCCTGCCCCCCCGATCACCACCACCGTCTTCCCGGTGAGCCTGCCCATGTCACCTCCTCAGTCCATCAAGTAGCCGCCGTTGACGTCGAGGATCTCCCCGGTAATGAAACCGGCGGCGTCGGAAGCGAGGAACATCACTGCCGCAGCCACCTCCTCGGGCTTCCCCATGCGGCCGAGCGGGATCTGGGAGACGACCGCCTTGCGTTTGTCCTCCGACCACTCGGCGCTCATCTCCGTCTCGATGGCATGGGGAGCAACTGCGTTTACCGTGATTCCGTAAGGGGCCAGCTCCCGCGCCAGCGACTTGGTCAGTGTGTTCACCGCCCCTTTGGAGGGCCCGTAGCTGGGCGCGGAGGTGATGTCGCCCACCTTGCCGGCGACCGAGGAGATGTTGACGATGCGCCCCCCGCGCTGGGGCTTCATCAGTCTGGTCGCCTCCCGGCAGCAGTAGTAGGTGCCCCGCAAGTTCACGGCCAGGACAAGTTCCCAGTCTTCGTCGGTGTGATCCTCTAGCTTACCCCGCCGGATGATGCCGGCGTTGTTCACCAGGATGTCCAGACGGCCGAACTGGTCTACGACCTGCTGGAAGAGGCCCCGGACCTGGTCCGGACGGGACACGTCCGCCGGCACCCCCAAGGCGGAGGCGCCCAGTGCTCTGATCTCGTCGGCGACGCGGTTCACCTGCTCCTCGGTGCGGCTGCAGATGGCCACGTCAGCTCCCTCCCGGGCCAGCGCCAACGCGATGGCCCGGCCGATGCCCCGTGCGGCTCCCGTCACCAACGCTGCTCTGCCTGCGAGCTGCATACCGACCCCCCTATTCCTTCACCGCCCCGCCGGTCAGGCCCTTCACCAGATAGTTCTGCAACAGGAGGTAGAGGATCATCGGTGGGAAGGCGGCGATCACCGAGCCGGCCATGAGTTGTGGCCAGATGACTCGAAATTGGGTGACCAACCGGGTCAGGCCCAGGGTCACCGTGGCCATCGAGTCTGTACTGGTGAGGCACAGGACCCACAGCAGGTCCCCCCAGGCGAGGAGGAAGGCGAAGATCAACGTGGCCACCATTCCCGGGGTGATCAGGGGGAACACCACTCGGATGAACGTGTGCAGGCGGGAACATCCGTCGATCATGGCCGCCTCGTCCAGTTCCGCGGGTACGGTGTCGATGAACCCCTTGAGCATCCAGGCGCTGAACGGAAGGGTGAGGGTGCAGAAGGCGAGTATGAGTCCGGGATAACTGTTGTACAGACCGACTCTGGCCAGCATCTTGAAATAGGGTCCCACCAACAGCACCCCGGGGACCATCTGAGAAGCCAGGAGGACGGCCATGAGTGAGGTCCGGCCCTTGAACTCAAACCGGGAGAATCCATAGCCGGCCAACGCTCCCACCAACGTCGACAGCAGGGCTGCGCCCAGTGAGACGACGATGCTGTTGAGGAAATGGCGAGGAAAGTTCGTCCAGATAAGGACCTTCCCGTATCCCTCCTGCAAGGTCGGGTTCACCGGCCACCAGGTGGGGGGGATGGCGTAGGCTTCCGCGTCGGTCTTGAAGGAGGTGACCACCATCCAGTAGAAGGGGACCACGTTGAAGATTAGCATGGCGATCAGGAACAGGTAAATCAACGGCCGGCTCAGCTTTCGCTGCATCACGCCCTCCTCACGACCATGCGGACGTAGGGAAGTCCGATCAACAGGAGGATGAAGGCCATGGCCACCGACATGGCGGAGGCGTATTCGAAGTTAAAGAACTTGAAGTAGTGTTTATATGCGAGTACTGATAGTATTTCGGTGGATCGGGCAGGCCCCCCCTGGGTCATCACCCAGATCAGTCCAAATCTTCTCGTTTGCCATACGATATCTAGGATCGTGGCGATGACGATCATTTTCTTCAGATTGGGCAAGGTGATGTGAAGGAATTCGTGATACCAGGACGCCCCGTCCACCTTGGCCGCCTCGTAGAGCTGGCGGGGGATAGCTTGGAGGCCCGCAAGAAGGACCAACATCACGAACGGGTACCCGCGCCACGTGTCCGCCAGGATGACGCTGGGCATCACCATGCCCGGGCTGGCCAGCCACTCCACCGGCGAGGCGATCAGCCCGATGCGGAAAAGGAAGTCATTCACGATTCCGCTCAGGGGATCGAACATCCAAGCCCAGACCAGACCAGTGATCACGTCGGGAAGGGTCCAGGGCAGGATGGCCATGACTCGGAAGAACCTGCGGGCACGAATCTCCCTGTTCAGAGCGAGAGCCACAGCCAGGCCGACCAGCAGGTGCAGGGCCACCGTCCCCCCCACGAAATACACTGTCTTGAGAACCGAGTTCCAGAACAGGTGGTCGTTCAGGAGGCGGGCGTAGTAGTCCAGGGAGAACCCCTGTAAGCCCTCGGTCCAAATGGGGCTGAAGCTGTTCAGCACGGCCATCACTGTGGGGAAACCCATCACCGCGGCCAGCAGAAGAAAGCAGGGGAGGATGAACCAGTAACCTTCCCGCTGGTTCTTGCTGGCTTTGAGTGGGCGCGCTGGGATCTGCCTGCGCTTCATGGCCCCCCCTCAGGGCGAAAGCAAAGGGGGCTGTCCCCGGCCATACGAGTGGGGACAGCCCCCAGTTCTCATCAATAAGTCGGGCACTCCTCGCCCGATTCGCGGTACTTGGCCAAGATGTCGTTGATGATGCGGTGTGCCTCCGCCAAGGCCCGGTCAGGGGCGACGCCCGTGAAACCCTTCTGCACGGCGACGTTCACCGCTTCGATGATCTGCGGCCACTCCGGGATGAGGGGGACGAGCTTGGCCTTGGAGAGCTCCGCGGCGTTGACCCGGGCGCTGGGACTGCTGAGGATGGGCTCGTAGGCTTCGGTTACGTCGATCCGCGAGGAGAGCACGTTTGCGTCGCGGAACCACTTCTCCTCCATGGCCTTGCTGGTGATGAACTTCACCAGCCTCCACGCCTCCTCCGGGTGGTCGGTGTTCCGGTTGATGGCCCAGTAGCTGAGCCACGCCGTTGTCCTGTACTCTGGATCCGCACCTGCCTTGACCGGCACGTGTGAGAAGCCGAGCAGCTGATCCCAGTTCACGTCAGGGCGGATGCTCTTCACGATCGGCGGGCCCCAGCCGGAGGTGAGGATCATGGCCACCTTTTCTGCGGCAAACTGCTCCCGTACCTTGCCCGGGTTCATGTCCGTGACCCCGGGGGGGATGACCTCGTGCTCGGCGCAGAGATCGACCCAGAACTTGAACGCCTCCTTGGCTTGGGGCGTGTTGAGGGCGGAGCACTTGTTGTCCGGGGTGAGGTAATCGGCCCCGAAGCTGAACAGGAGCGGGCTGAATCGGAGCTGGAAGCCGGGGTCCACCGCCCCCACCGTGCCCAGGCCCCACGTGTCGGTGCGGCCGTCGCCATCGCGGTCACGGGTCAATGCCGTGGCATAGTCCAACAGCTCATCCCAAGTCTCTGGGGGCTTGGACGGATCCAGGCCGGCCTCAACGAATAGCCGTTTGTTCCACATCAGGAACATGGACATGAAGTCCCCCGGCATGGCGTAATAGCGGTCGTCATACTGAACAGCTCCCAGGGCGGTGGAATACCAGGAGGAGAGGAAGTCCTCTTCCTCGGATTCGATAAACGGGGTGAGATCCAGGAAGTATCCCCGGGAGGCGAACTGCGCGAAGGAAACCTCGATGGGTCCCAGGTGCATCACGTCGGGCCCCACCCCGGCCTCGATGGCCGTGATGTACTTGGTCTCCTTCTCGCCGTACGAAACGTACTCCAGCTCCACATCAATATCTGGGTTCTGAGCCTCAAACTCGGCGATGGCTTCCTTGAGGGCCTTCTCCCAGTGAGGCTCCACAAGGTGCCAGTCGGAGAAGACGATCTTGACTTTCCCCCAACCCAGGCTTGCCGTGCCGATCAACAGAACCCCCAACAAGAGAGAAAAAACCAACCTGCGCTTCACCACGCCACCTCCCTGAACTCCAGAAGAAATCCCGAGCCGTCAGTGCCCAATCCCAACTTGTCCGATCCTCCCACCACCTCCTTGGCTAATGGCGAATGACCGAACCATGATAGCGGAGACATTTGCAGGAGTCAAGCCTATTTTGCCATTGTCAAAGCGGATCGCCCCAAATGGGCTGCCTGGCATGACGCAGATTGCGGGAAGAATCTCGGAGGATTGGTGCAGGCCACCATCTCGGGCCTGGTCGGCCCTCGGCGCCGGCTGGCTGCATGAAGCGGACTGGTGCGGAGCGCTCCATCGGCCATCGGCCCGGCTGAGGGTGAAGCCTCAAGGGGCGTGGAGATACACCTTGGGGGTGGGCGGCATTACGCCGCAACTCGGCTGGGGCAGCCGCCGCGCTGCCCAGTGCGGTCAGCGGGGGCCGCCTCGGGCCACGCCGGGGGGACCCCCCCGGGAATCAGATAATGGCTTGCTCGGTTTCTGGGTCGAACAGGTGCATGAGGTCCAGCACGGCGACCAGGGTGAACTCCTGTCCCGGTTCCAACCTGGTGTGCGGGTCGAGTTTGGCCACCACTTCTTCGTCGGCGCAGTCGGCGTACACCACCATCTCGTCGCCCAAGGCCTCGCGGACTCGGATCTTGACGGACATGGAAGTGTCGGGCCCCTGATCGTGGACCATGTCCTGGGAGCGGAGGTCCTCGGGGCGGATCCCGAAGACCACCTCGCGGCCCACCTGGTTCCTCACCGCGTCGGTGACCTTATCCTCGGGCATCCGCAGCTTGAACCCCTTGCCCTTGATGAACACGGCCCCGTCCTCTCCCTCCAGCTTGGCCTCGAGGAAGTTCATGGGCGGGGAGCCCACGAATCCGGCTACGAACATGTTGTTGGGATGGTCGTAGATGGACTGGGGGTCCTGGTACTGCTGGACGATGCCGTCCTTCATCACCGCCACCCGCTGGCCCAGGGTCATGGCCTCCACCTGATCGTGGGTCACGTACACGGTGGTGGTCTTCAGGCGCTGGTGGAGTTCGGCGAGCTCAGCCCGCATGCGCACCCGCAGCTTGGCGTCCAAGTTGGACAAGGGCTCGTCGAACAGGAACACCTTGGGGCTGCGCACGATGGCCCGCCCCACCGCCACCCGCTGCCGCTGGCCGCCGGACAGCTCCCGGGGCTTGGAACGCAGCTTGTCGGTGATTCCCAACAGCTCGGCTGCCTGGCGCACCCGCTGGTCGATCTCCTTCTTGGGCACCTTGCGCAGCTTCAGCCCGAAGGCCATGTTGTTGTACACGTCCATGTGAGGGTACAGGGCGTAGTTCTGGAAGACCATGGCGATGTCCCGGTCCTTGGGGGGGACGTCATTGACCAGGCGTTCGCCGATGAAGATCTTCCCCTCGGTGACCTCCTCCAGGCCGGCGATCATCCGCAAGGTGGTAGTCTTGCCGCACCCGGACGGTCCCACCAGGACGATGAACTCCGCCTCCTGGGCCTCCAGGGTCACCCGGTTGACCGCCGTCAGGGTCCCGAACTTCTTGGTCACCTCCATGAGCTTCACTTCTGCCATCTGTTCTCCCCTCCTTGGACTGGCTGGCCGGTGGAGTCAGGCCCCATCATACCCCATGGCCTGGGTGACTTCCCAGGCGCCGGCAATCAAACTCTGGACGAACTTCTCCTGCGGCTCGTGGTCCAGGCGGGCCTTGGCCAGGGACACCGATATCGCCCCCGCCACCGCGCCGCGGAAGTTGCGCACGGGGGCAGCGACGCAGAAGTTGCCCTGGTGGAATTCCTCGTCGTCGATGGCATAGCCGGCCTTCCTGACCCTGCGCAGCTCCTCCCGCAGGGCGCCCGCGTCGCTAATCGTCCGGGGAGTAAGCTGGGGCAGCTTCCCGCAGGTCAGGACCCGCTCAGTCGCCTCGTTGTCGTAGGCGAGCAGTACCTTTCCCAGTGCGGTGCAGTGCGCGGGCACCCGCCGGCCCACCACTGCGGGGATGACCACGCTGGGTGCGGCCTCCTCCCGATCCAGGTACAGCACCTCGTCCTCGTGCAGCACGGCCAGGTGGGCGTTGGCGGTGAGCTCCTGGGCCAGCCGGCGGAGCACGGGTTTGACCTGCTGGCGGAAGTCCAGGGAAGAGAGGATCTGGTTGGCCTGGGAGAGGAACTTCAGCCCCAGGCGGTACCGCTTCGACCTGGGATCCCGTTGGAGGTAACCGAAGTGGTGGAGGGTGTAGACAATGGGGTAGATGCTGCCCGGACGCGCGTCCAGCCTGCGGGCCAGTTCCGACAGCGACATCTCCCCGCGGTCTCCGTCGAACAGGTCCAACACCCGCAACGCCTTGGCGAGCGAGGTGTTCAGGTAACGTTCTCTAACCACCTTTTCACCACCACAAAAACCAACACCATTATACGGGGCGCCGGCCGGCTGTCATCCCCCGCCCACCGGGGGGAAGAAGGCCAGGCTGTCCCCGGGTGAGAGCTCAGTGTCCAGCCCCGCCAACGTGCTCACGTTGCGTCCGTTTACGAACACGTTCAGGTGGTCGCGCACCTCCCCCTGGTCGTCAAACAGGAGGGGGCCCACGGCGGGGACCTGCCGGACCAGCTGCTGCAGCGCCTGCCGGCAGCTGGCCCCCGGGGGGACGTCCAGCTCCAGCCGCTCACCCTCGGTGGCGGCGCGGAATTCCCCGAACAACTTGACCACTACGCGCATCACAGGCAGTATAGCCCGGACAATGGTGGCATTCATCGTTGCTGTGGCCCGACTGGTCGAGGCCACCGCCTGGGCTTACAGCTTGGTGGTGGTGGGCCGCGCCGTGGTCAGCTGGCTCCCCCTGCAGCGAGACCATCCCTTGCGCCGGTGTTTGGAGGCGGCCACCGAGCCCCTGCTCGGCCCCATTCGGCACGGGCTCATCCGCCTCGGCCTGTCCGGCCCCGTTGACTGGTCCCCGCTCATCCTCCTGCTGGCCGTGTACCTGCTTCGCGACCTGTTGGTCCGGGGCCTGTTTCGCCTGGCCGCCCTCCTGTAGTCGGCCGGCGGACCCAGTGCCAGAAGAAGGCCAGCAGCACCCCGGCAAACAGCCCCAGCACGGTGGCCACCGCCAGGTTCATCTTCTTGCTGGGGCCGATGGGCTGGGGGGGCAGCACCGCCTCCTCCACCACGCGGATCGGCTCGGCGGTTTCGGCCCGCGAGATGCGGGCGTCTTGCAGCTTGGCGGCCAGGCTGGTGTAGGTCGCCTCCAGGACGGATATCTCTCGGTCCAGCCTGGCCAGGGAGCTCTGGACCTCGGCCAGCCGACCACTCTCTTCCTTCAGCTCAGCTGCGGTGGTCACCACGGCCGCCTCCAGACCGTCGATTTTGGACCGGAGGGCACCTGACTCCGCCAGCGCTGAGGTCAGTCGCCGGCGGAGGTCGGTGTAGACCGGATTCACCTCCTGTTTGGCGAACACCAGCTCGGGGAGGGCCGAGAGATCAGCCGCATCGGGCCGGCCCGCCAGGAAGGTCCACAGGGCCTCCTCGGAGATGGAGCTCTCCAGGACGATATGCGCTGGCTCTTCCTCTAACTGGGCTTGCAGGGCGGCGACTGCCGCCGTCTGGCCAGCCAGGGCGGTGTGCAGCTGCCCCAGCTGCTTCAGGTCCTGTTGGTAGATGGCCTGCAGGGAATCAACTTCGGCTTGGAGGAGCTCGAGCGGATGCTGCTGGGCGTAATCCCGCCGCTCGGCCTCCTTGGCCAGGAGCTCCGCCTCGACCTGGTCGAAGTTCTGCTTGATGTACTCGTACGATTGGGCGGTTCGGCTGAGGAACAGCTTGGCGTTCCGGGCGGTGAACTCATCGGCCCAAGTTCGGGCCAATGCCTGCAGGCGCGCGGGCTCGGTCCCGGTGAACCTCACCCGCAAGTGGAGGGGAAATCGGCCGGGGAAGTCCTCGGCGGCCCCTGGTTCGAGCTCCACCTCCATCCTGCCCTGCAGGCCGGCTGGGGAGGGTCGTTCATCTGGGGGGTACACCTCCTCGATGACCTGTTGCAGCAAGTCCGCGGCCATGGCCAAGCGCTTGTAGGTCTGGGGTGAGTAGACGGTCCCCAAGATGTCCCCCCCGACTTCCTGCGCCAATGGGGGAAAGATGAGCAGCTCGGTCTCCGTCCGGTACCGCTTGGGTGCGGCAAATGATACGGCCAGGGCGGCGCCCACCGCCACCAGCAAGGTCGCGGCCACGATCCACTTCCCCTGCCACAACACGCGGACGTACTCCCGCAGGTCGA
>JBNGCS010000014.1:5554-60778 GCA_049975705.1 Candidatus Bipolaricaulaceae bacterium | reverse complement strand
TCTGAGGTCCGGGTCAAGGTGGACTGGTCGACGAAGTGCTGGGCCGACAGTCGCCAGGACAGCGGATCGGCCACCACCCTCCCGGCAACGCTGACCCCGCAGGTGGCGGCCCGCCAGGTGGGAAACCCCGGCCCCACCGAGAACGCATCCAAGCGGAACAGGAGCGGGTCCCCGGTGGCGGTGACTGTGCCCCACAGGGCATCGCTGCCGGGCGGATCCCCCCCCGCCCAGCCCCGCTCCACCCGCAGGGCGAGCCCGGCAGCCGGCTCCCAGCTCCCCCAGGCGGCCAGGACACGCATCTTCTCTGCTCCCTCTCGGTGCACCCACCCCCCGCCCAGCCCCGCCCCGGACAGCGTCACCTCCACCCTGGCCCCCGCGCAGGCCTCTCCATCCTCCCAGCCGGAGAGGAAGGCCAGCGAGGCCACCTCGCCCCCCCAGTCCACAGCCACCCCCCGGCCACCCACCGCCACCAGGGGGGAGGCCGCCAGGGACACGTCACCACCCGCGGCCCGCGCCGTCTCGCGGACGTAAACAAAGGACAACTCCTCCAGCCCCCAGCCGCCGGGCCCCGCCGGGCCCCTCCACTCCGCATCAAACGCCAGCTCCCCGTCCAACACCGACCCCAGGGCGGAGGCAGCCAAGACCCAGCTGCGCGCCCCGCTCACCAGGTCGCCGGAGAGCTGCGCCTCCAAGCGGGTGTCCAACTCGGCCAGGTGGGTCCCGGTCACCCTGCCCGGGGTGGGGGGAAGCACGGTGGTGAACGTGGTGGCCTGCGCGCCCACCGCCGGCTCGCTCACCGACTCGACAGTCACGGTCAGCAGGTCCCGTTCGGGCGCGGCGTTCTGGGGCACGGACACCGTCACCTCCACCGCGCCGCCCTCCCCGGGCACCAGCGCCAGCTCCCGCGGTGCCACCCGCAGTGGCCAGTTGTGGACCGACACCGCCCGCACCCGGAACCGGTCGAGCACGTTGCCATGGTTGTGGACCTGCAGCTGGTAGGACACCTCCTGGCCGGGCAAGACCGCCTGGCCCGGCGGGGAGGACAGGGCCACGCCGGCCACCGCCTCCACGCTGACCAGGGCTTGGGCCTGGGCCTGGTCCCCGTCCCAGCGGGCGGCGAGCTCCACGGCGTAGTCACCCGCCGCCGCGGTCCGCGGCACCGCCACCGCAAAGAACACCACGTCCTCGCCCCCGGAGGGAAGAAACACGGACGGGACTGCGCCCAACAGGGACCACCCGGGGGGCAACTCCACGGCCAGCTCCACGGCCTGGCCTGAACCGGTGGCGTTGGCCAGGGAGAGAACGAACGTGGCGATATCCCCCGGCTGCACGGCGCGGGGCGGCGAGGCCACAGTGACCACCACTCCTTGTGCCCCCAGCTGGCCCGCCGCCAGCCCCACGGCCAGCGCGCAGATCACCGCCCACTTCATCGCCCGACGAGCTTGGCCAGAGCTTGTGCGTCGGCGAACGTCAGCGACCCGTCCGCGTCGAAGTCCACTGCCCCCGCCGCCTCCGCCAGCGGTGACCGATCGTAGTGAAAGGCCAGCAGCAGCGCATCGCACAAGGTGAGCTCCCCGTCCCCGTCCAGGTCCTCCAGCCTGCCATCCCCGTCCAAATCGCGGGGACGGTTCAAGCCGGGCTCCAGGGGACCCAGCACGCAGCCCACCTCCACCGACAGGCCCGGCAGGGCAAACGTGTCTTCCTGGTCGTCTACCCCCTGAACCCCATCCACGCGGAGCTGCGTGCGCCCCAGAGCCCGGAAGTCAAGCTGGAGCTGGGCCACCAGCCGGCCCTGGGGGCCGACCACGTCGAACAGGTCGGCGACCCGCACCTGCCACCCCGACTCCTGGCGGGCCAGCTCCCACTGGCCCGCCGCCAGCCCCTTCCACTCCATGCCCGTCACCGTGGCCACCTGGGGGTCGGCCACCGCCAGCGCGAACGCCAGCCGCTGCAACCCGCCCGCGCCGGCGACCAGTTCCAGCTGAACCAATCCGGTCTGTCCAAACTCCCACTGCCCGCCGACCACCTGCAGGCTGGGACCGCCGGGGGTGCCCTCCTCAGCGGGCCGGGCCAGCACCTGCACCCGCACCGTGGCCGGGTCGGAGGCCGCCCCCTGGTCGTCAGCCACGGTGTAGGCGAACTCGTCCGTCCCCGTGAAGTCGGCGGCCGGGGTGTAGATCAGCCCGCCGGCTGGGCCGACCTCCACCGCGCCGTGGGCCGGGGGGACGACCACCTTCACCGACGCCCGATCCAGCCGGCCGTCCGGGTCAGCGTCGTTGGCCAACACGTCGACGGTGACCGGGGCCCCTGCCTGGGTCTCCACCAGGTCGCCGTGCACGGTCGGGGGGCGGTTCGGCGCCGCCGGCGGCCGGATTACCAGGGGCTCTCCCTCCACACGGACCGCCGCCGCCTCACCGGTGTCGGTGGCCAAGAAGGGGACAGACAGCTCCACCGCCAGCTCTCCGGCTGCCTCGGCCATCGCCTGCACGGCCAGCAGCTTCTGCCCCGCGGCGCCGGGACCCAGCTCATCCTGCAGGTCCAGCCAGCGGAACCGCACGCTCCTGTCTGTCTGCTCCAGCAGCTGTATCTGATAGGGGGAGCTGACCTCCCCCAGCGCGCCGGGGCCAGTCAGGGTCAGCACCCCTTCCATCGCCCTCACACCGGCGGGTGCCTGGTCCACCACCACCACGAGCTGGGCGGCCTGGCCCAGGGCCACCTCCCCCCCCACCACTCGGAACAGGGTGTCACTCGCCGCCTGGCCCGGCAGGAACAGGGCCAACAGGGCCAGCCCGCAGCCGATCAACTTGCCGCGCATCCTGCATCACCTTGCTTGCCAGCGCGGGGCCAGCCAAGGAAGCAGGTATCCCCGCCAGCGGACCTTGGTGCGGCCACCTGCCGTCAGGGAGCCGCCAGCTCCTCCAGGGAGAAGACGTCTTCCCAGTCGACGTCACCGTCGTTGTCGAAGTCAAAGGCCCGCCAGCTTGCCTGCACCCGGGGCAGGTCGAAAGACTGCACGAAGGCCAATACATCCTGGGAGTCAAGTGTTCCGCTGCCGTCGACGTCCTCGTAAAACCCGTCCCCGTCCAAGTCTTGCGGGACGCCCGCCGCGCCCGGCAGCGGGGCCAGGGCCAGCGGACTGACCTGCAGCCTGGTCTGGCCACCGATCAGCACCTCCCCCCCCACGTCGACCACCACCATGACGGAGTAGGTGCCTGCCGGCGGGCGGAAGTCGGTGTCCAGCCGCACCCACCGCTGGGCGCCGGGCAGGACGGGGAAGGGGTCCAGCTCCACCCGGGCCACACTGGCCCCCTGGGCGTCGATCACTTCCGCCCAGCCGTCAACCTGCGGCAGGTTGACCGTACCCGTGTTGACGAACTTGACCTCCAACCACATAGGGTTCAAGCCCCGCACGCGAATCCCGCGGATCTCCCCGGCCCGCTCGCCTCCTCCCACCGTGGCGTACACCTTGACCCCAAACCGCTCCACGGCCAGCACGGTGGTCCCCTCCCGCTCCACCGGCCGCGGCTCCCCCTGCACGAACACCATCCCCCAGTAGGTGCCCGCCAGTCGAACCTGATCAGGGGGCGGGAGGGTCAGGGTGCAGTCAACCTGACGATTCTCGCCCGGGGCCAGGGTGAAGCTGGCCGGGGTCACTGACAACCAGCCGGTCAGGGACCGGTCCACCGTTCCCGGCGGGTGGAAGCGATTGGCCCCGGTCTCATCCCTGGTCCAGTCGCCCAAGTACACAGCCACCCGCTGGGCGGAGCCGCCGTCATTTCGCACCTGAAAGCTGAACTGGGTCTCCTCCCCAGGGATCGGGGCAAGGCGGAACTCGATCTGGGAGATCTGCAGCCCCCAGCCAGGCAGGGAACACCACATCAGCGCAGCCACCACCAGCCACACTCGCATGTCGGGGGGATTATAGTCCAGCCCCTGGCGGCGGCCGAACGCCGCCTACTGCTCGCAGGCCTCGGCCAACACTGCTTCTGCCCGTTTCCCCAGGATCGAGTACATCCGGGGGACCTTGGGCAGCCCCACGTGCTCGGCGCAGATCCCGTAGCCGGCGAACCAATCCCGACCCCAAAACACGTTCAGGAAGGCCCGCCACGCGTCGGCCTGCTCCTGTTCGTCCTCCCGGCCCGGGCGGGGGAACTTCCAGGGGTACATGGCCGCACCGTCTTTGCTCTGGTAGCCGATCTCCCAGAACACGATTGGCTTGTCGTACGCCCGGCTCAGGGCCTGCAAGTCGGCCACCACATCCTGCCCCACCTGGTCCCGGCGCCAGCCGGCCTCCAGCTCCTGGATGGAGGGGTCAAGCTCCTCGGTGAGCTCGAAGTAGCCGGTGACCCCGATGTAGTCCATGTGTCGCCACTGGGACATGGCCATCACCTGGCGGTACTCCTCCCGGTTGGCCCAGAAGTTCACCGAGTAGCTGATCTTGCCCCGGTAGCGGCTGCGGACGGCAAAGATGAGCTCGTTCCACCGGTCGACGTGGCCGCGTAGGGTGGCCAGCTCCGAGCCCAGCAGCAGCACCTCCACCCCGGCCCCCTCGGCCAGTTCGGCGTAGTGGAGGAGGATCTCCCGCCAGTGGGCGAACCAGCGATCCACGTCCGCAGGCTGGATCGCCCCCTCCCAGGTCCCGTCAGCGGGGAACAGCGGGGTGAGCAGCATCACCCCCATGCCCAGGCGGTGAACCCGGGCGATCACCTCCCGCAGCGTCTCGTCGGACACCGTGCTGACCGGATCGCGGCCGGGGTCGGACGAGGCCTTGGCCGCCTGGGTGACCACGGCGAACAGGCCGATGTGAGTCGGACACAGCCGGGCCTGGAGGGCCTTGAGGTCCTCGGCCACCCCGGGGCGGGCGTAGCTCTCCCTGTCCCACCCCAGGTACCAAACGCCCCGGATGGGCCTGTCCTCCCGCCGAGCAGGGCGGGCGGCCAGGGCCAACAGCGCCTCCAAGGTGTCGTACGTATAGGCGTTGTCAGGGCGCGAGGTGAACGCGCCGTACAGGGGCGAGACCGGCTGGCGGTTCTGCTGGGGCAAGACGTGCCGGTCCACGAGCTGGGCCCCGAACACCGCGTCCCCAAGCTGGAAGGCCAGCTGGGCGGCCAGCGCGTACACGGCCAGGTTCTCCCAGCTGACCGCTGGGTGCCCACTTACCACGTCGTAGCGGGCAGGGAGAACGCCCCGCCGGCCGTACTCCGCGCGGAGCAGGTCCAAGAACTGCCCCGCGGCCCGCTGGGCGGCCGGATCATTGAACCTCTGGCCGAACCCGGCCAGCTGCAGGGCGGCTTGGGCCATGGCGATCAGGCTCCCCTCCCCGGGCACGTAGGCGCCGTCGCTGGGCTGGTAGGCGTGGTAGAACAGACCCTGTCCGCTCATCCCGCCCAGCAGGATCCCCAGGCTCCGGGCAGCCACCCCTTCCCAGGCGGGGTCATCCCGGGCCAGGGCGGCCATGGCCGGCAGGTCCAGGTGAGCCAGGACCACCGTCTGGCCGACTGCGACCACACTTCCTTCCTGAGTCCAGCTCGCGTAGGCCCGCAACGCCCCCTGCGGGCCCACGTTGTGGGCCAACAACCCGCTGCCCACCCGCCGCGCCAGGGCTTGATAGTCCGCCTCCCCCCACAGCTCGTGGGCGGCCAGCAGGGCCTCCGCCACCCGCAGGCTATCCCCGGGGGCGTTGGCGTAGGTTCCCCACTGGCTGGCCAACGGCTGCATGTCCCCGTCCAGCCGCCAGTGGAGGAGGTCCGTCCGCGGATCCAGGAAGTTCTCTTCCACCAACCGTCGCTGAGCGTCCAGGAGCGGGCGGTCCTTGGTGAGCACGGCGTACTGCATGAGGAGGCCGACGTTCTGGAGGAGGATCTCCCTCCCGGCCGGGGGGGGCGCGTAGTGGGTGTACAACCCCATGTCCTGGTTGGTCACCCCCTCCAGCAAGAAGGAGATGGCCAGGGCGGCCGGCCCCGCCTGCCCGGCCGCAAGAACGCCTCCCGCCGCGACCACCAACGCGACCACCCCAGCCACAGCCTTCAGTTTCCCCATCACGCCATCGGCTCCTCGGCGGCGTATCGCTCCGTCTTGGCCCACTGCGGCCGCCGGTGGCGGATGATACTCGCCCAGGCCATCACCAACACCGGGACCCAGTGATAGGCGTACACCACGGTCAGCGGCACCAGATAAGCGATCCTGCGCGCCGGGAACCCCGCCCGGCGAAGCCCCAGCACGATGAGGGGCACTAAGCTGAACGAGTTGGCCAACAGCAGCGGCAGGCCGAACCGGTTGGTGATCACCACCGCACCCGCCAGGTCCAGCAACGACAGGAACAGCGAGAACAGGACCACGAACGGGACGATCCAGAAGGTGAGGTAGTAGCTGAGGTCGAGCCGCTTGGCCCACGGCAGTCGCGCCCGCCACAGTCGCCCGGACCAGGCGTAGCGGAGGAAGGTTTGCAGAGAGCCCCACGCCCAGCGGCGACGTTGCCGAAACAGGGCGCGGAGGGACTCTACTCCCTCCTGCCCCACCCAGCGATCGAGGAAGCGCACCCGCTGGCCGGCCAGGTGGAGCCCGATGCCGATGTCCAGGTCCTCGGTCAGGGCAGTCTGGTCCCAGGGCGCCCCCGCCCCGTCCAACCCCACCAGGGCCGAGGCCCTGACGAACTGGCCGTTCCCGCCCAAGGCCACCGCCCCAGAGGTGCGGTCCCGCACCCATTGGGTGACGAAGGAGAAGGTAGCGAACTCCACGTCCTGGAGGGCGGCCAGCAGGTGGTGGCCGTTCCGGATCCTCACCCCACACTGGGCAGCGGCCACACGCGGATCGGCGAACGCGTCCCCCACCTCGAGCAGCAGATCGTCCTCCTGCGGCCGGCCGTCGGCGTCGAACACCGCCATCACCCACCCTGCCCGATCGCGGTCCGGGAAGCGGCCGCACAGGTAGGAGAACCCGTGGTTCAAGCTGTCCCCCTTGCCTCGGCGGGACCGCTCGGCCGTCCGCCGCAGCAGGTCTACGTTCGCGTGGGCCAGGGCCAGCTCCTGGACGATGGCCACGGTGCGATCGTCGGAGTGATCATCCACTACCAGCGCCTCCAGCCGGCCGGGGTAGGGCAAGGCCAACAGGCACTCCACCGTCCGCCTCACCACCCGGTCCTCGTTCAGCGTCGGCACCAGCACCGAGATGACCGGCCAGTCGCTGCCTCCTTCCCGGGGCCGCGGCCGGTGCCCGGGCCGCCGCAGGACCAGGAACAGCACACACACCGCCAGGTTGTAGGCCACACAGAAGGCGAAGAAGAAGTAGGTGAGGAAGTCGGTGGACACGCGCACCGTCCCCACCCCCTAGCAAGGGGGGAGGTAGGCGCCGGGAATGGCGATGGTCTCCTCCACCTCATCGCCTGACGCCGCCGCCACCTCCTCCCCACGGGCGATGTGCTCGCACGCCCAGTGGAGCAGCTCCAGCGCCACCCGCAGCACTTCGGTGCGGGAGGCGGCCCCCATACGGGCCTTCAACAGGTCGAGCTTGACCACCGTCTGGTGAGGCAGGACGAACTGAACCCGGCGCCGCCCCTCGGCCGCAGCCATGGCGCGCAGTCACCGGTCCGACGCCAGGCTGGTTGGCGAGCGGAACTTCCACCCCTGCGCTTTCAGGCCGGCCACCAGCTCCTGCAGGGGCCCCAAACCCAGCCCCGGATGGTAGAACAGCGACGCCAGCGCCCCATGGCGCAGCCCAACTAGCGCCTGGGCCTCCGCCAGTATCCTGCCCACGTCGGCGTCGACGAAACCGCTGCGCACGTATCCCAGGTTGGTGGGCACGTACACCGCCGCCTCGGTGGCCACCGGGTAGGGGAGCAGCCGCAGGTCATGGCCCCAGCGCGGGTCCTCGTACATCAGCTCAAACCGGTCCTCGAAGACCGCATACGCCTCCTCCCCGGCGGAATAGTGCGGCGTCTCCCAACCGATCAGGTTCTGGCTCACTCCCGCCACCTCCAGCTCGGCTAGTGCCTCCTCCAACCGCGCCAGGGCGAACTCCGCGCCCCCCACGGTGGCCAGGCGCGCCTCGTCCCAGTACTCGTAATCCACGGCCGTCTCCCCGTCGTACTGGTGGGAGCCCCGTGGAGGACCAGCTCGCCACCGTGCAGCAGCGCCCGCTTCACGGTCACCCGGAACTCCCGGCTCTGGCTCAGCCGTATCTCCCCCCCTTCCCGTCCCTGTAGATGGGGATGAGGGACAGAGAGAACGGCACCCCCTGCTCCTGCAAGTAGGCGGCCGCCGCCAGCAGGTCGGCGGGGTCGGTGGGGGCGTGGACGTCCTCCAGCCTGAGCAGGGCGACCTTACCCCGCTGGATCCCGTAAACCTCGTTGAGCACGTCGAGAAAGACCAGGTGCGCGCCAAGCGGCTTGAGGAACGCTGTGGGGTGGAAACCCACGAAGTAGAAACACTCACCTTGTTGCGGGGCATAGGTCTGCTTGGCGCTGACCAGGAGGGGATTGCCCTCCAACGTGGCCCGGGCCCGCGCCAACTCCTCGCTGATCACCTCCACCCGGATGCGGTCGGCGGCGGAGAAGGGAAACGTGGCTCCGGTGTCCACGTACAGCAGCTGCGCAGGTCGGCTGCTGCTGACCAGTTCCCCGTACCTGAGTCCGTACAGGTGCAAATAGGCCTGCACCTTGTCCAGGTGGTAGCCGATCCATACCACCCGCTTGCTGGCGATATCCTCGCCCTCGAAGATGTCCACCACCAGGTCGGCCGGCGGGCCCTGGGCGTAGTCGGTGCCGTAGTAGATGAGCACGTCGTAGTCACGGTACATGCCCTGCTGATAGGACTCGTACCGGCCCTCTTGGTAGATCACCTGCACCCG
Organism: Candidatus Bipolaricaulaceae bacterium; assembly: GCA_049975705.1. Lineage (GTDB taxonomy): Bacteria > Bipolaricaulota > Bipolaricaulia > Bipolaricaulales > Bipolaricaulaceae > JBNGCS01. The sequence continues at coordinate 51,934 of JBNGCS010000014.1, read as the reverse complement.
CGTGTCGTACGCCGCCTCCAACCACACGGCCAGTTTGGAGGCAAGCGGCTCGGTGAGCTGGGTGCGGCGGGAGGTGACGATGAGGGTTTGCGTAGAAGGGGCCTGCCCGAACACGCTCTTGATGGTAAACGCGGTGAAGGCCCGGCAGAGCACGGCCCCGTCACCGTCGAACAGCACGGCATGAACTTCGTAGTCCCCCAGATCGCGGAACGGCTCGCCGGCTATGGGCAGGGTGATCAGGGGTTCCTCCCACTCGGCCCCCTTGCGCAGGGTGATGTTCGTCTTGGTGCTCAAGGTCACCACCCCCCCGAAGGGCTGCCTCAGCTCCAACTCCAGCCGCGCCCCGCGGATGTCCGGCAGGCTGGGATCGGCGTTCACGCTCAGCCACATGTGTAGCTGGACCCGCCCCCCGGGGCGGTAGGACTGGCTGCCCGTCCACACCTCCATCACACACAACGGGGGCCCCGCGCCGATCAAACCCACGGACACCAGTCCCAGTGCTGCCAGCACTGCCGCCGCTTTGCCCCACCGGTTGATGTTCACCGCTGTCATGCGCATCCTCCTCGTTTGTCCGCACCCAAAGTGATGCCCGTTACTTCCCCGCCGGTTTGTGAGCTGCTATAATGACAAAGAGGCGCACTGCTGCCGCAAGGATTGAGCGCTCGCTCGGGAAGGCGGAGCTGCTACTTAGCTGGCGCGTGCGCCTCCCTTCGTTTGGCCAACCGTCACATGGGGGCCTCCCTAGGCCCGATGCTGCCATCCCCCGCGTCGGTAGTGAAAATCAGGTGGGAGTTGCCGGCGTCCTCGCCGGATTCAGCAGAAAAAAAGACGACTGCCGCGGCGGACCTTTTGTCGTTCATCTCGCTCCCGCCCCTGGCAGCCCGACGCCCTCGCCTCAGGCTTCCGGGACGAGGTCCGCAGCTTTGCGCCGCCGTCTCACGACGACTTTGCCCTTTTCAGTGGGCCCAATTTTCCAGCCCCGGTTATACGCGCCGGCCCCCGGCCGGTCTGTAACATGCGTTACATTTACTGCCCGTCCTGTCCCCCGAAAGCCGCACATCCGGCAGCCACGTGCGCTCACGCTGGTCCCAGGACATCCCCGCTTGGGATGCCGTCACTCCCCTCCGCCTTCCACCAGGGCCCGGCTGGCCCGCTCCCACAGATCGGCCAGGCGGTCCACCGCTTGGGCCAGGCGAATCCGGGCCGGCCAGGGAAAGGAGCTCGGGCGCCGGTCCTGGATGGCGGCCAACAAGAACTCCGGCCGCACGTCCTCGCTGCGCCGCTCGGCGGAGATGGACGTGTACAGGAAAGCCTCCCGGGCCTTGAACACCTCCCGCAGCCCCCCGTCAGTGAGGTTCAGCCGCTCGGCCAACTCGGACAGGGTGGGGGGGCGATCCAGGCGCGCGGTCAGCTCCCGGTGGGCCCGGTCGATCTGGCCCCCCAGCAGCACCAGCCACCTGGGCGCGCGGGGAGGCGGAAAGCGCCGCCGGATGTGGGCGCGGATCTCGCCCCGGATCAAGTTGGCAGCGAACGCCGGGAAGTCTCCCTTCTTGTCCAGGTGAATGTTGTAGACGGCACTGAGCAGCCCCAAGTGGCCGGCACGGACCAGCTCCGCCTGGGACAGGCCGGTGGCGCCGAACTCAGCTGCCACCGCCCGGACCAACCCTTCGCCTCGCCGGAGGAGCTCTGCCTGCAGCCCGGGGTCATCCCGGACGCGCAAAGCCCGGGCCAACTCCTGCAGCTCCTCCTCCATCCTCGTTCAGAAGGACAGCTCGAACCCGACGACCTCCTCCAGCATGCCGCTGAAGTCGAAGCGGGTCTCCGAGTACAGCCGCACCCCGGAGAAGGCCACCCCCACGTGGATCTCCTGGGCCAGGAAACCGGCGAAGCTGAACGTAGTCACCGACCGCAGCTGGATGGGGTCCACCGTGAAACCCAGAGTGAGGTCGGCCTGCGCGAAAGCGAACGAACTGTCGATCCACACCCCCGCCCCCAGCTCGATGGCTGGGTCCGGCCACAGGTAGGCGACCTCGAACCGCGCCCAGCTGAACCCCAGCTCGTCGAACAGGAAGATGGACTGGCTGCGGAAACACTGGGTGCAGAAACCCAGCTGCATGAGCTCCTCCTCGAACCACCAGCCGGGGACGGCCACCAGCTGAGTGTCCGGGTCGTCGTCCACCAGGGCGTACAGTTCCTCCACCCCGAATCCAGTGATGGAGCGCATGAAGAAGCCCTCGTCGAAAACCAGCCCCAGATCCAGCACGATGCCCACGGTGTAATCTGGAGTCTGGCAGGCGGCGGCCAGGTTCTCCACCAGAAAGATGGCCCCCAGGTCAAACGGGCAGCAGCCGCCCCGCGCCTGGAACCGGTACAGAGAAAAGCATGGATCAAATCGCATTCCCGTCTCCAGGCTCACCCCGTCCAGCTCCACCCCGAAGCTCAGGTGCTGCGCTTCCAGTCCGGTGGCCGACAGCTCCGACCGGCTAACCACCTCGGCCCCCGCGAACGACAGCGCCAACGTCACCGCGGTGTCCACCTCCAGCGTCGCCGGAGGGACGGGGAGGAAGGTGAACTCCACCCCCAGCGAGCCGGACACCGCACATCCCTGCTCCTGGGCGGCCCCGCCTGCCCCCACCAGCAGAGCACATGCCAAAGCAACCCCGAGTCTCTTCATCACGGTCGACCTCCTCGCGCCCAGGCTACCGGACATCCCAGGCGCCGGGGAGGAGGAAGCCGAAGCGGACCGGCCCCGTTTGTCCGGAGCACCCCGGACCGATGTCTCAGAGCAAGGGGGCGAGGACGTCTTCCAGGTTGGGCCGCCCGATCTCCTGCAGTTCGTACCGGACCCGGGTCGACGGGCGGCTGACCTCGACTAGCCGGCGCAGGTCCACCGGGGTGGCGATCACCACCGCCTCGCAGGGCACCTTGCCGATGGTGGCCGCCAGCTCGGCCACCTGCTGTCGGCCGTACCCCATGGCGGGGAGCACGGCATCCAGGTGCGGATAGCGAGCGTAGACGTCCACGATGGACCCCACCGCGTGCGGTCGGGGGTCCACCGGCCGCGCGCCGAGGTTGCGCGCGGCCACTGTCCCGGCCCCGTAGGGCATCTCCCCGTGGGTCACCGTGGGCCCGTCCTCCACCACCAGCACTTCCCGCCCGGCAATGGCCTCCGGATCATCCACGGAGATCGGCGAGGCGGCCTCCACCACCCGGGCGGTGGGATTCAAGTCCGCGATGGAGGCGCGCAGCCGCTGCACATCATCCATGCAGGCCGAATCGACCTTGTTCAGCACCACCACGTCGGCCATCCGCACGTTGAGCGAACCGGGCCAATAGGTCCGCTCGTGGCCCGCCCGCAACGGATCGGCGACCACGATGAGCAAATCAGGTCGGAAGAAGGGGAAATCATTGTTCCCGCCGTCCCACAGGATCACATCCGCCTCCGCCTCCGCCCGGCGCAGGATGGCCGCGTAGTCCACACCCGCGTACACCACATCCCCCCGCTCCAGGTGGGGCTCGTACTCCTCCCGCTCTTCGATGGTACACTGGCCCCGCTCCAGATCCGCGAAGCTGGCAAACCGCTGCACGGCCTGGGCGGCAAGATCCCCGTAGGGCATGGGGTGCCGGACCACCACCACCCGCCTTCCGTGGGCCCGTAGCACCTCCGCCACCCGGCGTGTGGTCTGAGATTTGCCGCAACCGGTACGAACGGCGCACACCGCCACCACCGGCTTGGCCGCGGCCAGCTGGGTGGAAGCCGGCCCCAGCAACCAGAAGTCCGCTCCGGCCGCCCCCGCCGCCGCTGCCCGTTCCATGACATACTGATGCGATACGTCAGAGTAGGCGAACACCACCGCGTCCACCTGGTGAGCTCGCACCAACTCGGCCAGCCGCTCTTCCGGCTGGATGGGGATCCCCTGGGGATAAAGCTGCCCGGCTAGCTGGGGAGGATACCGTCTTCCCTCGATTCCCGGGATCTGCGTGGCGGTGAATGCCACCACCTGGAACGACTCATTGTCCCGGAAGAACACATTGAAGTTATGGAAGTCCCTACCCGCAGCCCCCATGATGATGACCTTACGTCTACGCATGTGACCACCTCCTCGTCTGGATCCGGCGGATTTGAGCAACTGATTATCCCAGATCGCCTGGCCCCCGTCACCCCCGGACGAATTGGCCGGCCTCCGCCGGGAAGTTATCATTCCGCCTGTGACGCTGGCCAACGCGCTCACCTTGCTTCGCGGCCTGCTCGCCGTCCCATCGGCGGCGGGGATCCTAGCCGGACGGCCGTGGATGGCGGTGGGGTGCTTCCTCGCCGCCGCGGTCACTGACGCGGCCGATGGCCTGGTGGCCAGGAGAATGCGGGAGGTCACCACCGTGGGTGCCCTGCTCGATCCCCTGGTGGACAAGGTCCTCTACCTGGCCATCTTCTCTGCCCTGGCCGCGACGGGCAGGCTGCCTGTGGCCGGCCCCGTCCTCTACCTGGTGCCCCAGCTGGGGCTGGGGATCGGGACCGTGCTGCTGTGGGGCCGGCGGGACCAGCTGGCCGCCCAATGGCCGGGCAAGGCGGCGGCCCTGCTCACCGCTGTCAGCGTGGTGTTCCTCCTGGTTTCTCCATGGGGGCTCGCCCCGTTCTGGGCGGCGGTGGGGGCGAGCTTTCTGGCCGGGGCCTACTACCTTCGCCGAGCCAAGGGAGGAACTCGGGGGGCGGCGGGGCTTCCACCTCCCGCCAGCCGCCGGCGCGCGGATGGTAGAACCCCAGGCGGAGGGCGTGAAGCATGAGCCTCCCCTGGCCGCGGCCGTACAACGGGTCGCCGACCACCGGGAAGCCCGCCGCTGCCAAGTGGACCCGGATCTGGTGCGTCCTCCCGGTGTGAGGGCGCACCAACAGCAGCGTCTGCCGACCCGCGGCCTTCACCAGCCAGAACGTGGTGGCCGCGTCCTTGCCCATTGCAGACACCTCCACTCGCCAAGGCCGGCGCCGATCGCGCGCCAATCGGCCCCGCACTTCGCCTTCCGCCACTTCCACCGCCCCGTCGACGACAGCCAAGTAGTCCTTGCGCACCTGACGGTGGCGGAATTGGGTCACCAACCCCCGGTAGGCATCGTCAGCGCGCGCCAGGAGCAGGACGCCGCTGGTGAGCGCGTCCAAGCGGTGGACCACCCCGGGGCGGCCCGGGCTGCCCCCGGCCAGCCCCAGCTCGGCGGCCAGACAGCCCACCACCGTGGGCCCCCCGGTTGACCCGGCCGGGTGCACGGCCAGCCCGGCCGGCTTGTCCACGACCGCGATGGCCTCGTCCGCGTACAGGATAGGTATTTCGGGGCAGGGACCCGTGACGGGAGGGGGGGAGACCACAGTGACCAGCTGGCCGGGACGCAGCCGGCGGGCCGGGGCCGCCGCCCGACCGTCCACTCGGACCAGGCCGGCAGTCACCAGCGCCCGGGCCCGCGTCCGGGGAACCCCCAGGCGGCGGGCCACCCACTGATCCACCCGCTGGCCACCGTCGGCCGCCCCCACGGTGAAGCGCTGGAGCTGCCCGGCATCTTTTGTGGCCATCACCGAGCCAAAGTATAATGAGAAATGATGCAGACCTTGAACGAAAAGCTAAACAGCCTCCTGCTGCAGGGCGCGCGCCAAGCGCAGGTGGAGCTGTACCACTGGGAGCTGAGCCGGGCCGGCCCGCGGGGGCGCCTGCGGGTGTTCATCGACCTCCCCCAGGGGGTCGGCCTGGACGACTGCGAGCGGGCCAGTCGGGCCATCGAGCGGTTGCTCGATCAGGCCAACCTCATCCCTCAGACCTACGAACTGGAGGTCTCCTCCCCCGGGGTGGAGCGCCGGCTGTGGGAGGTGCCCCACTTCCGCCGGGCCGCCGGGCGGCGGGTGCGGGTGTCGGCCCGGCTGCCCGAGGGCGGCCAGCAAGTGTACGAGGGCCAACTGGCTGAGGCGGACGAGGAGCAGGTCGTCCTGGAGGGTGCGGCCGGTCGGGTCTCCATCCCCTTCGCCTCGGTGGTCCGAGCCAAGGTCGTCTACGAGCCCGAGCGGGAGGGGCTGTGAACATCGGCTTCCTGGAGGCGCTGGAGGAGATGGCCCGCGAGCGGGGCATCGACCGCGAGGCCGCCTACCAGGCGATGGAAAAGGGCATTGCCGCCGCCTGCCAGTTGGAGTACGGCCGGGAGGAGGCCCCCAGTGTGGCCATCGACCGCCGCAGCGGGGACATCCTGGTGGACGGCAAGCCGTTCAACCTGAGCAGCCTCGGCCGCATCGCTACCCGCCAGGCGGAGAACGTTTTCCGGCAGGAGATCGTCCGCCGGCGGCGCGAGGCCCTGTACGACATGTACTCCGCCCGGGTGGGCGAGATCCTCAACGGATCGGTCCACCGGTTCGAGGGGAGAAACGTGTGGATCAACCTGGGCGAGGCGGAGGCTCTGCTGCCCGAAGAGGAGCGCATCCCCAGGGAGAGGTACATTCCGGGCCGGCGCCTGCGCGCCTACCTGTACAACGTGGAGCGGACGCAAGGTGACCCGCGGGTCTACGTGTCCCGTGCCCATCCCCAGTTCGTAGCCAAGCTGTTGGCCTTGGAGGTCCCCGAGATCGAGCAGGGCCTGCTGGAGGTGGTCAGGGTGGCCCGGGGGCCGGGGGTGCGATCCAAGGTGCTGGTCAGGGGCGTAGACCCCCGCATAGATCCGGTGGGGACCTGTGTCGGGGCCGGGGGGGTGAGGATCCGCGCCGTGAGCCGTGAGCTCGCCGGGGAGAAGGTGGACATCATCCGCTGGTCCGAGGACGTCCGCGACGTCATCCGGGGGAGTTTGGCCCCGGCCAGCGTCCTGGGCGTGGAGCTGGACCCCACGGAGCGGACCGCCACCGTCACCGTGCCGGCCAGTGAGATGTCGCTGGCCATCGGCCGTGACGGCCAGAATGCGGAACTCGCCGCCAAGGTCACCGACTATGCCATCCGAATCCAATCCCCCTCCGGAGAAGAAGCCACACTCAGCTAGGGGACTGTTGAGCCAGTGGGCCCTGGACGGGCTCACCTACCTGGCCCGCCGTCAGGCGGTCCCCGTGGTGGTGATCGCCGCGGTGCTGGTGGGTCTGAGCGTCTACTACATCCGGGACCTCCCCATCCGCAGCTCCTACCTCGACCTCCTCCCCGAGCACGACCCGCTGATCGCTGAGTACCGCGCCAAACAGGAGGAGCTGGCCGGGACCGACTACATGGCCGTGCTGCTCACCTTGGCCACTCCCCCCCCGGACCGGGCGGCCCGCACCGCCGCCTTGTTCGCGGCGGCCGAGGAGCTCATCGCCCAGCTGGATCATCCGGAGATCAAGACCGCCTCCTACCGCGTGGGGGAGGGGATCACCTACCCTTCTCAGCTCCTCCTGTTCCGCACCGTGGACCCCGAGGATTTGGCCCGACTGCAAGACCTGGCCGAGGAGATTCTGGCCACACTGCCCCTGTCGCCGGGAGCAGCAGGTGGTCCGTTCGGACAGCTGCAGGGGCTGCAACGGAGCCTGGAGGAACTCCTCGCCGCCGGCGACCTGTCCGCGGCCGAGCTGGAACGGCTGGCTGCCACCCTAGTCCAGCTGGTGGGCGCCGCCCGCCAGGGACTGGCCGCTCTGGCCACCCTGCCCCGCGCCGAGCCTCTGCTGGCCCAGGCTGCGGACATCATCCGAGAGATACAGTCCCGATCGCCACCTCCAACCGAGGGGACCCCGCTGTTGGCGCGGGATGCCACCAAGCTGGTGGTGCAGATCCGCCCCCGCCAGCCGGCCTACGCTGGTCTGGAGTACTGCAAGGCGATCACCGCGCTGGTGGAGGAGGCGGTCCAGCGGGCGGAGCTGCCCGGCGGCGTCATACCGCAGATCACTGGCTCCTACGCGGCCGCGGCGGAGGCAGACCAGATCATCCGCGGGGACATGAACCTCACCACCTGGGCTTCCTCGGTGGGGGTGTTCCTGCTCCTTCTGGCCACCTTCGGGAGTCTTTTCCTCACCACGGTGGCCCTGGTGCCGCTGCTCGTCTCCGCGCTGCTGACCATGGCCTGGGCCAAGTTCGCCGTGGGGGGGTTCAATCTGGTGACCAGCTTCCTGCCCGCCCTCGTCCTGGGGCTGGGAATCGACTTCGCCATCCACCTCATCCTCCGGTACGTGGAGGAACGCGCCGGGGGAGGGACGGTGGGGCAGGCCCTGTCGGTGGCCATCCACCGCAAGGGGGAGGCATCGCTGGCCGCAGCCCTCACCACCGCCGCCGTGTTCCTCAGCCTCCTGGTTTCCCAGTCGCGCGCCTTGGACGAGATGGGGGTCATCATGTCCGTGGGAATCGTGGTCGCCTTTCTCGCCGCCATGCTCCTCACCCCCAGCCTCATCGCCCTGAGCTACGTCAGCCTGCGGCGACGCTTCCGGGAGCGACTGCCGGTGGCCATCGATCGGCTGGCCCGCCCTTACCGGAAGCTGCTCGGTCAGCGGCGGGCAGTGGTGACCCTGGGCCTCCTGTTGACCCTGGCCCTCAGCTATCAGGTGAGTCAGGTGGAGTTCCGGTTCGTGTCCACCCAGCTGGCGCCCCCCACCAACGCCCAAACCGTGGCCGAGGAGATCCTGCAGGAGTTTCAGGGCACGGTGTCCTTCGGCGAATCGTTCGTGTTCTTTGTTTCCGACCCCGGGCGGCTGGAGGAATTGGCTCACACCTTGGAGGCTCACCCACTGGTAGCCGGCACCAGCTCCATCCGCGAGCTCCTCCCCCAGGAGCTCCTGCGGGGACGGGCCTCCCTCCAGGACGTGCCCGCGGGCGCCGCCCTCGACGGCGTACGGGCGATCCACCGCAGCCTAACCGACTGGAAGCAGCTGGTCCGCCAGGTGGACGCCGCCGCCGCGCGCCTGTCCGGACTGGAGCTGGCCGCCGCGGTGTCCGGGCGCACCGAGCTGGCCGCCTCCCTGTCCCAGGGGGGACGGGAGCTGGTGCAGCTTTCGGAGGACATGGGCGGCGTGCCGGCCGAGGAACTGGCCGCCACCGCCGCCCATCTAGAGCAGAACCTGCAAGTGGTCAAGGACTTCTTGACCCAGCTGGAGGGGCTCCCGGCCGAGCCCGAGCTCATCTCCACCCTGGTCAACCTCCTCCCCCAGGAGCTCAAGGCCCAGTACTACACGGAGACCACCGGCCGTTACGTCCTCCGGGTCCGCCTCCGGCCCGGGCTGTACCAGGGCCGGAACCTGAGGCAGTTCTTGGAGTTCGTCCGCCGCCTGGATGTGGACTACTTCGGGATTCCCGAAGTCCAGAGCCGGCTGGAGTCCTACATGAAACGGGACTTCGCGGTGTCCACCGGCGTGGCCTGCCTGGCCATCGCCCTGCTGGCGCTGGGCAGCTTCCGCAACTGGCGGCGGGCAGTGCTGGCGGTGCTCCCCCTGGTCATCGGCTACGTGTGGATGCTGGCCGGCATGCGGCTTTTGGGGATCGCGTTCAACTTCACCAACATCGTCATCTCCCCCCTGCTCATCGGCATCGGCGTCGACTCCGCCATCCACATCCTGCACCGAATCCGCGAGGAGGGCACGCGGGGTCTGGAGGCCGCCGCCTGGGGGGCGGCCACCTCGGCGCTGCCCGTCCTGTCCACCTCCCTGACCACCATGTTGGTGTTCGGGATCCTGGTCGCCGCCCAGACCCCCGGCCTCCGCTTCCTGGGCATCTCCGCCCTGCTGGGGCTGGGGTTCACCCTGCTGGCCAGCCTGGTGCTGCTGCCCGCGGCCGCCACCTGGGTTGATGACCGGCGTCCGGAAGACTAAATTGACCCTATCCGAATCGGCCCAAGGAAGGTGACCCGAGATGACACGAGGCCTGATCATGGCCCTGGCGAGCTTGGTCGCCCTTCTCCTGGGCCTCTCAGGGGGGCTGCTCTGGGCCCGCCTGAGGGCGAACCTGATCGGCAGGAAAGCGGAATCCATCCTCGAGGAAGCCCGCGAGCAGGCCGAGCGCCTGCGCAAGGAGAAGTTGCTCGTGGCCCAACAGGAAGCACAGGCCCTGCGGGATCGCGAGGAAGAGCGCCTGCGCCGCAAGGAGGCCGAGCTGGCCGAGATGGAAGAGCGGATCCTCCAGAAGGAGGCCCGCCTGGGGAAGAAGAGCAACTACCTGGAGCTGATCGAGGATTCCATCCGCAAGGACCAGGCCGAGCTGGAGAGGCTGCTGGAGTCCGGCCAGAAGCTGCTGGCCGAGGAGCGGAGCTTGCTGGAGCGGATGGCCAGCCTATCCCAGGACGAGGCGAAAGAGTACCTGTTGAAGCTGGTGGAGGCGGAGGCAGAACGGCACTTCGCCCGCAAGATCGCCGAGGTGGAGCGGCGCACGCGCGAGGCGGCCGAGCGGCGGGCCCGCCGGATCCTGGCCACCGCCGTGCAGCGGTACGCGGTCGACTACGCTGAGGAGGCCACCGTGGCCGCAGTCTCCCTGCCCTCCGATGACTTCAAGGGGCGGATCATCGGGCGTGAGGGACGGAACATCCGCGCCTTCGAGGCCCTCACCGGTGTGGAGGTGTTGGTGGACGACACCCCGGACGTGGTGGTGCTGTCCTCCTTTCACCCCATCCGCCGGGAGGTCGCGCGGCTGGCCATGGAGCGCCTCATCGAGGACGGCCGCATCCACCCGGCCCACATCGAAGAGAGGGTGCGCAAGGCCAAGGAGCGCATCGAGGAGCTGGTCCGGGAACACGGCGAACGGGCCGCGTTCGAGGCCGGAGTGGAGTTGGCCCCGGAACTGGTGCTTCTGCTGGGCAAGCTCCACTTCCGCACCAGCTACGGCCAGAACCAACTCCGCCACTCCTTGGAGGTGAGCTTCCTGGCTCGGTTGCTCGCCGAGGAGATCGGGATTGACCCCCGCGCCGCGCTCCGGGCTGGCCTGCTGCACGATATCGGCAAGGCCGTCGACCACGACGTGGAGGGTCCTCACGCCCTCATCGGGGCGGATCTGGCCCGCCGGTACGGGGAGCCGTGGCCGCTGGTGAACGCCATCGCCGCCCACCATGAGAACGTGGAGCCGGCCACGGTGACCGCGGTGCTGGTCCAGGCGGCCGACGCCCTGTCCGCCGCCCGACCGGGGGCCCGCCAGGAGACATACGAACGGTACATCCAGCGGCTGGAGGACCTGGAGACGCTGGCCCGCGCCTATCCCCAGGTGAAGGAGGCCTACGCCCTGCAGGCGGGCCGGGAGGTGCGGGTGGTGGTCAGGCCGGAGAAGACGACAGATGACATGGCCGCCAAACTCGCGTATGATATTGCGCGAAGGATTGAGGAGCAGATCCAGTACCCGGGGGAGATCAAGGTGAACGTGGTTCGCCAGACCCAGTACGTGGAGACTGCCCGATGAACAGGAGGTCAGGATGAACACCCTGAAAATCGCGTCCGCGTCCAACGCCAGTGCGGCCGCCGGCGCGGTGGCCAACACGATTCGGGAGGAAGGCATCGCCGAACTCCAGGCCATCGGGCCCAAGGCGGTCAACCAGGCGTCCAAGAGCATCGCCATTGCCCGCGGATACGTGGCCCCCAGCGGCCTGGACCTGTTTTTCGTGCCCTCCTTCGTGGACGTGGAGATCGGCGGGGAGACGAAGACGGCGTTGCGGTTCACCGTCCGGTCCCGCACTCCAGTGACCAACCTGCGCCCCCGCACCCGCAAGGAGGAGGGACCGCCACCTGAAGCGTGGGCCAACATCTAGCCCCTGGGCAGAGGCCCTGCGCACCGTGGGCTTGGTGGGCGGGCTGGGGTTCACTGTGGCCGGGGCAACGATGGCCGGATACGGGCTCGGCTACGGCGTAGACCTGCTGGCCGGCGGCAAGGTTGGCCGTGTGGTGGGCCTGGTGTTCGGCTTGGCCAGCGGGCTGTGGACGGCGGGCAAGACGCTCTCGCGGTTGCTCCATCAAAAGCGGGGTGAAGACGACACATGAATCGTTTCTTCTTGCGGCACCAGAAGGCGATTATCTGGACAGTAGTGGTCGGTTTCCTCCTCGGTGGGATCGGGCTGTTCTCCTTCCAGCGGTTCTCCCCCCCTCCCCAGGGCAGCGCCGAGGAGGCCATGCTCGTCGTGGCTGGCCGCTCCATCACCCGGGCCGAGCTGGGCCAGGCCTACGACAACCTCGTCCAATACTACACCCAGCTGTACCAGTCCTTCGGCCAGGACTTCACCACCCAGTTGCGGGGCACTGCCGGGGCGTTCAACCGCCACCGGTTCCGCGCCCAGGCCGCCGAGAGCCTTATCCGCCAGGTGCTGCTGGACCGGGAAGCCCGCCAGCTGGGGATAACGGTGCCCCAGGCGGAGTTGGAGGAGGCCGTCTCCTCCCGCTACCAGCAGGTGCTGGAGCGGTTTGACGGCGACGAGGAATCCCTGCGGAACTACTTGTCCGCCCAGGGAGTGTCCTTGGAGGAGTACCGGCAGAGCCTGCGGAGCTCTGAGGAGGCCCGCCTGCGGGAGGAGCGGTTGCGCCAACAGGTGGTGGGGCCCATCGAGCCCACCCAAGACGACCTCCTGCCCTACTACCAGCAACATCAGGACCGCTACCAATCAGAGCCGGAGAAGATCAAACTGAGCTACGTCCAACTGGACGACGCCGAGCTGGCCGACCAGCTGCTCGCCGCGGCCCAAGGTGGGGACGCCCCGCTGGAGGTCCTGGCCGAGCAGCATGCCCAGGCGGGCGCAGAATACGGGGAGACGGACTGGTTCGCTCGCGGGGGATCGGAGCTGCCCGCCGAGGTGGAGGACGCTGCGTTCGCCCTCCAGCCGGAGAACACCACCCTGGTGGACGCCGCCGGCGACTACTACCTGGTCCGGTTGGTGGACCGCAGGCCGGCCGTGGTCCCCCCTCTGGCCGACATTGAGGACCAGGTGGAGGAAGACTACGTCCGCGACCAGGAGTCGCGGCGGTGGACCGACTGGTATCAGCGCGTGCGCCAAGGGGCGGAAGTTGACGTCCGCGATCCCCTCCTGAAAGCGTTCATGGTCTACCCCGAGGACCCCAAGGAGGGGGCGGACATCCTGGCCGCTGCCCGCCAGGAGGGCAAAGTCAGCGACCTGTACGTCGATTACTACCTCGGCCGCGTGTACGAGGAGTTGTATATGGACGCCGGAGAGCGGCGGGCGGAGCTCGCCGGGGCCGACGAGCTCACCGCTGACCAACAGGCGGAGCTGGAGCGGGTGACAGAACAGGAGCGGGAGTACAAGGAGCGGGCGATCGCCGCCTACCTGGCGTTCGCTGAGACCGGCGAAGGGGATGAGGCGTTCCTCCAGCGGGCCGCCTCGCTGGCCCCGGACGACCCGCAGATCCACTACCGCCTGGCTGAGCTGTACCGGGAGCGGTGTCTGTACGTGCAAGCCGATCGGGAGTACCAGCAGGCCTTGGATGCCAACCCCCAGTTCGCCGCCGCCCTGATCGGCCAGGGCGACACCGCCATGCAGATGCAGCTGTACGGTCGGGCGGTGGACCGCTATCAGGCCGCGCTGGAGCTCCAGACCGGCAGCGCCCGCATCCAGCTCAAGCTGGCGGAGGCTTTCCTGAAGGACGGCCAGCTGGAGCAGTGCCGGCCGTTGCTGGAGGAGGTGCTGGCCCAGGACCCGGACAGCGCCTCGGCACAGCTGCTCATGGGCGACCTGCTGCTCGCCCAGGGCGACGCCCCGGGGGCCATCGACCACTACCAGCAGGTTGTACGCAGCAACCCCACGTCGGAGGTCCAGCTCAAGCTGGCCCGCGCCTACGCGGCTGCCGGCCAGCTGGAGGAGGCTCGCGACCGGTACGAAGATCTGACCCGTCAGTTCCCCTACCGGGGGGCGGCTTACGAGGGCCTGGGCGACGTGCTGCGCCAGCTGGGCCAGCCGGAGCGAGCGCTGGAGCAGTACCGCCAAGCTCTCCCCCGCACCTTCGAGTCGGCGGACAAGGAGCGAATCGCCGAGAAGATCATCCAGTTGGCCCCGGAGGATCTGGAGACCCGGTTCAAGCTGGCCAACTACTACCAAGAGAGCTACAAGTACGACGCCGCCATCCGCCAGTACGAGGAAATCCTGGCCCGTGACCCGGGGAACCCCGACGCGCTGATCGGCCTCGGCGACTGCTACGTCCCCAAGACGGAGTACGACACGGCGATGGAGTTCTACCGCCGGGCGCTGGAGGCCGTGGAGGTCCCCCAGCGCAAGCTCCTTGTCTACGACAAGATGGTGATGTGCGAGGAGCGGCGAGCTGGAACGCAGGGGGAGCTGTCCCCGGCCAGCTTGGAGGCGTTGTGGCAGCGGGCCCTGCTGCACCGACAGCTGGGGGATGAAGACAAGGCCAAGGAGGATCTGCAGCGGATCCACGACGCAGATCCCAGCTTCCGCGCCGGCGAGCTGGTTCCCTTGCTGGTGGAGCTGGGCGGGGAGGTACAGACCCCCGCGCAGACGCCCTCGGAGGCACCCGCGGAGGAGGAATGACCGGTCACACCGAGGCCTTGTCTGAGCTGATCGACGTGGTGGCCCGGCTGCGGGGGCCGGGGGGCTGCCCCTGGGACCGGGCACAAGACCACCACAGCCTCATCCCCTACCTGCTGGAGGAGGCCTACGAGCTGGCCGCGGCCCTGGAGGGCACCGATCCCGAACAGATCAAGGAGGAGCTGGGTGACCTGCTCCTGCAGATCCTCCTCCATGCTCAGTTGGAGAGCGAGGCCGGCCGTTTCGGCATCGGCGAGGTGGCCAAGGCGCTGCGGGACAAGCTGGTCCGCCGCCATCCCCATGTGTTCGGCAACGCCGCCGCCGGAACCCCGGCCCAGGTGCGCCGCCGGTGGGAGGAGATCAAGCGTCGCGGTGAGGGCCGGGGGATGGATCTGGCCCGCCCCGCCCTGGTGGCGGCCAGGAAGTACCTGGCCGTCCGCGACAACGACCACCGACCGGAGTTCGTCACCCCGCCGGCCCACACCGACCAGCCGGAGCTGGTGGTGGGGAAGATGCTCCTGGAGGTGGCGGCAGTGGCCCACCGGTGGGGCGTGGAGCCCGAGCTCGCTCTGCGCAAGCACCTGGCCAACCTGGAGCGGACCCCGCCCGACCCGGCGGGCTGACCAGCGCTGAACGGGGGAGGACGAAGGATGGACGTGCGCGCCTGCGGCGGCCGCTGGGGGGCCCTGCGGGAGCTGCCGCGGCCCGCCGACGCCGAGGTTGTGTGGGTGGAGACGTCGGACCAGGCCCTCCACTTCCTGGACGCTGTGGTGCTGGCAGCCGACGGGCTGGCCAACGTGCGCCGTGAGTACCGCCTGGAGGCCGGTCGCAAGCTGTTCAAGGTCTACGTGAGCCCTGGCGGGCGCCCTGAGCTGACCGCCCTGCTGCGGCGGGCCGGCAACTACATCCCTGTGGGCGAGATCACCCTCAGCCCGTGAGGGGGAAGCTGCGGCCGGACGCGGTGGCTTCGTCGGTACACGAGGTGGACTACGCCCGGCTGCGCCAGCTGGGGATCACCGCGCTGGTGTTCGACCTGGACAACACGCTGTGCTGCTGGCGGGCCGGCCCCCCGGATCGAGCCACCCTGGCCCTGCTGGCGCGCCTCAAGCAGGGTGGGTTCCAGATCGCCGTACTATCCAACGGCCGCCTGGACCGACGGCCCGCGGTGCCGGAGGCGTTCGCCCAGCTGGAGGTGCCCCTGATCTGGCCCGCCGGCAAGCCCGCCGGCCGCGGCATCCGCCGTGCCTTGGCCGCGGCGGGCGCGCGTCCCCACCAGGCGGCCATGATCGGCGATCAGCTCCTGACGGACGTCCTGGGGGGTAACCTTGCCGGCCTGTACACCGTGTTGGTTCCCCCGCTGTGCCCGGGACAAGAACATCCGTTTACCAGGGCCAACCGGTGGCTCGAACGCCTGCTCGGCCGCCGCTGAGCCGGCCGGCTATACCGACACCCGCCCGCGCAGGCGCGGGTCGAGGATGTCCCGCAGCGCGTCTCCCACCAAGTTCCAGGCCAGGCAGAACAGCGTAATCGCCGTTCCCGGGTAGACCACCGTGTACCAGTAGGCCAACGGGTTCCCCTGCAGGCCGATGATCCAGTTGCGGGCGTAGGAGATCATCTGACCCCAGTCGGCGTACCCCAACGGGGCCCCCACCCCCAGGAAGCTAAGGGCGGCGGCGGTGATCACGATGGACCCCACGCTCATGGTGGCCTGCACGAACACCGGCCAGATGGCATTGGGCAGGATGTGACGGACGATGATCCGCAGGTTCCCTGCCCCCGCCGCGCGGGCGGCTGAGACGTAGTCGTTCTCCCGCACCGTCAGGATGTCCCCGCGGATGAGTCGGGCGAAACCCATCCATCCCCAGGCGATGAGGGCGATGATCACCTTGTCCAGCCCCTGGCCCAGCACCGCGGTGAGCACCATGGCCGCCACCAGGAACGGGAAGGCGTAGAAGATGTCCGTGATCCGCATCAGCACCTCGTCGACCCATCTTCCATAGAAGGCAGCGATGGAACCGATGATCACCCCGATCACCGCGGCCAGCCCCACGGCCATGAACGAGATCTTCCACGCCGTGCGCGTCCCCCACACGCAGCCGTAGTAGATGTCGTATTGGCCCTCCGCGGTGCCGAACGGGTGGCCCGGCTGGGGGGGCTGGGGCTCGGCCCGGTACCCGGCCCGGGGGATGCGGTACGGCTCGCCCGGCCACTTGGGCGGGGCCAGCACCGGGGCCAGCAGGGCGACCACGGTGAAGAACAGAAGGAGCAGCAGGCCGATCAGGCCCAGCGGGTTCCGCAGCAACTTGACGAAGACGGTCATTCCAGCCTCACCCGCGGATCGATGTAGGCGTACATGATGTCCACGATGAGGTTGGCGAACACGATCAGCACCCCGTTGAACAGCAGGTACCCGAGGATGGCGGAGATGTCCAGCGTCTGCGCCGCCCGTGCGGCCCACCGGCCCAGCCCGTGCAGGTCAAAGATGGTCTCCGTGATCACCAGCCCGTTGAACAGGAACGCCACCGTGACCCCGGCGATGGTGGCCACCGGGATGAGGGCGTTGCGACGGGCGTGCCGCTTTATCACCAGCTTCTCGGGCAGACCCTTGGACCGGGCGGTCATCACGTACTCCTGCCGCAGGGTCTCCAGCATCGAGGAGCGGGTGATGCGGAGGATCATCGCCCACTGCACATAGGCCAACACAATCACCGGCAACACCAGGTGGCGCAGGGCGTCGCCGAACACGAACCAGTTCCAGTTCAGCACGGCGTCCAAGGTCACGATCCCCGTGTAGGAGGTGAATTGAGCCGACCTCACGATCTGTGAGGCCTCCAAACCCAGCCTGCCGGGGGGGAACCACCCGGTCAGCCCGTAGAACACGAACAGACCGAGCAGTCCGGCCACGAACGTGGGCAGCGACCAGCCCACGATGGCGAAGATGCGGGCGATGTGGTCAATTGGCTTGTTCTGGTGGACGGCGGAGATCTGCCCCAGCCAGATCCCCCCCAGGATGATGGGCAGAGCCGCCCACAGGGCCAGCTCCACTGACTGGGGAAGGAAGCGAACGAACGCCTGGGTCACCGGCCGGTGGGCCGACTCCGACCACCCCAGGTCCCCCCTGATCACTTGCCCGAACCAGTCGGCGAACTGGACCCAGGGCGGCTGGTCCAGCTTGTAGCGCTCGATCAAGACGTCCAGCGGCGTGTTCTTCAGCTCCGCCGGGTTGCTGATGTACACCGACACCCGCTGGTAAGGGCTGAGCAGCTGCATCATCCCGAACACCATCAGAACCAGCCCAAACACCACCACGGGCAGGATGAGCAGCCGGCGGACGATGTACGCGATCACCCTATCTCCTCCTCTGGTCCGAAGGGGCGAAAACAGCCAGGGCAGGGGCGCTTGGCCCCTGCCCCGTGATCCTACCGTAGAGCCTACCCGTCGCCAACCCTACTCGTAGGCCTTGTAGATGAGGTAGGCGTACGGGCCCGGGAACACCGGGTTGAACGGATACCCCTGCACCCAGTCGCGCAGGTTGCGGTACCCGTTCACCTGCGGCAGCCACAGGTCGTAGCAATCCTCGAAGGACATCTCCTCGATCTGGTAGTAGATCTGAGCCCGCTCCTCCTGATCGGTGGTGGCCATGGCGGCGGCGATCAACGGGTCGTACTTCCTCTCGAACATCTGAATGAGGGTGTCGCCCTGCCAGCCGGAGAACGTCCCCGTGGAGTGGGCGAACGGGACGACGAAGTTGTGGGGATCCGGGAAGTCGGCCAGCCACCCGATGACGAACAGCGGCATCTTGGTGGTGACCATGAAGTCGAGGTAGGTGGACCAGGGCACGCCCCGGACGTCGATGTGGAACTTGGGGTTCATGGCCTCGATGTTGGCCTCCAAGATCTCACAGATCACCCGGCGGGCGTCGTTGCCCTCGTTGTACAGCAGCGTGAACGTGAAGCCGGTCTCCCACACCTTGCCGTCGTGGGCCAGCCGCATGTGCTCCTCGGCCTTCTCCATGTCGAAGGTGTAGTAGAGGTCGGGGTCATCCTTGTAGGCCCAATCGAACGCCTTGGGCACCGGGCCGTGGGTCTTCTCACCGCCCGGATAGGTGTAGACCTCTTCGATGAACGTGTCGTAGTCGAACGCGTAGGCGAACGCCTTCC
Organism: Candidatus Bipolaricaulaceae bacterium; assembly: GCA_049975705.1. Lineage (GTDB taxonomy): Bacteria > Bipolaricaulota > Bipolaricaulia > Bipolaricaulales > Bipolaricaulaceae > JBNGCS01. The sequence continues at coordinate 33,347 of JBNGCS010000014.1, read as the reverse complement.
GCGTGTGGACGTCGTTGAAGAACTCAGAGGGGATCCCGTCCTCGCCCCACTGGCCGGAACCCACCAGGTCGTTGCCCTCCACCACCACGTCGGAGACGAAGAACCCCGCCGGGTTCAGGCTCAGCCTGGGCAAGTGGTGCTGCCACACCATGCCTTGATTGACGACGGTCTCCGGCAGGTTGTCCAGGTCCACGTCTCCCACCACCTGAGGCAGGTACTGGGGGTCGACCTGGCAGATGTCCACGTCGCCGCGCTGGAACAGGAGCAGCCGGTCGGACCACTCCTGGATCTTCTTGATGATGTAGGTCTTCACCTGCGCCGGCTCCCGCCAGTAGCCGTCGAAGCGCTCGAACACCACTTCCACGCCCACGTCCCAGTTGGCGAGCTTGAAGGGGCCGGTGCCGTTGGCCACGTCGTACAGCTCAGAATCCTCAGCGGCTTCGCCTCCGCCGGGGTTGTACCACTTGGCCCAGCTGTCCGGCTGCCCGTCCCAGCCGCCCTGCTCGATGACCCACTCCTTGTCCAGGATGGAGCCCCACGAGCCGCCGTGGGTCAAGATGGTCAGGAACGGCGGGTAGGGGCCGGGGAGGGTGAACACCACGCTGTTGCCCGACACCTCCACCACCGGGTCGATGTACTCGTTGTACACCTTCGCCTGCTGCTCCGGCGTGAGGTCGGCGATGGTCGCCCCGCGGTTGGTGTCGATCCCCAGCGCCTCCTCCACCACCTGATACAGCCGGGCCTTGCCCAGCAACGGCTCGATAAACATCCAGATGGGGCCGCCGTCGCGGTCCTGGAGGATGGCCCGCTCGAAGGTGTACTCCACGTCCGCGGGGGTCAGGGTTCCGCCCTCGTGGAACTTGACGCCCTGGCGGATGTCGAACGTGTAGCTGACCGAGCCGTCGTCGTGAACCACCGGCTCCGGCACGTTGGTGGCCAGCATGGGCTGGAGATCCTCGATAGCCAGTGAGAAGCTGAGGTCCTTGTCGTCGGCGTCCACCACCCCGTAGGGCCAGCGGAGCAGGTTCTCGTACACCTGGAACATGATCTCACCACTGGCAGTGTCATAGGCGTAAGCAGGGTCCAGCGTGTTCGCCGACCCGTAGGTGGTGTAGACCAACGTATCAGGGTTCTTGACCTCCTGGGCGAACCCAACCAGCCCGCACAGACTCGCTGCCACAATCAGCCAACTGATCTTTCGCCACATAGAATCGATCGCCTCCTCTTGGACGCTCCGAAATCAACCTAGCCCGCTGCGCTCCCGTTCGGCAGACCACCTCCTTCTAATCTGGATTCACGATCGGCGTTGCACGACCAAAGTTTAGTCCTGGAGGTGACCTCCGTCAAGCGCCCCCCCGGGTCGAGGTCACTTGAGCCGGGGGTCCATGACGTCCCGCAAGCTATCCCCCAAGATGTTGAACCCGAACACGGTGAGCACGATGAACAGCCCCGGGAACACCGCCATCCACCACGCGGTGCGGAAGAACTGCTGGGCCGCGCCCAGCATGGAGCCCCAGTCCGGCGTGGGGGGCTTGATGCCGAAGCCCAGGAAGCTGAGGCCGGCGATCACGATGATGTTCACCCCGATGGACATGGTGGTGGTCACCAACAGGGAGGCGATGGCGTTGGGGAAGATATGGCGGAAGATGAGCCGGCCCGTGTTCACCCCCACCGCCCGCGCGGCCAGCACGTAATCCTCCTCGCGCACCGACAGCACCTCGCTGCGGATGATCCTGGCCGGCTGCAACCCGAAGATCCCCAGCACCACCATCATCACCGGGATGCTGGAGCCGAAGATGCTCATGGCCAGCAGGGCGAATAGGAGGAAGGGGATGGCGTTGATGATCTCCAGGAACCTCATCACCACCGCGTCCGTCGCCCCGCGGTAGAACCCCCCCAGCAGCCCCAACACCCCGCCGAGCAGCATGTTGAGCAGCGTGGCCACCGCCCCGATCCCCAGCGCGGTGCGCGATCCGTAGATCACCCGGTCCAGGATGTCCCGGCCGAAGTGGTCTGTGCCAAACGGGTGGTCGGCGCTCGGGGAGGCGCGCACGTTCACCAGGTCCATCTTCAGGGGGTCGCCCTGGGCGAAGAAGGGGGAGAAGAAGGCCAGGTAGAGCATCACGAAGATGATGCCCGCCCCGATGAGCCCCTTGGCGTTCCGCTTGAATCGGCGGCCCACCAGGCTCCAGTAGCTCTCCCCGGTGAAGGTGTCGCGCGGCCGGTTCCGGCACAGGTCGGCCAGGGCCAACAGCCACACTCCCACCAGCAGCGCCAGCAGGATGGCCGTGGACACCCAGTAGCTGCTGACCAGCCGCGCGGGGGCGCCGGCGGCCAGCCATGCCAGCCGTCCCCGGGCCACCGCCAGGCCCAGCACCGACCCGTGTATCACCACCAACAACAGGAAGAACATGGCGCGGCCGTACAGCCCCCGGTACAGGTGCCCCAGCCCGGGGAGGACCAGCGACAGCAGGTAGCTCACCATCCCCCCTCTAGTCATAGGTAATCCGAGGATCGACCCAGGCGTACATCAGGTCCACGGCCAGATACCCCACCTGGGCCACCGCGGCCAGAAACAGCGCCAGTCCCAGCACCACCGCCTCGTCCCGCCGGTTCAGCGCTTCCACCATCAGCCGGCCCATCCCTGGCCAGGCGGTGGTGGTCTCCGTGAGCACCGCCCCGGCAGCGATGGTGCTGATCTGCAACCCCACGTTGGTGAGCACAGGGGCCATGGCGTTGCGAAAGGCGTGTTTGGCGATCACCTTCCACTCGCGCAGCCCCTTGGACCGGGCGGTGGTGATGTACTCCTGGCGCAGCACCTGCAACATGCTGGCCCGGGTAAGGCGGGCGTTCATGGCCATGAGCACCGACGACAGGGCCAGCGAGGGGATGATTAGGTGGCGAAGGCCATCCCACGTCACGAACGACCACAGGCCCACCGTGGCCCCCCGGCCCGAAATGGGCAACACCCGCAGCACCACCCCCAGAAGCAGCATCAGGATCAGCGCCGTCCAAAACACCGGGGTGGAGATCCCCAGCAGGGCCACGGTGGTCACCCCATAGTCCAGCGGAGTCTCCCGGTACACGGCAGATAACAGCCCCGCAGGGATGGAGATGACCAGGGCGATGAGGAGGCCAAGCACCCCTAGCTCCAAGGTGGCCGGAAGCCGCTCGAAGATGATCTCCCACACACCGGCGTGGAAGGTCACCGCCCGCAGCCGGCCGTTGAACAAGCCCGACACCAGGCGCCAGTACTGCTCGTACAGCGGCCGATCCAACCCCAACTTGTCACGGATGGACTGGATGGTCTCCGGAGTGGCCCCCAGGCCGGCCATGATCACCGCCGGGTCGCCGGGGGCCATCTTGAGCATGAAGAAGATCAGCAAGGTGAGGCCGAACAGGACGATAAACGACTGCAGGATCCGCCGTACGGTGTACGCGAACATGTTCAGTAGCCGCCTTCAGATCGGGGAGGACAAAGGCGGGGAGGGGCCGTCCCCTCCCCGCCCGATCTCCGCTAGGTCAGCCCTACTCCACCCAGACATTGGTGAACGGGCTCACCAGGTTCATCTCCGCCGTGGGGCTCACCTCGTAGTCGTGCACCCGGGCGCGCACCCCACGGGTCTCGATGTAGTGATAGAGCGGGATGTGCACGATGTCCTTCATGATCATCCGCTGAGCGGCCACGTACTCCGGCTCGCGGATGTCGGTGTCCAAGGTGGTGCCCGCGTACTTGATCAGGGTGTCCACCCGCTCGTTCATGTAGAAGGAGAAGTTGTTGGCGCTGCCCACGGTGGCGTTCTCGCTGGTGAAAAGATAATAGAGGAACGCGTTGGGATCTGGGCTGCCCGACCAGCCAATCACGTACATGTCGTAGTTGCCCTCCGGGTTCTCCTCGCTCCTGTACAGCAGGTCCAGGAACGGGCCCCACTCCAGCGGCTGCACCTCGGCGTTGATCCCGTTCTCGATGAGGTTGGTGGCCACGATGGTCGAAATCTGGATGCGCCGGGGGTCGGGCGGGCAGTAGATGATCGCCTTGTACCCCTCGGGGATGACCCCCTCGGCCTTGAGCTCCGCGAACAGGGCCTGGGCCGCCTCGTCGTCCTCCTTGAGGGCGACGGACTTCAGGAACTCCCGGTCGTTGGCCCACAGGGCCGGCGGAACAGCGCCGTAGGCCCGCAGGCCGGTCAGGTTCTGGAAGATTGAGTCCACCGCCGCGGTGGCGTCGAACGACTGGTACACCGCCTTGCGGAACCGGATGTCGTTGGCCGGCGGCTTGCTGAAGTTGAACCCCAGGTAGAAGTAGGACAGGCTGGGGATCTGCTGGAGGTTCACCCCCAAGCCGGGGTTGTCCAAGAACCGCCGGGCGTCCTGGGCCGGGACGTTGTCGGTGATATCGATCCCCCCGGTCTCCAGCTCCAGCATCATGGTGGACAGTTCAGGGATGGGGCGGAAGATGACCTTCTCCAGGTACGGCTTGGTCAGCCAGTAGTCCTCGTTGCGGACCACGACCACCCGGTCGCCGCGCTTCCACTCCACGAACTTGAACGGACCGCTCCCCACCGGGTTGTTGTTGAACTCCTCGTCGCCCATCTCCAGCACGGTGTCCTTGGGGACGATGGCGTAGTTCTCGCCCAACAGGGCGGGGGCGTATGGTGCCCAGTCGGGCTTGGTGATGAACTTACAGGTGTACTCGTCGAGCACCACCACTTCCTGGAGCCATTCGAACTCGGTCTGGTTGGGGGAGGCGTTCTCCGGGTCGGCGATCCAGTTGAAGGTGAACGCTACGTCATCCGCGGTCAGCGGCTCCCCATTGTGGAACTTGATCCCCTCGTTCAAGTAGAAGGTGATCTCGGCCCCGTCTTCGGAGATCTCCCACGACTTGGCCACATAGGGGGCGGGCTTCAGCGTATCCGGGTCCAAGCTGAGCAACTCGTCGAACACGGCGTTGATGACGTACATAGAGTAAACATCGTTACAGATGCGGGGGTCCATGTCCTTGAAGGTCTGCGAGGAGCCGATGACGAGCGTGCCCCCGTACTGGGGCTCCTGCGCCCACGCCAACATACCCACCAGCCCGATCAGAAGTGACGCGATGATAATTCTACGCACAGCTTACCTCCTTACGGCCGTAACTACCGAGCCCATCTTCCCGCCGCCGAAACGTCGCTTCTCCTCTTTACCACCTCCTTCAAAGGATCTGCCAACGAAGTATAGCGGGGGGGGCGGGGGGGGACAACTAGCAGTTCTTGACCTGCAGAAGGGAAACCACTACCATGCCCTTGCCGGGCCCGTAGCTCAGGGGTAGAGCAGCCGGCTCATAACCGGTCGGTCGCAGGTTCGATCCCTGCCGGGCCCACCAGCGGGGCGGACAGGACCGGCGGATGATCCCAAGGTGCGCAAACTGTTCGTGAGCGTGGACGGCAGTTCCCGGGGCAACCCCGGCGAGGCGTCGATCGGCGCGGTGCTCACCGACGAGCGGGGACACGTGGTGGAAGAGGTCTCCCAATCCATCGGTCGGGCCACCAACAACGTGGCCGAGTACAAGGCGCTGATTGAGGGAGTGCGGCGGGCCGCCGCCTACGCCCCGGAGGAAGCGGTGTTCTTGACCGACAGCCACCTGGTGGCCAATCAGATCAACGGCCTGTACAAGATCCGCGAGCCCCACCTCCAGCACCTGAACCAGATCGCCGTGGAGCTGCTCGCCCAGCTCCCCAAGTGGCGGGTGAACTACGTGGAGCGGGAGGCCAACTCCGCGGCCCACCGGCTGGCCGAACTGGCCTTCCGCCAACGTGCCAAATCAGAGCGGGAGAAGGCCCAGCTCCGCCAGGGGATCCAGGATGCCCTGCAGGATCTGACCCCCGACCAGCTCCGCAAAGTGGTGGCGTTCCTCCAGCGGCTGCACGCCGAGTCGGCCTGACGCGATGCGCATCGTACTCCAACGGGTGACTGAGGCGTGGGTACGAGTGGACGGCCGCCAGGTCGCCCGCATCGGCCGCGGTCTTCTACTGTTGGTGGGCGTCGCCCGCGGCGACGATGAGGAGGAGCTGGCGTTCTGGGCCCGCAAGGTGCCTGAGCTACGGGTGTTCCCCGACCGTGAGGGTGAGATCAACTGCTCACTGCGCCAGGCCGGGGGGGCCGTCCTGTGTGTCTCCCAGTTCACCCTGCTCGGCGACGTCCGCAAGGGACGCCGGCCCAGCTTCTCTGCCGCCGCTCCCCCCGCGGAGGCCGCCGGCCTGTTCGACCGGTTCGCGGAGCTGTTGGCCGCCCAAGGGGTGGAGGTGGAGAGAGGGGTATTCGGGGCCCACATGGAGGTCGGGCTGGTGAACTGGGGGCCGGTAACCTTGATCTTGGAGCGCCCCCGGGCAAAATAGGGTCAGTTCGAAGCCAAGGAGGTCACCATGGCAGCGGTTCCCAAGTCACGCCGTTCTCACCGCGAGGTGCGCCAGCGGCGGGCCCATTGGCGGGCCCACATGATCCCCGCCGGCGAGTGCCCGCATTGCCATCAGTTGCGGCTGCCCCACCGGGTGTGCCCCCACTGCGGCTACTACAACGGCATGCCCGTGCTGGAGGGCGACCAGGAAAGCTGACCTCACGCCTCTCGGGCCACGGGAGTCCCCTCCACCAGAAGGATGGGCAAGGCCAGCAACACCAGCACCGCCCCGCAGAGGAAGGCGCCTGAGAAGCCCACAAAGTCCGCCAGGTAGCCGCCCGCCAGCGCGCCCAGCACGTTCCCCAACCCGGCTACGGCGTTGTAGGTCCCCAGGCCCTGCCCTTTCAGCCCCTCCGGCGCCAGGCGCGAGACCATGGAGGTGGCCGCCAGCTGAAAGAACGACCAGGTGACCCCGGCCAGCCCGAACAGCACCGGCAGCGCCCAGCCAGCGGCCGCCCCACCCACCACCGCCAACCCGGAGAAGATCCCGGTGCGGCCCAGCAGGGCCAGGGCTGCGGCCGGGCGATGGCCCCACCGGGCCACCGCCCGCCGGGCCCACCCGAAGGCCAGCACGCTGATCAGGTGGTGGGCCACGTACAGGACGAACACCAGCTCGCTGGGCCAGCCCAGCTGCTGCCGCACGAAGATGGGCAACGGCACGAACACCATGGAGAAACCCACGAACGCAAGCAATGTTCCATAGTAGCACAGCACCAGTTCCGGCCCGAACGCGGTACGTCCCTGCATGAACCGCACCACCTGCGAGGGCTTGAGCACGTAGTACAAGTGCGCCGGCCCATAGCGGAAGCGCTCGTACAGGAAGTTCCCCACGCTCACCGCCAGGCCCCGGAAGGTGCGGCGCTCCACCCGGATCGGGGGCTCGCGCAGCTTGACCGCGGCCACAGCCGCGGCCACCGCGGCGAACAGGGCGATCAGAAGCCCCAGCGACCGCAGCCCCCACTCCTCGCCCGTCGTCCGGACCAAGATCGACGTCCACGCCGCCCCCATTGCCAGGCCGCCCGTCCACCCCAGGCCGGAGTAGGCGTTGAACTTGCCGATCTCCCTCTCCCAGTCGGCCTTGGGGAAGCTTCCCAGGATGATGAGCACGGACACGGTGGCCCCGGCCATCCACACCAAGGTGGCTGCGGCGTTCAGCACCACCAGTTGGCCCACCGAGCGGAGGAATGGAAAGGACAAGTAGGCGACCGCCAGCCCGACGAAGCTAAGCAACACGAACGGGCGCCGGCGGGCGGTGGCGTCGGACAGGCGCCCCCACGCCAGGCTCCCGGCCACCCCCACCAGACTGGCCACCGCGGACAGCACGCCCACGTCCGCGGCCGTCCCCCCCAAGTGGTGGGCGAACAGCGGCAGCAAGGGGGAGGCGGCCCCGGTAGCCGCGTTGGCCACGAGAAATGCCCAGTACCAACTACCCCGCGCCATGTCCGGCCACTGCCTCCACCCCCGCCCGCAGCTGGTCGGGGTTGGGGATCTCCAACACCACCGGCCCGGCGTAGCCCGCCCCGGCCAAGGCGGCCAACCCCTGTCGCCAGGGGACGGTCCCCTGCCCCAGGCCCAAGTGCTCATCCCGCTCCCCGTGGTTGTCGTGCAAGTGGACGTGGGCCAGTCTGTCCCCCAGGGCCTCCAGGTGGGCGGCCACGTCCCCGCCCACGGTGTGCAGGTGCCCCAGGTCCAGACAAGCCCAAAGACTCTCGAATCGGTCCAGCGCCCGGCGGTGCTCTGGGCCGGTGATCACCAGATCACGCCCCCGGCCGCGTTGCTTGTTCTCCAGCGCCAGCCGCACCCCGCGCCGGGCGGCGCGCGGCAAGGCCACCTCCAGTGCGTACTCCAGCCGCCGCCAGGCCCCCTCGTACGCCCCTGGGAGCCCCACGTACTCCCGCGGCACCCCCCCGGGGTGGAACACCACCAACTCGGCCCCCAGGTCCGCGGCCAAGTCCACCGCGTCCACCAGCTCGCCCAGGGCGACGGCCGCCGCGCGCACATTGGGGCTGGCCAAGTTCAAGTCGTGGATCGGCGCGTGCAGACTCGCCCGCAGCCCGGCATCGGCCAGCGCCCGGCGGGCGCGCCCGCGGGCGGCCCGGTCCAGGTCGCCGGCGTAGGCCAGGCCCGGCTCCGCGCGCACCTCGATCCACCCCAGGCAGAGCTGCTCCGCCAACGAGATCCAGGCGGCCAGATCGAACCCGGGGCGCAGGAAGGCAGACAGGCCCAGCCGATGCCGGTCCACGCTAGTCCATGCGGATGCCGCCGTTCACCGACAGGGTGTGCCCGGTGATGTAGGCAGCCGCATCTGAGCACAAGAAGGCCACCGCCGCCGCCACCTCCTCCGGCTGGGCTGCCCGGCCCACCGGGATCTGAGCGCGGATCGCTTCCCCGCGCTGAGCCAACGCCTCCCGGTTGATGTCGGTGGCGGTGAACCCGGGGCACACCGCGTTCACCGTGATCCCCTCCGGAGCCAGCGCTTGGGCCAGCGACTTGGTCAACCCCAACAGCCCGGCCTTGGCGGCCGCGTAGTGGGCGCCGTGGGCCGATCCGGTGAGGGCGCGCAGGGACGAGACGTTCACCACCCGGCCGTAGCCGGCCTGCCGCATGTAGGGAACCGCGGCCTGGGCGGACACGAACGGGGCGGTGAGCGACACCCGCATCATCCGCTCCCAGTCATCCACGGAGAGGTCCTCCCACCCGATGCGGTGGACGAAGCCAGCGTTGTTGACCAACACGTGCAGCCCTCCCACCGCCCGGGCCGCCTCATGTACCACCTCCCGGGCTCGCCCCAAGTCGTCCAGATCGGCCTGCAACACCGCGGCCCGGCCGCCCAGGCGCTCGGCCTCCGCCGCCACCTCTTCGGCCGCCTGCCGCTGCGACCGATAGGTCAGCGCCACCTGGTAGCCCTGTCCCGCCAGTCGGAGGGCCACCGCGGCCCCGATGCCCCGCGAGCCCCCAGTGACCAGCGCACATCGTCTCATGGGCCCTCCTTCTGAGCTCACGTTCCGAACAGTCGATCCCCGGCGTCGCCCAGGCCCGGCAAGATGTACCCGTGGGCGTCGAGCTCCCGGTCGCGGGCGGCCGCGTACACGGGCACGTCGGGGTGAGCGGCCCGGAACGCCCGCAGACCTTCGGGAGCGGCCACCAGGCACAGGAAACGCACGTCCTCGCCACCCCGCTCCTTGACCACCCGCACCGCTGCGGCTGCCGAGCCCCCGGTGGCCAGCATGGGGTCGACGACGATGACCAGGGCCTCCGCCAGATTGCTCGGCAGCTTTACGTAGTACTCCACCGGCTGCAGCGACTGCGGATCACGGAAGATGCCGATGTGCCCCACGCGAGCGCTGGGGATCAACGACAGCACCCCGGACAGCATGACGATCCCGGCCCGCAGGATGGGGACCAGCACCACCGGGCGGGCCAGGTCCACCCCCACGGTTCGCTCCAGCGGGGTGTCCACCTCCAGTTGGCTGACCGGGAAATCGCGAGTGATCTCATAAACCATGAGGGCCGTCAGCTCCTCCAAGATCTGCCGGAACTGCAGCCTGTCAGTGTTCCGGTCCCGCAGGCGGGTGAGCTTGGCCTCAATCAGTGGGTGTCGCACGACAACACAATCAGCCATGTCGGCGACAAAGATAATCCCCGCGCCGGATAACGCAACCTCAGACCAAGGCGTAGTACCGCTGCCTTCGGCCCACCAGGCAGTCCAGGTGCCTGAGCCACAGCTTGAGGCACTTGTACAGGGAAGCCACCAGCCAGCGCTTGACCTCATCCTGCGGCCCCAGACATCGGTACAGGCGCTGCTCGAACCCCTCCTGGGGCGGAACGCCCTGCAGCCACCGCGTCAGGGCGGCGGCCGTTGCCCGCACGGTGGGCAGCCGGCCTGGGTCCAGTTCGCGGGCCTCCCGCAGCGCTCCGCCGCACACCGCCAGGGTGGGGACCTCCCCCCGGCCCAGGGCGTCCACCAATCGGCGGAGGTTGTGGATCAGGTTGAAACAACACGGGTGGCGCAACAGCTGGACCAGCGGGGCTTGCTCTCCGTCCACCAGCGCCCTCGCCAACGGAAACCGGGCCCGGTCCGCCCACCGGTCGAGCACCTCGTCCAGGGCGGCGCGGCCCCGGCCCAGGGAGAGCAGCGCATCCGCCGCCGCGCGGACCGCCTCCACGCGCTCCGGGGTGCGCGCGTCCAGGCCCGCCGTGGGAGAGTCGCCCGCCCCCCCGTCCGCGGCTTGGCCACGGCACCACCCCAGCAGAGCGCCAGCCCACCGGTCAACCTCCACGGCCACCCACAGCGGCACCTCCCCGCAGTCCCCCACCCGGGGGTGGACACGTCCCTCCCCGATCATGGCGATCACCTGTCCCAGACCGACCAGGAAATGGTGGCCGCAGGGCTCGAACCCCCACCGGGGCATGAGGTCACGCACCCCCAGCGCCCACCGCGGCAACGGCAACTCCTCGGCCAGACTGTTCAGGAAGAGGATCTCCTCGTCGAAGGCTTCCCGGCCGTCGATCCCCGGCGCTTCCCACCATTCAGAGATGCGCTTTTCGGATACCTTCGCCATGACCGCCCCCCGTGTGTACATCGGCCCACGGCGCAGGTCAGTGGTCCCCGCGCCCTGACCCCCTGCCGTACAGCTCACGGGCCCAGCCCTTCCCCTGGTGCGACATCACACGCCAGGGGAGGGAGCGGAAATCGTGGGCCCGCCCACGAAACCCCTTCCTCGTTGCGGGAGAATTGCAGCAAGTTGAACCTTCGGACCCCCCACACAAAACCTCATTCTAGCCCCGGGGCCGGGGGGGGACAAAGCGCCACCGTCAACGTACCAGTCAGGATTGCCTCCGCTTGGCGGTGATGGAGGCCACTGACTGGGCCCCGGGGCGTCGCGCCGCCCCGGCCCCTCCAGTACACTCTGCTTTCCATGCTCCGGGTGTTCGTGCCCCTGTTCATGGCAGTGGCCGCGGCCATGGTCGGGCTGGGGGTCATCGCCCCCATCCTGCCGCTGTACGTGCGGGAGTTCGGGGCCGGGGGGACAGAGCTGGGGCTGGTGTACGCCGCGTTTTCCATCTCCCGGACCCTGTGGGGGCCGCTGTTCGGGCGGGTGTCCGACCGAGTGGGGCGGAGGCGGATGATCGCCGTGGGGCTGGGGACCTACACAGCGGTGTCCATGCTGTACGTGCTGGCAGGGAATCTCTGGCAGATAGCCGCCTTCCGTTTCCTCCACGGGGTGGCCTCGGTGCTGGTGACCCCCATCGCCCAGGCCTACGTGGGCGACCTCACCCCCGCCGGCCAAGAGGGGCGGACCATGAACCTGTTCTACACCTCCATGTTCGTGGGCATGGCCTTGGGGCCGCTGCTCGGGGGAGGCCTGGCCCAGCGATACGGGCTGGTGGCGCCCTTCTTCGCCATGGGCTCCCTCTCGCTGGTGGCTTTGGTGGGCGTGTTGGCCCTGGTACCGGAGGATCGCCGGAGCCGCGCCCGCCCGGCGCCCCAGGTCCCCCTGCGGGAGGTGCTCCGCTCGCCGCTGGTGTGGGGCATCGTGGTGTACACCGCCACCCGCGGGGTGTGGCGCCAGGGGTTCAACGCCTTCTGGCCCCTGCTGGGCACGTCTGCCGGCCACGGAGAGGCGGCAGTGGGTACCGTGCTCACCGCCTACCTCGTCGCCCAGGCCATCTTCCAGATCCCGTTCGGCTACCTGGCCGATCGGCTGCCCCGGCTCCCCCAGATCGCCGTGGGGGGGATGCTGGCCCCCAGCGTGCTGTTCTTCGTCCCCACGGTGGCGGGGTCGCTGCCGGCAGTGTTGGGCTGCAGCTTCCTCATCGGGGTGGCCAGCGCCCTGGGCCGGGCCTCGGTGGTCGCCCTGCGCACCGAGCGGGGCCGGACGCACGGCATGGGGACGTTGGCCGGGATACAGTCTTCAGCGTTTGCCTCCGGCCAGTCGTTGGGGCCGGTGGTGGCCGGGGTGGCTCACGACCTGGGAGGGACGGCTGCCCCCATGTATCTGGGGGGGGCCCTGGGGGTGGTGGGATCCCTGCTGGCGGTGTGGGTGGCAGCCCGCGGTGGGGAGGTGGGCAGGCCGCCGGCCCCGGCGTGAGCGGCGGCCCGCCGGCGTGGCATGCTGGGTCACAAGGGGGTGATCTGCAGTTGACCGACGAGGAGCGACTGGTGAAGTTGGCGGTGGAGGCGAGCAGGCAGGCCTACTGCCCCTACTCGCAGTTCCCGGTGGGCGCTGCCCTGCTGGCCGAGGACGGGCGCACGTTCACCGGCTGCAACGTGGAGAACGCCGCCCTGGGTTTGAGCATGTGTGCCGAGCGGACCGCGCTGTTCAAGGCAGTCTCCGAGGGCGCCCGTAGGTTCACTGCCCTGGCGGTCGCCGGCGGCAGCGCCCCCTGTAGCCCGTGCGGCGCCTGCCGACAGGTCCTGTTCGAGTTCGCCCCCCGGCTGCGCCTGGTCATGGCCGACCGCACGGGGCAGCGCCTGCGCCGGATGGAGCTGGCCGCGTTGCTCCCGGCCGCCTTCGGACCCCAGGACCTCTGCCGGTGACGGTCGGCAGGTGGGCCCTGCTGGGGCTGTCCCTGATCGCCGCCGTTGCCGCGGGGCGCGGGGCAGGTGAGCTCACCTGGGAGCTCACCCCCCAGCCCCTGTCCGTGCGCCTGGCGTGGGCAGGAGAGCCGGTGGTGACGTTGGCCACGGCTGGCGGCTCGGCCTTCTATCTACGGCACGGGGGCAGACAGGTCTCGCTCACCGAGTTGGTGGACCGCCGGCGGGCCGGGGAGGCCGAGCGGCTGACCTACCGGACCGCGGACGGCCGCCGCGCTCACCTGACCATCTCCCCGGCACCGGAGGGTGGACTGCGGTTCTTATTCCGCACCACCAGCCAAGGGTGGGACAAGCTGGGGGTGGGCCTGTCCGTCTCGCCCCGGGAGGGCTTCTACGGCCTGATAGAGAAGGTCGTGCAAGGGCTGCCGGGGGCGACCGCGGGGAGCGCCGCCGGGCTGAACCTGCGGGGCCAGTCGGTGTGGCTCTACGTCCTCCCCACCGAGGCCGTCTACTCCCCGTTCTTCGTCTCCTCCGCCGGCTATGGGGTCCTCGTGGAGTCGGACTGGCCGGGCACCTACCGGTTCGGGGTGGACCGATGGGGGCGGCCGGCCCCCACCCAGGTGACCGTGGAGTACGAGGGCCCCCAGCTGTCGCTGGTGGTCTACCCCGGTCCCGGCCCGGTGGACGCGGTGGCTCGCCACGCCCGCCACGTGGGCACCACTGTCCTGCCGCCATGCTTCGCGTTCGGCCCGTGGCGCTGGCGGGACGAGGTGTGGGATCTGCCCACGTTCTACGACGGCACTCCCTGCCGGGCACCCTACAACTCAATGATCGTGGAGGACGCGTTGATGATGGCGGCGCTGGGCATCCCCTGCTCGGTGTACGTGATCGACCGTCCCTGGGCAGGGGGGCCCCACGGCTACGCTGACCTGACCTGGGATCCCGAGCGGCTGCCGGCCGTCCCGGAGATGATCAGTTGGCTGGCTGACCGCGGCGTGCGCACCCTGCTGTGGGTCGGCCCCTGGCTGGCCGGCGAGCTGGGCCACGCCGCCCGGGCGGCTGACTTCCACGTGGCCGGCGCCATCCCCTTCCTGCCCGACGTGGCCCTCGTCGACTTCACCCGCCCCCCGGCCAGGGAATGGTGGCAGGCGCTGCTCGCCCCGCGGGTGGGGGAGGGAATCGCCGGGTTCAAGCTGGACCGGGGAGACGAGAAGGTGCCGGACGGCGTCCTGTTCGGCGGCCGTTACGCCGACGGCACGCCCTACCGGGCCGGGCACAACCCCTACCCTGCCTGGTTTGCGTCCGCCGCTGTCGGGGCATTCGCGGAAGGCAGGCCTTCCCCGCCCCTGCTGATCACCCGCGCCGCCTGGATGGGCAGCCAACGCGTGGCAGTGGTCTGGGGCGGCGACTCGGCGCCCACCCACCGGGGGCTGCGGGCGGCGATCATCGCCCAGGAGCGGTGCGCGGCCATGAACTTCCCCATCTGGGGCTCCGACACCGGAGGCTACGGAGGGCGGCCGTCACGCGAGGTGCTCAGCCGGTGGCTGGGCTTCTCTTGCTTCTCCCCCATCATGGAGGTGGGGCCAACCGCGAACCTAGCTCCTTGGTCCTGGGCCCCCGACGGGGCGCAGGCCGGAGTGGGGCCGGACGGATACCGGTTTACGCCCCACTACGACCACCAGCTGGTGGCCGTGTGGATCCTGTACGCCCGGCTCCACGCCGACCTGGCCGACTACCTCTACCAGCAAGCCCGCCTGGCCCACCAGGAAGGAATCCCCATCGTACGGCCCCTGCCCCTGGCCTTCCCCGACCGTCCGGAGTACGTGGACCGCTTCCAGGAGTACCTGCTGGGGCCTGACCTGCTGGTCCGGCCCGTGTGGGAGCCGGGGGCCGATCGGGTGGAGGTGTGGCTGCCCCCGGGACAATGGGTAGACGCCTGGAACGGGGCCCGGCTCGTCGGCCCGTCCCGGGTGGAGGTGGCCGTGCCCCTCCACAAGATCCCCGTGTTTCTTCGGCAAGGAGCTTCACTTTCCCTGGGGCACCTCCCGGCGCGGTGGGAGGAAGCCCAGCGGCAGGCCGGCCACATCCCCGATCTGGCTGCCCTTCAGGAGGAGATCTGGCCGTCTGGACCCTAGGGGAGCGCGCGGAATCACGTACCTGACGGCCATTCCCAGGGCCGCCAACCCCGTGGCGCCCGGCTGGTCGCCGCTGACCAGTTGTCGGCCTGAGAGGACGGGTGTACAAAGCGCTGGAGGCGAGCTGCATGGCGAAGGCGGCTGCAGTCGTCCTCGTGGTGGCGTTGGCAGTTCCGGCCTGGGCCGGCCAAGTGGCCGTAGACTACCTGGGGCACTCCTGTTTCACCGTTCAAGCGGAGGGTGGGCCGGTGATCCTCATCGATCCCTACGGCAGCTACGTACCTTACCCGGCGCTGCCGGTGAGGGCGGATGTCGTCCTAATCACCCACGGGCACATCGACCACTGTCCCCACTGCTTCGGAGAGAAGGACCGCGTGCTGGGCGACCCGGTGGTGGTATGGCCGTTTGACAAGGAGAACCGGGCGCGGGAGGGCAACTGGAAGATCGTGGAAGCGCTCACCGTTCGGTTTGTGGAGGCCACTCACGTCACCCGGTCCGGCGGGGGCCAAGGCCTGGTCTGCTTGTTCAGCTTCGCAGTGGAGGGGATCAGAATCGCCCATCTGGGGGACCTGGGTCGGCCCCTGACCGCCGCGCAGATCGCCGCGTTGGGCGAGGTGGACGTCCTGTTCGTGCCCGTGGGGGGCATACACCTTGGACGCTGCCGAGGCGGTGGAGGTGGTCCAGCAGCTTCCCAGCGTGCGGGCGGTGCTCCCCATGCACTACTTCGTTGACGGCTACTGTCCGTGGGAGGCCATGGCCCCGGTGGACGGGTTCCTGGAGGCCGCCCGCGCCGAAGGGTGGACGGTGACTACGCCGGCCGCGTTGCAGGTCACGTTGTCCGCGGACACCCTCCCGGCCTCTGTGGAGGTGTGATCCCTCCCCTTCTCCACCCCCTGAAGAGGGACAGTCCCTCTTTTTGGCAGTTCATAAACTTAGGGGAGCTGAAGTCGGGCAGCTTGCGCTCGCCGATGGGCACGGCCGGGGGGAGGTCAGTATTCGTACCCGGTGGCTTCCGCTTCATCGAACTCCACCCCTAGGCCCTGTGCCACTCGGTTGACGAAGTTGAAGTAGCTGACGATGAGGTTGAGGCTCAGGATCTCCTGGTCGGACAGGCCCGCCTCCCGCAGCAGCTGCACGTCGGCCTGGGCCATATCGGCAGGCGTGGAGGTCAGCTTGACCGCGTAGTCGAGCATGGCCCGCTGCCTGGCCGGAAGCGGCAGCCGCGTGTAGTCGGCCGAAGCCGCGCCCACCTTGCCCCTGTCCTTCCAGTAGTGGTGAAGGGCCTCCCCGTGATGGCGCACGCAGTAGCCACAGCCGTTTCTGGCTGAGATCACCGTGGCCACCAACTCCCGCTCCTCGCGACTCAGGCCTCCGGGGGCGAACATCATGGCCAGGTACAGCCTAAGGTGGGCCTCCATGGTCCTCGGAAGTAGGCTGTGCACCCGCATGATGTTGGCCACCTTGCCGCGGGCCCGGCCGATTTCCTCGTACAGCTCCCTGAGCCTGCCCCGCGCTTGCTCCTCTCCGATTTCCGCAATCCATGCCACAGCCACCACCCCTTCCACTCGCCACTTCCGTCAGCTATGCTAGCGGTCACCAGGCCGAGGTCACAACACCCCACCGCTTTATGAGTGAACTAAAAGAGGGACTGTCCCTCTATTAGGAGTGTTCAAAAAGTGGGGTGGGGGAATGGGGTGTGGTACAGTCGATGTCGTGGAGGGGATCGAACTGCGGAAGGCATTGGAGGAGGCGTCAAACCTGGTGGGCGCTCGCCTGGCGCGGGTGCACCAGCTGGACCAGGTGTTCTTCCTCCGGTGGTTCTCGCCGCCCGGCGCACTGGTCCTGGACGTGGTCGACAAGTCCTTCCACCGCACCGCCCTGCGCCCGCCCATGCCAGCGGAGCCGCCGCCGTTCTGCCGGCTGCTGCGCCGCCTGGAAGGCCAACCTCTGCTCGCCTTGGAGCAGGCCGGCTACGACCGGGTCATTCGGTTGAGGTTCCCAGGGGGGGCCGTGGTTCTCGACCTGCGGCCCCGGCAGGGCAACCTCTTCTTCCAGGACGATCAGGGGACTACGCGCGGGTTGCAGCCCGGGGAGCTGGCGCCTGCGCCGTTGGGGGAGGAAGGGGACCCGCTGGTCGGGTTGGGCCCGGCCCTGCGCCGAGCCGCCCGGGCGGCGCTTGGCGGGGAGGCAGACCAAGAGCAGCTGCGAGATTTCGTCGCCGAACTCGCCCGCCGGCCGCCGGCCGGGTTCGTGTACGCCACCGACGACCCGCCCACAGCCAGCTTCTTCCCCCGACCGGAACTGGGGGCCCCCCAGGAGCGGCTGCCGACCTTCTGGCAAGCCCTGGACCGGCGTCGGGAAGCCCGCCTCGGCATGCGCTGGGCCCGCGATCAGCTGCCAGCCCTCCGGCGGGCCGCCGGCCGCCGTCGCCGGGCGCTGGCCGCCCTCCAGCAAGCAGAGCAGGAGGCGGCTCGCTGGGAGGAGATTCAAGGCCAGGCAAACTTGCTGCTGGCGCGGCTGTCCCAAGTCCCCCGGGGAAGCGGCCCGGTGGAACTGGAGGGCTTCCACGGCGAGCGGGTGGTGCTGCAATTGGACCCGGCCCGCAGCCCGGCGGAGAACGCCCAAGCCCTGTACCGACGGGCAGGGAAACTCAGGCGTCGCCTCCAGGCAATCCCGCAACGCCGGCAGACCCTGGAACGGGAGCTGCGGGAGATCTCCGAGCTGGCGAACACGCTCGCTGCCCAGCCCCAGCTCGCCCCCTACCTGGAGGACCGACTGGCCCAGTTGGGGGCAGCCGGCCAGCGGGGGCAGCCGGCACAACGGCCCGCGCCCCGGCCGCGGGAGGTTCGGCTGGGGGGGTTCACCGCCTGGGTGGGCCGGTCCGCCAGAGAGAATGACGCCCTAGTGAGGCACGCCAAGCCGCACGATTTGTGGTTCCACGCCCGGGGTGTGCCCGGGGGGCACGTGGTGGTCCGTACCGATGGCCGCCCGGTCCCCCCGGAAGTCGTCCAGCAGGCAGCCCGGCTGGCGGCCTGGCACTCCAAGGCTCGGGGTGAGCGCAAGGTCCCAGTGAGCTACACTGAGGTTCGTCACTTGCGAAAGCCCAAGGGGGCCGCGCCCGGGGCCGTCAGGATGCTGAAGGAGAACGTGATCGTGGTCGCAGCAGAGGTAGAGCCATGAACCCCATCGTCGAGGGCGCGATGGCGGTGGGGGCGCTGCTGGTGTGCGTGATCCCCCACGAGGTGGCGCACGGGTACGTGGCCTGGAAGCTGGGCGACCCCACGGCCAAGGCGGCGGGGCGGCTCACCCTCAACCCGCTGCCCCACCTTGACCCCATCGGCTCGTTCCTCGTCCCGCTGGCCATGCTCGTCCTGCAGCGGCTGGCCGGCTTCCCGGTGGTGTTCGGCTGGGCGAAGCCGGTCCCCATCAACCCCTACTACTTCCACAACCCCTGGCGGGGGATGTTGTGGGTGGGGCTGGCTGGGCCGGCCACCAACGTGCTCATGGCAGTGGTGGTGGCGGGGATCGGTCGCGGGCTGATCGCCGCGGGCGTGCAGGCCGCGTGGCTGCTGGCCTTCCTGGGACTTATCGTTCTCCTGTCGCTGGTACTGGCCCTGTTCAACCTCATTCCCGTGCCTCCGCTGGACGGCTCCCGGGTGCTCGCCTACTTCCTGCCGCCGCGGTGGCGGGCCCAACTGGCGCGGCTGGAGCAGGTAGGGTTCGTGCTGGTGCTGGTCCTGCTGGTGCTGGGGGTGCTGCAGGCGGTCTTCCAGGGCGCCCAGGCCCTGTGGCAGGAGCTCGTGGGCATGCGGTGGATCATCCTCGCCTGGCCCGCCCTGTAGTCCGCGGCCGGCGGGTTTCGAGACCAATACCCCGCGGGTACAATCCACGCGTGTCTCACAAGGACGAACTCGAGGCCCACAAGGGATTTGAAGTGCAACGGGAGGGCGACAAGGTGACCGTGAAGGTCGAGGTCCCCCCGGAGGCCGTGCGGCAAGAGGAGAAGGCCCTGCTCGGCGCGCTGGCCCACCGCCTGCACGTGCCGGGCTTTCGGCCCGGCAAGGCGCCCGCCCACCTCGTGCTGTCCCGCTACGGAGAACAGTCGTTCCTGGCTGACCTCAAGGAGAGCCTGGTGCGGGAGTGGCTGGCCAAGGCCCTGGCGGAGGCCGACCTGCGGCCGGCGACCACCCCGGAAGTGCATACCGAGGAGTTCCACAGGGGCGGGCGGCTGGCGTTCCGGGCCGAGTTCGAGGTCCTCCCCCAGGTGGAAGTGCCAGACGAGCTGCCGCTGCAGCTTCCCGAGCCCCCGCCAGCCGAAGTAGACGAGGAGGAGCTGGAGTCGGTGCTGGAGGAGCTGCGCAAGCGGGCGGGCGTCCTGCAGCCGAAGGACGGCCCGGTGGAGGCCGGCGACGTGGTGCGCATCCGCCGCGGCGAGCAGGTGTGGGAGGTCGAGGTCGACCCCCAGCGCCCCCTGGCCAGCCAGCTCATGGGGGCCGCCAGCGGCCAGCCGGTCACCCTGCAGGACGAGGATGACCACACCGATGTGTTTGAGGTGGCCGAGATCTACCGCCTGATCGTGCCCGACGAACAGGAGACAGCCGGCCACTACGGTGACCCATCCTGGGAAGCCATGCGGGAGCGGGTCCGCGCCACCATGCTGAAGCGCGCGGAGGCGGAACGCCTCACTGCCCTGCGGATAGCGGCGCTGGACACCCTCGCCGACCACCTGGACCTGCAGCCGCCCGCGGGGCTGGTGGCCGAGATCACTGGGGAGGAGATGCAGCGGCTGGGGCTGAAGCCAGCCGCCCGCAGCGAGCTGGAGGCCGCTGTCCGCCGGCGGCTGCGGCGCGACATCATCGCTCAGCGGGTGGCGGAGCAGCAGGGGCTGCTGCCCACCGACGAGGAGCTGGAATCCGTGGCCGCGGGATCAGAGGAGAACAAGGACAGGCTCCGCAGCCGGCTGGTTTTCCAGCGGGCCGCCGATTGGATCCTAGAGCACGCAAGGAGGAAGGAATGAAGATGCAAATCCCGTGGGTCATCGACCGCATCGACCACGTGGAACGTACCTACGACATCTACTCCCGCCTATTGGAGGACCGGATCATCTTCCTGGGCCGGCCGGTCACCGACGACACGGCGAACGTGGTGGTCGCCCAGCTCCTGTTTCTACAGGCCAAGGACCCCGAGCGAGACGTCTCCTTGTACATCAACACCCCCGGGGGCTCGGTCACCGCTGGGCTGGCCATCTACGACACCATGCAGTACGTGAAGTGCCCCGTGCGCACCATCTGCGTGGGCATGGCGGCATCCATCGGCGCGGTCCTGCTGGCCGCCGGCAGCGCCGGGAAGCGGTACGCGCTGCCCAACTCCAAGATCCTCATCCACCAGCCGTGGGGCGGGGCCCAGGGTCAGGCCATCGACCTCAAGATTCACGCCGAGGAGATCATGCGCACCCGCGACCAGGTGAACAACATCCTCGCCCACCACACCGGCCAGCCCAAGGAGAAGATCGAGCACGACACCGACCGCGATTTCTTCATGTCCGCGGAGGACGCCAAGAAGTACGGCCTGGTGGACGACATCATCGCCCCCCGCCGCTGAGGGGCGGCGTCAGGGGGGCATGGGCGGGCTGTGGGGCCGGCCGTTATCCGGAGACTTCCCTCGCTCAGCCCTCTCCCCGGCAGAAGATCGTCGGGGGGATCTCTTGCCGACCACTCCGCTCCCTCTCCCCCGGTGGGAGAGGGCCGGGGTGAGGGGGAGGCAGTCAGCACCCAACCAGACTCCTCCCTCACCCCCTCCCTGGCCCTCCCCCGTCGAGGGGGAGGGGAGTTGATGGTCCGCGGGGAGGGAAAGGGGAGGTCCCGTTGGACTCCCGCTGACCCTGGGCGCTCTCGGCCCTCCAGCTTGCGGCCGGCGAAACCCGCCCGGCGGGCGGGTGTATATTGGGCGACGGTGAGAGCACAAAGGAGGCGGTGTCATGCGTTCGCTTTCCCTAGCCGTAGTTGGGATAACTGCCTTGGCGATGGTCGCCTTGGCCGACGTGCCGCAATACCTGGTGGGGCCTCTGACCCTGCCTGAGGGCGCCGTGCAGAGCCTGCCCGAGCGGGCCCAGGCCCTGGAGATCCCGTTCGGCAAGTGGACCGCCGATGGGCTGGTGATCACCGGCGCGGAGGACGAGACCGAGCTTCTCGCCGGCAGGGTCTACCTGCTGCTCGACGGGGACTTCTTCCTCCTGGCCATGCAGTCCCCGGCTGGCCGGACCGCGGTCCGGGGAAGCCAGCAGGCCACCCTCATCGCCGGGGGCGACACCGACGTGCTCGTCGTCCCGCCGCAAGCCTTCTTCGAGTTGCTGGACCAGCTGGGCCTGCTGCCGGCAGCGGAGACCATCGAGCTGGAGAGCCGCGACGTTCCGCTCAAGTTGCCCCGCGCCCCGGAGGGTTCGGCCCTGGATTCGGTGCTGTGGGCGCTGGTTCAGCACCCCAATTGGATCGGGTTCGCCCGTGACTACGGCCTGCAGCGAGTGGGTCTGCGGGTCCGCGTGGTGGCCGAGACTCAAGGGCAGCTGGCCGCCCGGTTCGAACCCTACATCCAATCTTCGTCCGACGGCCTGACCGAGCTGCTGATCCCCATTCCACTGCTGCCCGCCCTGGGTGAGGACCCGGCCGCCAGCGCGGTGCGGCCGCCGTATCTGCCCCATCCGGCTGCGGGGTGATGACCATGAGAGAGCGCGCCGCCAGGATGCTGTCACATTTCGGGCTTGCTGCGATGCCACCCGGGGCGCATCAGCCCAATCGCACCCCCGACCCGACCCTCCCCCGGCGAGGGGGAGGGGAAAGCGGGGCAGGCGGGAGAAGGGGACAGCCCCAGCGCGACCGGGCCGGCCGCGAGGGCCGGTCAGTGGGGCGCAGGCTGCGGGCGGGGACCGTGCTGCTGGCGAGCTTGCTCTTGGCCGCCACCGGGGCGGCCGCCCAGGTGCGGATCGGCGCCCTGCAGGAGGACTACACCCGCTGGCAGCAGGTGGCCACCCGCGCCGGGGGCCAGGGCCTGGCGGTCACCGTGGAGTCCTACTCTGAGGACGCCCTGTACCAACAGGTGTACTTCTGGGCGACGTTTGGCCAGGCCCGGGTTGACATCGCCGAGGTGCCCACCAGGTGGCTGCCCCAGGTGCTGGGGCGGCTGCTGAACCTCGCCCCCTACACAGACGACCTGCAGGAGGCGGGGCTGGAGATCGTCGCCTACGGGGGCCAGGCGATCGGGGTCAGTCTCCCCTGGCGGGAGGACGCGTTCGCCGCCGTGCTGACCCGCTCTCCCCGGGTGGGCGAGGCCCTGGAGATCCTGCCTTTCCTGACCGAAGGTCTGCCCACCACCGCGGTGGTCCCCCAGGGCATCACCGCCCTCCCCCTGCAGATCGGGGCCATCACGCTGGCCAAGCCGACGCAGAACATGCCGGGGGTGGACGGGGCGCTGGAGATGTTCCTATCTGCTGTCCGCCAGACCGTGCCTCAGGGCGCAGTGCAGGCGCTGGGGTACCTGCCCTCCGCCGCCCGCGAGGCGCTGGCCCGGGTGGCCAACATGATCGGGCTCCCCCTGTCGGCCGAGCGGTCCGAAGTGGTGGTGGTCCTGGAGACCCGGGGCGCGGTGTCCCCGCTGGCCGCCGGGGCCCGCGAGGCAGTGTCCTCCCCGCTCGGGCTGACCAAGGCCGTGGTTCCCCTGGGGCAGCTGGAGTCGTTCCTGGCCCAGGTGGGGGGGCAGGCCTACGTGCGCCTCCCCTACGAGCCCATTCCCCTGGCCACCTCGGAGGGGGCGCCGCTGGTGGGTGCATCCGCCTTCCACAGCCAAGGAATCCGCGGCAGCGGCGTCAAGGTGGCGGTGATCGACCTGGGGTTCAGGGGGCTGTCCACATCCCAATCCCGCGGGGACCTGCCCTACTCGGCCGTCACCCGCGACTTCACCGGTAGCGGCCTGGAGGCGGGCATCTCCCACGGCACCGCAGTGGCGGAGATCGTGTACGACGTGGCGCCCCAGGCCCAGCTCTACCTGATCAAGATCGGCAACGAGGTCGACCTGGACAACGCTGTCTCCTACTGCATCTCCGAGGGGGTGGACATCATCAACCACTCCCTGGGCTGGTACAACACCAACTTCTACGACGGCACCGGCACCATCTGCGACATCGCCCGCCGGGCCACCTCCGCCGGGATCCTGTGGGTCCAGGCCGCCGGCAACGACGCCCTGCGCCACTGGGAGGGCACTTTCGCTGACGGGAACGGCGACAGCTGGCTGGACACTCAGCCCTCGTTCTCCGCCCAGTCCGGGGACCCCATCACCTTGTACCTCACCTGGGACGGCTGGCCGCAGACCGGCGACGACTACGACCTGTTCCTGTACGGCCCCGGCGGGTCCTTGGTGGCCTCGTCCACCAAGACCCAGGCCGGCACGGAGGAGCCCACGGAGCGGATCTCCACTACCGCCTCCCAGACCGGCACCTACTCGATCCGCATCCAGCGGGCCGACGGAGGGGTTCGCAAGCTGGAGCTGTTCTCCATCTACCATGAGCTGAGCCCCCGGGTGACCAGCTCCTCCATCCCCGCCCCGGGCAACGCCAGCGAGGCGCTGAGCGTGGGGGCGGTGGCCTGGGACGACTACACCACCGGCCCGGCCGAGGACTTCTCCTCCCGCGGGCCCACGGGCGACGGCCGGGCCAAGCCGGACCTGGTGGGCCCCGACAACGTGACCACCGGAGTCACCCCCTACTACAGCCCGTTCCCGGGCACCTCCGCCGCCGCGCCCCATGTGACGGGGATAGCCGCCCTGCTCCTTTCGGAGGACCCCAGCCTGTCGGCCTCCGCCCTGCGGAGCCGGCTATTGTCCATGTGCACGGCGATGGGCGACCCGAACACCTACGGGGCGGGCCGCCTGGAGGCCAGCCCGCAAGCGGTCGCCCTGGCCGCCGACGCGGGGGGGCCGTACGCCGGGCAGGTGGGCGAGGTTATCACCTTCGACGGCCGCGGATCGCAAGGTCCCATCACCAGCTACCAGTGGAGCTTCGGCGACGGGGCCACCGGCCGTGGGGCCGTGGTCTCCCACGCCTACAGCTCCCCCGGCACCTTCACCGCCCACCTCACCGTCCGCGACGGCAGCGGCCGCTCGGACACCGACACCGCCCAGGTCACCATCTCCGCCGCCCCCCAGCCCGATTTGGTGATCCAGGACCTCCAGTACTCCCCCTCCTCCCCCGGCGTGGGCCAAGAGCTCACCTTCCAGGTGACGGTGAGGAACGCCGGCTCCGCCTCGGCGGGGACCTTCTACGTGCGGCTGGCCGGCTCCTCCGGCGCTCGCGAGGCGCGCGTCTCCTCGCTGGGGGCGGGCACCAGCCAGACCATCACCTTCCAGATCACCCTGTCCACCACTCCGGACACCTTCACCGCCACCGCGGACATCTACGGTCAAGTGGACGAGGCCGATGAGGGGAACAACACCCGCCAGGTGCAAGTCACCGCCTTGGCCGCCGACGCGGGGGGGCCGTACGCCGGCCAGGTGGGCGAGGTTATCACCTTCGACGGCCGCGGATCGCAAGGTCCCATCACCAGCTACCAGTGGAGCTTCGGCGACGGGGCCACCGGCCGTGGGGCCGTGGTCTCCCACGCCTACAGCTCCCCCGGCACCTTCACCGCCCACCTCACCGTCCGCGACGGCAGCGGCCGCTCGGACACCGACACCGCCCAGGTCACCATCTCCGCCGCCCCCCAGCCCGATTTGGTGATCCAGGACCTCCAGTACTCCCCCTCCTCCCCCGGCGTGGGCCAGCAGGTGACCTTCCACATCACCGTGGGCAATGTGGGCGGGGCGGCGGCGGGCAGCTTCTACGTGCGGCTGCAAGGTGCTGCCGGCCGCCAGAACGCGTATCTCTCCGGCTTGGCAGCGGGCAGCAGCCATACGGTCACCGTGAGCCTGCCGCTCTCCAGCTCCGGGGAGACGTTCACCGCCACCGCGGACGCGTTGGGGCAGGTGGCGGAGGCCGACGAGGGCAACAACCAGCGCCAGGTGACCATCACCGCCGGGGTGCCCCCGCTCTCCTTCTCCATCTCCCTGGATAGGGCCAGCTACACCGTGGGCGATCCGGTGCGGGTTCAGGTGCAGCTCTCCCGCGCCGCCTACGTGTACCTGGTGGAGCTCGACGCCGCCGGCCGGGCGGTGCTCATCTTCCCCTCCGGCCACGAGCCCGACCCCCGGCTGCCCGGCGGGACCACCCAGCTTCCCCGGGGCAGCTACACCATCACCGCCAGCGAGCCCACCGGGAGCGAACAGCTGGTGGGCTTCGCCGCCGACCGCGCCATCCCCAACTTCCCCACACGGTTTGGGTCCGGCTTTCCCATCCTGTCCGCAAACGGTCCCGGGTTCCTGAGCCAAGTGAGAAGCTGGCTGTCGGCCAACGTGCCCGGTGGGGCGTGGGCGGAGGCAAGCGCCGGGTTCACCGTGCAGCCTCAGGCCAACCTGCCGCCCCACGCCCGATTCTCCTTCGACCCCGCAAGCCCCCAGCCGGACCAGTGGATCACGTTCGACGCCACCGCCTCGTCCGACCCCGACGGGTCGATCAGCGAGTACCAGTGGAGCTTCGGCGACGGGGCCACGGCCAGTGGCGACCGGGTGAACAAGCGGTATAGCGCCGCCGGAAGCTACACGGTGCGCCTGACCGTGCGGGACGACCGCGGTGCCACCGACAGCGCGACGAAGACGGTCACCGTGCGGGCGCCGGCCAACCAGCCGCCCCAGGCCAGCTTCTCCTTCAGCCCGGCAAACCCCGACCCAGGACAGAACGTGAGCTTCGACGCGTCCGCCTCCGCGGATCCCGACGGGACGATCGCCAGCTACCAGTGGAGCTTCGGGGATGGGGGAAGCGCCAGCGGCCCTACCGCCAGCCACGCCTACGGCAGCGCCGGCACCTACACGGTGACCCTCACCGTGCGCGACAATCAGGGGGCCAGCGATACCGCCACCCGGACGGTGCAGGTGGGGGCCCCCACCGCCCTGCCCGGCATGCCCGCAATCGACCAGCCAGGCATCTACGTGTGGGGCGACCCCGACGACCACTGGCACATCACCGTGGCCGGCTCAGCGTCCTGGTCCAGCCCGCGGAAGTTCCAGGTCCGGGTAGAAACTCCATGGCCAGGGACGATAGCCGGCCTCAGCCGAACGCCGGGTAGCGCACCGGGACCCTCCGTCTCCTCTGACAAGCGGACTGTGGTGTGGGAGGGGACGGTGGGAGCGGGCTGGGTGGACCTGAGGTTCGACGTCTCGCGGCGGAACTACCTCTACCTGGCGCTGTACCTCGACACTGACGGGGACGGGAACGTCCGGCCACCGTCGGCCGATGCGGCCAGGAGCCTGGTTTATCTCCGCCAGTACAAGGTCAACCCACCGTTGAATCCGTTCGTCGTGGCGGCTCCCAGTTCCGAGGACGTTGTGCTCCCCAGCCAGAATTTCGGGGTCGGTAAGCGTCTCACCGGGGGGACTAACTGGCGGATCAGCATCCGCACGAACATCCAATCCCTGGAGCGGGCCGCCCGCTGAGCGGCCAGGTGGCGTCCGCCAGCATGAACTGGGGGGAGGCACGGCCTCCCCCCGGTTCGTTTCCGCCTCCGCTCTTCCCCACCAACCAGTTTCCCCACTGCACTTCTCCCTGCCCTTGCGCCACAACTCCCCCTGGCGCTCAACACACCCTCTCCCCCGGCAAGAGACGGCCGGGGTGAGGGGGCCCAAACAGTTCGCCGACCGCTCCGCTCCCTCTCCCCTCCGCGGGACAGGGTCGGGGTGAGGGGGAAGAAGTCAGCACCCAACCAGACTTCTCCATCACCCTCCCCCTAGCCCCCTCCCGTCGAGGGAGGGGGGACGGCTGTGACCCCCTCCCTGACCCTCCCCCGTCGAGGGGAGGGGAAGCAGCGGTGAGCGGGGGAGGGCGGTGGCGGCCAGCTGGATGCGGCAGGCAATGTCGTACCCAGACTCCTGCACAGACAGCCTGACGTAGAACACCCCGGGCCCTTCCAGCGGCACGGCCGTGTCGCAGGTGGACCGCTCCTCTCCGCTCCCGGCGCGACTGCAGCCGGATGACGGGCATGGTGTCCAGCCCCTCGCCGAGAGACAGGTGCAGGAAGGCCCGCGGGGTCACCCACCCGCTCGTGCTCCCCACTGCGTTGACCTCCAGCCAGGCCCGCCGGCCTTCGGCCAGCCGGACCACAAACCAATCCTGGTCATATACCGCCGCGCTGAAGTAGCGAAGCTCTCCCTGGACGGGCGAGCCATGCGTCAACAGGTTCGCGGTGGCGACGGTGTTGTTCGGCTCCCGCTCCCTTCCCTCCACTGGGGCGGAGTCAGCAGGCAAGTCGTCGCCCGCAGCGGACGTAGACCGGCCGGCGAGGGTGAACGTGGTCGACCGGCTGGGCCCGAAGCTGATGGAAAGCACAATCCTCCACGTGCCGGGGAGGCCGGCGGCAGGACTCCCGCGCACCGGGAGCCTGTCCCTGAGCGACCAGATGTACCCCCGCTCCAGATCCTCCCGCACGCGGAACTCAGACCCGTCCGGGGAGTGCCACACCAACCGGGCCCGGTAGGCTCTCCAGGTGGCATCCCGGGGCACGCGCACCTTGGCAATAAAGTAGATGAACTCATGGTCCACCGTAAACGAGGCGG
>JBNGCS010000014.1:0-5454 GCA_049975705.1 Candidatus Bipolaricaulaceae bacterium | reverse complement strand
CGAGGCGGGCAGCACCGCCAGGACCGGCAACGCCCCGCCCCTGGGCCCGCGCCCAAAGCAACGGAAAAGAAAAGGGGGCCAGCGTCGCTGGGCCCCCTGTCTCTCGCCCCTTTGGGCGCGTCTAGAACGTGAACGTCCAGCCGATGTCCAAGCTGGTGTCACCAGCCGTCGTGACCCCAAACGCGGCGTTGACCGCGAAGTTGGCCATCACCGGGATGGACATGTCGGCCCCCAGGCGGGAGATGCCGAACAATCCACCGCCATTGTCGAAGAAGATGGACATGGCCAGGCTGTACTCGCCGCCGCAGCAGCCGGGGCCGCAGAAGCCGAGCTTCACGTACTCGAACTCGCCCTCCTCGAACACGCCGTAATAGCCGTAGTTAGCGGCCTTGTCGGGGCTGAGGAAGGTCACGAACTCGATGTAGTTGCACTCGGCCAGCTCGCACCGGACCTTGAACCCGTCGACGCGGATGCTGTTCAGGAGCAGGTCGCCGTTCTCGCCGCCCTCGTAGTCGAGGTCACCGTAGAACTCGAAGCAGCCGCTGATCCCCTCCCACGTGGGCTCGAGGGTCACCGTCTTGCTGGTGGTGGTGAACTTGACCGAGGCGTCGAAGGAGATGCCGCAGCAGATGGGGAACAGGTCCTCGGCGGTGAACTTGAGGTAGTCGAAGCCATAACACTTGTTGAACCCCATCTCCACGTCGAACAGGATGCCGCAGCACAGGGAGAGGTCGGTGAACCCGAACGTGGCCTCCTTGAACTGGATGCCCGTGCACACGTCGTCGAACACCACTGAGGCGGTGAACGGGTCGGCGGTGATGTCCATGGTCCAGGTCATGTAGGAGGGCAGCCAGACGAGGGTTTTGTCATCGGTCGCGCAGTAGTAGTAGTCCAGAGCGGTGAGGAAGTACTTGTCGTAGCAGATGGTGTCTCCCGGGGTCTGTTCGCCCTCAAGGATAGCCACGTAGTCAGCGTCGTGGGTGATGGTCAGGCCGAGCTCTAGGCCGGCGAACTCCACGGTGGTGCTGACCTCGCTGCTCATGTAGTGAGGACCCAGGACCGTCCATGGGGTGACGATGCCACACTCATCATAGATTACCTCATCCCCGGGGCTGAACGCCATGGCCCCCTCGAGGGCCACCGGTCCCAGCATCCCGGCGAACTCGAAGTCCTGGGACGCAAACCCAGTGGAGCCAAAGGCGGAAATGCTGGTCAAGTCCCAGCCGGCGACCGTGTAGGTCAAAGTCAGCGTCGAGGACTCAAGCCCAACGTCCGGGATGATGTTCAGGGTGGTGTCCCACTCGCCGGTAATCTGGCCCAACCCGACAAAGCCAAACAAGCTACACGCTGCCAAAATCGCGAGAGCCCGCTTCATCTACATACCTCCTTTTCGCTTTTCGAGCTATGCTCCTTGGGATCCCAACTTTCCCCAAGATCGCCTCACCCACGTCTTTCCCCGGTTCACATCACCTCCTTGCACCCACAGGGGCTATGGATTGAAACTGCCACTGTATGGCCATTCTAGCGCTGGAGGGGCCAGCTGTCAAGACCACCGCAGCGAAGGTAACGCACATCACATCTACCAGAAGATGGCCATGGCCACCGCGGCCACCCCGAGCAGCACGCCGGTGACCCCGAGCACGAAGTTGGTCTGCACCCGGCCGGCCAGGTCGGTCCCCGGGGCCTGGGCCCGCAGGTTGGACACCTCCCGGGACAGGCCGCTCACGCTGGACCGCAGGGACTGCAGCTCCGACCCGTGCTGGGACACGTCCGCGGCCAAAGAACCCACCTGGGCGTCCAGGGCGTTCACCTTGTTGGTCAGCGTGGTCACATCCCCGGTTCCCTGGGCCGGGGCCGTCTTCTGCAGCGCCCGGTACAGCCACTGGGCGGCGTCGTAGCGCAGCAGAGCCTGATTGCCCTTGAACTCGCCGCCGGTCGCCTGTACGGAGATGATCCCGTTGTCCACCAGGTAGCGGATGGCCGCATAGGCCGGGTGAGACGGGTCCACGTCCAGGAATGTCCCCCCACCGCCGCCGGCGATCCCCGGGGTCATGCCCAGCACCGACACCAGGGCCACCCCGATCACTGCCAACACTGTCTTACCCCTCATCCTGATCCCCCCTTTATGGGAAATAAGGTGCGCGCTAGCCTAGGCATTCGGTCACACGCTGTCAAGGACAAAGTCCGTGACCTACACCACCCCGACCCCCTCCGCACCAACATGTCTCTTCCCTCCCCCTCGACGGGGGAGGGCCAGGGAGGGGGTGAGAGGAAACCAGTTGGGGCAGGCTACTGGTTGGGGACGGACTTCCAGTCCTCCAGGAACCACTGGATCCCCAGGTCGGTCAGGGGATGGTCGAACAGCTTGGCGGCCACCGCATGGGGCACGGTGGCGATGGGGGCTCCCAACAGGGCGGCCTCCAGCACGTGGCGCACGTGACGGACGCTGGCCACGATGACCTGGGACTCGAAACCGTAGTTTTCGTAGATCTGGAGGATTTCGCCCACCACGTCCATCCCGTCGCCCGCCCGGTCGTCGATCCGCCCCACGAACGGGGACACGAAGGTGGCCCCCGCCTTGGCCGCCCACAGGGCCTGCACCGGGGAGAACACCAGGGTGACGTTGGTGGCGATCCCCTCGGAGGACAGCTCACGCACAGCCCGGATCCCGGCGATCCCCATGGGTATCTTGACCGCCACGTTGTCGGCCACCTTCGCGAGCTCGCGGGCCTGCCGCACCATCCCCGCGGCGTCCAGCGCGGTGACCTCAGCGGAGACCGGCCCGTCCACCAGGCGGCAGATCTCGGCGATCAGTTCGCGGAACGGGCGCCCCTCCTTGGCCACCAGAGAGGGGTTGGTGGTCACCCCGTCGATCAGGTCAGCCAGCTCCCGAATCTCCGCCAAACTGGCCGTGTCCAGGAAGATCTTCATGAACCCTCCTTCAGAGTCGAACGTGTCATCTGCCTGGTGTTTACCGCATCCCCGCCCCCAGCGCCAACCCCAGCCGCCGGAATCAGAACCGGGGCGAGATGGCGAACAGCCGGCAGGCGTTGTCAAAGGTGGCCGCGGCGACCTCCTCCAGCGTCAGTCCCTTCAGCTCGGCCACCTGCAGGGCCACCAGGCGTACCTTCAACGGGTCATTCCGCTTGCCCCGGAAAGGCTCGGGAGGGAGGAACGGGGCATCGGTCTCCACCAGCAGCCGATCCAGCGGCGCCCCGCGCACCGCCCGCCGCAGCTCCTCGTTCCGGCGATAGGTCAGCGGCCCCCCAATCCCCAGGTAGAGCCCCATGTCCACCGCCCGAGCCACGTCCTCCGGACCGCCGGAGAAGGCGTGCCACACCCCGCGCACCGGGCCCTCCTCAGCCAGGATCTCCAGGAACGGCTCCCGGGCGGCCCGCTGGTGGAGGATCACCGGCAGGTCCAGCCGCCGGGCCAGCCGCAGCTGGGCGCGGAAGGCGGCCGCCTGGGCCGCCCGCGGCGACAGATCCCGGTAGAAGTCCAGCCCGCATTCCCCCACGGCCACCGCCCCGGCGCGGAGGAGTGCGGCCAGTCGCCCCTCGACGTCCGCGGAGTAGGCCTTGGCGTCGTGGGGGTGGACGCCGCAGGCGGCGAACAGGTGCGGGTGGGCGCGGGCCAGGTCCAGCGAGGCCTGGGAGGTGGCCAGGTCCACCCCTACGTTGACCACCGCCACCCGCTGGCGGCGCAGCTCGGCCACCAGGTCCTCCCGGTCGGCGTCGAACCGGGCGAAGTCCAGGTGGGCGTGGGAGTCGACCAGGGGCACCGGTGCGGGCATCGCTCACTCCTCCCGCCGCTCCAGCTGGGCGAAGATGTCCGGCAGCTCCGCCGGCAGGTCCCCGGGCAGCACCCCCCGCTGCGACCGGCCCTGGCACAGCCGGTCGGCGGCCAGTCCGTGCACGAAGACGCCCGCGCAGGCCGCACCGTGGAGCGCGGCCCCGCCGGCCCACAGCCCGGCGATCAGCCCGGCCAGCACGTCCCCCGCTCCCCCGTGGGCCAGGGCAGTGTTGCCGGTGGTGTTCAAGTACACTTCCCCGCCCGGGGTGGCCACCGCGGTGGGCGGCCCCTTGAGGACCACAACTGCCCCCCAGTCCCGGGCGGCCCGCCGGGCCAGGTGGATCTTGTCGGCCACCACCTGGGCAGGATCCTTGCCCACCAAGCGGCCGAACTCCCCGGGGTGGGGGGTGAGGATCAGCTCTCCGTGTGGCCCGGCCAGGAGGCCGGGCGAGCCGGCCAGGTGGAACAGGGCGTCGGCGTCCACTACCAGCTTCGGGCAGCTGGGAAGCAGCGCCTCCACCACCTCCCGCCCTCCGGCGGTCCGGCCCATCCCCGGGCCCAGCAGGACCACGTCGGCGTCCTCCGCCCACGTCCGCGCGGCCGCGGCCGCCTGGGCGGCGAACGCCCCCGCCTCGGCCGGGGCCGGGTGCACCAGGGCCTCGGTCACTGCCCCCTCCACCACCGCATACAGCGGCTCGGGAACCAAGACGTGGACCAGCCCGGCCCCGGCCCGCAGCGCCGCGGCGGCGGCCAAACTGACCGCCCCCGCCATCCCCACCGCACCCCCCACCACCAGAACCCGGCCGAACGTCCCCTTGTGGCCGAACCGGGACCTGGCGGGCAGGGCGCGGGCGCAGAAATGGTCCGACAGAACCCAAGCCCCCGGCTCCTCACCCTCCCACACCGCCGGGGGGTAGGGGACCTGGATGACCTCCAGGCGCCCGCAGCGGGCGGCGGCCGGAGGGAGGAGATGACACGGCTTCAGCGCCCCCATGGCCAGGGTGAGCTCCGCCTCCACCGCCGGGCCGGGCACCGCACCCGAGTCGGCGGCCAGGCCGGAGGGAAGGTCGATGGCCACTACCGGGGCGGCCGCGGCGGCCAACGACTCGATCGCCGCCCGGGCCAGACCGCGGGCGGCCCCCTTCACTCCCACCCCCAGGATGCCGTCGATGATCAGGTCGGCCCCGCCGAGACGGGAGGCCAGTGCGGACAGCTCCTCGGCCGCGGACACGCGCACCAACCGGTCCGGAAAGCAGGCGGCAAACGCCCGGGCCTGGTCGGCGGCCGCCCCGCGCGGCTCCCCCAGGACCAGGGCCCAAGGGCGGCCGCCCCACAGCCCCAGCCAGCGGGCGGCACACAGGGCGTCGCCACCGTTTCCGCCCGGGCCGCACACGGCGACCACTTCCCCCCCGGCGGCCGCCGGCAGCAGCCGGCGGATGGCGGCAGCGGCCCCCCGGCCTGCCCCCTCCATGAGCAGCAGGGCGCGGACGCCCAGGTCGGCGGCCCGCCGGTCGAGGGCCTTCACCTGATCGGCTGTGAGGACGGGCTCCATACGACCATTCTACGGGGCCGGGCCCCGGTCGGCCCAGCTGGCCCGCGGGCCGCCGCGTGCCCTCGGTTGACCGCGTTCCTCAACCCTCTCCGGCTCACCACTTCCTTCCC
>JBNGCS010000013.1:0-68514 GCA_049975705.1 Candidatus Bipolaricaulaceae bacterium | reverse complement strand
TGTCGGGGCGACGGCCTGCCGGCGGGTGCTGGTGGCTGACTCCTCCACGCCCGGGCGCGTTGACGGTGGCGCTTTGGGCCCGGTATAATGCCGGGCCGACGTCGAAGACGCCCATATGGGCCGTAGTAAAGGAGGCCGCAAATGGAGATCCTCAAGGTCGCGTCCACGTCCAACCCGAACGCAGTTGCTGGGGCCATCGCGGGTGCCCTGGAGAACGATGGGATCGTGGAGGCCCATGCCATCGGTGCGGGTGCGGCCAATCAGGCCGTCAAGGCAATCGCCATCGCCCGGCGCCTGGTGGAGCGAGAGGGAGAGACAGAGATTAGGGTGATCCCCGGCTTCATCGACGTGGAGATCGGGGGCGAGGTGAAGACCGGTCTCCGCTTTGTGATCGAGAAGTAGATGCGCCTCGAGGCCCGGGTCAGGGCCGCGGTCCAGGAAGTTCTGCGCGAACTGGGTGCTGCTGTTCCTGACCCCATCCCGATTGACCGCCCGCCGCGTCCGGAATTGGGTGACCTGAGCACGCGGGTGGCGTTCCTCGTGGCCCCCGCCCTGAGGCGACCTCCCGCGGCCATCGCCGAAGAGGTGGCCGGGCGGCTGGCTGACCGAGCGCCGTTCGCCGCCGTGCGGGCGGAGCGGGGTTTCGTCAACTTCACCTTGCGGGCACAAGCCGTGCGGGAAGTCCTGCAGGAGGTTCTCGCCGCCGGCAACGGCTACGGCCGCCAACCTCAGGGCGCCGGCAAGGCCATTCAGGTGGAGTTCGTCTCCTCCAACCCCACCGGCCCGCTCACCGTGGGTCACGGTCGCCAGGCAGCGTTGGGCGACGTGCTGGCGGAGCTGTACGCCGACCTGGGCTGGCGGGTCACGCGGGAGTACTACCTAAACGACGAGGGGCGCCAGATGGAGCTGCTGGCCCGCTCGCTGTGGGCGCGCTACCGCCAGGCCCTGGGCGACGACGTGCCGGTGCCTGCTGACGGCTACCACGGCGACTACCTCATCCCCATCGGCCGTGAGCTGGCCCGCAACTGGGGCGACCGATTCCCCCAGTGGGAGGGCGAAGTCCCCGCCCTGTTTCGCCGTGAGGCGGTGACCAGGATGCTGGCGGAAATCGAACGCGACCTGGACGCCATCAAGGTCCGGTTCGACGTGTGGACAAGGGAGGGCGACCTCCACCGCCGGGGGCTGGTGCAGGAGACCCTGGGGGAGCTGCGGGCGCGCGATGCAGTCTACGAGAGGGACGGGGCGGTGTGGATGCGGTCCAGGCAATGGGGGCTGTCGCGCGACCCGGTGCTGTTCCGCTCCGACGGCACGCCGACGTACCTGATGGTGGACATTGCCTATCACGTGGACAAGTTCCGGCGGGGCTTTCAGCGGGTGGTCGACGTCCAGGGGGCGGACCATGCGGAAGAACAGCAGCAGGTCAAGCTCGCCCTACAGATTCTCGGCTTGCCGGACGACTTCCTCGCCTACTGCGTACATCAGTTCGTGACGTTGAAGGGGCGGGCAGGGGCTGAGCGGATGTCCACCCGAGCTGGTCGTTTCGTGGGCCTGCGGGAGCTGGTGGAGGAGCTGGGGCCCGACGTAGTCCGTTATTTCATGGTGCAACGCCGGCCCGAGGCCCACCTGACGTTCGACTACGAGCTGGCCCGGCGGGAGGGAATGGATAACCCTGTCTACTACGTGCAGTACGCCCACACCCGTATCGCCTCCATCTTCCGGGAGGCGGCCGAGACCGGCCAGCTGCCTGATGATCCGGCGGCCGTGGACTTGTCGCCACTGGACCATCCGGGCGAGCTGGCTCTGATCAAGGAGCTGGACAGGTTTCCGGATGTGGTGGTCCGCGCCTCCGAGTTCGCCCCTCACCTGCTGTGTGAGTACCTGGAGGGGCTGGCCAGCCTGTTCCACCCGTACTACGCCCAGGTGCGGGTGCTGGGTGAGGGAGAGGCCACCCCGGCGCGCCTGGCCCTGTTGGCCGGGGTGCAGCTGGTGCTGAGGCGGGGATTGGGCATATTGGGGGTCGCGGCCCCGGAGACCATGTGATGGCGGTGTGGGAGCGGCTCAAGGCCGGGCTGAGGCGGACGCGCGACGGGGTGTTCGGGCCGTTCGAGAGCGCCTTTCAGGCCCACGGGCGCCTGGACGAGGGGGCGCTGGCGTCGCTGGAGGAGCTGCTCCTGGGCGCCGACCTGGGCGTGCAGGCGGCAGAACAGGTCGTCGAAGAGCTGCGCGCGTCGCTGGGCCAGGGCGATCACAGCTGGTCGGAAGTCCAGTCTGCCCTGGAGTCAGCCCTGGCCTCGCTGCTGGTCGGGGCGGAGGCGACCCCCGGGCTGCCGG
The DNA here is from genome assembly GCA_049975705.1 of Candidatus Bipolaricaulaceae bacterium. GTDB lineage: Bacteria > Bipolaricaulota > Bipolaricaulia > Bipolaricaulales > Bipolaricaulaceae > JBNGCS01. The sequence continues at coordinate 66,183 of JBNGCS010000013.1, read as the reverse complement.
CGTCTCCGCCCGGCGTGTTGATGTTCGTGGGGGTGAACGGGTCGGGGAAGACCACCACGGTGGCCAAGGTGGCCCGGCTGTGGAGGGAGGAGGGGCGGAAGGTGTTGCTGGCTGCAGCGGATACGTTCCGGGCGGCGGCCATCGACCAGCTGGCCCGGCTGGGCGAGCAGGTTGGCGTGGAGGTCGTGCGCCACCGGCCCGGCGCCGATCCGGGCGCCGTGGTCCACGACGCGCTGGAACACGCCCGCAGTAAGGGATATGATGCGGTCTTGGTTGACACCGCCGGGCGGCTCCAGACCAAGCGGCCGCTCATGGAGGAGCTGGGCAAGGTGCGGCGGGTGGTCGAGAAGCTGTACGGCCGTCCGCCGGACGAGCGGGTGCTGGTGGTCGACGCCACTGTCGGCCAGAACGCCATCTCCCAGGCTCAACTGTTTGACCAGGCGGTGCAACTCTCCGGGTTGGTGGTGACGAAGCTGGACGGTACGGCCAAAGGTGGGGCGGTGATCCCCATCTGGAATGCACTGAACATCCCTATCTACTGGATCGGGGTAGGGGAGGGCCAGCAGGACCTGCAGCCCTTCCGGGCACAGGAGTTCGCCCGGGCCCTGGTCAGGAGGTGAACATGGCGAAGCTCGTGTACTTGTTCGGGGGCGGGAAGGCCGACGGAGGCGCAGACGAGAAACAGCTCCTGGGGGGAAAGGGCGCGAACCTGGCGGAGATGACCCGGCTGGGGGTGCCGGTTCCCCCGGGGTTCACGATCACGACCGAAGTGTGTCGCTACTTCAGCCAGCACGGCGGCAGCTACCCCGATGGGCTGGAAGGGGCGGTCGCGGACGGCGTCGCCCATCTGGAGAGGATCACTGGGCGTAAGTTCGGCGACCCGGAAGATCCCCTGTTGGTGTCTGTCCGTTCCGGTGCCCCGATCTCCATGCCGGGGATGATGGACACTGTGCTCAACCTGGGCCTCACCGATGAGTCGGTGCAGGGGTTGGCGGAGCGTACGTCGCCCCGGTTCGCCTACGACGCCTATCGCAGGCTGCTGGCCATGTACGGCTCGGTGGTATTGCGGGTGAAGGACGAACAGGGGATGGGGGTGGACCCGTTCGGCGCGGTGCTGGACGAGCTGAAGCAGGAGCGGGGTGCCGAGTCGGATCTGGAGCTGACGGAGGACGACTTCGCAGAGCTGGTCAAAAGATACAAGGAGATCATCCGGGAGGCTGGTAGGTCTTTCCCCCAGGACCCCCACCAGCAGCTGTGGGGAGCGATCGGCGCGGTGTTCGGCTCGTGGGACAACGAGCGGGCGGTCGCCTACCGCCGCATGAACAAGATTCCTGACAGCTTGGGCACTGCAGTCAACGTACAGGCCATGGTGTTCGGCAATCTGGGGAGGACCTCCGGGACCGGCGTGGCCTTTACCCGTGACCCGGCAACCGGCGAGAACCGGTTCTTCGGCGAGTACCTGCTCAACGCTCAGGGCGAGGACGTGGTGGCCGGTGTCCGCACCCCCCAGCCGATCGCCAAGGCCCAGAAGACGGACCCCGATCAGATCTCCCTGGAGGAGGCCATGCCGGATGTGTTCCAGCAGTTGGTGGAGATCAGGGAGCGGCTGGAGCGCCACTACGGGGACATGCAGGACATTGAGTTCACCATCGAGGAAGGGAAGCTCTACATACTGCAGACGCGGAGCGGCAAACGGACCGGGTTCGCTGCCGTGCGCATCGCGGTGGAGATGGTGGAGGAGGGGTTGATCGACGAGCGGGAAGGCATCCTCCGCATTGACCCCGCCGAGCAGCTCTCCCAGTTCCTCCAGCCGATCTTCGACCCCCGCGAGAAGGAGCGGGCCCGGGCGTTGGCCAAGGGCCTGCCCGCCGGACCGGGGGCGGCCACCGGGAAGCTGGCCTTCTCCGCCCCGACCGCGGTCCGCATGGCCGAAGCCGGGGACCCGGTGATCCTGGCCCGGTTGGAGACGTCTCCAGAGGACATCGAAGGGATGGCGGTGGCCCGCGGGATCCTCACCGTGCGCGGAGGGATGACCTCGCACGCCGCGGTGGTGGCCAGGCAGATCGGGCGGGTGGCGGTGGTGGGCTGCGAGGGCCTGGCCATCGACTACCGGCGCCGGGTGCTCACCGCTGGAGGCGAGTCCTTCCAAGAAGGGGACTGGATATCCATCGACGGCACCACTGGGGAGGTGTTGGCCGGGCAGGTGCCCACCCGTGCCTCCGAGGTAGTGCAGGTGCTCATTGAGCAGTCGTTGGACCCGGATGACGCCCCCATCTACCGGCTGTACGCCGAGCTGATGACCTGGGCGGACCGCTTCCGTCGGCTGGGAGTGCGGGCCAACGCGGATCAGCCCGACCAGGCCGCTGTCGCCCTGGCGTTCGGGGCCGAGGGGATCGGTCTGTGCCGCACCGAGCACATGTTCTTCGACGAGGAGCGGATCCCCTACGTGCAGCAGGGGCTCATTGCCCGGGATTCCCGCGCCCGCGCCCAAGCCCTGGAGCGCCTGTCCGCCGCGCAGAGCGGCGACTTCGAGGGGCTATTGCGGGTCATGGACGGCAAGCCGGTGATCATCCGCCTGCTCGACCCCCCGATGCACGAGTTCCTGCCCAAGGAAGAGCACGACGTCCAGGCCCTGGCCCGCCGGTTGGGGATGGAGCCCGCGGAGCTCCGGGCGGAGATCGAGGGCCTGCAGGAGTTCAACCCCATGCTCGGCCATCGCGGGTGTCGACTGGGCATCACCCGGCCCGACATCTACGACATGCAGGTGGAGGCAGTGTTCCGCGCCGCTGCCAAGCTGCGCAAGGAGGGCCTGGACCCCCGCCCGCGGATCATGGTCCCCTTGGTCGGCCATGTGCGGGAGATGGAGGCCGTACGAAAGCGCGTGGATGAGATCGCCGCCAGCATCATGGGCGAGGAGGGTGTGGAGGTCGAGTACAAAGTGGGGACCATGGTGGAAGTCCCCCGGGCGTGTGTCACCGCCGACGAAGTCGCCAAGGCAGCCGAGTTCTTCTCCTTCGGCACCAACGACTTGACCCAGATGACCTTCGGTTTCTCCCGGGACGACGCCGGCAAGTTCATCCGCGAGTACCTGGAGCGGAAGATCCTCCCCCAGGACCCCTTCCAGTCCATCGACACCGCTGGCGTGGGGGAGCTGATGAAGCTGGGCGTGGCCAAGGGGCGGTCGGCGCGACCCGACCTCTCGGTGGGAATCTGCGGCGAGCACGGGGGGGAGTCCGCGTCGGTCCACTTCTGCCACCACATCGGGCTGGACTACGTGTCCGCCTCCCCCTACCGCATCCCCATCGCCCGCCTGGCGGCGGCACAGGCCGCCCTGAAGGAAGACAAGTAACCGACCCGGCGGCGCGGGGAGGGCGGCCGCTTTCCCCGCGCCCGCCCGGCTGCCGGTAGGGGTGAGCGGGCGCTGGGTCGGGCTACGCCGTGACTGCCGGAGTTGCCTGCTGCCGCGGTCCGGGCCTCAGGCCAGTCCCGCCGTGGCCGGCCTGCCTCCTACGGCGTCCAGGTGGTGGAGAACTGCACGGTCTGGTCCGCCAGGGGGGGCCCGCCCAGGTCAGCCACTGCCGTGAGCCGGACTTGGCTGGAGATCACCGGGAGATCCCCCTGATACTCGATGATCACCTGCGCGCTCCCCCGGCCCGCCCTGTCCACCCGGACGGGAGGGGTGGCGAAGCCCGGTAGGGCAGTGCCGCCCTGCAGAACTTGCAGCGTGATCCACACCGGCAGCCCCGCGCTGCCGTCGTAGACGTAGGAGATGGTCCCGCTGGCCCGGCGCCCGGACTGGGTGAAACTGTACCCGAGGAAGCTGAACCCGCTCGGTCCCACGGGGGGTTCCCCCAACACAGGCAGCACGGACAGTCGCCCCACGAAGTTCCCTCCCTCAGCGGTGAACCACGCAGTGGTCGGTCCGTCCAGCGCCAAGAACAACGGGTGACTGCCGGGGGGGAGTGAGTAGACGGCGATCTCGTTGCGGGCCGGGCGCAGGTAGCCTACGGCATCCGCCTCCCGATCCGTGAACCATACGGCTCCCAGCTCGTCGAGGAGGAGCGCGAACGGCTGACTCCCCCCGGGAATGGGCCACAGCCGCACGTCTCCGGTGGCAGGGTCGAGGGAGCCGATGGCCGCGCGGCCGGTGTCCGTGAACCACACCCGGCCGTCGGGGGCCACGGTCACCCCGAGGGCGGCCGACCCGGGGGGGATGCCATACAGCAGCGCAGTGTTGGTGTCTGGATCTAGAACGGAGATGGGGGCCTCCCCTTGGGTGAACCAAATTCGACCGTCCGGAGCCACAGCCACCCGTTCCACAGGTTTGTCGGCGAACATGGACGCCCACTCGGTGAACGGGCCGGAGGCGGACGGGACCAGGAGGGCGATCGGCGGGGGGAGCAGTGGATTGCCGTTGTGGAGCTCCACCGCCACTGGGCTGACTGTGGGCGTGAGGGTGGCCGCTGTGGGGGAAACCGGGTTGGCAGGGGAGACGATGAACGGCAGGGTCACCGCGATCTGCGCTGGAGAGAACCGGGCCACCTGATGAGCGTTACGTTCGTTAAGCCACAGGTTGACCTTGCCCGGCCCGGCGGGGGCGGCTGCCAACACCTCCGGCCACGCCCCCGCTGTGGGTAGCATCCATTTGCCGCCGCCGCCGGTGAACACCAGCAGCTCCAGCGCATTCTCGTGGCTCAGGTTAAAGTAGAGGGAACCTCCCTCTCCCACCACCAGTCCGGCTGGCCCGCCGCCCACCGCGCGCTCGCGGATCTCGTTCGTCGTCGGGTCTAGCTGACCGATCCTGTTCAGGTTGAACTCGGTGAAGTAGACCTTCCCGTCTGGTGCCGTCGCGATCCCAAACGGGAGGGCGTTGGGGGCAGGCAGCGCCCAACTGGTCAACTCAGCCACCTGCCCGACGCCGGCCAGCGTCCACAACAGGACGCCGGCCAGGGTCACCACGAGCCCCGTTCGATTGACGCTCCGCATTGTGCCCCACCTCCCACTGGCCAGAAGTGGTTGCATCATACTGCCCTGGCCCCCGCCGTGCCGGATGTAAGTTCGCCGCTGGGGCGCTTGTTCCCCAGCAGCCGGAGATCAGTTCACGAACAGGGGCGCGATGAAGCCGGCTACTGGCTTGTATGGATCGGCCGGCGGTACACCGGCGGCTAAGCTGGGGCTGGCCCGAGATGCGAGGGCCTGGGCAGGTGTTGGCCTCATGGGGGCCAGCGTCTGCTGGGAGGCCTCCCCGTGGAAGGCGACTTCTTCTGGGGAGCCCGGGTTGGAGGGGCGCGCGGTGCGGACCGAAGCTCCGCTGGCCAACGGTAAACGTGAGGGCCTTTTCCACAATGCTGCACCGACGCTTCGCTGGATGCCCGGGGACAGCCCGGGGCGGCGTCAGCCAGCGGGACGCTGGGCACGGCGGACCGCAGTTGCGGGAAGAGGACAGCACGCGCTACGCTGAGGTTTGCAGAAGGGGAGTGAGGAGGGAGATCACATGCGGGGGAAAGGCGGCGTGGCAGGAGTATTGCTGGGCATTGTGGGCGTAATCCTGACTGGCTGTGCGCTGTTTGAGGAGCCTGAACCAGTTGCCCCGGTCCAGGCGCCCCAGGTGGTGGCCAGTACGGGAGAGCTGTCTGACGGGATAAGCATAAGCTGGTCGTCGGTGGAGGGGGCCACCGACTACCACGTCTTCCGGGCCCAGGCCGAGCAAGGGCCCTATCAGGCCCTGGTAGAGACATCGGCCACTCAGTGGATTGACCAGGTGGGGGAGGAGAACAAGAGCAAGCTTTACTGGTACAGGGTGCGCGCGTGCAACGCCGGGGGCTGCGGGCCGGAGTCCACCCCTGCGGTCGGCTACGCCGGGGCCCCGCCACCGCCGACCGGGCTGCAGGCGACCAGAGACCTCACCGACAAAATCGTCATCACCTGGGAGCCGGTCCCCGGGGCCACCCACTACCAGGTCAACCGCGACGCCGCCCGAGACGGTACGTACGAGCATACGGTGGCTGAAGAGGCCACCACCACCTCGGCGGAGGACACCTCGGTCCTTTCCGGCCGCCGCTACTGGTACATGGTTCGAACCTGTAGCGACCAGGGGTGTGGGCCGCTATCTGAGCCGGTCTACGGCTGTCGGTCGGCGTGCCCGCCGGGTAGCTGAAGCCGCGGCAGCCGACCCAGGAGGTCTCGCGGGCCGCTACGCGAACCAGTCCGCCGGGAGCACCTGCTCGTCCATCTGCCCCTGCACGAGGAGCCGCACCTGGCTGGGCCAGGGTCAGGGACTCGACGAGCGTTCAGGTCGGCCGAAGCCGCGCCATCCCGTGCGCATCTGGTCGGCCGGTGTCAGCGCGATCCGGGGTGAGCGCCCGCTTGGCCTGGCTGACCGGACCTGGGGTCACCAGTCCCACGGCTGTCCCCAGGATTGAGGAGGGAAGCGCTGGGAGCGAACCAAGACCCGGCCTGCGTTGCGGTCGCCCCTCAAGGTGCGGTCGAGCGAGGCCAGGGCTTGGGGATCCTGTTGAAGAAAGGCGCGGAAGAAGTAGAGGAGGTATCTTTCCGCCTCCCGGTGGATTTCTGCGGCCGGTCGCGTCCCAGGAACACAGATCGCGCAGGGGAGCCCGCAGTCGGGGTTGTCCAGGTAGTCGAGGTGTCCGGCGCCGAGCTGGGTCACCTCCAGGGCGGGACCCTGATAGGCCGCATAGAAGGTGTGGTAGTTGAGGTCCGGGGGGGCACAGGGGGACCCGAAACGGATCTCCCCACCGAGCTCGGCCCCGAGGAGCAGCGCCGGGACCTTCAGCCCGGAAACGATCTCCGGAACTGCCTTGGGGAAGCGCTCCGATTCAGCCAACCCGGGCGGCCCGGCGTCCACTGGATCCAGTCCGGCCACTGCTCGGACGTCCTCTTCGGCAGCGGCAAGGAAAGAGAGCTTCCCCCCGAGCGAATGCCCGCACAGTCCGACGCGTTCGCCATCCAAGGGGACGGCTGCCTGACCAGAAAGAAGGGCGGCAAGGGCAAACCGAAGGTCGGCGGTCAGTACACGGTGGTCGGGGGTGAGCAGGTTGAGCTGGTAGGTGAGGAGAGCGGTGGCGATTCCGAAGGAGGCCAGAAGCTCGCCGTAGGCCCGGTACTGGGGCCCCGAAAGCAGGAACCCGGGACTGAAGATCACCAGGGGGCTTGGACGCCAGCTTTCCGGGTACAGGAGGAGTACGTCCACCCGGCGACCCCGACTCGAATCCACCAGGGTGAGCTCCTGTTCTCCCACCGGCAGCGGCCCCACGTCAACGGGCTCGCGGGCCGGGGACGACGAGGCCAGGCCGACCAGGAGGCTCACAACCAGCACCCTTGACCGCACCCTGGGATCATATACCGCCCCGGCGGGCCGGAGAAGGGTCAAGGTCCGGTTTGCCGCGCAGCCCCGCGCGCTCATGAAGCCGACCTTTCCCAACCCCGGCACTCGGCGAAGCGGAGGTGATGGAGGACGATGCGCCGGCTTGCCCCGAGCCCCATGAGCAGCGCCTCCTCAAGACCGCTGGCCGAGAAGGGGCGTTGCCTGCCCCTGCACATGCGGGGGCAGCCGCGGACGGATGCCGCCCGCCGCAGCCGGATCTGGCAACCGTTACGGCTTTCGTCAACCGTCGCCCCCTCTGCCTGCTGCAGGGAGTAGGTGACTGGGGCGGGGTTCACCCAGCCTGGGCGCCTGGACGGGGGCTCTGCCGATCAGCGCCCGTGTCCCCGGCCACTGGGGCAAGGGGAGACGCCGGCGTCATGCCCGCGGGTCACCGGCGGATAGTTTCGGAGAAGATCTCCAGCAGCTCGGAGCAGGGTTCTTCGCCCACAATCCTCCGGAGCAGGAAGTAGGAGTGGGCGGGCACCGGATCCGGCCGCCCCTCCCCGGATTGGAGCAGCCAACTGGAAGAGGCTCCCAGGGTGCTCTGTTCATCCTCCCAGGAGATGGTGCCCCTGACCAGGTTGGGGGCCTCCAGTACGCCTCGATACGCCCGCCACAGCCGCTGTACCACGTATACTTCTCCAGAGATGAGGCCCAACACGCTGACCTTGAGGGTCATGCCCGGATGTCCATCGCCGTCCTGATCGACCACCCGCGGATCATCCGGGACCTTGGGGAGCGGGTCGGCCTCAGGGTCCCCCAGCTCCGCTCCGTTGACATTGACGAACCAGGGCACGACCAGCTCCACCCGGCCGTCGCGGTACACGATCCGTCCGGCGAGGGGGTGCGGACGTGCCCGTTGCCAAAACGCCTGTGGCACATCGGTCCGAACCAGGGAAGTCCCCGAGTCGATGGTCATAGAGCAGTACTCACGGATCCGCAAGGTCAGGTTCGCGCCGTGCTGTTCGATCTCCACTCGGGCCACGGACTTGGACAGGCGCTGCCGCTCGCCGAGGAGTGGCACCTGCCAGTAGTCCGATGTCACCTGGAGGAAGGCCCAGGAGCCGGAGAGATCCGGGAGGGGCCCGGCCTGCTGGCCCAGAACGATAAGGCTCCAAGTCAGGACCGCACCGCATAGGAGCAATCCACGCTTGGTCACTGTATACCCCTTTCCACGTGGATCGAGCGACCTTTCCACGTTCCCCGGCCTGCCAGGTGCCAGAAGGCGGACCGAGCAGCCACCACCCAGGCTGCGGCGACCACCAAATGGTGGACAAGCGGCAATGCGGCGGGAAGCCGGAACCGCCAGGCGGTGTACCCCCACAGGCAGAGGTCAAGGCCCAAGGCAAGTGAAGCCGGAACTGCCAGGCCGCTGGGAAGCAGGCCCGCCCATGCCAGGGACGCCACCCAGACAGGCTGCCAAGCGCTGTACAGGATCCAGGTCCAGGCGAGGGAGTACAGCCCGAGCCGCTTGCCGAACACGGCGAACAGGTTCTTGGAGAGCCCGTCCACGGCAGGCCGCAGGCCGTCGTACATGCGGCAGGAAACCAACTTTCCCCCGGAGTAGAGACGGGCGGAGATCCCCGCGTGGGCAGCCCGCTTGGCCAGGGCCATGTCCTCCACCACCTGGCCCCGCACTGCGGCGTGCCCACCCATCTTCAGGTAGGCCTGCCGGTCTACGAGGATGAACTGTCCCACCGCGGCCGGGGTCAGCCGGGGCAGGAACAGGGGAAAGAACGAGCTCAGGCTCCAGGGGATGAGGGGCACGAGCAGCAACTCCCCGAAGCTCCCGATCTCCTGTCGCGGGAGGACGGAGAGGAACTGCAGCCGGCGCCGCCGCATCTGAGCCACCGCCGCCGCCACCGCTCCCGGAGCCAGGCGAACGTCGGCGTCGGCAAACAGCAGTAGCTTCGCGCCGGCAGAGTCCGCCAGCTGAGCGCAGGCCCAGGACTTGCCCAGCCAGCCCTGGGGGGGCGGACGCCCGTGGATGACGCGGAGGCGGGGGTGCCGCCGCCCCGCCAGGATCTGCGGGGTTCGGTCCGTGGAGCCCTCCTCGTAGACCACCACTTCCAGCGCGGGGTAGTCCTGTCCCAGCAGGGACCTGACGGACCCCCCGGCGTTGGCCTGTTCATCCCGCATGGGCACCAAGGCGCACACCTTGGGGCAGCAGCGCGGCCGTAGCGGTCGGAGACGGCGAATCCCCCATGAATTCAGCAGGGCAATCGTACACAGAACGGCGAAGAAGCCGGCAATGGACCACTCGTGTTGGATCAGGAACGTCACGTCGCGCTCCGGGGCGGCAGCAAGTCATGTCGGTGCCGCCAGGCAAGCAGGCCCAGATTGAGCGTGAAGGCTACGGCCAGCGCAGGATCGCGAAGGTACACGCTCACCAAGACCAGGCCCCCCGCCCCGGACGCCATCACCGCCCACGCGCTGGGTACCTTGAGGAGGACGGACAAGGTCATCAGTCCGCCCAGCACAGTGGGGACCAGCCAGGCCGTGGCTCCTGTCCACACTCCGAAGGTGGTGGCCACCGCCTTGCCTCCGCGGAAGCCGAGGAGGGGGGAGAACGCGTGTCCCAAGGGGGGAGCGAGGATCACCGGGACCAGTGCCCAGCCTCGGAGGCCCAGCGCAACGCCCCAGGCCACCGGGAGTGCGCCCTTCAGGAAGTCAAGGAGAAGCGCCGGCAGGCCGATCTTCGCCCCCCCGGCCCGCCAGGCGTTGGTGGCCCCTGGGTTCCCGTCGCCGGTGGATCGGATGTCCGCACCCACGGCCCGGGCCAGCCAGGCCGAGAAGGGCAGGGCCCCAAGGGACAGCCCCAAGGCGAACAGTGCAACCGAAGCCATATGTCTCTCACCGGAACAAGCGTTGAAGCCACAACTGCCCCATCCGCAAGTTGCTGCAGTATACCGGGTCTCTCAAGTCTACGGGTGGGGCGGCCTGTGATCATCGCCCGTCAGCGTCAAGGCGCGGAGGCAGCGGCCAGTTCGCCCTGGTGGCGCAGGTTGGCCGCGGCGGTGGGTCAGCGGCCCACGCGGGGCTGCTCTGCCGTGCCTTGGGCTTGCTCCCCGAGGTGGGTCTGACCGATTCCCGTGGTCCCCTGATTCTGATCCCCGCCGGCGAAGCTGAGTCCAGCGGCCGCGGAGACAGCCAGCGTAGCCAGCAACATCGCTATGCAGCGCCTGAACATGGTGTAGCCTCCTTGGTTGCCGATACCGCGCAGTCGGTCGGCTCCTCCGATTGCCCCGTTTGCCGACCTGTCCGGGCCACTGTACTCCCGGCCGGCCCCAGCGGCAAGCGGTGCCCTCAAGACCGGCCAGGCGGAGGGTCCCGCCGGCTGCGGGGAGCGGCTGACCCTCCTGCGCTAACATGGTGGTCAGCAACCCACGTTCTTGAAGGAGGACGCGTGAGCAAGGGAGTCTTCTCGCACAGGGTGGTGGCCGTCGTGGTTGCCTTGATGTTGGCGGCGTGCCTGGGAACAGCCGGCTGGGCGGAAGGAGATGCGCCTCCGACTGTCGACCTGGAGATCGATGACTGGTTCATCCCCCAGGGCCTGACGGACATCGTGGCTAGGTTCCGGGAGCTGGAGTGGTCGTGGAGGGAATCCGACAGCGCCGAAGATGGCGAGGAGTTTCGGGTGGGCTACCACCTGGTGGGGGATGGCGTGGTGGAGGGCCAGCAAACCACGGAGGTGGAGCTGGTGGTGAACGGTGATAGCTGGCGGATATGGCTTGCCCCCGACGGCTCCGTCGTTCAGGTGGAAGTCGACGGCGAGTTGCTACCCCCGGGCTACGCCCACATGGTGAGCGGGCCCATGCTCACCGGGCTGTTCTGGCCGTTCACCATGGTAGAGTACTACGGGGTGGGGCAGGCGCTGGCCCAGGCGGGGCCGGGCTGGGAATTCCACGCTGTAGGCGCGGGCGTGCGACAGCTCGGGGACCTCCAGGTCCCGGTGCACGAGATCCAGCTTGCCATGAGCGGCCCGCCCCACTTGGCGCCGGGCGAGCGGGTGGAGCTGGTGTGGACGGTGGCCGACTTCGGGGCCTTCGAGATGCTCGTGGAGTGGCGGGTGACGGAGGACGAGGCCGCTGGCGTGACTGCGTTGCTCATGCAGGTGGAGCGGGTGGTCCTCCGCTAGCCGGCGGGGTGGGCCCAAGGAGTTGTCCGGTTGTATCCGTCCTTGCCAGAGGGGGGGGAGCAGGCAACTCTCCCCCCCTGCCGGCGGCCGGACAGGCGGTCGCACTGGGCCGGCCCATCAGCACTCCGCCGACAAAGCCATACCGGACCACCAATCCCGTTCGTCCGCGTGCTGTTGTGTTCTCTTCCGCCGCCAACCGCCTGGGGATGATCGTGCCACACTGCGTCCTTACGGCGATGGTCAGTGCAAACTGAGGATGGGGTTGACTTCCGGGGGGCGTGGGGCGGCGGGCTATACTCGTCCCATGTGGGCGTATTTCGTGCTCCGGGTGATGGGAACCGCGGTTACGTTGTTCGTGGTCGCCCTGGCCGTATTCGTCCTCCTCTCGGTGATCCCGGGCGATCCCGCCCGCCTGGTGGTAGGACCGGAGGCCACGGTGGAAAGCTATCAGGCGGCGCGGGCCCGACTGCAGCTGGACTTGCCCTGGCCGGTGCGATTCGGCCGCTGGCTGGCCGGGACCATGCGGGGTGACCTGGGGGATTCGCTGGCCTACAACCTCCCGGCGGGGCCATTGATCGCCCGGGGCCTGGCCCTGACGTTGCCGTTGGCCTGCGCGGCAACGGTGGTCGCCTTGCTGTTGGCCGTTCCCCTGGGAACGCTGGCCGCCACCAGGCCGGGCGGGTGGCTGGACTTGGTGACCGTGGGGGTGGCCCAACTAGGCATGGCCATCCCGGAGTTCTGGTTGGGGATGCTGTTGGTGAGCCTCCTGTCTGTGCGGGCGGGGGCGTTCCCCGCGGGCGGCTTTCCCGGCTGGGGGGAACCCGGGACCGCCCTGCTGCACCTGGTGCTGCCCACGTTGGCCCTGGCCCTGCCGCGAGCCGCTTACTTGGCCCGGATGGTACGGGCCACGGTGGCCGACGTTCTGTCGGCGGGGTACGTGCAGACCGCCCGGGCCAAGGGGCTGACCGAGTGCCGTGTGCTGGTAGGGCACGCCCTGCGGAACGCGCTGATCCCGGTGGCCACCACCGCGGGCCTGGCTTTGGCGCGATTGGTGGCCGGGGCGTTGGTGATCGAGAACCTGTTCTACCTGCCCGGGGTGGGACGGCTGGCCCTGACCGCGGTCCGGGCGCGGGATCTTCCGCTGCTGTCGGGGATAGGCGTGACCGTGGCCGGCCTCATGGTGGTGGTCAGCCTGGTGGTCGACGTGGCGTACGGCCTGCTGGACCCGAGGATCAGGTACACATGAGCCGGCACCTGGGGCTGATCGCGGGCGGGGGGCTGCTTGTCACGGTGGGGGGGTTGGTGCTGGTGGGACTGGTATGGCTTCCGGCCGACCCGTTGGCCCTGTCGGACTGTCGGTTTGCCCCCCCTCAGCTGGCCCATCCCATGGGCACCGATTGGTTCGGCCGGGACGTGCTGGCGCGGGTGTTGGTGGGGGGGAGGATGAGCCTGGTGGTGGCGGTGGTGGCGGTGGCCGCCGGCGGAATGGCGGGGACGTTGGCCGGTGGGTTGGCCGGTTTCTACGGTGGTCTCTGGGACGAGGCGGCCATGCGGGCGGCGGATTTCCTCATGGCCTTCCCCGCCGTGCTGCTGGCTCTGCTGCTGGCGGTGGTCATCGGGCCGGGCGCCTGGGGGGTGTGTGTGGCAATCGCGCTGTTCAACATCCCGTTTTTCGCCCGCATCGTGCGAGCCAGCGTGCTGATCCTGCGGGAGCAGGAGTTCGTGGCCGCCGCCCGGGCGGTGGGGGCGGGAGACCTGCGGGTCTTGTTTCGCCACCTGCTGCCCAACCTGGCCTCTCCTCTGCTGGTTCAGGTCACCGTCTCGCTGGGATCTGCACTGCTTGCGGAGGCCGCCCTGTCGTACTTGGGGCTGGGCGTGCAGCCCCCGTGGCCCTCCTGGGGGCGCATGCTACGGGAGGCCCAGAGCTACCTGGCTCACTCCCCCTGGCCGGCCGTGTTCCCCGGGCTGTTTCTCGCGCTTGCCGTGTTGGGGCTGAACCTGGTGGGCGACGGGCTGCGGGACCTGCTGGACCCGCGATTTCGCCGACTGTCCCCCTGGCGGTCCTCGTAGATCACCCAGCCTGGATGCGGGCGGCGGTGAGGTCCAGCACGTAAATGGGGAACACCTCTACACCGGTGACCTCGACCCGCATGGCCAGGATGCGGTGGGGGTCCTGGAGAAACACGTTGACCGCCTCCCGGGCAATGATGTACTGGCAGACGGTGTAGATGGCCTTGCGAGCCTCCGGGTTGTGGGGCCGCCCACCCAGGTGGAGGAGCCTCTCCAGTTCGGGGTCAGCCCAACCCCGACGGAAGTAGTACTCGCGCCGGTCCGCCCCGTATCCGGTGAGCATGAGGGCGGGGTCCAGCCGGCCGACGTGGCCGATCACCGTCAGGTCATAGTCGGCTTGCCCGTACACGCGGTCCAGCCAGGTGCCCCAGTCGACCAGTTCCAGCCTCACCTGCAGGCCGACCCGGCGCAGCTGGGCGGCGATCACCTCGCCTGTGCGCACGTGAAACGGGTAGTTTTCCGGCAGGGTCAGGGTGGCGGTGAAGCCGTCGGCCAGGCCGGCTTGTGCCAGCAGGTCGCGGGCCCGCTGGGGGTCGTGGGGGTGGACCCAGGTCATGTCCGCGTAGTAGGGCAGGGCCGGCGTCAGGTGGCTGCCGATGGGCGTGCCGTAGCCGAACGACACCAGGTCGATGATCTCCTGGCGGTGCACAGCACAGGCCAGGGCCTGCCGCACCTTGACGTCGGTGAACGGCCGGCGGGCCGTGTTCACGGCCATGATCTGCACAAGATTCTGGGGCGCGGAGACCACACGGAACTCGGCCTGGCCGGCCAGCCCCGCCGCCACTTCGGGGGCCAGCTCGGCCACCATGTCCACGTCCCCCGCCTGCAGGGCGGCCAGCTGCGCTGACGGATCGGGTATGAAACGGAACTCCACCCGGTCTACCTCCGCGGCCCGCGGCAGGTAGTAGTCCAGGTTGCGCTCCAAGACCAGCCGGCTGCCGGGCTGCCAGGATCGGAAGCGGAACGGCCCCGTGCCCACCGGGCGACTGGCCAAGTCCGCCCCTGGGGCCACCACCACCGCATCCCCCAACGCCAGGGTGGGCAGGAATGCTGGTTGGGCCTCGTCCAGCACCAGACGCACGGTGAGCCGGTCCACCGTTTCCACCGCCACCAGGTTCCGGAAGTACTCGGGATGGGGTACCCCGGTGGCCGGATCGAGGAGGCGCAGGAAGCTCTCTTTCACTGCGCGTGCATCGCCCGCCTGTCCGTCGTGGAACCGGATGCCGTCCCGGAGGTGGAACGTATAGGTCAGGCCATCGAGGGAGAGTTCCCAGCTCTCGGCCAGTTGGCCGTGCAGCTCCCCGTGGGCGTCGACTTGAACTAGGTTCTCGTAGAGGTTATGGTGTAGCAGGAGATCAATGGCCGCGGCTGCGTTGGTAGTGGGATCCAAGGACGGCGGCTCGGTGGACACTGCGACGATCAGCTCCGTCCCCAGCGCGGAGCCCCAGACTACGCTCAGGAGCATCACAACCAGGCTGAACTTGATCACGGAGTGTCACCTCCAATCGAGTTTTGGAGTGTCACCTCCGGCGGAACGTTACGGAAGACGCACCATCATGGCAAGCCGGCCCTCTCCGGCGCCCTGGACTGCCCTTCGGCAGCTGGGACACCCGGGCCGGGGGCACCAGGACCGTCTGGCGGCCCGGCTCACGGGTTGCGCTCGGCGATGAGCCGCAGCCCCTCCAGCGTGAGCCAGGGATCCACCACTTCGATGCTCTCTGCCAGGGGGGCGATGAGGGGGGCATGGCCGCCGGTGGCCACGGTCCGTGCCGTCCCCCCCAGCTCTGCCCGCAGCCGCCCGATCAGCTCGTCCACCAGTCCCACGTAGCCGAAAATGAGCCCCGACTGCATCGCGGCCTGAGTGTTCTTTCCCAGGGCATGGGGCGGTGGTTCCAGCGCCGCCTCGGGCAGCAGAGCGGCCCCCCGGGCCAACGACTCGGCGGCCACCCCCAGCCCCGGGGCGATGGCCACCCCCACCAGCGCGCCGGGATCCTGGACCCCGGTGAACGTGGTGGCGGTACCGAAGTCGACGGCGATGCACGGTTCGCCGAACCTGTGGTAGGCGGCGACTGCGTTGGCCACCAGGTCCGCTCCCACTTGGGATGGGTGATCGACCTGCAGGTTCAGCCCCGTTCGGACGCCCGGTCCCACCATCAGGGGAGGGATGGGAAGCCAGCCGGACAGCAGTTCGCGGAACGTGTGGGTCAACGGAGGGACCACACTGCCCACCGCTGCGCGCTGCAGCTGTCCGGGGTTCACCCCTGTCCCGCTCAGGAGGCTCCACAGGAGCGTCCGGTACTCGTCGGGCGTCTTCCCCATCACCGTGCGGACCCGGAATCGTCCCCTCCACGCTCCTCCTCCGTAGAGGCCGATGCCGATCTCGGTGTTGCCAATGTCCACGGCGAGCAACATGTCACTTGATTCTACTGGCTTTCGCCGGGCGCGGGGTTGAGCTCCTCGATGACCCCAGTGACCACGAACCCCACCCGCTCGCAGACGTTGGTGGCCAAATCCGCCACCCGCTCCACACCGTGGCTGGCCCACATGAGGTAGGTGGTCTGGGCGACCACCTCCGGCTTGCCCACCATGAGCGCAAACAACTCCTGGTGGATGCGATCGTGGAGGCTATCCACCTGCTCATCCCAGCGTGCCACCTCCTTGGCCCGGGCCACGTCACGAGCCGAGAAGGCGCGCAGGGCCCCCGCGAGCATCGCGGCGGCGAGCTTCGCCATGCGGGGAAGGTCTTCCAGGGGCTTCACGAATGGCTGGTGGCCGATGAAGCAGGTGATCCGCGCAAGGCCCTTGGCGTGGTCTGCAGCTCGTTCCAGATCGGTTGCTACGTGCATGACTCCGGTGACCAGGCGCAAGTCGGAGGCCGCGGGCTGCTGGGTGGCCAGCAGACGGATGCACTTCTCCTCCAAGTCCACCCGGCAGGCGTTGATCTCCTCGTCCTCCGCCCCCACCTCACGCGCTGCAGCCAGGTCCTGCCTGACCAGCGGCCGCATGGCTCTCCTCAGGGGCCGGATCACCATGGCCCCTTGCACCCTCAGCTCTACCTCCAGCTCTGCCAGCGACTCTGGTCTCACCATGGGGGTCAGCTGAACCTCCCTGTCAGGTAGGCTTCGGTGCGGGAGTCCCGCGGGCGGGTGAACAGATCCTCAGTGGGAGCACACTCCACAAGCTCTCCCACCAGCAGGAATGCCGTGTAGTTGCTCACTCTGGCTGCCTGCTGCAGGTTGTGGGTCACAATGACCACCGTGTACTCCTGCTGCAACGTCCTCACCAGCTCCTCGATCTTGGCGGTGGCCGCCGGATCCAGGGCGCTGGTGGGCTCGTCCATCAGGAGCACCTCGGGGCTGGTGGCCAGGGCCCGAGCTATGCACAGCCTCTGCTGCTGTCCCCCGGAAAGGTCAAACGCGCTTGCTCGTAGCTTACCCTGAACCTCGTCCCACAGCACGGCATGGCGCAGGGCCTGTTCCACAACCTGTCGCAGTTGCCGCCGCTGGCGCACCCCGTGGATTCTGGGGCCGTAGGCTACGTTGTCGAACACGGACTTGGGGAATGGATTGGGCTTCTGGAACACCATGCCGATGCGGCGGCGCAGCCCCACTACGTCCACCCCGGAACTGAGGATGTTCAAGCCGTCAAACCACACCTCCCCTGTGGCCTTGGCCCCGGGGATTCGCTCATACAGCCGATTAAGTACCCGCAGGAACGTGGACTTCCCGCATCCGGAAGGGCCCATGACGGCGGTGACCCGGTGTTTGGGGATCTCCAGCGTGACATCTTTGAGCACCTGTTGGCGACCGTAGAAGAAGGACAGATTCTGGACGCGGAATGCTGAACCTTCATTCTTGCTGGTGTCCCGGGATAGCTGAGCGGGCTTGCCGCTGGTTACCATCGCTTCCTCCTGCGGACACTGGCCCTGAGCACGGCTGCGGTGAAATAGAACACGAGCACCAACAGCAGCAACACCAAAGCGGTTCCGTACTGGAGGTGGCGGGTCTTCCAGAAGAAGGTGGATTCGGTGGCCATGACGTACAGGTGGTAGGGCAGGGCCATGACCTCGTCCAGGGGGGAGCGGGGCAGCCTGGGCGTGTAGTAGGCAGCGGCGGTGAACATGATGGGGGCGGTCTCCCCTGCAGCCCGTCCCACGGCCAGGATGGCGCCGGTGACGATTCCCGGCAGGGCTACGGGGAGGACCACTGAGCGAGTCACTTGCCAGCTGGTGGCCCCCAGGGCGTAGGCGCCCTCCCGGAACTCTTCCGGGACCGCCCGCAGTGCCTCCTCCGCTGCTCGGATCACCACCGGCAGGGCCAACAGACCCAGTGTGAGCACTCCGGCCAGAAGCGACACCCCAATCCCCAGGGCCTTGACGAAGAACGCCAGCCCGAAGAGCCCGAACACGATGGATGGGACGCCCGCCAGACTGTTGACCCCCACCCGCACCGCGCGGATCCACCTCGAGTCCCTGGCGTACTCGCTCAGGTAGATTGCCGCTCCCACCCCGAGCGGCACGGCCAGCACAACCGTGCCCAGCATGAGGTACCCCGTACCCAGCAAAGCGGGGAAGATCCCCCCTTCGGTCATTCCTCGCCGGGGGAATTGGCTGATGAACTCCCATGACAGCGCTTCGGTGCCCCGAACGCACAGGAAGGTGATCATCGCTCCCAGCACGAGAAGGACGGCTCCCGCTGCCAGCCCGAGCAGGCCATACCCCAACCCCTCCCGAAGTCTGCGCCCCCTCACTTCATCACCTCCTCCGCACCCAGTGGGCGACGAGGTCACCCACCAGGTTCAACAGCAGGGTGAACAGGAACAGGATCGCGCCCACCGCGAACAGGGCTCGGTAGTGGAGACCTCCTACCGGTGCCTCAGCCATCTCCAGGGCGATGGTGGCTGTCATGGTGCGGACCGGCCAGAGGAGGGACGGGGGCCACACTGGGGAGTTGCCGGAGACCATGAGCACCGTCATGGTCTCCCCGATGGCCCGTCCCATTCCCAAGAACGCTCCGGCGAACACCCCGGATCGGGCCGCGGGCAGCACCACTCGCCACATGGATTGCCAGGGGGTGGCGCCCAGGGCCAAGGATGCCTCCCGCAGGGACTCGGGCACGGCGGCCAGTGCATCCTCGGCCACGCTGGCCACGGTGGGCAATGCCATCACGCCCAGAAGGCCTGCGGCAGCAAGGGCCGTCTGGCCGGTGGGCAGGTTGAGGTGAGTCTGTAGCCAAGGGCCCACCACTACCAATCCGAAGAACCCGTAGACCACGGAGGGGATGCCGGCCAGGATCTCGACTGCCACTTTGCCGGGATCCTTCAGTCCTCGAGGAAGGACCTCGCTGATCAGCAGGGCCACGGCAATCCCGAATGGAACGGCGATGGTCAGCGACCCGGCGGTGACCAGGGCCGAGCCCGCGATCATGGGCAGAATGCCCAGGGAAGGCGGATCACTGGTGGGGTGCCAAGCTGTGCCGGTGAGAAAGGCTCCGGCCGACACCCGCTGGAGGAGGGGGAAGGCCTCCCGGAACAAGAACAGGGTGATCAGCCCCAGACCCAACAACGACAGGGAAGCACAGCCCCAGGCGATGACCCTTACCCCGCAGTCCGTCAGCCCTGTTGCCCGCATGTTCACGAACCCAGCTGGCATGTACTTCGACCCATGAGTATAGCTTAAGCTCCAAGAATACATACAGGAGGCAGCTTCATCAACTGGACCTCGATTGGGGGGACAGATCGTTCTCCCAAAGCTCGCATCCGCAGCAATGACTCCTCGATCTCTGGGTATGCGTCAACGGCACGGCCGGGCTGGAAGAAACTGGGGTGTAACTCCAGGATGTACAGGTCTTGGAAATGCTGCAGTCCAGCAAACGTCTCACAAGAGGGGATCACCCCAGGGGGCAGGTGAAGGTCCCCTTCCCCGAGGGGCCGGCCTGTTTCCGGCGGATGACAGATCACTCCGCCCCGCCCGAAGTTGTCGGGGACGTGAAAGCGCACGATGCGAAGTAGGGCGCTTTCAACAGCGTTCAGCGGATCGAAACCCTGATCTCGGGGTGCGACCTGGGCGTGCCCGAAGTGGTAGGCGATTCCAACGTCAGGGCGGTCGATTTCCTCGGTCAGGGAAAGGGGGTCGTCAACCAGGTGGGCCCCATTCCCCACCTTCGGGGTCACCTCGCCACCCCCCGCGTCCGCGGGCAACGCCAGGTTCTCCAATTCCGTCGTCCGGGGGCCGGGCTCCGTGAGGCAGCTGTTGTGAGACACCAGCGCCTGGTCGCCAACATGTATGGAGAACTCCAGGGAAGCCAGGGCTGCCCCGTGCCGCCGTTTGCCGCGTGTCAGGTCGCCCAGATCCGCGACGTGGGGTCCGTGAACGCTCGTCTGCAGGGTGGGAGAACCGGCAACCACCTGCCTCACCTGCCTCTCCCGAGGTCGATGCAGCCGACCGCCACTGACCACATCCAGGCCTGTCAAGGCAGATTCCACGGCCTCAACGCCCGGCCCTTGGGCCAGGGCCAGGTCGTGGGCCAGGGTGGTCAGGCTGCCTGCCACCCGGTCGGCTCGCAGGGAGAGCCCGGTGGGGGAGTTGTGAGTCGCTGACAAGCTATCCTCCTCGTCTTCTGGTTCCTCAATCCTGCGGCCAGGGGCCGGCGAGGACTGCTCCTCACCAGGAAGAGGCGGGCATGCTGTCCGCCATCCGGCATTGCTTGCTGGATCCGCCCTTCCCCTGGGAACTGGGAACTCCAGCCCGTTTCGAGCTTGCTTCTCGGCCTCCCTTGGTAGGAGGGGGCAGCCGCTGGCCCTCAGCGGGGCCCGGCTGGAGAGGGCCAGCGGCTGTGAACCGGCGCGGGGGAGCCAACTAACCCTCCACCTCCACTGGGCGCAGGGGGACGTACCCAGCTTCCTTGACGAGCTTCTGGCCCTCATCGGAGAGGATGAAGCTGATGAACTGGCGAACTGCACCCTTGGGGAAGCTGTCGGTGATCATGTACAGCGGTCGGGCGATGGAGTAGGTGCCGTCGATCAGGGTCTCCTCGGACGGGAGCACGTAGGATCCACCTTCCTCCGCGGCCACAGCCAGTGGCTTGATGGAAGGGTTCAGGTATCCCAGGCCCACGTAGCCGATGGCACCTGGCGTGCGGGCCACTGCGTCGGCCACTGCAGCGTTTGAGGGCTGGAAAAGGATCCGTTGCGCCGTGGGTTCCTCGCCTCGCAATACGATGTCATTGAACACCTCGAAGGTCCCTGAGGCGGTATCCCGGGAAACGGGGACCAGCCTCAGGTCGGGGCCGCCGATCTCCTTCCAGCTCGTGACCTGTCCGGTGTAGATGAGCTTGATCTGTTCCAACGTGAGCTGACTAACCGGGTTTGCGGGGTGGACCACGATGGCGATGCCATCGTTGGCGATGTGCCAGTGGTAGGGGTAGACGCCTGCCTGGACGGCTCTCTCCCACTCGGAGGGCTTCATGGCTCGTGAGGCGTCAGCGATCTCGCAGGTGCCGTCGATCAGGGCGGCGATCCCGGTCCCCGAGCCGCCCCCTTGGACCGAGATGGCCACCTGGGGCGACATCTCGGCGAAGTGCTCTGCTGCCAACTGGGCGATGGGGAGGACCGTGGTCGAGCCCTGGAGGGTGAGTTCCTCGCTGGCCAACCCGGCTAGTCCCAGAAACGCCGCCGCACCCAGTACCATCGTCATGCGGAACATCCAACCACCTCCTTAAAGAATACGGCACAAGTATATACGGAGCCCGAACCGGCGTCCAGGGAATCCTGGTGTCAGTTGATGCTCTCGTGGTGAACGTAACCGGATAAACGCGTGGGAATGCGCCCGGTGTTGCCCGGGCGCTACTATGTATATCGCTGCTCAGCTATTGTCGGGGCAGGACCTGGCCACTGCCGCGTCCAGGGCCACCTCGGCGATGTTGAACCCGTACTCGCGCGCTCGCAGGAGGCTATCCATGACGATGCTTATGGGGGGTGCGTTCTGCGGTTGGTCAGCGGCCGAGATCTGAGCCAGCTCGAGGAGACGTTTTCGGTCCTCCTTGCCTGCCAGCACCCGGTTGGCTCCCTTGGTGTCCGCCGCCTCGAACGCTTGGACCGCACCCACCAGTACGCTCTCGGACTCCTTGTGCAAAGCCTGGACACGCTCGGCAACGGCCGGAAGGAGGTCAGCCCGGAGTCCCAAGGCGCCCTGGGAGATCTTCGCACCATGGTCGGCAACCCGCTCCAGTTGGTCAGCTACCGTGTGGTAGTAGAGGGACTGGAACCGCGACATCCCTGCCTCTGACTCGCTGAGAAGGTCGCGGAGAAGGAGGCTGAACTGGCGGGCCACCAGGAGGACGAGTCGATCCACATCGCCGTCCCGCTCGATCACGTCCCGGCCCAGCTCTTCGTCTTGGGTCAGGAATGCGGTGACCGCGTCCGCCAACATGGCCATGGTGATGTCGAAGATGCGGTGAATAGACTGGTGCACCGGGAAGTCCTGCACGTTCACCACTGAGTGGAGGACCATGGTGCCATGCGTCTCCTCGAGGATTTCCACCCCCACCAGAGATTGGGCCACCTCGCGCACCTTGCGGCGCTGCTCAGGTCGGATCCGCCTTCCGGACACCTCGATTACGTCGTAGCCAGCGATGTACCGGGCAATGATGTCCCGCTCCAGATGTATCATGTCGCGGTCGTCCATGGGGATGGAGCAGCGGTTTCGCGCACGTATCTCTTGGGGGACAAACAGCAGGGTGCCGGCCTCGGTGGGAATCAGGGTGATGGTGCTGCCGTGCTCTACGCCCATCTCCTCTGCCCACGCCTTGGGCAGGGTCACGAAGTAGGTCCCTCCGCCGGTGACTTGAACCTTCCTGGGATACAAGGCGCCCCCTATATAGTCAGCGTAACTCATTATACTGACCGGCGCCCCGGCGATTCAACGGCCCCGTCTTCCTGCCTGGTGCTGGGCCAGCCACTTCTGGCTCTCCAACACTGCGGCGGGGGTTAGCACCTCGATTATCTTGAGCGGCAGGGCCCGCAGTTGGGGCCACAGCGTGGGCAGGTTCACCGTGCCCTGTCCCAGCGGCAGGTGTTCGTCCCGCTTTCCGTGGTTGTCGTGCAGGTGGACGGCGTGCAGGAACGGCATGAGGTCAGGGAGAAGAGCAGCCGTTTCTGCCCCGTGCACGGTCCAGGCGTGCCCCAGGTCCAGGGTGCCCGGCAGAGCGAGTTCAGCCAGGAGGTCGCGGTAGGCGGGGAGCTGCCCGAGGAACACCTGGGGGTGGCGACCGTCGTTTTCCAGGCACAGGTGGACGCCCAGGGCGCGGGCACGGGCGCGCAGGCGGGCCAGAGCCGCGCGAGCCCCCTCCCAGGGGGGATCCACGGCCGCCCCCATGGCCGGTCGGTAGCCGAGGTGGAAGGTCACGCTGCCGGCCCCTATGTCCGCCGCCAAGGCCAGCGTCGCCCGGACTTCCTCCTCGGCCAGCTTGCGGACGCGGGGATGGGGCGACATTAGGTTCACGTCGGTGATGGGCGCGTGCAGCGAGAGCAGGGCGCCGCGGTCCCGAGCTCTCCGGGCCGCCGCCCGTTCCGCGGTCGGCCAGGCCCCTGGATGCCAGGGGGGATCGCAAAGCACCTCTACCCCCCGGAATCCGGCCGCCGCCGCCCACGACAGCACTTGCGAGGGCGGCTGCGGATGGAAAGCAAGCGAAGAGGCCAGCAGCTCGGCTTCAGGCGGCGACTCCATTCGTTCCCCTTTCCCGGTCGCGGCGGCAGCGCTCCAGGGCGTACAGGTCCAGCATGCGACCGTCAGGCCGCCTGACGCTGTCCACCCGCCTCATGCCCACCCGGCGTGCCACCTGGGCCGAGGCCGAGTTCTCCGGGGGGATGAGGGCCACCAGGCGAGGCAGTCTGAGCTCGCCCAGCCCGTAGTCCCGGATTGCGGCAGCCGCCTCGGTGCCATATCCTCTCCCCCAGCACCAGCGGGTGAACACGTAGACCAATTCTACTTCCCTCTTGCCGTTGATGTCCTTTTCCACCAGCCCGCAGTGGCCGATGACCTCGCCTGTTCTCCGCTCCTCCACTGGCCACAGGCCGAGCGGGGACGACTCGGGCCGCTCAGCCTCCCGGGCGAGCACCGCCCGTACCTCCTGGGGATCGCGGGGCCCGCCCAAGTGTCGGGTCACCGCGGGGTCTGCCCACATGGCGGCCAGCGGCCCCAGGTCGGCCGAGGCCAAGTTGCGGATCAGGAGCCTCGGGGTGATCAGCTGCATTCTTGGCAACCTGCCGAGGCAGCGCCTACGCACATGCGAACTTGCGGGCCAGGGCCTGCTCGACGCAGCGGGGCACGAACTTGGAGACGTCCCCACCGTACCGCTTGACCTCTTTGACGATGGATGAGGAGAGGAAGGAGTACTGGCCGGCGGTCATCAGGAAGATGGACTCCACGTCGGAGTCCAGGTCCCGGTTGGTCAGGGCCAGCTGGAACTCGTAGTCGAAGTCCGAGGTCGCCCGCAAACCCCGTACGATGGCCACCACCCCCAGCCGCTTGGCACAGTCCACGAGGAGCCCGGCGTAGGTTGTCACCGGGACGTCGTCAATCCCCACCTCCTCCAGGGAGGCACGGACCAGCTCCTCTCGCTCTTGCACGGAGAACAGCGGCTGCTTGCGGGGGTTTTGGACCACGGCGATGGTCAGCTGGTCGAACAGGCCACGAGCACGCTGCAGGATGTCCAGGTGCCCATAGGTGATGGGGTCGAAGCTGCCGGGGTACAGAGCGGTGCGCATCATGGCGTTGCCGCTAGGGCGCCGACGCGTTCCAGGCGCTCTGCATTGCGCCCCACCATGGCCACGGCTGCGCGGCGAGGATCCAAGAAACGGGCCGCCAATTCCTGGACCTGGTCGCTGGATACGGCCTCCAAGCGCCGTTCCACCTCTGCCACCGGCAGGATCTCCAGGCCCAGCGCCGCGGCGTGGCCCAGGCGGAACATGCGGCCCGCCGGCTCCTCCAAACTGAGCAGGAACCCAGCCCGGAGGCGGCGCTTGGCCCGATCCAGGTCGTCCGCCGCGGGTGGGGTGCGGCCCAGTTGGGCCAGTTCCCCGCGGACGATGTCCAGCACCTCAGCCAGGTGCCGCTCCTCGGTGGCCGCGTACACCAGCAACGTACCGCAGTCGGTGTGGTGGGAGGTGGCGGAGGATACGGCATAGGCCAGCCCGCGTTCCTCACGCACCCGCTGGAAGAGCCGGGAACTCACGCCCCCACCCAGTAAGGTGGACAGCACCTCCATCCCGTACCGGCTAGGGGAGTCGGCGGGGACGGTGGGAAAGGCCAGGGCGAGATGAACCTGCTGGACGTCCCGCTCGCCCAAGGCCAGGCCGGCCGCTGGCCGAGCGGGATGCCGCTGGGGCACCTCCCCGTCGCTGCCGGCCGGCCAGATGCGCTGGGCATGGGGGACCAATTGCCCCGGGGCCACCCGCCCGCTGGCCGTGAGCACGGCCTGGGCAGGGCGGTAGTGACGGTGGAAGAACGCACGCAGGTCCTCCACCCTCAGGTTGCCCACATCCTCGGCGCGGCCCGGTATCGGCCTGCCCAGTGGGTGATCTCGCCCCCACAGCTGGCCAACCAGAAGCTGGAAGACGAAGTCTTGGGGGTCGTCTTCAGCTCCGCGGATCTCCTCCAATACGACCGTCCGCTCCCGCTCCAGATCCGCTGGCGCCAACTCGGGCTGGGTGACCATCTCGCCCAGCACCTCCAGGGCGGTTTCCAGGCCCTCGCCCAACACCGTTGTGTAGTAAAACGTGTGCTCGTGGCCGGTGGCCCCGTTGAGGTTTCCCCCCAGGGCGTCGATGGCCTGAGCGATCTCCATCGCGGAGCGGCCGAGAGTGCCCTTGAAGCACATGTGCTCCACCAGGTGGGCCAGCCCGCACTTGTCCGCTGGGTCGTCCCGGCCTCCGGCGCGGAACCAGATACCCAGGGCGACTGAGTTGGCCCCGGGCATGGGCTCCACCAGGAGCGACAGTCCGGACGGGAGCTGATGGGAGAAGACCCCGGGGATCAACTCCCTCATGTATCCGTGTCCCCCAGGCGCACCGAGCCCTTGGGGGTCACCCGGCGGAGCTTGTACCTGCCGCGGTCGTCGATCTCCACAACCTCCACGAGCATCTTGTCGCCCTTCTTGGCGATCTGGCGGGGGTCGGCTTTCTCCCCCAGCCGCGTCTTGTGCACCAGCCCCTTCACCCCGGGCGCGACCTCCACGAACACCCCGTAGTCGACGACGTTGACCACTTTCCCCGGGAGGACATCCCCCTGCTTGAGGGTGGGCTTGTCTTGGACCAGTTTGAGCCGCGGCCGCCCGGCGTCATCGGTACCGATAACCTCCACGGTGACCTCGTCGCCGACCTTGACCACGTCCTCCACCTTCTCCACGTAGCCCTCAGCAAGGTTGGAGATGTGGACCAGCCCGTCCACGCCCGGCTTGAGCTCCACGAACGCGCCGAAGGGCACCGTCCGCACTACCTTGCAGCGCAGGGTCTGGCCGACCTCCACCTCTTCGGTGAGCTCCTCCACCATCTGCCGGGCCCGCCGAACCGCCTCTGCCGAGTCACCGGCGATCTTCACCGTACCGTCGTCTTCGATATCGATCTGGGTGGCGGTGTCCTCCTGAATCTGGCGGATGACCCGCCCCCCTGGGCCGATGACCAGGCCGATCTTCTCCGGGTTGATGCGCAGCAAATCGAGTGTGGGAGCGTACGGGGAGATGTGAGATCGCGGCTCGGGCAGGGCCCGCTGCATGTGCTCCAGGATCTCCAGGCGCGCCCGGCGCGCCTGGGCAAGTGCCTCGCGCATGAGGCCCTCCGTCACCCCGCCGGTCTTCACGTCCAGCTGGAACGCGGTGACCCCGGCGCGGGTCCCGGCCACCTTGAAGTCCATGTCCCCGAAGTGGTCCTCCAATCCCAAGATGTCGGTGAGGATCACCTGGCGGCCGTCTTCCCCGCTGACCAGGCCCATGGCAACTCCGGCCACTGGGGACCGGATGGGCACCCCGGCGTCCATCAGGGCCAGTGACCCCGAGCACACCGACGCCATCGAGGACGACCCGTTGGACTCCAGGATCTCAGACACCACGCGGATGATGTAGGGGAAGTCATCTTCGGGCGGGATCACCGCCCGCAGGGCGCCCTCGGCCAGGCGACCATGTCCCACCTCGCGGCGGGAGGGGGGGCCCATCCGCCCGCCCTCGCCCACTGAGAACGGGGGGAAGTTGTAGTGGAGCATGAAGCGTTTGAGTCCCTCCTGCATCATCAGGTCGATGATCTGGGCGTCGCGCCGGGTGGCCCCCAGGGTGCAGGTGCCCAGGGACTGGGTCTCACCCCGGGTGAACAGGGCCGAACCGTGGACGCGGGGCAGCAGGCCGACCTCGATGCTGACGGGCCGGATTTGGTCGGGCTTGCGCCCGTCCATCCGCTCCCCCTGCTCCAGGATGGAGCGGCGGGCATACTCCCGGAAGACCTCGTCGAACGCCGAGGCCGCCAGGGCCGCAATGCGCTCGCGCTCCTCCTCCGGCCAGCCGGCGGCCACCGTCTCCGCTGCCTCCTGGGCCAACGTCTCCGCCAATCGCTCGCGGGCGAGCTTGGTCTCCGCCCGCTTGAGCGCGTCGAGGCGGTCCCAGACAAGGTTCTTCACTTGCTCGCGGATCGTCTGCTCTTCCTCCGAGGGGGCGGGCGCGTCCCGCTTCTCGAGCTGGTGCTGGGCGGCGAACTTCTCCTGCAGGTCGATGAGTTCCCGGATCACCTTGTGGGCGGCCGCGATGGCCTCGACCACGACCTCTTCGGCCGCCTCCTGCATGTGCCCTTCCACCATGGTGACCGTGGATCGAGTCCCGGCAACCGTGATGTCCATGTCCCCGGCCACCAGCGCCTCGTCCGGGGGGTTGACGGCCACCTGGCCGTCCACCAGCCCCACCTTCACCCCGGCGATGGGCCCCTGAAACGGGGCGGGGGAGATGGTCAGTGCAGCCGATGCGCCGATCATGGCGGCCACGCTGGGGGGACAGTCCTTCTCCGCCGAGAGCACGGTGGTCACGATGTGGACTTCGTCCATGTACGTCTTGGGGAACAGGGGGCGGATGGGCCGGTCTATCAGCCGGGCCGCGAGGATGGCGTCGTCGGACGGCTTCCCCTCTCGCTTGAAGAACCCCCCGGGTATCTTGCCGCCCGCGTAGAACTTCTCCTCAAAATCAACCCGCAATGGGAAATACCCGACGTCGCGCTCAGGCGGGCCGGCCACCACCGTGGCCAACACCTTGGTGTCTCCCCAGGAGACCAGCACGGCCCCGTCCGCCTGACGCGCCAACACGCCACTCTCCAGGGAGAATGGCTTTCCTGCTAGCTCAGTCCGTTCAATTACGTGCATCCTGTTACACACCTCGCAAGCCCAGTTCGCGGACCATGCGGTTGTAGCTCCGCGGGTCGTTCTCCTTCAGATAGCGGAGGAGGCGCCGCCGCTGGCCCACCACCTGGTAGAGTCCGCGTCGGGAGTGAAAGTCCTTCCGATGCACCTTCAGGTGCTCGGTGAGTTCCGCGATTCGCGCCGACAGCAGCGCGATCTGTACCTCCGGCGACCCGCTGTCCTGCGGGTGCCGGGCAAACTTGCTGACGATATCCTGTTTCGTCTTCTTGGTCAGCGCCATGCTCCCACCTCCAATCGCCCATCCCCGAGCGGGCGCTCGCCCAAGGAGGGTTCTAGCGGTACCGCACCGCTCGTCGGCGGCACTCGGCCAGGACAGCTTCCTTGTCCAGGGTGAGAAACTCTCCGTTCAGGAAGAGCGGCCTGCCGTCCACGATGGTCCCCACCACGTCCGCTCCGCTCGCCGTGTAGACCAAGTCGGCCAGTGGAGCGTGACCCGGGACCATGTGAGCCCCGTCAAGGGCGACGAGCACACAGTCGGCCCACCGTCCTTGTTCGATTGTACCCAATTCCCTGCTCAGGCCAAGTGCCTGGGCGCCCCGGCGCGTGGCGCAGGCGAACGCCTCCCCGGCCGGCAACGCCTCTGCACTGCCGGTGCGCAGCTTGGCCAGCAGCGCGGCCAGGTGAATCTCCTTCACCATGTCCAAGCTGCCCCCTGAGGCTGCCCCGTCGGTCCCCAAGGCCACGTTCACCCCGGCAGCCAGCAGCTCGGTCACCGGGGCGATGCCGCAGGCCAGCTTGGCGTTGGACGTAGGGCAGTGCACAGCGCTGACTCCGTGGGCGGCCAGTATCTCCATGTCCTTGTCCGTCACGTGGACGCAGTGAGCCGCCAGGCCGGGCACCGAGAACCCGCCCAGCTCCTCGAGCCACTGCGCCGGAGATTGGCCGTGTTGGTCGCGGAAATCATCTACCTCTGGTTTGGTCTCGGCCAGGTGAGTGTGGATCGGCACTTTCAGCTCTCGGGCCAGCCCGGCGGCCCGCCGCCACACTTCCGGGGCGCACGTGTAGGGTGCGTGTGGGGACAGGGCGGTGCGGATCCGCCCGTCCGCTGCTCCCTCCCACCTGTTCACCAACTGCTCGGCCTTCTCCAATTCCGGCTCCATCCGGTCGGGCGTTGGGGCGATGACCCCGTGGGAGAGGAGGGCGCGCAGTCCTGTCTGCTCGGCCGCCTCCGCCACCTGGTCCATGAAGAAGTACATGTCGGCGAAGGCGGTGGTACCGGTGCGGATCATCTCCAGCGCTCCCAACAGGGAGAACCAGTAGACGTCTTCCGGGGTCAGCTTGCGTTCGGCAGGCCAGATCCGCTCCTCGAGCCAGGGCTTGAGGGGCAGGTCGTCGGCCAGCCCGCGGAACACGGTCATCGCCAAGTGGGTGTGGGCGTTGACCAGCCCCGGCATGAGCAACCGGCTCTCCCCGTCGATGACCCGGTCGAAGTCCCCCCCCGCCTCCTCCCCCACCAGCACGGCCGCGAATCGGCGGCCTTCGATCACCACGTCCGCCTTGGGGATCACCGGCGCATCCGGCGATGCCAGCACGGCCACCCCACGAATTAGCGTTCGCATAGCGGCTGCAGTATACGGCGGGGCGGCTTTCTCGAGCCAATATGGCCTGCTATCATAGGCCGGCATGGCGGAGGGGAAATGGGCTGAGGATATGGCTTGTAGCTACTTGCGAGCCCGCGGGATGCAGATCGTGGCACGGAACTGGCGTTGGCGGGGCGGGGAAGTCGACGTGGTGGCCCGCGATGGACCCGCCCTGGTGTTTGTAGAGGTGAAGGGACGTCGCGGCAGAGGTTTTGGCCGGCCGGAGGAGGCGGTGGGCCCGGACAAGCGGCGCCGGCTGTGGCAGTGCGCGCGGGCGTTTCTGCAGGGCCATGTAGGGCAAGTGCCCGTGCGGTTCGACGTGGTGGCGGTGGGCCCGGACGGAGTGCGTCACATCCAGGGTGCGTTCGGGGAAGAGGATGTTCGCCAAGGTGGTTAGCGGAACCCCGTTTGGGGTGGACGCGCGCCTGGTGGAAGTGCAGTGCGACGTGGGGCCGGGCCTGCCCGCATTCGCCATCGTGGGGTTGCCGGAGAAGGAGGTGACCGAGGCCCGGGAGCGGGTACGGGCGGCGGTGCGCAACGTGGGTTTTTCCCTCCCCCAATCCCGGGTGACCGCCAACCTTGCCCCGGCAGACCTGCGGAAGGAGGGGGCGGGGCTCGATCTGGCCTTGGCGGTGGCCCTGCTGCAGGCCACCGGTCACCTGTCGGAACAGCGGACGCAGGGGCTGGCGTTTTACGGGGAGCTGGCCCTGGACGGGGAGTTGAGGCCAGTGCGGGGGACGCTGGCGGTGGCTCTGGCCGCCAAGGAGGCGGGCTTGGCCGGGCTGGTGGTGCCGGTGGCCGCGGCCAAGGAGGCGGCGCTGGTTGAGGGGTTGGCCGCCTACCCGGCGGCCTCGCTGGAGGAGACGGTGGCTTTCCTGCGCGGGGAACAGCAGATCCAGCCCGCCCCCCGCCAGATTCCCGAGGAGGATCCCCCCCAGTGGTTGGATCTGCGGCTGGTGCGCGGCCAGGAACATGCCCGGCGGGCACTGGAAATCGCGGCCGCGGGGGGGCACAACCTGCTGATGGTCGGCCCGCCGGGGGCGGGGAAGTCGCTGTTGGCGCGGTGTCTCCCCGGCATCCTCCCGCCGCTGGCTTTCGAAGACGCGCTGGAGGTGACCCGCATCTACTCGGTGGCCGGCCGGCTCTCCCCTCATCGCCCGCTGGTCCGGTGGCGGCCTTTCCGCGCTCCCCACCACACCATCTCCTACGCCGGCATGGTGGGAGGGGGGCACGGCGTGCCCGCTCCGGGAGAGATCACCTTGGCCCACCGCGGGGTGTTGTTCCTGGACGAGCTCCCCGAGTTCGACCGCAAGGTGTTGGAGGCCCTGCGACAGCCGCTGGAGGATCGGCAGATTTCTGTGGTGCGGTCTGGAGTGGCAGTGTCCTTCCCCGCTTCGTTCACCCTGGTCGGGGCGATGAATCCTTGTCCCTGTGGACACCTGGGGGATCCCATGCGCCCCTGTCGGTGCCGCCCGCACGAGGTCACCCAGTACAGGAGGCGCATCTCTGGCCCGTTTCTGGATCGAATCGACCTGTTCGTTCAGCTGCCCCGCCTGTCGCGTGAGGAGCTGCTGGGGGACGGGAGCGCCGAGCCGTCGGAGGCGGTGCGGGCAAGGGTGATGGCAGCGCGGGAGCGCCAGCGGACGCGCAAGGGCGGGCCCGGCCGCACCAACGCCGAGCTGGGGCCCGGTCAGGTGCGCAAGGTTTGTCGGGTGACGGCTGACGCGGAGCGGCTGCTGGCACGGGCGATCGATCACTTCGCGCTCACCGGCAGGGGTTACGTGCGGGTGCTGAAGGTGGGGCGGACGATTGCGGACCTGGCGGGGGCAGATATCATCGCCCCTGAGCACTTGGCGGAGGCCCTTCAATACCGCGCCATCGAGGAGGAGGTAGCGTGAAGCGAGCACTGTGGTTGGTTTGGCTTGTCGCCGCCGTGGGGCTGGCCTGGGGGATGGCTGCCTGGGCACAGGAGCCGTTCACCGTGGGTCGGCTCGTCGTCGTGGGCAACGAGAATGTGCCCGCCCGGGAGATCCTCGCTGCTTGTGGTCTTCAGGTGGGGGACACAGTCGACGTGGCCGAGGTCCGCGAGGCGGCTAAGGCCGTCCAGGACTTGGGATACTTCGCCAAGGTGACGCCCGAACTCCAGCGGGAGGAGGGGCAGGTGGTGGTCCGCTTCAAAGTGGTGGAGTACCCGAAGATCCAGCGGATCACCTTGCGCGGTGTGGCCCCCGAGGAGGTCCCCGGCGGCACCTTGTGGGCGGTCATCCAAGCATGGCTGTCCGCTCCTCCCCAGGTCTCCGAGGGCAAGGTGCGCTCCATTCTCCGGGACCACGACATCCGGCCGGGCCAGGTGCTGAATCAGAAGAGGTTGGAGGAAGCCCTCCAGGAGGTCATGGACGCCTATCGGGAGAAAGACTTGGCCACCGTCCAGGTAGGACAGGTGGTCCCCGGGGAGGAGTTGGTGATCGAGATTCAGCAGCTCCCTGTGCTGGGGCACCGTTTCCAGGGGCTGGCCACCGTGCCTGAGTCGGTGGCCCGGGAGATGATCTCGGTGCCCGCGGGTGAGGTGGGCCGTCTTTCGCAGATCCAGGCGTCCCTGCGGCGGCTGTCCGCCTCAGTGTACTTCCGGCAGGTGGACGTGGCCCCCGAGTTGGGGGATGGGGGGGTGTGGCTGCGGTGGCAGCTCTCCGAGCGGGTCCTCCTGCCAGAACCCGTGGCCGCCGGGGAGCTGCGGCTGGTGGGGATGCAGGCCTTGGATCCACAGCGGATCAGCCAGCTGGCGGGCCCGCTGCCGCAGGGTAAGATAGACAACTACCACCTCCTGCGGGCGCTGTCCCCGGTGAATGACTACTACCGCCGGGAGGGACTCTTCATGGTCAGCTTCGCCCCGGCCGAGGTCGTCGACGGGACTCTGCGGGTAGAGGTGCGGGAGGGGAGGATAGACCGCATTGAGTTACAGGGGGAGCCCGAGACCAGGGCAGGGGTCATCCGCCGGGTGATGGACCTTGCAGAAGGCCAACTGCTCACCGAAGCCCGCTTCATGGCCGCCCGCCAAGCCTTGATGGCATTGGGCTACTTCAAGGACGTGACCCTGGAGCCTGCCTGGCAGGACGGGGAGCTGGTCCTCACCGTCTCGGTCGTGGAGCAGAGGAAACTGGGCAGCGTACGCGGTTCCATGACCTACTCGCCGAAGGACCAGGGTCTGGTGGGCAACCTGGAGTACGCCCAGAAGAATCTGTTGGGCACGGCCCAGGACATCTCCGTCTCTCTGTCGCGGGGGATCACCGGGCAGGGGCGGACCACGTGGAGGCTGGGCTACCGCGGCCACGCCTTTCCGGTCTACGACCTGGTGGGGTTCGACGTGTACAGAGAGGACGCTCCGCAGGAAGAGGGTTCCCTGGTAACCCTGGGCGGCAAGGTTACGTTGGCCTACCCCCTGGCCCACTACCTGGACCTGACCACCACGCTGACCAGCGAGCAGTCGTGGAGGAGCCCGGAGGGAGTCAGCCTCGACCCGCGTACCACGCTGGAGGTGGGGCTGGCATTCGACGATCGCGACGACCCAAACTTCCCCCGCCGGGGGCACGCGGGCCGGTTGACCGTGGAAAAGGCGGGGACGTTCGCACCGGGGGCGGAGTACCTGATCCTCCGGGGGGAGCTGGCCCGTTTTCTCCCCGTGGACTTGACCGCTGGGGTCGCGGACATCCGGATCGCCTGGGCGCAGCGCGCCCTGGTCAGCCTGGGGTGGGACCTGCCCAGCCGCTACAAGTTTGAGCTGGGCGGGGTGGATTCGGTCCGCGGGACGCAGAAGGTGCGCACCGACAGCCTGGCCCTGCTGAATTCAGAACTGCGGTTCGAACTGGCCGAGGGGTTCTCGCTGGCCCTGTTCTGGGACTTGGGCGCGGGCCTGTGGGAGGGACCTGGAGTGAAGACCTCGGTAGGGGTGGAAATCGCCGCCAACATCGCGGGGATGTTCGTGCGTATTGACATGGCCTGGCCCAACGATCGGGACTTCTCGTGGGTTCCGGTGTTCGAGTTCGCGATGACCCCGATGTTCTAGCCCCTGGCCGGTGACGTATAATGGGTGCTTGTACGCGCGAGCGTTCAAGGGGTGATTCGTGGTGAAGGGCAAGTTCGTAGCGTGGTTGGTGATCTTCGCTTTGCTGCTGGGATTCGGGGGCGGCATTGTCGGCGGTCTCATCTTCTCGGGCAGCGGGGATCTTGGCGACCGGTTGACCGCTGTGGAGGAGAAGGTGACCGCCATCGGCCAGCTTCCGACCCGAGTCGACACTCTGGAGTCACAGCTACAGGACCTAACGGCACAGGTGGACACCCTGGCCCAGCTCACCGAGCGGGTGGCCGCCCTGGAGTCCGAGGTGAACGCTCTCCAGGACCGGGTGGCTGCCCTGGAGGGCGGGTCCTGAGGGCGTAGCTGACATGTCCCCCCTGGGGGGGACATGAAGAAGCGCAGAGTACGGGGGCGTCGGCGGGGGCCGGTTGCCCCTTTTTGTTGACTGGAGTAAGGTGCACGGCGATTGGGCACGGTGTGGGGACCGACAGGAACTCAGGGAGGTAGGAAGTGAAAAGCAGCCTAGCGGTAGCGTTGACGGTGGCGGCCTTGGTGCTCGGGTTCGTCGGGGGGATCGTGGGGGGCATGCTGTTCTCCGGCGGCGACGATACCGCCGCCCTGAAGGACGACGTGCGGGATTTGGAGACCGAAATCTCCCAGCTGGAATCTCAGCTGGCCGCCCTCCCCGAAGGGCCAGGCCTGAAGATCGGGTATGTGGACGCTGAGAGTCTGTTCATCCGCGTGTTCCTCACTCAGGTGGAGTCGGAGCGGCAGGCGATGCAGAGGAAGCAGGCGGATATCCAAAGCCTGCAGGCCCGCTACTTGCAGGGAGAGGTCACCCCAGACCAGTACCAGCAGCAGGTGGCCAAGCTGCGGGTGGAGCTCCTGCAATCTCAACTGGCCGTGGACCTGTCCATGCTGGACAAGATGATCGCCTCGGCCGGCTTTGCCAACTTCCGCAGCGATCTGGAGCGGATACGCGAGCAGGCACGCCCCCTGGAGGATCAGGTGAAAGCCCTGTTGGAGTCCGTCGAGGTGGCCGTGGTGGACATGGAGACCTTCCTGGCCCAGTATCAGCAGCTGTCCGCGTCCTTCCAACAGCTGGACCAGCTGCTCACTCAGGCGGCCGCGGCCAAGATCGTGGAGATCGCCCAGCAGGTGGGTGATGAAGAGGACTACGACCTCGTGTTGCGCAAGAAGGACGTCCTCATCTACCGGCAGGAAGGGGCGGTGTCCGACATCTCGCCCTCCGTCGAGCAGCGCCTCTGGAACCTGTTCCCGGCCCAAGGCTGATGGACGTGGAGGCCCTGAAGCGGCGGCTCCCGGTGGGGTATCCGTTCTTGCTCATCGACCGCGTGGTCGAGCAGGGGCCGGAGAAGGTGGTGACTCAGAAGTGCGTGTCCATCGGGGAGCCGTTCTTCCAGGGGCATTTCCGCCCCCCTTGGCCTTCTATCATGCCGGGTACCCTGATCCTGGAGGGCATGGCCCAGACCGCCGGCCTGCTGCTCGGTGAGGAGGGGTTGGGGGTGCTGGCGGCCGTGGAGCGGGCTCGGTTCCACCGACCGGTGGTGCCCGGCGACCGCCTGGTGTACCGGGCCCGCCTTCGCCGGCGGCGGGGCGATTTGGTCCAGGTGCAGGTGGAGGCTGAGCGGGAGGGGGAGCGGGTGGCGGAGGCCGTGGTTACGTTGATGAGGTGGGAGGATGTGGGAACAGATCGTTGAGTCCGTCCCCAACGTGTCCGAGGGCGGCGACCAGGCCGCCGTGGAGGCCATCGCCCAGGCGGTGCGGCAGGTCGCGGAGGTCCGGCTCCTGAACGTGGACTCAGATCCGGACCACAACCGCAGCGTGTTCACCTTGGTCGGGTCGCCGGCTGGGATCCACGCGGCTGTCCTCGCCCTGTTCGCCGCCGCTCTGCCCCGCATTGACCTCCGCCGCCACCGCGGGGAACACCCCCGCATGGGCGCGGTGGACGTGGTCCCCTTGGTGCCCGTGCGCGGGATGACCATGGCTGACTGCGTGCAGCTGTCGCGGCGGCTGGGGCAGGCGATCTGGGACCGGTTCAAGGTTCCGGTGTACTTGTATGAGGCCTCGGCCGCGCGGGAGGAACGGCGCGATCTGGCCCGGATCCGCAAAGGGGAGTTCGAGGGTTTCCCGGACAAGATCAAGGAGCCGAACTGGCGGCCGGACTTCGGGGAGCCGGCCGTTCATCCCACCGCCGGGGCGACCGCGGTGGGGGCACGGGAGTTCCTCATTGCCTTCAACGTGAACTTGGGGACCGCCGACTTGGAGGTGGCGCGCGACATTGCCCGGGCGGTGCGGGGCTCCTCGGGCGGCTTCCGGTTCGTGAAGGCGCTGGGCTTCTCCCTGGAGGAACGGGGAATCGTCCAGGTGTCCATGAACCTGACCAACTACAAGCGGACGCCCATCCCCCGGGTGGTGGAGTGCATCCGGCGGGAGGCGGCCCGGCACGGGGTGCAGGTGGTTGGCTCGGAGATCGTAGGACTGGTACCCCAGGCGGCCCTGGACCAGGTGGTTCAGTACTACCTGCAGCTGGAGCAATTCGCGCCGGACATGGTGTTGGAGAGGCGGCTGCAGGAGCCGGAGGGCTGACGCCGACGCAGGGACGTTTCTCCCCCGGGGGCGAGAAGGACAGCACCCGGCAACGGGGCGGGCGGCGCTACCGTTGATCCATGGGCGCAGCAAGGCACCAGGCGGGGGTGGGCTGCCTGCAGGCCGGGCGGTGGCCGTTCAATCTCCGACGGGTCACGGTGGTTGGGCTGGGCCGGACCGGCCGGGCGCTGGTCGACCAGCTCGCTCGGTGGGGCGTGGACGTCTTCGTGACCGAAGCCAGGGAGCTGTCCGCCGGCGAGCGAGCCCAGTTGACGGCCCGCCAGGTTCGCTGGGAGGAGGGCGGTCACACTGAAGCGGCGTTGGACTGCGATCTCATGGTCTCCAGCCCCGGCGTCCCCCCTCACGCGCCCCCGCTGTGCTGGGCGGCCGCCCGGAACATCACTGTCTGGTCCGAGGTCGAACTCGCCTTCCGGCTGGCTGACCCCGGAGTGGTGATCGCGGTCACCGGGACCGACGGCAAGTCCACCACCTGCAGCCTGGTGGGGGCCATCCTGGCCTCGGCCGGCCTGGAACCGGTGGTGGCCGGGAACATCGGCCGTCCGGCGGTGAGTACGGTGGCCGAGGTTGCCGGCAGGCCGTGGGTGCTGGAGGTGAGTTCCTACCAGCTGGAGTGGACGGAAGTGTTCCGCCCCCACGTCGCCGTGTGGCTGAACTTCGCCCCCGATCATCTGGACCACCACCGGAGTCTGGCCGCCTATTTCGCCGCCAAAGCTCGCATTCTGGCGCGGCAGTGCAGAGACGACGTGGCGGTGATGAACGCCGCGGTGGCCGCCCGGCTCGCCCCCCGGGGCCGGTTGGTCACCTATCCCGAGATCCGCCTGCCGCCCGGGTGGAAGGCTGACATCGCCGCCCACCTGCTCCTCGACCTGCAGGCAGCTTGGAGCGCGGCTTGCGCCGTGCGGCCCGCGCTGGCCGTCGCGCCCCCCCCGTTCGAGTCGGTGCGGGGGGCGCTGGCCCAGCCCAACCGGTTGGAGGTGGTGGGCACCCTGGGGGGGATCACCTTCATCAATGACTCCAAGGCGACCAACGCCCACGCCACCGGTGCTGCCCTGCGGGCGCTGCCAGGCCCGTTGGTGTTGATACTCGGCGGCCGGCACAAGGGGATCGGCTACGACGACCTGGCGCCGCTGCTCCGGGCCAAGGTCAGGTCCTGCGTCCTCGTCGGGGAGGCACAGGAGTTCTTCGCTCGGCTGCTGGACGGGTGGGGGGTGCCCTACGTCCGGGCCGGTGCCCCGGCCGACGCTCTGGCCGCGGCGTACCGCGCCGCCAATCCTGGGGATACCGTCCTCCTTTCGCCCGCCTGCGCCAGTTTCGATCAGTTCAACAGTTATGCCCAGCGGGGGGCGGCCTACCGGGCGGCATTCGCCCAGCTGTCCCGTCGCTTCACCGCGGGTGTCCGCTAGCTGGCGGACAGTCCGCACGCTGGGTGAAGAAGCTTAGGTACTGTGAAGACCACGGCGGTCCTTTCCCCACGGGAAAGTGAGCCCCACACTGGCCTCCGGAGGTGCTCGTGGGGAGTCTAGAGGGGCGCATACTCATTGTGGTCTCGTTTCTACTTTTCGCCGGGCTGCTGTTCGTCTTCTCGGCGAGCTTCCCTCTGGCTCAGCGGCTGTACGGCGATCCGTTCGCCCTGTTGACCCGCCAGTGCCTGGGTGCGGTCCTCGGGCTGGCAGGGCTGGTGGTGCTGTGGAGGGTCGACTACCACCAGTGGGAGCGGATCGACGACCTGTTGCTGTTGGGTGCGTTCCTCCTGTCTGTGCTCACCCTGTTTCCTGGGGTAGCCCAGGAGGGGCGGTGGTTGGAGCTAGGGCCAGTCTCCTTCCAGCCCACCGAGCTCGGGAAGCTGGCCCTGGTGCTATACGTGTCCGGCTCGCTGGTGCGTCGCGGGGAGCGGATTGCCACCTTCAAGGAGGGGGTGGCCCCGTACTTGGCGGTGTTGAGCGGCTTCGCCCTGGTCCTGTTCCTGCAACCAGACTTCGGGATGTTCGTTCTGTACGCGGGCTTGGTTGCCTTCCTGCTGTGGAGCGGAGGCGTGCCCCTCCGTCCCCTGGTGGCCACCGCAGCAGGACTGGTGCCCGGGGCGGGGTTGCTGCTGCTCGCCGCCCCCTACCGCATGGGCAGGCTGCTGGCGTTTCTGGACCCCATGGCCTACCGGGACAGCTACGGCTATCAGATCTACCAATCGATGATGGCCATTGGAGCGGGGGGCATCTGGGGACGAGGGATCGGAGCCTCGCGTGCCAAGCTGTTCTACCTGCCCGCAGCCCACAACGACTTCGCGTTTGCGGTAGTGGCTGAGGAGACCGGGCTGATCGGGGGTCTCATTCTGATTGGGCTTCTCGCCGCCCTGGTGGCCATGGGTGTTCGGGTGGCCCGCCAGGCCCCGGATCGCTTGGGGGTCCTGTACGCCCTGGGGGTCTCGTTCATCCTCGGGTTTCAGGCTCTGCTGAACTTGGGTGTGGTGGTTGGGGTGCTGCCGGTGACCGGGCTCACCCTCCCGTTCGTCAGCTACGGGGGCTCGTCGCTGGCCGTGTCCTTGGCCCTGGTGGGGCTGATGCTGGGCGTGGCCCGGGTCAGCGCCAGGGAGGGGCACGCGTGAGGGTGCTGGTGGCGGCTGGCGGCTCCGGGGGGCACGTGTACCCGGCCCTGGCGGTGCTGGAGGAGCTGCGCAACAGGGGGGAACTGTCCGCCGCCGGCTGGGTGGGCACGCCTTGGGGCGTGGAACGTCGGATCATCGGGCGGAGTCCCTGGATCAGCTACTACATCCTCCCAGTGGTGGGCATCGACCGGCGCCGGCCGTGGAGGTGGGCACCGGCGGTGTGGCGCAGCGCGCGGTCAGTGCGACGGGCGGCGAACATCGTGCGGGAGTTCCGCCCCCACGTGGTGCTGGGCATGGGCGGATACCCGGCGTTTGCGCCGTGCCTGGCGGCCAAGGCTTTGGGGGTGCCGGTGGCGGTGCACGAACAGAACGTCCGCCTCGGGCTGGTCAACCGACTTCTTTCCCGGTTGGCCGACCGGGTGCTCCTGTCCTTCGCCCCGCCGGGCGGGGTGAAGCCGGGCCGGGGGAGGGTGGTGGTCACCGGGAATCCGGTCCGCCGCGAGATCGCTCAGGCCGGGGCCGCGGGCGCCCGCGGGCGCGAGCTGCTGGTGGTGGGGGGGTCGCAGGGATCCGGTCCGTTGGTGAGAGCGGCCCTGCAGGCGGCGCCTGCCCTGGCCCGCTGTCCGGGCCTGCGGTTGCGGCTGTTGGTCGGGCAAGCGGCGGACCCCACGCAGGTCTCGCGGGAGTTGAAGGCCGCCGGGCTAAGGCAGGCCGCGGTGGTGCGCTACACACACCGCATGGATCGGGCCTTGGCGCAGGCCCGCCTGGTGGTGGCCCGGGCCGGAGCGACCACGGTGGCGGAGCTGGCCGCCGCCGGGCGGCCCGCAATTCTCGTCCCCTGGTGCCGGGCGGCCGGCGGCCACCAGGAGGCGAACGCCCACGCCCTGGCCCAGCGGGGTGGGTGCGTGGTGTTGCCGGAGCGCGAGCTGGCCCGCGTGGACCTGGGTGCCCTGGTGGCTGAGCTGTGGGCGGACCAGGCGAGACTTGCTGCCATGGCCCGGGCGGCCCGCGACCCCGGGGCCGTGGAGGCCGCCGGCCGGGTCGCCGACGCCCTTTGCGGACTGGCGAAAGGATCTCAATGACCGATCTGGGTGACAAGGTACACTTGGTGGGCATCGGCGGTGAGGGCATGGCTGCCCTGGCTCAGCTCCTGCGGGAGGCGGGCGTGGACGTCTCTGGCTCAGATCTGCGCGACTCGCCACGGTTGGGGCGATTGCGTGACCTGGGCATCCGCGCTCGGGTGGGCCACTCCCCGGACGCGATTCCGCCGGGGGTGGGAACAGTGGCCTTCTCCTCGGCCGTTCCGCCCAACAACCCCGAGCTGGTCGTCGCGCAGGCCAACGGCCTGCGTGTCCGGCCCCGCCTGTGGGCCCTGCGTGAGCTTCTGCGCGCCCGCCGGCTGGTGGCGGTGGTGGGCACCCACGGCAAGACGACCACCGTCACTTGGGTTGCCCACTTGCTGGGCACCACCGCTGGCGAGTGCGGGTACTACGTGGGGGCGGACGTGCCCCAGCTGGGCTCGGCCCGGCTGGGCCGCGGCCCGTTTGCCCTCGAGCTTGACGAGTCGGACGGCCGGTTCACCGGTGTAGAGGCGGACGTGGCCGTGCTCACCAGCATCGACACCGACCACCTGGACGTGTATGGGGGTTACTCGGGGCTGAGGCGGGCGTTCGCCCGCTTCCTCGGGCGGGCCGGGAAGGTGGCCCTGTGCGTCGACGACCCGGGGGCAAGCAGCATGCTCGCTGTGCGGGGGGACGCGCTGACCTACGGGCTGGACGACGCTGCGGCCCTGCGGGCACGCGGGCTGCAGTTCTCTCGAAGTCGAGCGGAGTTCGAAGTGTGGTTCCACGGGCGGCCGGTCGGCGAGGTGGAGCTGCCCGCCCCGGGGGTGCACAACGTGCGCAATGCGCTGGCGGCGGCGGCTGGCGGGGTGTTGTTGGGGCTTCCCCTCGCGGACATCTGTGCCTCGCTCTCCGCCGTCCCCCGTCCGCGGCGACGATTGGAGGTCCTGGAGGAGAACGGGTACCTAGTGGTGGACGACTACGCCCACCATCCCCGCGAGCTCGCCGCGGGCCTGGCGGCGCTGCGCGGGGGATGGCCTGAGCGCGGGGTGACCGCTATCTTTCAGCCCCACAGGTACTCCCGCACGGTGCGGCACGCCGCGGGCCTGGGCGCGGTGCTGGCCCGGGCCGATCGATCAGTGGTGACCGAGGTGTACGGAGCGTTCGAGCGCCCCCTGCCCGGGGTCAGCGGCGCCCTGGTGGCCCAGGCGGTCCGCAAGGCGGGGGGACAGGCCGTGTTCCGCCCCACGCTCCCGGCGGCCCTGGAGGCGGCGGCCGAGGTCATCCGGCCCGGCGACGTAGTGGCGTGCTTCGGTGCAGGAGACATATGGCAACTGGCGCGCGAGATGGCCCGCGGGCTCTCCAGAGGATCCTGACCGGGCTGCCCGGGGAGCTCCACCCTGGGGCCTCGCTGGCCGCCCTGACTACATTTCGCATCGGCGGGCCTGCGTGGGCGGCGTATCGCCCGGCGTCACCGGAGGGACTGGTTGAAGCCGTGTCCCGCTGCCGGGCCGCGGGCATCCCCTGGCGGCTCCTCGGCGGGGGATCAAACGTGCTCATGCCGGATGCTGGCTTCCCGGGCCTGGTGGTGCTCACGGGCGGGTTGGCCGAAGTCTCCCCGGAAGGTGATCTGATCGTGGCCCAGGCCGGGGTCCCCCTCCAGCGGCTGGCCCCCTGCGGTTTTCCCTTCTTGGCCGGCATCCCCGGCACGGTGGGTGGGGGGGTGATCACCAACGCCGGCACCCGGGAGGGCGACATCGGCGACCGGGTGGCCTGGGTGGAGGTGCTGGCGCCGGACGGGACGGTGTCCGGCTGGGATGCCGCGGC
Source organism: Candidatus Bipolaricaulaceae bacterium (assembly GCA_049975705.1). Classification (GTDB taxonomy): domain Bacteria; phylum Bipolaricaulota; class Bipolaricaulia; order Bipolaricaulales; family Bipolaricaulaceae; genus JBNGCS01. Next base: position 24,378 of record JBNGCS010000013.1, on the reverse strand, counting down.
GTGCGGGTTTGCCTACCGTGATTCCCGGCTGCGCCGCCTCGGCCTCCCCGTACTGCGGGCGGCGCTGCGGCCCCTGGCTGCAGCTCCCGTGGCCGCGCTGTTGGCCCGGCGGAGGGCCACGCAGCCAACCGGCTTGGCCTCGGCAGGCTGTGTGTTTCGCAATCCCCTGGATGCCCCGCCGGCCGGCTGGCTGATCGACCGGGCCGGGCTGAAGGGGGCTCGGGTCGGCGACGCCGTGGTGGGGCCCCGTCACGCCAACTTCATCTGCAACCTGGGCCGGGCGCGGGCGGCTCACGTCTTGACCCTGGTTGACCAGATCCGTGCTCGAGTGGTACAGATGTTTGGAGTGTGGCTGGAACTGGAACTCGAGGTCGTGAGCGGTTAGTGCGACACCTGGCGGTACTCTGTCTGGCGGCGGCGATGGTGGTGGTGGGTGTGGCCGCCGTGCGCTGGGGGGGATGGTGGCGGGTAAGTCAGGTAACGGTGTTCGGGAATCACCACCTTCCCTCCGAATGGTTGACCCAGTTGACGCAGATAGTTTCGGGTGCTAATATACTTCGCATAGACCTTGGGGGGATTCGGGACTGGGTTGTCAAAAGTGCGTGGGTCAAGGACGCCCGAGTCAGTTGCAGTCTATGGTCCCGATGCGTAAAGGTCATTGTGGTAGAAAGGGAGCCGGTGGGACGGGTGCAGCTGGAGGGGGGAACAGCGGTCTGGGTTGACGCAGAAGGTTTTGTGTTGGGCTCCGCCGAGGGGGCCGCGTTGGTGGGAGTCCACGCCTCCAATCACCCCGCGCGGCGGGTGCATCCCGAAGTGGCCTGTGCGGCCGAGGCGCTGAGGCAAGCTGGACCCGACTTCCTTTCATCTTTTCCCGTCTTTGATGCATCGGACCCGGCAAACGTGGTGGCCCACGGGGCAGGTGGGTTGACTGTCCAATGTGGTCCAATTGGCAAGTTACCCCAGACCCTCGCTATCCTGGAGAGGCTATGGGAACGAACCGAGTTCGAGCTGGCTGCCTACGCGGAGGTCGACCTCCGGTGGGAGGACCAAGTGATCCTGAAGCCCCGATGAAGGTGGTGGTTCCATGAGGCGGGAGCGGCTGGCGGTGGGGCTGGACGTAGGCACAACCAAGGTATGCTGTCTTGTGGCCAACGTGGTGGACGGAATCATCGAAATCATCGGAATGGGCACGTCCCCGTCGCGCGGGTTGGAGAAGGGCGTGGTGGTGGACATCGGCCGCACCATCCAATCCGTTCGCAAGGCAGTGGAAGAGGCCGAGAACATGGCCGACGTGCGGGTGGACAACGTCTATGTGGGGATTGCCGGCAAACACATCCGTTCCACCAACAACTCAGCCACGGTATCCATCACCCGCCCGGACCGGATCATCTCTCAAGAGGACGTGCGGCGGGTGGTGGAGGCAGCCAGAACGATTCCGTTGCCACCGGACGTTGAGCTCATCCACGTCATCCCCAGACAGTACATCGTGGACGGACAGGAGGGCATCACCGACCCGGTGGGCATGACCGGGACCCGCCTGGAGGTGGACGTCCACCTGGTGATGGGCTCGGTGACCGCCGTGCACAACCTGGTGCGCTGTGTGGAGTCGTTGCGGATAGGCATCGCCCAGATCGTGTTGGAGCCGCTGGCCTCGTCCATGGCCGTCCTGTCATCGGCTGAGAAGGAACTGGGTGTGGTGCTGCTGGACGTCGGCGGGGGCACCACCGACATCTCCATCTTCCGGGGCGGGGACATCTGGTTTTCCAAGGTGATCCCCATCGCCGGCGAGCATGTCACCAACGACATCACGGTCGGGCTCCAGACGCCAATCGAAGAGGCTGAGCGGATCAAGAAGGAGTACGGGACCTGCCTGGTCGATGCGGTGGGGGACGACGAGAAGGTGGACGTGGCCACCATTGGCGGAGACGGGACCAAGAGCGTCTCCCGCAAGAAGCTGGCCAAGATCATCGAACCCCGCGTGGAGGAGATCCTCGACCTGGCCATGCAAGAGGTGGAAGACGCCGGTTACCGCGATCTCATCCCTGCGGGGATGGTGATAACCGGCGGTACCTCCCTGCTTGACGGGATCGTGGAGTTTGCCCAGCGTCGATACGGAATCCCGGTAAGGCGGGGGCGGATCCCTCAGGGGATACACGGCCTGCGGGACATCGTGGAGTCCCCCATCTACGCAACCGGGATCGGCCTGTTGAAGTACGCCGTGGAGGGGCGGGACTTCGCACGTTCAGGGCAGCGGGGGCGCGCCCGGGTTGGGGGAAGCGGCAGTTGGGGGTCAGGCGGCAGCGGCGGGCTGTTCGGCAAGCTCTTCAGCTGGTTCCGGAAGTTCCTGCGGGGGTGAGCTGAGGTGAACGGGAGCCCGGCTCGGATCATGGTGGTGGGCGTGGGCGGGGGTGGGGGAAACGCCGTCCACCGGATGATGAACGCCGGGCTGCAGGGTGTCGAGCTGGTGGCCGTCAACACTGATGCACAGGTTCTGGAGATCGTGGAGGCACACCAGCACGTGCAGATCGGACGGAAGCTCACCGGAGGACTGGGGGCAGGCGGGGATCCGGAGATCGGCCGCCAGGCGGCTGAGGAGTCCCGGGAGGACGTCGCCGACCTGCTGGAGGGGCTGGACATGGTGTTCGTGACTGCCGGCATGGGCGGAGGAACCGGTACCGGCGCGGCCCCGGTGATCGCCGAGGTGGCCAAGGAACTAGGCGTGCTGACCGTGGCCATCGTCACCCGGCCGTTCTCGTTCGAGGGATTGGCGCGGGCCCAGAAGGCAGAGGTGGGCATCGGCCGTCTGGCGCAGAACGTCGACGCCATCGTCACTATTTCCAACGACAAGCTTCTCAAGGTCGCCCCCCCAGACATGCCATTGACCAAGGCATTTCAGCTGGTGGACGAGGTGCTGCGCCAGGGGGTGCAGGGAGTCACCGACCTGATCACCGTGCCTGGGCTGATCAACCTTGACTTCGCCGATGTGGAGTCCGTGTTGCGGGGCGCCGGCACGGCCATGATGGGCATCGGCGACGCCGAGGGGGAGAACAAGACGCGGGAGGCGGCTCGCCGGGCAGTGTCATCCCCACTTCTTGATTCCACGGTGAAGGGGGCCAAGAAGGCCATCCTGAACATCACCGGCGGCGGGGAACTCACCCTGGAGGAGGTCACCGAGGCCGCAGGGGTGATCAACGAGGCCCTGTCTGAGAAGGCCGACCTGATATTCGGGGCCACCATCCACGACGGGATGCAGAAGGTGCGGGTTACGGTCATCGCCACCGGCTTTCCCCCACTGTCCGGAGAAGAGGTGACCGAGACCGAGGAAGCGGCGATTCTGGAGCGCATCGAGCGGGAAGGATACGTCCGGGACGACTACGACATCCCCACCTTTCTGCGCCGGTCGCGCCGGTCGGATCTGCCGTAGCCTGGTTGGCGTCTCGCTGTTCCCTCGTCTGTCTGCTTATCATCTTCCCACATCAGGCCCAACGTTTCGGCGCTTCCATTCTCGCTTCTACTCGCGTCCGCTTGGACGGGGTCGCCTTCCTTGTCCGCCGCCCTCAGCACGGCTGCCGCCTTCGTCTTCCTCGCTCGGCGGACCTCCCCCTCCGGGCGGGGGCGCGGCGGCAAGGGCCAATCGGCCAGGCAAGCGACGGCGGGTCAGCCGGAGAACCGGGAGGTGACCGGCCAGCGCCGGCCGAGCCCGAAGGCCTTGGGCGACACCTTGATCACCAACGGCAGCTGGCGCCGCTTGTACTCGGATCTGGTCAGTCTGCGGACCACCTCTCCGGCCAGCTGATTGCCGAACCGGTCTGCCAGCTCCTGCCAGGGGCGGTTGTCCACCACCAGCGCAGCCACCACTGGGTCAAGCTGGGGGTAAGGAGGCAGATCCTGGGCGTCCTCCTGATCCGGCCGCAGCTCCGCGGAGGGCGGGCGGGCGATGGTCTCCGCCGGGATCAGCGGTCGCCCCGCCTGGTCGTTCAGGTAGCGCGCGACCTCGTATACCTCACCCTTCAGGAGGTCGCCGATCGGGGCCAGCGCCCCCACGGTGTCCCCGTACAGCGTGTTGTAGCCCATGGCCACCTCGGACTTGTTCCCCGGGCACAGCACCACGTGCCCGGTGGCGTTGGACACGGCCATCATCATCAGCCCGCGCAGCCGGGCCTGGAGGTTCTCCTCCACCACGCCGGCCAGCTCTACATGGGGGCCCAGGGCGGCCCGCAGGGCCTGGTATGCCGGCTCGATGGGGATCTCCAACCAGCGGATGCCCAGGGCGTGGGCCAGGGCGCGTGCCTGCTGCGCCGACTCCGGGGCAGTGTACGGGCCGGGCAAGAACGCCCCCACCACCCGGTCTGGTCCCAGGGCCTGGGTGGCCAGGGCGGCGGTGACCGCCGAGTCCACCCCGCCGGAGATGCCCACCGCCGCCCCCGGCAGTCCGTTCTTTCCTACATAGTCGCAAATGCCCACTACGATGGCCTGGACGACCTCTCCGATCCCGTCTGCTGCCGGAGCGGGCACTTCTGCGGCCCCGGTGTCCAGCCAGTAAACTCCCTCGGAGAACGGCGGCGCGGCGAGGAGGTAGCCGCCGTCGGGGCGTACCGCGAACGACCCTCCGTCGAACACCAGCTCGTCCTCGCCCCCCACCAGGTTGGTGTAGACCAGCGGCACGCCGGCCAGCTGGGCCCACTGGCGCGCCAGCCGGTGGCGCAGCGGTGGCTTGCCCCGGAAGTACGGGGAGGCGGACACGTTGACCAGGAGGTCGACCCCGGCTTGTGCCTGGGCTTCCAACACCCCGCCCTCGTACCATAGATCCTCACAGACGGACAGCCCCAGGCGTAGCCCCGCCCACTGCACCACCGTGACGTCCGAACCCGGGGTGAAGTAGCGCGTCTCCTCGAACACGTCGAACGTGGGCAGCCTGTGCTTGGCCTGAACTCCTGCCAGCTCCCCGTCGGCCAGCAGGCAGGCCACGTTGTGCAGGGCCTCCCCCCCCGCGAAGGCGGTGGCAGATGGATCCGCCCGGTTTGCCCGCTGCTGTCCGGATGGGAGGACGTGTCCCAGCACGACGCCGATTCCCCTGCTGGCCGCGGTGAGTTCCGCCAGGGCCTGCTGCGCATGATCCAAGAAGCCGGCCCGGTGAAGCAGGTCCCGCGGGGGGTAGCCCAGCAGGGCATGCTCGGGGAACACCACCAGCTCCGCCCCCCCCCGCCGCGCCTCGTCCACCGCTGCCGTCAGCTTGGCCAGGTTTCCGGGGAGGTCGCCCACGGTGACATTGACCTGACCTACTGCGATCTTCACGCCATCCTCCTCGACGAAGTCGGACCGGCGGCTGCCGGCGGGTCCGCCCCGACAGCCGCGCAGTGCCTTCGTATAACTGGCTCTTCCCTGGCTTGTCAACCCGAGCCGCTCTAGAATCGGAGCCGATGGATGCCGTGACCTTTGCGGACGTGTGGAGCGTGTTGCGGTGGGTGGTGGTCGTGCTGGCGGCCGGATTCGTCGGGCAGTTCGGCCGTTACGCCGCCCAACGCCTGCTGGAGCGGCGGCACGCCCGCCAGGCCTCGACCCGGGAGCCCCCGCCGGATCCGGTTCAGGCCAAGGCCGAGAAGAAGAGGCTCAAGGCGCAGGCCAAGCTGGAGAAGAAGCGAGCCAAGGCGGAGGCCAAGCGCGCCGGGGAGCGTGACTGACCGCCCCCGGCCCTCGCCGCGGAGGCCGGCTGCGCGGGCGATCGCAGGGCCATCCTGACTGGAAAAGCACTCCCTTCCGCCCGGGCTGGGAGGTGAGGCGTGCGGCGGGATAGGTATGCGCGGGCGGAAGGGAGAAACCGCGGGTACATTGTAACAAGGTTGGGCGCTCACGTCGAGGGGCAGTGTATCATCCGCGGAAGGAGGGGAGCCATGCTGAAGGAGATCAAACTGCACACCCAAGCCAAGGAGACGGCCGTGGACGTGACCGGTGAGGTACAAGCCGCCGTGGCCGCCGGGGCCCTCAGCGAGGGGTTCGTGTTCATCTACGTGCCTCACGCGGCCGCCGCGGTGAGCATCCACCGCAGCCTGTCCCGCGAGCATGCGCCCAAGCTGGATCAAATGCTGGCCGCGGTCAACCCAGACCGCGAGGCCCCCGAGTTCACCAAGGCTGCCTTCGTCGCCCCCACCGAGGTGGGTTTGGTCAAGGACGGCCGTCTGCTTCTGGGCGAGGACCAGCGCATCTACTTCTATGAGTTCGACGGACCCCGAAAGCGAAGTGTTTACGTGTACGTGGGAGGGTGAGCCGATCGTGAAGCCGTACCGGGGTGCTGGGTGTAGAGAATGTGAGGTGAGGCGTGCGGGCGGGGCCAGCGGGGCGGCCCCGCGCGCGCGGTTGTCTCGCCGTCCGGGGCGCGGGGGAATGTGCCGGCGGGCGGTCACTGCGGGGCAGGGCCCGCCCATTCTGCGAAGCCCCCGCTGCTGCCACCCCAGAGAGGGACAGAGTAGCCGTGCGGTATGACCTGGTGATCAAGGACGGAACCGTGGTGACGCCGCAGGGGACCTGCCGGGCGGACCTGGCGGCCGCGGAGGGCAAGATCGCTGCCCTCGGCCTGGGCCTGCGGGGAAGGCGCGAGCTGTCCGCGGCGGGGATGCTGGTACTTCCCGGGGCCATCGATGCCCATACCCACATGGAACTCCCGGTATCCGGCACCCGGTCCAGCGATGATTTCGCCTCCGGCACGGCGGCGGCTGCCTGCGGAGGAGTGACCACCATCGGCGATTTCACCGTGGCTACGGGTGCGGACAGCTTGGCCGCCGCTGTCCAGGTGCGCCGCCGGCAGGCCCGCCGGGCGGCCGTGGACTACGCCCTCCACGCCGAGGTCGTCGGCTGGCAGCCGGGATGGGAAGACCAGTTCGCCGCCGCGGTGGAGTGCGGAGTGGTCAGCTTCAAGTTCTACACCGCCTACGGGGAGTCAGGCCGGCGGACCGACTACGGCACTCTCCACCAGGCCTTCTCCGCGCTCGCCGCCCTGGGCGCCACCGCCATGGTCCACTGCGAGGACGAGGAGATCATCCGGGCGGTCGCCAGACTGCTCACCCCGGAGGACCGGGCGGACATGGCCACGTTGGCCCGGGCCCGGCCGCCGGTGGCCGAGAGCCTGGCCGTGCGGGCGGTGGGGCACCTGGCTCACCAGACCGGCGTGCGGCTGCACATCGCCCATCTCAGCTCCGCGCTCGGCCTGCAGGCGGTGGCGGATGCCCGCCGGACCGGGGCCCGCATCACCGCGGAGACTTGCCCCCAATACCTGCTACTGGACGCTGACCTCTACCACAGGGACGACGGGCACCTGTATTCGGCCTCCCCGCCCCTGCGGACGGCGGCAGATCGGGCCGCGCTGTGGTCCGGGCTTGCCCGGGGTGAGATCGAGTTGGTGGCCACAGACCACTGCCCGTTCACCCGGGCACAGAAGGCGTGGCAGGGATCGTTTGCAGACCTTCCCTACGGCCTGCCCGGGGTGGAGACCTTGCTCCCGCTGCTCTACTCCGAAGGCGTGGCCAAGGGGCGGATCTCCCTTGCCGCCCTGTGCCGGCTGCTGGCCGAGGGCCCGGCCCGGGCGCTGGGCCTGTACCCGCGAAAGGGGGTGCTGGCCGTGGGTAGCGACGCCGATGTGGCGGTGCTCGACCCGAAGGCTGAATGGCGGATCGCGGCCGCTGACCTCCACATGAGCACCGACTTCTCACCTTTTCAGGGGCGGCCGGTGGTGGGGAAGGTGGCGGCCACCGTCTCCCGCGGGCGGGTGGTGTACGCCGACGGCCGTTTCCAGGGCGAGGAAGGCTGGGGGGAGTTCATCGCCGGGGGCCGATGATCAGGCGCCCGGTGGCGCGGCCGAGACCACCCCGTGCCTCCAGCGGAAGTTCGCTGAGGGGCCCTGTCCTGTGGTTGCCCCACCGAGGAGGTGGTCCCGGTGTGTGCGTACTGGGACGGCCACTGGCGGCGGGGTGTTCCAGCGCGGATGTGAGGGCGCTTTCCCGCAGGGGGCGGGACGAGTGGGAGCGCCCGATTGCTCAACCGGGGTCCCAGGAGAACCGGCCTTCGCGAAACAGCCTCGCGCAGGCTTCCACCACCTGGGCGTCGTACAGGACCCCCTTGCCGGCCTCTAGCTCCGCCAGGGCCGCTTCCGTCCCCTGAGCGGGCCGGTAGGGACGATGGGAGCTGATCGCCTCCACCACATCGGCTACCGCCAAGATTCTCGCCTCCAACGTGATCTCGTTGCCTGCCAGCCCCTGCGGATAGCCGGAACCGTCCAACCGTTCGTGGTGTTGCAGCACGATGTCGGCGACCGGCCAGGGGAAATCGATCCTGGAGATGACGTCATAGGCCACCTGCGGATGGGCCTTGATCAGGCTGAACTCCAGCTCGGTGAGCCGAGCGGGCTTGGACAGCAGTTCGGCCGGGATGGAGATCTTGCCGATGTCCTGGATGAGGGCAGCGACGCGCAGCCCTTCCGCCCCCTGGTGGGGCAGGCCCATGGCCGCAGCGATGGCGCAGGCCACCTTGGCCACACGCCTCTGGTGGCCGGCTGTGTAGGGATCCCGCAACTCCACCGTCGCCGCCAGGACCTGGATTGTCCCCTCCAACGTCTTCCTCAGCTGGGCGTGGCTCCTGCGCAGGTCGGTCTCCGCCTGGACGCGGTCGGTGATGTCCCTGGCCACTGCGACCATCGCCTCCACCCGCCCCTCCCGGTGCAGCGGCGCGCTGCTGATCTCCCCCGATCGGCGCGTGCCGTCCCGGGCGATGAACTGGTAGCCGACCGGGCCGATCCACTCGCCGGCCAGGGTGCGCCGGGCATCCGGCACTGCCTGTTCCAGGTGCTCGGGGGCGATGATGTTCAAATCCTGAATGCGCCTTCCCACCAGCTCTTCTGGTCGGTAGCCGAGCACCCTGTTGACCGATGGTGAGATGTCGATCAACTTGAGCTCGCGGTCCACCGAGTAGATGACATCGGACACGTTCTCGAAGTGCAGCCGGTACCGCTGCTCGCTGGCCCGCAGGGCCTCCTCGGCCTGCTTCCGCTCGGTGATGTTAACCACCAGGCCCAACACGCGGTGGGGGCTCCCGTCCGGGTGGCGCTCGATGACCGCCCCCTGGTCGTGGAGCCACAGCCAACCCCCATCGGCCGTCTGCATGCGGTAGTCGACGGTGTACAGCGGCTCCCTCCCCTCCAGGTGGTCGCGCATGGCCTGCATGGTCCGCTGATAATCGTCCGGGTGCACCAGCTCCATGGACGCGGCGTAGTGGGCCCCCTGGAACGGCGCGGGGTCGCGGCCGAGCATCTCCAGCTTGCGGTCATCACAGGTGACGCGGCCGGAGGGGAGCTCCATCTCCCACCAGGCCAGTTCCCCCAGTTGCGTGGCGGCGGCGATCTTCGCCCGCTGCTTGCGGAGCGCGCGGGCGTCCTCGATCTTGCGCAGCGCGAACGCGATGTCCGCTGACATCTCCTCGAACAGGTGTAGTTCCTCCTCTTCGCCCATGAACCGATCGGGCAGGGTGACGGTGAATAGCCCGTAGATCCTGCCGTCATGTTCCAAGCGGACGGCCAGCCTGCCGGCATCCCCGTATCGCGGGGCCAGGGGGCAGTCGCCGCAGCTGGCGGCCGGCTCGGTCAGGGCGAGGACCCCAGCCTGCCTGACCACTTGCTCCACGCAGGTGGGCCGCTCGCCTCGCTCCAGCCTCGCCAGGAAGTCGGGGAAGGCATCGGCTAGCCCCGCCTCGGCGGCGCTGACCACGCCCCCCGCCTCGTCCAGCAGTACGATCCAGGCGCTCCGGTAGCCCCGTGTCTCGACGAGTAGTTGGCAGGCCCTCTGGATCAGCCGGTGGGGGACTTGCTCCCTCACGATGAGCTGGTTCACATTCCGGATGGCGCGCAGCACCCGGTTTAGGTGTTCCACGTCGAGCTCGGCCTGCCTCCGTTCGGTGATGTCCCGACTCTCGGGGATGAGGAACTGCACTCGTCCGGCCTCGTCGACCGCCGGCTTGAGGGAGAAGTCAAAATAATAGTGGAGTTCCCCTTGGCGAGACAGGTGGGTGACTTCCCCCCGGACGACCTCTCCCCGGGCCGCGCGGGCCACCGCCTGCCGCAGCCAGCCCCGCAGCTCGGCCGCGTGTGACCACCAGGGCGTATCCCAAAAAGGCCTGCCGACCACGGCGTCGGCGTGGGCGCCGATGAAGTCCAGGGCCGTTTGATTGGCTGCCAGCACCGTGCCGTCCGCGGCGAGGATGCCCGCGAGCTGGAATGTCTGGTCGAACAGGCTGTGGAACAAGATCTCTCGCTCCCGCAGCGCCCCCTCTGCTTGTTTGCGCGCGGTGATGTCGGTCACCCCAGCCAACGCCCCGGCGTAGCTGCCCTCCTCGTCGAACAGAGGCGAGGTGTTCACCAAGGCGTAGAGATGATCACCGTTCCTCTTGCGGAACAGGAACTCGTGCTGTTCAACCACCCCCTGCCGGCGGCGATTCATGTATCCCTTGGCCTCCTCAACCCACGTCGGGTCCACGAAGTCAAACAGGTGCCTCCCCAGCATCTCCGCCGGTAGGTAGCCCAGCATGGCCGCCATCTTCGGGTTGACGAACGTCGTGTACCCGGCGGCGTCGATCCTCCAGATGCCCTCGTTGAGCGTCTCCACCAGCTGGCGGTGGACCTGCTCGCTCTCGCGCAACGCCTGCTCAGCCCGCACGCGGTCGGTGATGTCCAGGATCTGAGCGATGGTCTGCGCTCGGCCTCGGCTGTCCCTGACCACCGTGGAGCTGATCTCCACTCGCCGCTTCTCCCCATCCTTCCTGATGACGTTGAACTCGTACCGGGGGGCACCGGCTCGCCCCGCTGGCGCTTCACGTACCGGTCCGCCACCACCTTCATGCTTTCCTCGTCGAGGAAGTCCCTGAAATCCCGGCCCAGGATCTCCGCCCGCGGGTGGCCGAGGATGTCGCACAGCTTGTCGTTCACGTAGCTGAACCGATAATCCTCCCCCACGATGAGAATGCCGTTGTGGGAGTTCTCCACCACCGCGTGGTACCGGGCCTCGCTCTCGTCGGCTGTCTGCACCGGCCGGCCGTGTCCAGCCAGGCGGCGCGCCTGCTCCACCGCGACGCGAACGGCCAGCACCAGTTGCCGCGCGGTGGCGGGGTCCTTGCTCAGGTAGTTGGCTGCTCCGTGGCGGATGGCGTCTACGGCTGCCTCCTCGCTGGGCGCCCTGGCGACCACGATCACCGGGGTCTCGGGGAGGCGCTGCCGCAGTCGATCGATGATCTCCAGGCCCGCGAAGCCCAGGATGTCAACGTCGGTCAGCACGAGGTCGTACTGCGGCGCGTTCAACTGGGCTGCAAGCTGGCGGCGGGTGGTGGCCCGCCGCACTTCCACTTCCCCGGCCGAGCTCTTCAACGCCCTGGCCACCAGCTCGCAGTCCGGCCCCGGCTCGTCGACGTACAGTATGCGGAGGCGACCGCTCACCCGCCCCTCCTTCCCCCGGCAGGTTCCGCAAGACGTCTGTCTGCTCGGTCCCCCAGTCTAGTGACCGCGGCCGTGGGCGGGCAACCTCACGCTTTCCCCGCCTCCCGTCCCGCAGGCTGTGTACACTCAGCCCATGGCCGCACAGGCGCGCGTGTACCTGGCACATCCTGCCGCAAGCCACGCCGCAGGTGTGTCGGCGGCCCTGCGGCTCCTGTCTTCCCAGGAGGACGTCAGGTCACTTCTCCGTGGCCAAGAGGTGCTGGTGAAGCCCAACTGTGTCTCGGCCACCGCCGAGCTGTCTGCCACGTCCGCCCAGGCGCTGGCGGCGGTATTGGAGTTCGTCGCCGCCCACGATCCCCGACGCATCATCGTCGGCGAGGGATCAGCCGAGGATACTCGATGCGCGTTCGCCAACTTTGGGTACGCAAGGGTGGCGGAACAGTTCGCCGTCGAACTCGTGGACCTCAACCAGGACCAGACGATACCGGCTGTGGTCTATGACCGCCGCGGGCGGCCGCACTCGGTTCCGGTGGCGCGGACCGCGCTGGAGTCGGTGCGGGTTTCGCTGACCCGGCCCAAGACCCACGACACGGTGATCGTCACCGCGGGGCTCAAGAACCTGGCGGTGGGGGCGATCACCCGGCCCCATAAGGTGGAGATTCACCAGGGGTACGCGGCGATCAACGTGAACCTGGCCCTGCTGGCCGGCCAGCTGTTCCCCCACCTATCGGTGATCGACGGGTTCGTGGGGATGGAGGGGGCGGGGCCCACGTCGGGGGATCCGGTGGATCATCGGATGGCGCTGGCCGGCTGTGACCCAGTGGCGGTGGACGCAGTCTGCGCCCACCTAATGGGTTTTGACCCGCGCCAGGTCGGGTACTTGGTCCACGCTGCCCGCCTGGGCGTGGGGGTCGGCGACCTGGGGCGAGTGGAAGTGATCGGGGGCCAGCTGGAGCAGGCCCGCCGGGGGTACCGCCCCCATCCCACCTACCGGGAGCAACTCCGCTGGCGGCCCCCACAGCAGCTGGCCCAGGCGGCGGGCCTGGTCTGATCAGACATCAGCTGGCAATCCCTCCAGGCCCGGCAGCGACCACGCGTGGTGGCCCCGCCAGGGTACCCCCGCGGCTGGCGCGTCCCGTACCACCTGGCGGGTGCATTGGCTGGCACCCAGCCAATCGATCCGGCCGCCGATCACCGCCGGCTCCCCCGGCTTGACCTGGGGGGAGGCGCTGCGGAACAGTCCGGGCATCACCTTCGGATGGCCTTCGGGAAACAGCGGATCGAGGAGCCACCTGTGCAGAAACCTGTCTGCCTGGCGGGTCGCCTGCCGGTCCGCCTGGCAGTGGGAGGGAGATGGACCGGTGCCAGGTTCACCGGGAGGCCCACCCGCCCGCGATCCACAAGGAGAGCGGATCCGGGACGCTGGCGCCGTGCCGTTACCGTCCCCTTACCTGGGGCAGGGTTGCCGCTCAGGGAGTCACCCCAGCGCCTTAGCACATAGCAGCATTGGAATCCATGCACAGTTCCTGCCATCTTCCCGGAACGTCTGGCAGAGGGGAAGCGCCTCTGGCCAAGGGTGGATCTTCGACCTACGCCCGCGTGGCCGCTGTGCTACGGGGAAGCACGGTACGGAGGGGGCTACGCGCTCATCAGCTCATCTACTTCCAGGGGCGCGCCCTGGTCCGGTGAGCGGGCCAGGCTGAGCGCGCCCGCATGGCAATGGGTAACGCACACGCCGCACCCCATGCACTTCGCCGCGTCGATCTGGGGCCAGTCCTCCCCCATGGTGATCGCCCCAAATGGGCAATGGGAGGCGCACGAGCCGCATCCCTCGCACAGGGGGGCAGCCAGCACGGCCGGGTAGCCGGAGGGGGCGAGCATTGGTGTCCCGTGCCTCCAGGCCTGCATCGCCCGGCAGCAACACGAACAGCAGTTGCAGATGGCGTAGAATCGGCCCAGCATAGCGTCCTTGAAGAACGCGTGGTGAACGTGGCCGCGGTCGCGCTCGGCGCGGAGGATGTCCACTGCCTCTTGTTGGGTGATCCAGCGGGCACGCGCCGGGTGGTGGTCAGCCATGAAGCTGGCGAATGGCTCGCCCACCACCAAGCACACGTCGAGTGGGAGACAGGGCTGGTCGCGTGCCGCCCGGCACGCGCACTCCAGAGCGACGATCCGGTCCGGGCCGCGCAGCACGATGTCCCGGGCAGTGGCGTAGGGGATGACCATCTCCAGATTCCCCAGATCGACCTCCACGTTCAGGGTGACAAGGCGCTCGGCCGCCGCTGTGGTCATGTCCTTTCCGTGGGAGGTGTCGGCGAGGTGTCGGGCAGGGGCGGTGGCGCGCCCCAGACCGAGAAGGAGTCGCCACGCCAGCCGGTGGGCCAGCCGCAATGGGCGGGGCAGGGTCTCCCGCCGGCTGGCCGCTCATCGTCATCCCCGGCGCACGGCGGATGCTAGCACGGGGGCTTTTCACCGCCTAGGGGCGAAGGTGGTCGGCCCCAGCGGGTTACCGTACTTCGAGGGTGGTCAGTTCGACCGCTCCGCCTCCGCGCAGGGGATGCACAGCCGGCGGCCGGCCACTGTCCGCAGGCGGGTCTCCATGACGCGCTCTCCACACCGGTCGCACAGGCCTGAGCCGTGAAGTGCGGCGGGGGGCGGGGGGGCGACTTCCACCGATTGGCAGGAGAGCACCTGCTCGTCCGGGGCGCCTAGCAGCCACTCGATCCGCGCCCGGCGGCTTTCCCCCAGGCCCTCGGGCAGGCCACGGCGGTGGCCAGCCACGCGCACCGCCTGGCCCGTGCGGCGGTTGATGAATGTGTAGACCGGCTTTCCGTAGTCGCGGAACACGAGGTTCCCTTTGCCAAAGGTGCAGCCGGCAAGGTACTGGACTGCATCCACTCCGCAGGCGTCGTTCTCCACAACCGCCACCAGCTCTTCGTCGCAGGCCCGTTCCACCCCGAGTGCTTCCAGTCCGGCCACGGTCATCCGGTAGCCGAGGGCCAGCCCGGGACAGCTGTGCCCGTGGAACTCCACCACCTGCTCGTAGCTTGGCCTGTCCATGCTCCCCCCTCGTGGCGAGGTCGACCTGTGGCCGCCATGCCCCGCCCACTGGATGATACGCGACCGCGGCCCGAATGCTACCTGCCTACCCCCTCTTGGGGATCGCCCACCACATCCTGGGCGGCAGCTCCGTTCCGCGAGGGAGACGGAATTCCCGAACCCTCGGCGCTGCCGGTCCGATCTGTGCTGGGAGGTTGACCGACGACGAGGGACGTGCGGGATGCCTCACCGACCGGCCCAGGTGAGTGGCCGCTGGATGTCCCTTGCACACGGCGCTGTCATAGACCGTCAGCCTGGGCAGGCTCCAGCCGGGCGCCATTTGCGTCCGCCAGCCGTAGGCGGGACCCTGGAGACCGGCCCTGATCACCGCCGGCCCGGCCGGGGCCGGTCACTCAAGCCACCTTGCCTGCCGGGTGACGGAATCAACGTCGATTGAGATCATGCTCTACCTCCCTACCCAGGTCCAGCCGGTCCACCGCCCGCCAGCGGGCATGGTGGATCAGTCGAGCCACGTCAGCGGGGTGAAGCCCCTCTTCCCTCAATTCCCAGGCCAACCCGGCCAGGAACCTCCGGCGGATCCGTCCTGGACCCTGTGTTTCCAGCGTTGCCTTACCCAGATCCATGGGTCCCCTCCCAGAAGGCTAGACCGTCCGCTCCATTCTCCAGGCGATCGCCGCCGCGTCCTCCTTGTCCATGCCGGCGGCCACCAGCAACCGATATCGGGGGCCGATGCGGCGGGCAATCCGGCGGCCGGTGAGCCCGGGGGCCAGCAGGAGCCGGAACTGCGCGGCCATCCCGCTGAGCGTCCCCCCACGGTGTCGCCGCCTGGCCACGTGCGCCTGGCGGGCAAGGCGGTTCTCCTCGGCTGCTTCCAGCAGCCGGCGATGGTGATCCCTCCCCAGCCAAAACGGGCAATTCGGGTGGGGGCAGTGACTCATGTTCCCTCCTTGACGCGCCTGTGCGCTCAAAGTAATGGGGGAGTCTCCAGCTCCCCGGCACCTCCCGCCGCGGGCTGTGGACGGCTGGCAGCCCGCCTGAGGGCAACCGCCAAGCGGCGGATCCCCGCGCCGATGCGCTCCTCGGGGAGTCGCGGAAAGCTCAGGCGGAGGTACTGATTCGCAGCAAACCCCTCGAGGAAGAACGGCTTCCCGGAGACGAACGCCACCCGGGCCCCCCGGGCTTCGTCCTGCAACGCCTCCATCTGGATCCCCTGCCGCAGGGTGCACCAAACGAAGAACCCGCCCTGTGGACGTTCCCAGCTGAGGAATCCGCGGCAGTGATGGTCCAGGGCAGCCAACAGCGCGTCGCGACGGGAGCGGTAGATGGTGAGTACCTGTCGGAGGTGGCCGATGTCCTGCCGGGTGAGCTCGTAGACGACGAGCTGGGAGAGGGGGCTTGTGCACAGGTCCAGCGTCCGCTTGATCCCCACCAGCCGGGGGCCACCGCCCGGGGGGCCACCATCCATCCCACCCTGAGCCCGAGAAACAGCCACTTGGAGAACGTGGACAGGTAGATCACGTAGTTCCTTGGGTCCAGGGCGGAGATGAGCGGTACGTGCTGGCCCTCATAGCGGAGGTCGGAGTAGGGGTGGTCCTCCAGGATAGGCACCCGATAGCGATGGGCGAGCTCGACCAGTCCGCGACGCCGTGCCAGGCTCATGGTGATCCCGGTCGGATTGTGAAACGTGGGAACCGTGTAGATGAGCTTGGGCCGCTGGTAGGCCAGCACCCCCTCGAGGACGTCGAGCCGCATGCCCTCCCGGTCCACGGGCACGGGATGCAGCTGTGCCCCCAGCGACCGGAAGGTACGCAACGCCCCTGGGTAGGTGGGAGCCTCCACCACCACCCCGTCCCCAGGGCGGAGCAAGGCCTGGGCGACCACGAAAATCCCCTGTTCGCTTCCAGTCAAGATGAGCACCTGGGACGCCGCCACGTCCACGCCCACCAGGCGCAGGCGCTGGGCGATGAACTCCCTCAGCACGGGGATCCCCTCCGCAGGGCCGTACCGCAGAGCGTCAGGGCCTTGCTGCAAGGTCCTTGTTGCTGCCTCTCCCACCGCCGCCATCGGGAACAGGTCAGGGGGAGGTGACCCCCAGTCGAAGCGAATGACGTCGTCCTCCACCTTGGGCATGGCTCGTTCCGTCCAATTCTCTGGCCGCGGCACCCGCTCGGTCAGCAGCTCGTTCCACAGGAGCGGGACCGGCTCGGGCAGTGCCTGTGGGTCGCGGTCCTGCGGCCGGGCCACCACCGTGCCTCCACCCGCCCGTCCCTCCACCAGCCCCTCGCTCCACAGGGTGCGGTAGGCGTTGACAACGGTAGTCCGGTTCACACCGAGCTCGCGAGCCAGTTCGCCGCTGGGCGGAAGCCGGCTCCCCGGCGGGAGCAGCCCGGACAGGATCATCGTCCGCAATTGGTTCCTGATCTGGTGATACAGTGGTGCACCGCTCTCGCGATCCAGCCGAACCAGCACCTGGCCTCCTTTGGTTGACTCCATACTAACGTAGCGCCGCCCTCTCACCATGTGAAGGGCCAAGTCTAGCCTCCCGGCCCATCCAATTGGACTGACTGTGGCGGACCAAGTTGGCTGTTGTTGGGCGGAGGCTGGCAGGCCCCGCCGGCCTGTCTGCACCTCGGCCGTCCTGACCGGACAGGCCCCTGCTGGGTGGTCCTTGGCCTGGGCCGCCCGGCGGCTGGGGGGAAGGTCACCATGTTCTCAGCTGATCCGCATACGTCGAGTTCAACGCCCATGACCGCTTTGTCAACTGCAAGCATCATTGGCGCCCACCCCGGCAGGTGCGCTGGCAGTGCCGATGGTCGGTTCGCGATGCCAGGCCTCAGGGCCCGGCTCCCGGTGGTTGGGCCAACATGTCCTCCAAGGTGACATCCGGGTGATGGTAGGGGGTGATGTCCAGGTGGTGGCCGCCCAGGCAGATCGCCTGGGCTGGGCACCAGTGGAGACAGGCGAAGCACCCTGCACACCGATCTCCCCACTTGGGTCGGCCGTCTGTGAGCTCGATGTTGCCCGTCGGGCAGATGCGCACACAAGTTCCACAGGCGGTGCAGGCATCATCTGTCCGGAAGGCCAGGGACCCCATGCCGCCGAACGCAACGTGCGCCAGGAGCTTCATCACGGAGGGGGTCATCCGGAGGGCGGTCGGTCGGAGGAGGGAAAGCGCCGGCGTGCGCGCTTCCACGCTCCCGCTCCGGCGGGAGGCCACGTACTGACTGATGGATTCGACGCGGGCTGCTGACGCTTGGAGGAGTCTGGCCTTGTGCCTTTCGGTGAGGTGGCCGCAGCCGATTCCGTTGTGGGGCATGGGCACCCCGAACCCGCCGGCCAGTTTCCCACCGACCGATCGGACCGCCTTCTCCAGGTGAGACAGGGAATGGCCAACTCCGATGCCGTAGGTGGCGACGGCGAACAGGTACTTAGCTTCCCGGACAACGAACCGGCGGACGAAGCTCTCCATCAGGGCGGGCGGCCGGAAGTCATAGACGGGGAAGGCCATGCCGATGGCTTCGGCCGACAGGTAGACCTTTTCCCCCCCGCCGAAGCGGGCGACGGGGAGGAGATCGGCGGCGAGCCGCCCGGCCAGGCCCCGGGCCACGGCCAGGGAGTTCCCGGTTCC
This sequence comes from Candidatus Bipolaricaulaceae bacterium, assembly GCA_049975705.1. Classification (GTDB taxonomy): domain Bacteria; phylum Bipolaricaulota; class Bipolaricaulia; order Bipolaricaulales; family Bipolaricaulaceae; genus JBNGCS01. Next base: position 6,223 of record JBNGCS010000013.1, on the reverse strand, counting down.
CGAGAAGTAGAACACGGTGGTCCTGTGCACCTGGCATCAACCATCCCTTCCTGGACTGCCGTCCAGATCCGGCTGATCCAAACGTTACTCCGATTCGCCGATCTCCGCCCCTGGCAGGGCAGGTGCCGGCTGAGGACGTCCTCCCACCTGGCCCGGGGGAGATCGAACATGGGGGGTCGGTTCGCCAGCCTAGGCGGCGCATGCCGAGGGGCTATCCGTCTTCCAGCTTCGCTGCCCGCAGCCCCGTCGCGCTGCCTGGGGCCAGTTCGATTTGGCGGCTCCCAGGGACACGGAGTCACAACCAGGCGGTGTGCAGGGAGCGGCATCGGGGCCCACGCCTAGGGCCGGTCGAGCGGCCGAGGACTCGATGTGGTCCTGCCATCTGCGCGGCTCGTGCCAATGTGCAGACCGGCTCCGCCACGGTTCCCGTGCCCAGGATCGCCACTTGCCGACCAGCAGGCGCTCTCGTGGTACTCGTCGCGACCTCCCCCTTCCAGGGCCGGTCCGGCTCCTCCCCTCCCTTGTCTGGGGTGGGCTGGACTGCTACGAAGACGCTTCCTGGGTCGTCTGTTCAGGAACCCAGTCGCCCACCAGTTCCAGTAATGTCGGGCGGCCTGCGCGTTGACGAACACCACCGCTTCCTCAACGTAGGGCTGCGGAAGCGGCGGAGTGCGGCGACGACTGGGTCGGTCGATGTTCTTCACGCACGCCAACGCCACATCCCCGCGACCGCCGGCCTTGCCGCCACGTGCCCGCAACAGCGCCGCGCGTCTTCATTGGGCTTGCCGTCGAACGTCACTCCGGGCTGCAAGAACTCGACGTGAAGGGTGGCGCGTCTCCAGTCAACCGTGCTTGCAGGAACTTCGTCGGCGGTCTGGTCCGGGCGCAGCAGACCTACGGCAAACTCGCCGTCATCGGTCACCGTCACGCGAAGGGCGACGGCCAGCTGAAGTCCGGGGAGCTCAAGTCTCCCTGCCACAGGCCCGCAATCGGGGCCGGTCTATCCTCCCCCGGGCTGCAACCCCCGACCAGGAGAGCCGCCGTCAAGGTTGTCGGCATGCCTGGGCCCTTCTTATGTCCTCTAGCGGCCCGGCGTGCCCGGTGGCAGCTTGGGGGATCGGCGGCCAGCGGCCCCCACGCTGCCGTCACAGGAAACAATGCCAGGTCCCCACATCTCATCCTCACGGTTGTCCCTGCTGCGCATGTGGCCTCCATTCACAACAGACGACAGCACTGGGCCGAGCAGGCCTGGCTCGTCATACCTAGGGTAGCCCACCCGCCAAAGCGGGCGGCGGCCATATGCAGGTCACATCCACGACACAAGACGGATCGGTCCCTCAGGGGTCTGAGGAGTGAGGATCAGCCCTGGCCGGCGCAGCGGGGGGCAGCTTAAAGGGTTAGGTTGCCCGCAGACGGGCCCTGGGTCGTCCCCCGTCTCACCCGGAGAGTGCCCTGCTCAAACCTTCGACAACCTCCGCGATTCGTTGCTCGCGGCCGGCACGCGACCAGTTGACAACTCCGGAACCGCAGACCTGTGCCCCCTTGGCCCGGCAGGCCTTCCGCATCTGCCGGACGGCGCGGTTTCCGCCGAGCCAGCGGAAGGGGAGCCTCTGGGTCACCAGCAGTGCGACCCGCTTCCCCTCCAGGGATCCGATCTGCTTGAGGTAGGCCTGCATGGCGGCGGAAAGCGAGAAGGCGTGGACCGGAGCGCCGAGGACGAGGGCGTCGTAGCCTTCCGGGTCGGGCACTGACCTCAGTCTGACGTCCCGGGCACGGGGTGATGGCTGGCCGATGGCCTCCAGTCGCTCCAGGAACACCGTGTGGTCGGCCTCCTTCAGCCGGTCCTCGAGCTTGCGGGCCACCGAGTAGGTATTGCCGGTCTGGGAATGGATGATCATCCCGATGTTCATCTTGTCCTCCTGCTGTCGCAGCGCGTCAGCCCCTACGATAGCGCATCGGGAGGCGGCGGGGAAGTCTCGCTCGCCCCGAGCGTCTACTGGGGGAGGAGAACTGCTGTGGCCCGCCCGCGGCCTCTCGCTCCCGCCAGGGGTATAATGCCACCGAGGAGGTGGATATGAGGGCATTTGCGGTGGGTGTGGTAGTGATGTCGGCAGTCTTGGCGGCCGCCGGCCTGGTCTGCGCCCAGCTGGAACGGGCGCAGGACCTGGCCTACGGGGGCAAGCCGTTCAACCCAGGCGATGCCGGGGTGGTCATGCGGGCGATCCTGCAGGACAACGACGGCGGGAACGACTGGCCCGTCTACTTGACCAAACTGACGGTGACTGACTTGGGCACGGCGGGAGAAGCGGAGATCGAGTCGGTGGAGGTGAGGCTGGAAGTGCCTGGCGCGTCGTACGTGCTGGCGCGGGGCGCGGGCTTTCCGCTGTCGCAGGTGTTGTTGCCACTGCCTCCCCTGACGCGGTCGCTTCCAGATGATGGCCAAGGGATGCTGGTAGTCGCGGTCGTCGTGGCCGAGGGGGCGGTGGACGGACACACCGTTCAGCCCCGCGTCCAGCTCTGGTGGTCCGAAGGGGACAAGGGGGGTACGGTGGTGATTGCGGACAGCGTCCCCGAGAAGTTCGTAGTCGAGGACAGCTTCCGCGCAGAGCTGGCTCCGGGACCGGCCGGGGGGATTCTCAACCCTGGAGATGTCCTGCCGGTGCTCCGGGTTCGGCTGGAGGATACGGCGGACGTGAATCTCACCGGCCTGTCGCTGGCGGCGGTACGTGTGGACGGCCCCGCCGGGTTCGCCTGGACGGTTGACACCGGGACCAGCAAGCTGGAGATACCGGCCGGGAGAAGTGTGGAGCTGGAGCGGTCTCGGTTTGTCGCGTTCGACGAGGGCGAAGGCTTGATTAGCTTGTGGGTCACGGTGCCCGTTGGTTTCCTCCCGCGTGAGCCGGTGTCGGTGGCGCCTGGGCTATCGCTGACCGTGCAGGAAGGGGTTCAACGGAAGGTGTTCAAGTTTGCCGACCCCGAGCCGGATATGGCAGTGGGCGCCGGTCTTGAGTCCTTGTCTGTTACTGTTCCTCAGGAGGGGGAGGTCGTCGCTACAGTGCCATCAGTCCTCGCCTATTCCCGCCTTGCCCTGGCCGACGCTGACGTGAACCGGACCCCGCTCCGGGTGGATGCCTTGGAGCTGGCCGCCAGGGGCACGGTGAGCGGGGAGATCGATTCGGTCGAGGTTTTCGATGGGGACGGCAACTTCGTGGGTTTCGCGCCCGGGCTGGCGCCAATTGAGCTGGCCGCCCCGGGTGGGGACAGGATCATCCTGGAGGATGACCAGCAGATCGGCCTTCAGGTAAGCCTGACGTTTGCCGGACCGGTGCCCCGGGGGGGAAGCCTGCTGCTGGAGCACCGGCTGACGGTGGAGGAGAAGATGCCGGCGGGGCGGCTGCCGCTTGCTGCTGCCACCACGGACTTCCGGGGGGTGCAGGCGGTCCTGCCCGGCCAGGCGATATTCTTCGGGCAGCCGAAGATCATGCTGCGGGCCGGGGAACACGGATTCGTGTTGTCCACGGATGGCGAGACCGTTGGCGCCCTGGAAGGGGTTCTTCGCTACACCCCGACCGCCGGCGCGGCGGTGAGCCTGATCGCCCAGAGTCCGTATCGGTTGACCCGGCAGGAAGTGGACGCCGACAAAGGGGAAGTGGCGTTTCGTGTCGAGTGCGGGCGGGCGCAGGCCCGGGCCGGGGACCTGGTGGCGGTGCAGGTGGCGCTGGCGGGGCGGCTCGAGGCGCCCACTGTGGAAGTGGCCCTGCAACTGACCGCGGCCACGGCGACCGACGTGGCGGGAATCACGCTACCCCTTTCCCTGAGTCCTGACCGGGCGGTTCTGTCCGTCACCGCTCCCCTGCTGGCCCTGGAAGTAGTGCCGGGGGTGCCGAGCGAGGTCATGCTGACCGTGGACAGCCCGGTCGTGTCATCCATGAAGGCCCTGCTCCGCTACGACCCGGCCCAGCCGATCGCCCTGGTCGAGCTGGCTGGCGCAGGTCCTTACCGGGCCATGGTGGTGGATTCGGACGCGGAACGGGGGGTGGTCGCGGTCCAAGTCAGCATCGGGCAGGGAGAACAGCCGGCCGCGGGGAGATTGTTCGCGGCACGGTTTTCGCCCACCATCCAGCTGCCGCACGCCCTGGCTGCCGCCATCCAGTTGGAGATCGTGGAGCTCGTGGGAATCGATGGCCAACCGCTGCCCTACGCGTTGGCTCCCGAGGCTGTGGCGGTGCAGCTGGAGTAGGGCCGTTCGGCCGGCTGGTCGGCCCGGCGACCTGACGGGGCAGGAATCCTGTCTGGGCGGAGGAGGATGGGGCCGGTTCGTTCCTGCTCAGTGGTCCGGTCCCAGGATCTCACGCAGGCGGGCGCGGGTGGTCTCGCAGTCCCACGCGGGACCGGCACGGACCATGACGAACCGGTGGCGGGCTGGATCAGGATGGGGGCTGTCCAGCGCGTCTGTCCGAAAGAGTGGGTTTGTGGTCCCAAGGAGGGTCTGCTCGATTGTCCAGTCGATCAGGCCCTCTACCCTGTCTGCTCCGATCAGCCAGCCGGTGAGGCTGTATCGGATTCGCTGGACGACGTAGGCCTCCCCACTCAGCGCCCCGAGGATGGTGATGTGGACGGTCATGCCCGGTCGCCCGTCCCTGTCCTGATCCAATCCCTGTTCATCGTGGGCGTCGGTGGGCAAGGGATCGTTGGCGGGATCGTCGAGTATCGCCCCGCGGACTTCGGTGCAGGTCGGCTGGTCAAATCTGATGCCGTCTGGCAACTGGGTCAGCGTGGCCGTGCGCACGGGGGGGATCAGCGACCGGATGAAGGCCTCTGGAAACTCCACCTCGACGAGTGCGGATCCGTGGTCCACGAGTGTGAAACATGGGTAGTCGATCATGGTCACCGTGCAGCCTTCCTGTTGTACGTGGACCAGCGCCCCCACCACGCTCGTGCGCTGCACTTGTCCGATCAAGGGGAGGACGGCGATCTGCGGGAATACCTGGACCATGGCCCACGTGCCCGACAGGTCTACCAGCTGGCCGCCGCTTGCGCCCATGGCCACGAGCAGAGCTGCGGCGGTTGTCCACGCCGCCCTCATCGGGCTGTCCCCCGCCCCCGCATGGCGGGGATCGTACCATAAGTGGGCCCGACTTGTCGACCTCCGGTTGGCTCCTCGTCCCCGGGCGTGTTGGCGCCCTCCCCCGAGGGGTCGGTCTACGGGGAGGTGGAGCAGCGCTGTGGGAGAGCTGGTCGAGACGAACGACGATTCAGTGGCTGATCGCGGGTGCTACAATGGCGGGCCATGGTGGATCCAGGTGCCGAACTCCTGGAGCTGGCCAGGCGGTTGGTCGCCGCGGCCACCCCGGCTGGCCGAGAACACCGCATCTTGCCGTACATGGAGGAGCAATTGGCCAGAGCCGGCCTCACGGTCAGCCGGCAGCGGGTGGCGGGCGCCGGCGAGAACCTGATCGCCGGCCGTGGATCGGGTGGGCCGTGGTTGGTTTCGCATCTGGACGTGTTCCCGGCCTACGAGCATCCGGCCCCGTTTTCCCCCCGGCTGGAGGGGGAAGAGCTCGTGGGTCGCGGGGCGGTGGACACCAAGGGGCAGATCGCCGCGCTCCTGTGGGCCGTGGCGTCCACGCGCGCGCCGGTCCAAGTAGCGCTGGTGGTAGACGAGGAGCAGCTGGGCCGGGGGTCGGAAGCTCTGGAGGTGCCCCCGGGGGCGGAAGGGGCAGTGGTCCTCGAACCCACCAACCTGCGGGTCGCCCCGGCCGAGGCGGGGTCGGTGGGCCTGGTGGTACTGGCTGGGGGGAGGCCAGCTCACGGGGCGATGCCCTGGCGAGGCAGCTCGGCCATCGAGCGAGCGTTTGCCTTGTACGAGCGCATGTGCACCCTCCCCCTCATGCAGCACCGCCATCCGCTGTTTGAGCGGGGGGCATGGGTGAACTTGGGGCACATTCGGGGCGGCTACAACACCATGGTGGTGCCCAGTCGATGTGAGATGGAGCTGGACGTGGGGTTTGCGCCGGGGCTGTCGGCGGCTGATGTGGCCGACCAGCTGGAGGCAGCTCTGTCCGAAGCCGAGGCAGTCCACATCACCAATATCTGGGAGCCGTGGGAGACCGACCCCGCAGCGGCGGTGGTCGGGGCGGTGGAGCGGGCATTCCGGGAGTCGGCTGGTCTGACTCGATTTTGACAACCCCAGATTCAGAATGGCGTAGCGAAGGGTACTAGG
>JBNGCS010000012.1:33845-75060 GCA_049975705.1 Candidatus Bipolaricaulaceae bacterium | reverse complement strand
CTGGATGTGCCGACGGGCTTCCTGGGGTGGTTGTCCTATGACCGGTTCGGCCGCATGCTCTACGCCCACCTGCGGGACAATGGGGTCGACCTCCGTTACGTGGGGCGCAGCGAGCGGCCCACCGCCCTGTCGTTTGTCAGCTTGGGTGCGGGGTCCGAGCCAAGCTTCGCCTTCTACGGACAGGGGACCGCAGATACAGAGTTGGCGCCCGAGCGCCTTCCTACGGAGCTTGCCGATGACCTGGTGGCCCTCCACTTCGGCTCTCTGGCCGCGGCGCGGGAGCCGAGTGCCACGGCGCTGACCGCCCTGGTGGAGCGCGAGCACCAGCTGTTGACCGTATCGTTCGACCCCAACGTCCGCCCCGGCCAGCTGGCGGACCGAGCGGCGTACGTGCACAGGCTGGAGGGGTGGCTGGGCATGGTCGACCTGGTCAAGGTGAGCCGATCCGACCTCCATCATCTGTACCCCGGGGTGCCGTACCCCGAGGCGGCCGCGGCGTGGGCGGGGCACGGCCCGGGCCTGGTGGTGGTCACCCTGGGGGCAGAGGGCGCGGAGGGGTTCTCCAGGGGAGGCCGGGCCCGGGTGGACGCCGTCCCGGTGGGTGTGGTGGACACGGTGGGGGCAGGAGATGCGTTCACCGCAGGCCTGCTGGCCGCCCTGTTCGATCACGGGTGGCTGGAGCCGGCTCGGTTGGCCGGCCTGTCGTCGACACAGCTGCGGTCGGTGCTGTCCTACGCAAACTTGGTGGCCGCCCTGACCTGCACGCGGCGGGGGGCCGACCCGCCCCGGCGGCGGGACGTGGAGGGCCGCTGACCGGCCGGGCCGGCCTTGCGGGGGGACAGGCGGCAGCGTAGCTTATCGGTGGTGAACTGTGGTGGAGCAGCTCCTCAACCGGGTTGAACAGGCTGGAGATGAACTGGCTGAGCTCGAGCGGGCTTTGGGCCATCCGCAGGCTCCGGAGCGAGCCGATTACGCCGACCTCACCCGCAGGTACGCCCACCTGCGCGAGGTCGTCGAGGCCGGCGAAAAGCTACGGAGCGTGCTGGAGGTGGTCGCCGAAGAGGAGGAGATGCTCGAGGCTGAGGAGGACGAGGCCCTCAGGACGCAGCTGGAGGAGGCCCTGGACAAGGACCGCCAAGCGGCACACGAGCTGGCCGCCACGCTGAGGCGGCTGCTGGTGCCCCAGCGGCCGGAGGACCGGAGGAACGCGATCGTGGAGATTCGGGGTGGGGCGGGTGGTGAGGAGTCCGCGCTGTTCGCCGCCGACCTGTTCCGGATGTACACCCGCTATGCCGAGCGGCAGGGGTGGCAGGTGACGGTGATGGATTCGCACCCCACACCGCTGGGGGGCTACAAGCAGATCGTCTTCGTCCTGGAAGGGGAGCAGGCCTACGGCCGGTTGCGCTACGAGTCCGGGGTGCACAGGGTACAGCGAGTGCCGACCACCGAGTCCGGGGGGCGGATCCATACTTCCACCGCCACGGTGGCCGTCCTCCCGGAGGCAGAGGCGGTGGAGGTGCACCTGAACCCGGAGGAGCTGCGGGTGGAGACCTATCGGGCCGGGGGGCCGGGCGGTCAACACATGCAGAAGAACGAGACAGCCGTCCGCATCACCCACCTCCCCACCGGGCTGGTGGTGGCCTGTCAGGACGAGCGCTCGCAGTACCGGAACCGGGAACAGGCGCTGCGGCTGCTCCGGGCGAAGCTGCGCGACCTGGAGGAGCAGAAGCAGGCGCGGGAGGTGCGGGAGGCCCGCCGGCAGCAGGTGGGCAGCGGGGACCGGTCGGAGAAGATCCGTACCTACAACTTCCCCCAGTCGCGGGTGACCGATCACCGCATCGGGTTCACCGTCCACCGGCTGGAGGAAGTTCTGGACGGTGACCTCGACCTGGTCATTGACCCCCTGATGGAAGCCGAGGTACAACGGGCACTACAGGGGTGAGCCCCAGCGGTTTCACCGCTTCCAGATGCAGACCGGAGCCGTCCACAAGGACTGCAGGACGGCTCCGAATCCCTTTCTTCCCTCAACCTCCGCGTCATCGACCAGGTGCACGTCGAACAGCTGGTCCGGCCCCCGGCCGCCCAGCAACGCCCGCACGCCTTTGGCCAACATGTAGTCCAGCCGGGCGAGGAAGCTCTCCACCGCGTCGGTCTTGCGGCGCACCCACACGATGACGTCCACGTCTGACGCAGCGCCTGCCCGCCCGTCCATCGCGCTGCCGTAGATGTACACGGCGCGGAAGGTAGGCCCCAGGGTGGCCAGCCGGCGGCAGAGCTCCTCCGCAACGGCATAGCGGAAGGCAGAGTGGGCGGCCCGGTCACCGGCGTGCAGGGCCGCAAGCAGCCCCTGCCGGCTGGCGAACCCCCGGGGCAGGCAGCGCTCCACGGCGCTCCAGCAAGGAACCGCCGTCCGGCCGGGGGCGGAGGAGCAAGCTGGGCGTAGAGTCGATCACGGGAAGATGCCCCGCAAGCGGATGGCCTCGCTCACCCGCTCCAGGGCGAGCATGAGCGCGGCGCCGCGCAGCGATGTCTCCCCCCTGCCGGCGTACTCCCACACCGACTCTAACGCCCGCCGCATGAGTCGGCCCAGCCGCCGGTTGACCTCGTCCTCCTCCCAGTAGAAGCACTGCAGGTTCTGGACCCACTCGAAGTAGGAGACGACCACGCCGCCGGCGTTGGCCAGGATGTCGGGCACAACCACCTTACCCCGCTCGGCCAGGATGACGTCGGCCTCGGGGGTGGTGGGGCCGTTCGCCCCCTCGATCACCACGTCGGCGCGAATCTGGTCCGCGTTGGCCTCGGTGATCTGTCCCTCCAGGGCCGCCGGGATGAGGACGTCGACGTCCAGGGTGAGGACCTCATCCGCTCAGATCTCCTGCACGCCGGGCGCACTGTAGCCGCCGATGAGGTGCCCGGGGGAGCTCTGCGCGTAGGCAATCAGCTCGGCGATGTCCAGGCCGCGTGGGGAGAACAAGCTACCGGGGACATCGGCCACCCCCACCATCCGGGCACCGGCCTGGTGGAGGAGGGACGCGGCCACTGACCCCACGTTGCCGAAGCCCTGCACGGCCACCGTGGTCCCCTCGACGCTGCGGCCCAGGCGGGCCAGCGTCTCCTCGGTCACGATGGCCACCCCCCGACCGGTGGCTTCTCTGCGGCCGCGCGCCCCGCCCACTGCGATGTCCTTGCCGGTGACCACCGCCCGCATGGGCTCTGGACGCAGGGCGGATGCGGTGTCCATGATCCAGTTCATGATGCGGGAGTTGGTGTTGACGTCCGGTGCCGGGATGTCGTGGTGGGGACCGATCAGAGGTAGGATCATCGCCGTGTACCGGCGGGTCAGCCGTTCCAGCTCCCCCGGGGACAGCTGAGTGGGATCGCAGACGATCCCCCCTTGCCCCCGCCAAACGGGATGTCCACCACCGCGCACTTCCACGTCATCCACCCGGCCAGCGCCTTGACCTCATCCAGCGATACCGCTGGGTGATAGCGGATCCCCCCCTTGCACGGGCCCCGGGCCGAGGAGTGCTGGACCCGGGAACCGGTGTAGGTACGCACAGAACCGTCGTCCATGCGGACGGGCACGGACACCTCCAGTACCCGCTCCGGCCGCTTGAGGAGATCGAGCAGGTCCCTGGGCAGGGCCAAGCGATGGCCCACCAGATCGACCTGAGTACAGAACATCTCATAGGCGTTGACTTCGGGTGGGGCGGCGACGCGTTCGACCACCGACTGCGACTTCATATCACTGCCAGCCGTCATGGCTGTCCACCTCCTTGTGGCAAGGCTAGGCAGGGGGGGGAAGGACCACATTGCCAGGAGCACAGGTGGGGGTAGCAATTCGGAAGCTGCCGGTGGTTACGTGCGTTCGCACGGAAGTGGCGCCTGACAGTGCGATGGGCTCCTGCCGGCACGCCGGCAGCTGTCATTCGACGACCCAGGGATGGCCGTTGGATATCCTCGGGAGGGCAATCTTGCCGGCGGCCGACAGTGGAAGTGCACACATTCGAGCCATCAACTTGCGTGGGAGGAAACCCTGTGGCCAGTCACCCTCAAGGGCCATGGACCAAGCGCGACAGATGCGACTGCGCCTGCTGGAGGCGGTGGAGCGGTGCCCAGAGACGTTGGCCACCAGCTACGACGCCGGTGAGCTGATCTACCAGCAGGGCGCGTTCGCCGCTGGGGTGTACGTGGTGGCCGCGGGGGCCGTGGTGTGCAGCCGTCGGGCATCCGGGGAGGTTCAGCCGCTGTCGTTGGCTGGCTGTGGTGACCTGGTGGGGCTGGAGGCGTGGCACCCCGGCGGCCTGCCACGGTACCGTGGTTCGGCGCGGGCGGTGGCCCCCACGCGGACGCTGTTCATGACAACCGAACAGTGGGAGGAAGCCATGGACGAGCCCCCGTTCAGAAAATGTGTCCTGGTCTATCTTGCTGACTGGCTGGAAGCGGAGAGGGAGGCCAGGCTGTGGCTGCGGGACGCCCCAAAAGGCATTGCCTGGCTCCTGCTCCGCTGCGGCATCCGCCGGGATGGGGGATTGTGGCTGCCGTGTTCCACCGGGCTGCTGGCCGACTTGCTCGGGGTCTCGCGCACCACCGTGCGCAAGGCAGTGGATGCCATGGTCGAGCAGGACCTGGTGGAGACCGAGGACGGTGGGCTACGGGGCGCGGAGGAGCCGCTGCGGGATTTCCTTTACCCGCGCGTGCTCATAGGGTCTCCTCGATGATCGCCAGGTAAAAATCGGTGGCGTGGGCCACCTCCTTGAGACGGTCCCGGGAGGAGATCTCGACCAACGACCGGCGGGTGTGAATGGGGCCGCGCTGGCGGAACCGGCGGAGGATGCGCATCAGCGTCTCCAGTGACACGCCCAGTAGTTCGGCCATGTTCTGGCGGGTGAACGGGAGCTTCAGGGTGACCGAACCGTCCGGCGCCGGCTCGCCGTACTTATTGGCCAAGGCGAGCAGGAGCAGGGCGAAGTTCCGGTCACTCGACTCCATGGCCTCCCGGGTCAGCTTGAATTCCAGCATGGCCACTTCGCGGCTGAGCCAACGGCACAGGTTGACCAGGGCCTTGGGGTGGTGCTCCACGTAGGCGTGGAACTGGTTGGTTTCGAAGAACAGCAGGGTCGACTCAACCACGGTGCGGAGGAACTGGAGGTTGACCGGTTTGCGATTCAGGAAAAACGCTTCCAGCCCTTACCATTCGCCGGGGGCGAGGAACCTGAGCAGCCGCCTTTCTTGTGCACCGGCGTATTTCCCGATGGCCACCAGCCCCTGGCACACCACGTAGATGCCCGAGCAGTAGGAGCCTTCCTGGGCGACGAGCTCATCGGCGCCGTAGCGGAGGATGAGCGCCAGCTCCTGCAGTTGGTTGCGATCTTCCGGGGGCAGACCCGGAAACGACCTGACCAAACACTCGGCAACGGGCGCCTTGGCCCTGATCTGGGGCATGTTTCACGTCCAGTGTACAAGGATAGGGCGGTTTCCACCAGGGGAAACCAACCCCGGTTCACTCCAGCTCGGCGAGGAGGGGGGCAAGGTCAGTTGGCGCGGGGAGCGGCCGGAGGCCAATGGGCTCGCCGGCCAAAACCGGGTGCCGGTCGGCGAACGTGGGCAGCTCCCGCCTGTACAACACGCCCACCGGGATGCGCTCTTCGCCCGCCAACGCCGCCCCCAGGGCCTGCAGCCGGTCCTCGGCCGGCCAGCCTTCCTCGGCGAGGTCGAACACCCGCTCCTTGAACCAGGCGAACGTGTTGACCCGGTTCCAGCTGGGACAAGGGTGGAGGACGTTGACCAGGGCGAACCCGCGGTGGCGGACGGCGGCGGCGATCATCTCGGCAGTGTGATCCACCAATCCGGAGAAGGCTTGGGCGACGAACGTCGCCCCGGCGGCCAGTGCCAACGCCAGTGGACTCAGCGGGTACCAGGGGGTCCCGAACGGCTGGATCTTGGTCACCATGCCGGCAGCCGCGGTGGGGGACGCCTGTCCCTTGGTGAGCCCGTACACCCGGTTGTCATGGGCAATCACCGCAAGATCAACGTTGCGACGGGCGTTGTGGACCAAGTGGTTGCCCCCCTCTCCGTACAGGTCACCGTCGCCAGACTCGGCGATCACCACCAGGTCATCCCGGGCCATCTTGATCCCCGCTGCCGCCGCCAGCGTGCGGCCGTGCAACCCGTTGAAGCCGTTTGTCGCCACGTAGTGGGCCATCTTCCCCGCCTGGCCGATGCCAGTTACCAGCACCACCCGGTGGGGCGGGAGCTCCAGTTGGCCCAGGGCCGCGGCCAGCGCCTGGCGGATCTGGAAGTTGCCACACCCCGGGCACCACGCCAGCTCCACGTCCGCCAAGTACCTATCCGAGTTCATCTCTCCACCCCGCGGACAATATCCCGGGCGGTCAGGGGTCGGCCGTCGTACTTGGCCACCACAGAGTGGACGCGGCGGCCGGTCTCCTGGGCCACCAACTTGGCGAACTGACCGGTCGCATTTCCCTCCACCGCTACCACCCGGTCTGCCTCCGCGAACGCCCGCTCCAGTTCCGCGGTGCGCAGGGGCCAGATCTCCGTGTAGTGGAGCAGGGCGAACTCTCCCCCCGGTGCGTTGAGCTGGTCCACCGCCTCACGCAGCGCGCCGTGGCTGCTGCCCCACCCCAGGAGCACGGTCTTGCCGGCCAGGGGACCTGGAGGATACTGGACCGGAGCGGCCACCTGGCGGGCGAGCCGTTCCCCTTTGCGCAGGCGCTTCTCCACCATGGTTTGCCGGATCGCGAGGTCTTCGGTGATGCGGCCGTACTCGTCGTGCTCGTCGGAGTCCACCAGGACCAGCTTGGAGGTCACCCCGGGGATGGCTCGAGGGGAGACCCCGGTTTCGCTGATGGCGAACCGATGGTAGCTGTCCGCCGCCTCCAGCTCCTCGGGCGACAACAGGTGATTGGTCGCCTGCCGTCCCTCCAGGGCGGGGCGGGCAACCGTGAACCGGCCGTCCACCAGGTACTGATCGGTGAGCACGATCGCCGGCACCTGAAAGGCCTCTGCCAGCTCGAACGCCTTGGCGGTGAGGTGGATGGCGTCCAAAGGATCCCGGGGGGCCACGATGTACCGGGGGAACTCGCCGTGGCCGGCATGCAGGGCGAACAAGAGGTTCTCCTGCCCCGTGCGCGTGGGTAGTCCCGTGGCCGGGCTGGGGCGCTGACCTAGGTGGAACACAACCGGGGTCTCAATCATCCCGGCCAACGACAGGCCTTCCACCATGAGGGCGAACCCGCCACCCGAGGTGGTGACCATGGCCCGGGCCCCGGCGTAGGCCGCACCCAGGGCCATGTTCACCGCGGCGATCTCGTCCTCGGCCTGCTCCACCACCATGCCCCAGTCCACTGCCCGCTGGGCCAGGTAGGCCATGACGGCTGTGCCCGGGGTCATGGGGTACGAGGCCAGGAACCGGCAACCCCCCAGCAGGGCCCCCAGGCCCACGCCCTCCGCCCCGGACATGAGCAGCCCTCCCTGGGGGCGGCGGGCTTCGTCGCCCAGCCGCCAGGGGCCAGGACGGCTCCGCGCGCGCCCCATCTGGAGGGCGCGCAAGTTGGGCGCTGCCTTGTCGCCCAACACTTCCCGGACCACGTCGTCCAGAACGGTTTGGTCCAGCTCGAGCAGCCCGGCGAGGGTGCCCAGCAGCACCGTTCCGGCCGCGATGGGGAGCTTCAGCTCCTCTCGCGCCAGTTGCCGGGCGGGGACGGCTATCACCTCACCGGCCGCCGCGGGTAGCCGCTCGTCGCAGATCACGTACCCGCCTGGAGCCAAGTGGGCGCTGTACTGGGCTAGCATGTCCTCACTCAGGGCCACCAGTACGTGAGACTCCTCCTGGATGGCGGCACACGGCTCAGTACAGGCGCGCACCGTGTACGCATTCTCGCCCCCCCGAATGCGGGAGTGATAGCTCATCTCGGTGTGGACGTACAGGCCATGCCGGAACAAGCCTCTGGCCAAGATGTCTCCCAGCGTCTGTATGCCCTGGCCGGCCGCGCCGGCCAGGCGGATTACCAGCTCCATGTCCACCCCCTCGCGGCTGGGGCAGCACCGCTGGCTGAAGGGCCATCCCGGGAGGTCGGCCGCAATTCACTTTCCAGCCGCCGGAGAGCCAGGGCCCGCGGGTCTCTGCGCATGCTGATCCCCCTTGTCACTAATGCAAATCATACGCACTGAGGGCCGCGAAGCAACCGGCAGACGGCCCGGCCGACCGCGTTGTCATCGCCTCGGTCGGCGCTTCCTATCGCCGTCGGCGCGGGTCGGCCTCCGGCGCTCCCACGGCCGGGGGAAGCGGTTCTCCTTGCCGGCCAGCAGTCGTCGCAGATTGGACCGGTGCGTCCAGAAGACGAAGGCGGCCAGGGCCACGGTGAGCCAGCGCACCGCTGGGTGGGCCTCCCCGTACAGGAAGGTGACTGCTGGGAGGGCGGCGGCTGCGCTCAGCGATCCCAAGGAGACGATACCGCTCCCCAAGACGACCAAGGCGAACAACGCGGCACAGATGCCCACGGGGACAGGGATCAGCGCCAAGAGCATCCCCGCCCCGGCGGCCACCCCCTTGCCCCCGCGGAGGCGGAGGAAGGGGGAGAACACGTGCCCCAGCACTGCCCCCGCCCCTCCGGCCAGGGCCAGGTATACTGGGTCCAGTCCAGACAGGGGGAGTTTGGGCAACAGCCAGGCTGCCACATACCCCTTGCCCACGTCTACCACCATGACCGGCAAAGCGCGCTTCCAGCCCAGCACGCGGACGGCGTTCGTGCCACCGACGTTGCCCGAGCCGTGCCGCCGGATGTCCACGCCCGCGGCCCGGCCTGCCAAGTAAGCGGTGGGGATCCCCCCCAGAAAGTAGCCCAACAGCCCCACGATGGCCAAGTGCACTGCGCTCACTGTCCGCCCTTCCCTTCGGCGATCCTCCGGTCCACCCAGGCCATGTCCAGCACCGCCAGGCCGAACGCGCCGATCCCGGCGTGGACCCCAAGCGCCGGGGAGGCGTCCACAATGTGGACCACCGCCCCCGGTGCCGGGGCGGCCTCGGCCAGCCGTCCGGCCAGGGCCTCGGCCGCCCCGATGGCGGCTGCGTGCGGGATGACGACGGCCGGCCGCTCCATGCTTGCCATCGCCCTGCGGCCCAGTTCGGTCAGCCGGGCCAACAGCTGGCGGGCGCCCCACGCCGGGGCCACGGGCTGGATCTTTCCGTCCCCGACCGAGATCACCAGTCCCAGGCGCACCCGGCCGGACAGCCAGCCGGCGAGCCACGGCACCCGCCCGGACCGGCCCAGCGGCTCCAGGTTCGGGAGCCCGGCCCAGAACCGGACTCGCTGGGAGCACGCTTGCGCCAACTCCACCACCTGCTCGGGACGCAGCCCCCCCGCCACCGCCCTGGCTGCCGCCCAGGCCACCAGTCCCAGGGCCCCGGACAGGGTGCCCGTGTCCACCACGCGCACGTCTACCCCCTGGGCGGCCAGTTCGGTGGCTGAGTGCTGGGCCACGCTCCAGGTGCCTGACAGGTCTCCGGCCAGGATGAGGGCGACCACGTGAGCGAAGTGCTGCCCCAGATGGCAGAACACGTCCTGGAAGTCGGCCGGTGGGGGTTGCGAGGTTCCCACCGGGGGCCCGCCGGCCATCCGTTCGTAGAATCGTTGAGGGGTGAGTTCCACCCGGTCCAGGAACTCCTGTTCCCCCACCCGCACCCGCAGGGGAACGATTTGGATCCGGTGGTGGGTCATGAGGTACTCGGGCAGGTCACACGATGTGTCGACCACCAGGGCTGTCTCTCCGCGGGGGGCATCTGCGAAACTCTCAGCGTGCTGGGCCCACATGTCGTCCACCTTCTCGCCTTCCACCTGGCCCAGGGCCCGGGCCACTTCGAACACCCGGGCCGGGGTGTTGGTGTGGACGTGAAGATGGAGGAAGGCGGACGAACCGGCCACCACCACTGACTCCCCCAGCCGGCCCAGCTGCTCCTTGACGGCCGGGGGGGCCAGTGCCTCGCCGGTCACCGTACACTCCGTGCAGTATCGGAAAGCGATCGATCCTGGGTCGTACTCCACTTGGGCGCGAACGGGGGCGGGAGTGGTCCCCGGGCGGTCCACATGGTCCACCTGGCCCGTGCTGATGTAGTGCACGATTCCCTCGAGGAAGCGGACGAATCCCAATGCCCCGGCGTCGACCACGCCGGCCAGCCTGAGCACGGGGAGGGTCTCCTGGGTCAGGCGTAACGCGGTCTGGGCGGCGGCCAGCCCCTCTTGCATCAGGGGTACGAAGTCCCCCGCCCGGCCGGCCAGCTCGTCCACCCGGTCGGCGAAGGCGGAAATCGTGGACAGCATGGTCCCCTGTTGCGGGAAGGCCAATGCATTCCAGGCCTCACGTGCCCCCCTGCGCACCGCTCTGGCGAACTCCCCCGGCCCGGCGCGGTGAGCGTTGGCCAGCCCTTGTGCCAGCCCGTGAAAGAACTGGGCCAGAATGACCCCGGAGTTGCCTCTTGCCCCCCGCAGGGCCGCCGACGCCATGCGTTGGCATACCTCCCCCACGGCGGCCTTGCCCCCTCCCCGCAATCCCTGCAGAACGCTCCACATGGTGGCAGACAGGTTCTTCCCGGTGTCGGAGTCTGCCACCGGGAACACGTTGATCTGGTCCAGCTGGTCTGCGGACGCGATCACCCGATGGGCGCCGGCCACCGCTGCCCGCTGCAGCCGGACCCCGGAAATGTAGCGAATGCCGATTGGGGTTCGAAACGCCATCGGATCATCATAGCCCCGCCGCGCGGACTGACCAAGTACGGTCAGCCGGCGGGTAGAATCAGCCGGTCATGGGGAGACTGGCGGCGGAGCAGCTGTTTCACATCGATACCAGGCTCCAGCCTCAGGGAGACCAGCCCAGGGCGATTCGGGAGCTGAGCGAGGGTGTGCGCGCCGGCCACCGCTACCAGACCCTGCTGGGGGCCACGGGCACGGGGAAGACGTTCACCATCGCCCACGTGATCCAGGAGGTCCAGAGGCCCACGCTGGTGGTGGCTCACAACAAGACGCTGACCGCCCAGCTGTACGGGGAGCTGCGGGAGCTGTTCCCCCACAACGCGGTGCACTACTTCGTGTCGTACTACGACTACTACCAGCCGGAGGCCTACGTCCCCCAGACGGACACGTACATCGAAAAGGACGCCCAAATCAACGAGGAGATCGATCGTCTCCGCCACGCGGCGACCTCTGCCCTGATGAACCGCCGGGACGTCATCATCGTGGCCAGCGTGTCCTGCATCTACGGGCTGGGCTCCCCCGCCGACTACGCCGGGATGGCACTGACCCTGGAGGAGGGGGGGGAGCATGAGCTGGACAGCGTCCTCAGGCAGTTGGTCATGCTCCAGTACCGGCGGAATGAGCTGACCTTCGAGCGGGCCACGTTCCGCCTGCGGGGGGACGTGCTGGAGATCGTGCCTGCCTCGGAGGAGGTGGGGTATCGCATCGAGTGGTTCGGGGACGAGATAGAGCGCATATCCAGCGTCGACCGACTCACCGGAGAGGCACTCGAGCGCCGGCGGGCCGTCACCATCCCTCCGGCCACTCACTTCGTGACCCCGGAGGAGCGCCTGCGGCGGGCCATCGCTGCCATCGAGGAGGAGCTGGAGGAGTGGCTCACCCACCTGCGGCAGCAGCACAAGCTTCTGGAGGCCCAACGGCTGGAGCAGCGCACGTTGTACGACTTGGAGATGCTGCGGGAGATGGGCTACTGCCCGGGGATCGAGAACTACTCCCGCCACCTGGACGGCCGAGCGCCGGGGGAGCCCCCGTGGACTTTGCTGGACTACTTCCCCCCCGACTTCCTGCTGGTGATCGACGAGTCCCACCAAACCGTGCCCCAGATCCGGGCCATGTACCACGGCGACCGGTCCCGGAAGGAGACGCTGGTGGAGTATGGATTTCGCCTCCCCTCTGCCCTGGACAACCGGCCGCTCACGTTCGAGGAGTTCGAGTCACGCGTCGGCCAGGCCATCTTCATGTCCGCCACCCCCGGGCCCTACGAGAGCCGCGTGTCGGAGCGGGTGGCCGAGCAGATCGTCCGCCCCACCGGGCTGGTGGACCCGGCGGTGGAGGTGCACCCGGTGCGGGGCCAGATCGACCACCTGGTGGGGGAGCTGCGGGCCGTGATCGAGCGGGGCGAGCGAGCGCTGGTCACCACGTTGACCAAGCGCATGGCCGAGGACCTGACTGAGTACTTGGTGGAGCTGGGGATGCGGGCCCGCTACCTGCACTCGGAGATCGACACCCTGGACCGGGTGGAGATCCTCCGTGAGCTGCGGCTGGGCAAGTTCGACGTGTTGGTGGGGGTGAACCTGCTCCGCGAGGGGCTGGATTTGCCCGAGGTGTCCCTGGTGGCGGTGACCGATGCGGACAAGGAGGGTTTCCTTCGTTCGGCCACCTCCTTGATCCAGACCATCGGGCGGGCGGCGAGAAACGTGCGGGGGAAGGTTCTCCTGTATGCAGACCGGGACACGGGTGCCATCCAGGAGGCGACTGCGGAGACCAATCGCCGCCGCCGGATACAGGAGGAGTACAACCGCCGCCACGGCATCTCCCCCCGCTCGGTGGAGAAGGCCGTTCGCGACTACTTCGCTGAGTATCGCCCGCCGGGAGAGGAGGAGATCCGCCTGCCCCAGGCGCCCGAAAGCATGTCTCGGGAGGAGTTGGCCCGCTCCATCCGCGACTTGGAGCGGCAGATGCGCCAGGCAGCCGAGCGGTTGGAGTTCGAGCTGGCGGCCGCCTTGCGGGACAAGATCCGCAAGCTGAGGCGCCTGCTCTAGCCCCTGGTCCTTGCCAGAGAGGCGCGGTAACATGGGACCAGGGTTACTATGCCAAAATGGAGGAGGAAGAGCGTTTTCACAAGTCCCCTATGGAAAAACTGACGGTCCGCGGGGCGCGGGAGCACAACCTCAAGGACATCGACGTGGAGATGCCCCGGCGGAAGTTGGTGGTGATAACGGGCATCTCTGGTTCGGGGAAGTCGTCGCTGGCATTTGACACCATCTACGCCGAGGGACAGCGGAGGTACGTGGAGTCTTTGTCCGCGTACGCCCGCCAGTTCCTCGGGTTGATGGAAAAACCTGACGTCGACGTGATCGAGGGGTTGTCCCCCGCCATATCCATCGATCAGAAGACGCGTACTCACAACCCGCGCTCCACGGTGGGCACGGTGACCGAGATCTACGACTACCTGCGGCTGTTGTTCGCGCGGGTGGGCCATCCCCATTGCCCCCAGTGCGGACGGCCCATCGAGCGCCAGACCGCACAGCAGATCGTGGACCAGGTGTGTGCCCTGCCCGAGGACACCAAAGTCCAGGTGCTGGCTCCACTGGTGCGGGGAAGGAAGGGGGAGTACCGGCAGGTTCTGTCCGAGCTCAAGCGGGAGGGTTTTGTGCGGGTCCGGGTGGATGGCGTGCTGCGGACCCTGTACGAAGAGATCGAGCTGGACAAGAACAGGCGTCACAACATCGAGATCGTCGTGGACCGCATCAAGGTCAAGCAGGGGAAGCGGGCCCGGATCGCCGACTCGATCGAGACCGCCCTTCGCCACGGCAGCGGCTTGGTCATCGTGGAGGTCATGGGGGAGGGGGAGAGGCTGTACTCGGAGCATTTCGCCTGTCCCCAGTGCGGGGTGAGCATCGAGGCGCTTGAGCCACGCTTGTTCTCCTTCAACTCCCCCTACGGGGCCTGCCCCACCTGTGACGGACTGGGCGTCCAGATGGTGGTGGACCCGGACTTGGTCGTCGACCGCCGCAAGTCGCTGCGGGAAGGTGGCCTGATCCCGTGGAGCCGTTCCAAGTCCCGCTGGTTGTGGGCCATATTGGATGGGGTGTGTCGGGCCTACCAGATCGACCCCCATCTCCCGCTGGGCGGCCTAGCCCAGGACAAGCTGGACGTCCTTCTGTACGGTACCGGTGGGGAGACCGTTCCCTTCACGTACACGACCACCTACGGCCGCACCCGCGTGTACCACCGGCCCTACCAGGGGCTCATCCCCTCGCTGGCGACGGCGTACGGGGAGGCGGCCTCCGAGGAGGCCCGGGGCGAGGTCGCTCAGTACATGTCAGCCCTACCCTGCCCGGACTGCGGCGGGGCGCGGCTGCGGCCAGAGGCGCTGGCGGTGACCGTAGGTGGCGAGAACATAGGTCAGGTGACCGCAATGTCGGTCCGGCGCGCCCTGCACTTCTTCGCGCACCTGCAGCTGTCGGAGCGGGAGGAGCTGATTGCCCGCCAGATCCTCAAGGAGATCCGGGCCCGCCTGTCGTTCCTGGTGGACGTAGGGCTGGACTACCTGACGCTGGACAGGTCAGCCAACACCCTGGCCGGTGGGGAGGCGCAGCGGATTCGGCTGGCCACCCAGATCGGTTCCCAGCTGACCGGCGTGCTGTACGTGCTGGACGAGCCGTCGGTGGGGCTGCACGCCCGCGACAACTCGCGGCTGCTGGCCACGTTGAAGCGAATGCGGGACTTGGGGAACACGGTCATCGTGGTGGAACACGACGAGCTGACCATGCGGGAGGCCGACTACATCGTGGACCTAGGGCCCGGGGCCGGCATTCACGGCGGCTACGTAGTGGCTGCAGGCTCCCCGGGGGAGGTCGCCCAGTCCCCGCGTTCCCTCACCGGGCAGTATCTGGCCGGGACCCGACAGATCCCAGTGCCCGCCGGCCGCCGCCGGCCCGGCGAGCATTGGCTGGTGGTGCGGGGGGCGAGGGAGCACAACCTCAAGGGCATCGACGTGCGGTTTCCGCTGGGACTGTTCGTGTGCGTCACCGGAGTCTCGGGGTCGGGGAAGTCGACCCTGGTCGAGGAGGTCTTGTACCGTGGGCTCGCCTGGCGGCTCGGTTACTCGGTGGGCAAGCCGGGGGTCCACGAGGACATGGAGGGGGTGGACAGGGTGGACAAGGCAGTGGAGATCGACCAGTCGCCGATCGGGCGCACCCCGCGTTCCAACCCCGCCACCTACACCAAGGTGTTCGATCCCATTCGCCAAGTGTTCGCCGCCACCCCGGAGGCCCGCATGCGGGGGTACGCTCCGGGCAGGTTCTCCTTCAACGTGCGGGGCGGGCGGTGTGAGGCTTGCCAGGGACAGGGCAAGGTGAAGATCGAGATGCACTTCCTGCCGGACGTGTACGTCCCGTGTGATGTGTGCAAGGGAAGCCGGTACAACACGGAGACGCTCGCCGTACGCTACAAGGGGCGCAACATCGCCGCGGTCCTGGACATGACGGTGGAGGAGGCGTTGGGGTTCTTCGCCCCCATCCCGCGCATTCGAGACAGGCTCCAAACCTTGTACGACGTGGGGTTGGGTTACATCAAGTTGGGGCAGCCGGCCACCGAGCTCTCCGGCGGGGAGGCCCAGCGGGTCAAGTTGGCCCGGGAGCTTTCCCGGCGGGCCACCGGCCAGACCCTGTACGTGTTGGACGAGCCCACCACCGGCCTCCATCCCGAAGACGTGCGCAAGCTGCTGGCGGTGCTGCACCGGCTGGTGGACGCGGGGAACACGGTGGTGGTCATCGAGCACGATCTGGACGTCATCAAGACCGCTGACTGGATCATCGACCTGGGGCCGGAAGGCGGCGATGACGGCGGCCGGGTGATCGCCGAGGGTAGCCCGGAGGAGGTGGCCGCAGCCAGCGGCTCCTACACCGGGCATTACCTGCGGGGAGCGCTGGCCCTGCAGGAGGTGGCGTGACGGCTGTGTGGGCGGCCATCGGCCTGCTGGCCGTGCTGCTTGCGGTCACCCTCGTGCTGTTCCGGGGGCGCCGCCCGGGGGCGGAGGTGGCGGCCCTGCAGGAGGCAACGCGCGGCCTGTCGGAACAGGTGGGACAGTTGGCTCAGCTGGTGGCCAGTCAGCTGGCGGGCCTGTCCGACCAGGTTGGCCGGCAGCTGTCGGCCACCGCTGAGCTGCTCCAGCGGCAAGAGGGCGACCTGGGGAAGCGGTTGGATGGGGTCTCCGGCGTGGTGGCGGACGTGCGGGAGCGGCTGGGGGCGTTGGACGCCGCCGGCCGGCGGATCGCCGAACTGGCGCAAGATATCTCCTCCCTGCAGGACATCCTCCGCGCGCCCAAGGCGCGGGGAGCCCTGGGGGAGTGGTTGCTGGCGGACCTGCTGGCCCAGGTCCTGCCGCAGGAGCGGTTCCGGCTTCAGCACACGTTTAGGGGCGGGGAGACGGTGGATGCTGCCATCTTCCTGGAGGGGCTCGCTGTGCCGGTGGACGCCAAGTTCCCGTTGGCCAGCTTCCAGCGACTGGTCGCCGCTGAGGGGCCCGAGGAGCACAAGAGACACAAGCGCGCCCTGCTGCGAGACGCCAGGCGGCACGTGGACGCGGTGGCCCAGAAGTACATCCGCCCCGGGGAGGGCACCGCCGACTTCGCCCTGATGTACGTGCCGGCAGAGGGAGTGTTCCTGGAGCTCATCACCCCCGCCGGCGACCAGGGGGAGGACTTCCTCGACTACGCGTGGGCGCGGCGGGTGGTGCCCTGCTCCCCGAACACGTTCTACGCGTACCTGCAGTCGGTGGCCCTGGGGCTGCGCGGGCTGTCCCTGGCCCGTGACGTGCAGCGGGTTCTGGGGCAGCTGCGGGAACTTCAAGGCGCCCTGGAGGGGTTGCTCAAGGAGTCCGGCACCTTGGGCACCCACCTGCGGAACGCCCGGGCCAAGTTCGAGGACGTGGATCGCGGCCTGCAGGAACTGGCCGGGCGGCTGGCCCGGCTGGCCGCCGAGGAGGAGCGGTGAGCGATCAGACTGGCCTGTGGGCTTTGCTGGCTTGTGTGCTGGTGGCAGCCCTGGCGGTAGCCGTGCTGCCCGAGCCGGGCCTGGAAATCATCGCCCCCCGGGCCGGCACGGAGGTTGGGCTGCCGGCGCAGGTGACGGTGACCGGCGCCCCAGACGGGACCACGGTGGTAGTGCGTCTGACTGACGGGTTCGGCCGCCCGCTGGGCGAGGAGGCTGGCGCGGTGCACGACGGCCGGGTGGCTCTGGAGCTCTACTACGACCGACCTGCCGGCCAGCGTGGGTGGGTGGAGGTGTTCCTGCCCCCCGCGGAGAAGGCGGCGGCCCGCCGGCCGGTGACCTTCGCTCCGGTCAGGGACACCTGGCTCAGGGTCTATTTTTTGGATGCCGGCGGCCGGGCTTTCCCGTTGATCCGTCGGGTCCCCGCCACCCCTGCGGTGGCCCGCGCGGCGCTGGAGCAGCTGCTTGACGGCCCCAGCTGGCGAGAACAGCAGCGGGGGTACTGGAGCGCCCTGCCCGCCGGGACCCGGCTGGAGCAGGTATCGCTGGTTGGTACGACCGCTGAAGTCGTCTTGAGCTCGCAGCTGCTTGCCTCACCGCGGGGGCTTCGGCGGCTGGCCTGCCGCCAGATCGAGCTTACTCTGACTACCTTCCCCACCATTGAAGCGGTGCGCGTGGTGGCGGGAGGCCGTCCAGTGTGTGGATAGGCCCGGCTATCGTCCCTTAGAATGGCGGTGGTGAAAGGAGGCCCGATGAAGGCAGTATTCGGCCGCTACCTCGAGGTCGACCTATCCGCTGGCGAGGTCCGTGACCGGGACGTCCCCGACCACTGGTATGGCCTGCACCTGGGCGGGCGGGGGATCGCCGCCCGGCTCCTGCTGGAGCTCGTGCCCCCGGAGGCCGATCCGCTGGGCCCGGACAACGCGCTCATCTTCGCGACCGGACCACTGCAGGGGACGGGGGTCGCCGGCGCCGGGCGCCACGTGGTGGCGGGGAAGTCTCCGAAGACTGGCAGCATATCCGATTCCTATGCCGGCGGCTTCTTCGGGCACGAGTTGGGCAGGAGCGGCTACGATGGTGTCGTCGTCCGGGGTCGGGCGGACTCGCCGGCGTACTTGCTGGTGAGCGACGGCAAGGCCGAGCTCGCGGACGCCGGGGAGCTGTGGGGAAAGGCCACCGCGGAGACAGAAGAGATTCTGCAGTCCCGTCATCCGGGGGTCAGGGTGGCCGCCATCGGCCCGGCGGGGGAGGCGCAGGTCTTGCAGGCCTGCATCATGCATGACCACACCCGTGCCGCCGGCCGCCCGGGGTTCGGCGCGGTGATGGGGGCCAAGCGCCTGAAGGCGATCGCTGTGAAGGGCCATGCGGCAAAACCCCTCGCCCAACCCGAGCGGTTCTCCGCCGCCCGCGCCGCGTTCGCCAAGGAGCTGATGGCGAATCCGGGGGCCAGGAAGCTGGGGGAGTTCGGGACGGCACGGGGGCTGACCTGGCTCTCTGAGATGGGCATCCTCCCCACCGACAACTTCCGGCACGGGGAGTTCGGCCAGGCGGAGGCCATCGGTGGGGAGCGGATGGCCGCGGCCATCCTGGTCGACCGGGACACCTGTGCCGGCTGTCCCATCCGCTGCAAGCGGGTGGTGGAGGCCCAGTTCCAGGGGCGCACGGTGACACCGGAGTACGGCGGGCCGGAGTACGAGACCTTGGCCGCGTTCGGTTCGCTGCTCAAGTGTGCCGACCTGGCGGCGGTGGCCTATGCCAACCAGTTGTGCAACGCCTACGGTCTGGACACCATCTCCGCTGGGGTGATCATCGCCGCGCTGATGGAGGCCTCGGAGAAAGGGCTGATCTCCGAGCGCGTCCCCTGGGGCGATCCGGCGACCATCGTCGCTTGGGTGGAGCGGTTGGCCAACCGGGAAGGTCTGGCCGGCGAGATCGCCGAACAGGGGTTGGCCGCCTGGGCGGAAGGTCGGGGCCTGGATTTCGCTATGACCATCAAGGGGGTGGAGGTGCCCATGCACGAGCCACGGGGCAAGCAGGGCTTCGGCATCTCCTACGCGACCAGCCCCCGGGGGGCCACCCACCTGGAGGGCATGCACGACACCCTGTTGGAGGGGCCGGCGCCCACCCCGGAGCTGGGCGTGACCCGAGGGGTGGACCGGTTTACCCTGCGGGGCAAGGCCGAGTTGGCCGTGCTGTACGAGAACCTGCGCTCGTTCACCAACTCACTTGTCATGTGCGTGTTCACCGCCAACATGACGGGGCGCAGCTACAACTACCCGCGGATCAGGGAGCTAGTGGAGGCGGCCACCGGCATGGCCATCTCCCCGCAGGATATGTTGACCATTGGAGAGAGGAACTTCGCATTGCTCCGGCTGTACTCCGGTCTGAGCGGCTATCGCATGGAGGACGACAGGCTCCCGGACAGATTCCATCAACCGCTGCCCGGCGGAGCATCGGCCGGCCGTCCCGTAGACCCGGAGGCGTTTCGCGAGGAGATCGCCGCCTACTACCGGCTGCGGGGCTGGGACGAGCAGGGGCCCACTGACCAGCGGCTCGGCCAGCTGGGCCTGTCAGATCTCAGCGGCAGACTGAATCGGGGTCCGTGAGGAAGACGGTCGCGGCCGGGCGTTCAGCGGTGAAGGTGGTGGCGTTCATCGGGCACCAGGGCTCGGGCAAGACCGCGTTCCTTTGCCGGTTGATTCCTGCGTTGGCCGCCCGTGGATGGCGGGTGGGCACGGCCAAACACGTGGCCCCGGAAGTGGAGGCGGACGTCCCCGGCAAGGACACCTACCTGCACCGGCAAGCGGGAGCTGAGCGGGTTCTCCTCTACTCGGACGCTCACGGGGCGTTGTTCTGGGATCACCGCGATGTGGCGGTGGAAGCAGCGGTGGGTCAGTACATGGGGGACCTGGACATCGTGCTCCTGGAGGGGTTCAAGGAGTCAGCTTTCCCCAAGGTGGAAGTCTACCGCAGTGGGGAGCCGCTCGCCGGGCGCGTGCCGGTGCTGGCGGTGGTCGCCGACCGAACGCCCCGTCTTCCCGACGGGGTCCGACCGCTCCCCCGCGATCCGGAACTGGTGGCTGACTTCCTGGAGGCGGAGCTGCTGGACAGGTAGGCGGCGCCCGGATCCTCTCTGCGGGATGTTCAGGTCAGTTTCGGGGGGAGGACGATCTTGCCGTAGTTGTTCTCGTACCTTTCGATGTTGTCGCCGATGGCCTGGTACAGACGCTTCATGTGGCCGGGCGACAGGATGACCCGCGACACCAGCAGTGCCTGCCCGCCCTTGGGCGATTGGGTGCGGGGATCGACCATCAGGAAATCAACGACGAACTCCTCTTTTTGATGTGAGACGATCGCCAGATTGGCGTACACGCCGCGCCGCGTCTGCGGATCGGCCGCCACCTGCATTTCGCGTTCTCCCATGTTGACACCTCCGCGGGCGATGCTAGCTGCAGGCTTCCCTGTCCACAAGGGGGGGCCGGAGGACCGTAGATGAGCCCGTATAATCCTGCCCTGGCATGCGGGCCATCTTGCGAGAATTGTGGGAGTACCGCTGGTGGTTGCTGGCGGGGGTGGCGGCTCTGCTGTTGGTGGATGGGGCGCAGTTGGTGGCTCCTCTCATCGTCCGCGCGGCCATCGATGACCTGGTCGCCGGCAGTGGCCAGCGGCTGGTCCAGTACGCGGTGTACCTGGCGGGGATCGCCGCACTGGTACTGGCCTTCCGCTTCCTGTGGCGCGTGTTCCTGTTTGGGGCCGGGCGGCGGATCGAACGGGACCTGAGGAGGAGGTTGTTCGCCCACCTGCTGCGCCTGTCCCCCGGTTACTACATCCAGCACAGCACCGGCGACCTGATGGCCCACGCCACCAACGACCTGGAAGCCGTGCGGCGGGCGTGCAGCATGGGGGTGTTGCTGGCCGCGGACACGGTGATCATGGTGTCGTTCTCCCTGTCGGCGATGGTGGGCATCTCCCCCCGCCTTACCCTGTACGCCTTCATCCCCATGCCCTTGGTCACCCTGATCGTGTTGGGCTTTGGGCGGCTGATCCACCGGAGGTTCGACCGGGTACAGGCGGCCTTCTCCACCCTTACCGAGCGGGTCCGCGAGGCGGTCTCCGGGGTACGTGTGCTGCGGGCTTTCGCCCGTGAGCCAGGCATGGAACGAGTGTTCACCGATGACAACCGGGATTTCCTGGCCGCCAACATGGCGCTGGTGCGACTGTGGGGCCTGTTCCGGCCGGCCATCGGACTGCTGGCCGGGGTGGGCACGGGAATCGTGCTGTGGGTTGGCGGCCGGGGGGTGCTCACCCAGCAGATCTCGCTGGGTGACCTGGTGGCGTTCACCACTTACCTGGGCATGATCCTGTGGCCGATGATGGCGTTGGGCTGGATCGTCAACCTGTTGCAGCGGGGGGCCGCCTCGATGGAGCGGATCGGGAAGATCTTCGCCGCCCAGCCGGACATCCAGTCCCCGCCCGAGCCGCTCCCCTTCCCAGCCAGCCGGCGCATCGAGGCGCGGGGGTTGACGTTCGCCTACCCGGGGGAGGACCGGCCCGTCCTCCGCGATGTGCACCTCGCGGTGGATGAGGGAATGACGCTGGGCGTGGTGGGGCCCACCGGCTCGGGGAAATCGACGCTGGTGCGCCTGATCCCCCGGCTGTACGACCCGCCCCCGGGGGCTGTCCTGCTGGGGGGGGTGGACGTGCGCCGGCTGGACCTGGAGCAACTGCGGGGGTGCGTGGGGATGGCCCCGCAGGACGTGTTCCTGTTTTCGGCGACCATCCGCGAGAATATCGCCTACGGACGGCCCGAGGCCAGCGAGCAGGAGGTGTGGGAAGCAGCCCGCATGGCGGGGCTGGCCGAGGAGATCGCCGCCTTCCCTGACGGACTGAACACGCGGGTGGGGGAGCGAGGCCTCTCGCTGTCCGGGGGCCAGCGGCAGCGGGTGGGGATCGCCCGCGCCCTGCTCCTGGATCCCCCCATCTTGATACTGGACGACGCCCTGTCCTCGGTGGACGCCCAGGTGGAGGACCGCATCCTGGGCAACCTGCGGCAGGTGCTCAGCCGGCGCACCGCGGTGGTGGTGGCCCACCGGATCTCGGCGGTACGGGAGGCGGACTGGATTGTGGTCCTGGACGGCGGGCGGGTGGTGGAGCAAGGTGACCATCGTCGCCTGGTCGCCCGCAGCGGGCTGTACGCTCGTCTGGCGGAGCTGCAGAGGGCGCTGACATGACCCACTCCGACTGGTTGGAGGAAGAGCGGCTGGGCAAGGCTCTGGACGTGGGGCTGCTGCGCCGGCTGGGCGGCTACGCCAAGCCGTATCTCCCCTTGTTCCTGATTGCGTTGCTCCTGTCTGCTGGAGTCACGGTGGCCGAACTGGGCCTGCCCTACCTTACCAAGACGGCCGTCGACGCCGCCCTCACCCCGCCGTACCTGCTGGTGCGGGCTGCCGCCCCCCCGGCTGAGGAAGCCATCCCGTTTGCCGAGAACGAGTTCTTGGTGCCAGCGCGGGCGATTCCCCCTGAGCTGCGCGAGCAGCTGGAGGAGCAGGGTCAGGTGGTGGGTCAATACGTGGTGGTCCGCCCCGCCGACCCGGGGGCTGCCGTGGCGGCCCGCCATCCCGAGCGGTTCCACGAGCTCCCCATCGGTCTGGCCGCTTCCACTGAGGACCTGTCCGGGCTGCCGGCCGCCGACCTGTTGGCTCTGCGCGCGGACCAGCTGCGGGTGCTGGCCTACGTGGCGCTCGCCTTCCTGGCACTGCTGGTCCTCCGGTTCGCTCTTTCCTACGGCCAGATTTACCTCCTGCAGTACGCTGGACAGCGGATCGTGTTCGACATGCGCCGGGGGATCTTCGCCCACCTGTTGCGGCTGCCCATGTCCTTCCTCGACCGCCAGCCGGTGGGCCGATTGGTCACCCGGGCCACCAACGACGTGGCGGCCATCAACGAGATGTTCACTCAGGTGGTGGTGTACCTGGCCCAGGACGTGTTCATGATGGCCGGAGTGTTGGCCATAATGTTTCGGCTCAACCCCCGGCTCGCCCTGTTGCTGCTGGCGTTCGGACCGCCGTTGTTGGCCTTGACGTTCTGGTTCCGGCGGCGGGCCCGTGACGCCTACCGGGAGGCTCGCCGCAAGCTGGCCCGGCTCAACGCCTACCTGGCCGAGTCCATCTCCGGCATGCCGGTTGTGCAGCTGTTCCGGCAGGAGGCGCGCTCGCTGCACGGCTTTCAGGAGATCAACCAGGGGCACTACCGTGCCCAGATGCGGTCAGTGGTAGTGCACGGGGTGTTCGGGCCCGCGGTGTCGGTCATGCAGAACCTGGCCCTGGCCTTGCTCATCTGGTTTGGGGGCCGGGGAGTGCTGGAAGGCGTGTTCACCTTGGGGGCGCTGGTGGCGTTCACCAGCTACGTGCGGATGCTGTTCCAGCCGTTGGCGGACCTGTCGGACAAGTACAACATCCTGCAGGGGGCCATGGCCGCCGCCGAGCGGGTTTTTCAGCTCATGGACGAGCGGGAGGAACCCACCGGTGACCGGGCACTGGCCAGACTGCGGGGGGAGATCGAGTTCCGCAACGTGTGGTTCGCCTACGCAGACGAGGAGTGGGTGCTCAAGGACGTTTCATTCCGTATCCGCCCTGGAGAACGGGTGGCGATCGTGGGGCCCACCGGGTCGGGTAAGACCACGGTGGTGAACCTGATACTTGGCTTCTACCGTCCGCAACGCGGTCGGATTCTGGTGGACGGGCTTGACTTGGCCGGGTGGGACCTGCGGGAGTTGAGGAAGAGGTTTGCCATGGTGCCCCAGGATGCCTTCCTGTTTTCTGGGGACGTGGAGGACAATATCCGCCTGTGGAGCGATCACCTTCCCCAGCCTGCAGTCCGCGGGGCGGTGGAGACGGCCGGCGTGCAGGGGGTGGTGGATCGTCTGCCTCAGGGGTACGCGACTCAGGTGCGGGAGCGGGGGATTCGGCTGTCCGTGGGCGAGCGGCAGTTGCTGTCCATCGCCCGGGCCGTGGCGGCTGATCCCAAACTCATCGTGCTCGACGAGGCCACCGCCAACGTGGACTCGGAAACCGAGGACAAGGTGCAGCGGGCACTGGACAAGCTGATGGCCGGCCGCACATCGCTGGCCATTGCCCACCGTCTGTCCACCATCCGCGCGGCTGACCGGGTGCTGGTGTTCCATGAGGGGCAGTTGGCGGAGGAAGGCACGGTGGAGGAGCTGCTGGCCAGGCGTGGGTTGTTCTGGTCCCTGTGGCAGCTCCAGTTCGCACGGAAACCGTCCTCCCACGCCTGAGCTGATCGCCGGGGGCGGAGGGTTGGTCCTCCCCCGGGGATGGGGTACAAGTTGACTGGAGGTGGAGCATGGCGAGTGTGAAGATCCGCCCCGGTGTTCACTGGGTGGGGGTGAACGATCGGGTGACCGACCTGTTCGAAGGGTTGTGGCCCCTCCCGCACGGGATCAGCTACAACGCGTATCTGGTGGTGGGGGAGCGCACAGCGCTGGTGGACTCGGTCAAGACGCCGTTCGCTGAGGAGCTTCTGGCCAATGTAGCTCAGGTGGTGGACCCGACCGGCCTGGACTACCTGGTGGTGAACCACATGGAGCCCGACCATTCCGGCGCCTTGCCTTTGCTGAGGCGGGTGGCGCCCGCCGCCCAGATCCTGGCCACCCCCGCCGCCGAGCCGATGTTGCGGCACCTCTACGGCATCACCGCGAACGTGCAGGCGGTGGAGGACGGCGAAATCATCGACTTGGGAGGTAAGAAGCTGAGTTTTCACCATATACCGTTCGTCCACTGGCCGGAGACCATGGCCACCTATGAGGAAAGCACCAAGGTGCTGTTCACCTGTGACGCCTTTGGGGGATTCCGCAGCCTGGACGGTGCGCTCCTGGACGATCAGGTGGACGTGGATGAGT
Source organism: Candidatus Bipolaricaulaceae bacterium (assembly GCA_049975705.1). Classification (GTDB taxonomy): domain Bacteria; phylum Bipolaricaulota; class Bipolaricaulia; order Bipolaricaulales; family Bipolaricaulaceae; genus JBNGCS01. Next base: position 50,376 of record JBNGCS010000012.1, on the reverse strand, counting down.
ACGAGGATGAAATCCTGCGCTATTTCTCAAACATCGTAGGTATGCATAGCCGACCGGTGCTCCGGGCCATCGACAAGCTTTGCAAGCTGGACGTGGAGGTGATTGCCCCCTCGCACGGACTGGTGTGGCACCGGGATGCCCAGCGGGTGGTGGACCTGTACGCTCGGTGGGCCCGCATGGAGGGTCGGCCCGGGGTGGCAGTCATCTTCGGGTCCATGTACGGCCACACCCGCAGGATGGCCGAGGCGGTGGCTCGGGGGGTGGCGGCTGCAGGTGTCCCGGTGCGGGTGCTCGACGGGGGCCGGGTTCACCTCAGCTACCTGATCCGCGAGTCGTGGAAGTGGCGGGGGCTCATACTGGGGGCACCGACGTATGATGCGGGCATCTTTCCCCCGGTGGAGCACATGATGCGCATGCTGGAGCGCAAACGGCTCGCCGGGCGCGTAGTCGGGTTGTTCGGGTCGTTCGGCTGGAAGGGCGGAGCGGTGCGGCGGATGGCAGAGCGGGTGGAGGAGCTGGGGTGGGAACTGGTCGGCAGTGTGGACTTCCAGGGTGCGCCCACCCAGGAGGAGCTGGCGGCCGGGGAGCAGCTCGGCCGCGCGGTGGCCGCACAGGTGGGGGGAGGCGAGCGGTGAGCGGGCAAGCGGGCGCCTCAAGGGAACTCTACCAGAGCCTGTTGGCGGAGGTTGCGGGGCTGGCCGACCATCCTCGCCCGGTGGAGGCGGCGGTGGAGGTGCTGGCTCGGGTACCCCACTACAGCTGGGTGGGCGTGTACCTGTTGCGCGGGGACCAGCTGGTGCTGGGGCCGTGGCGGGGGCCTGCGCCCACTCCCCACGTGCGAATTCCAGTCGGCAGGGGACTGTGCGGGTCGGCCGCTCAGACCGGCCGCACCGAGGTGGTGGATGACGTGGATGCCGATGCCAGGTACCTGGCATGTTTCCCGTCCACCCGGTCGGAGATTGTTGTCCCCATCTTTGGGGGCCGGGGGCTGCTGGGGGAGATCGACGTGGACTCCGATGCGCCGGCGGCCTTCGGGGAGGCCGACCAGCGGTTCCTGACGGAGGTGGCTCGGTGGTTGGCCCCCTCCCTGGAGGAGGCGGAATGACGTGGCAGAGGAGTGCTCAGCGGGAATTCCTGGAGACCGATAGGGAGTTCGTGGAGAACGTTTTGCCGGTGGGGACGGTGGACGGGGCCTCGTTCGGGCTCATCGCCGACGCCACCCGGTATGTTCTCGTGGAGGAGGGGGGAGAAGTACACATCCGGCCTCAGGTGGCCGCGCTGTCAGAGCTGGTGGATGCCCTCGCCAAGGGCGGACAGCGGGTGACGCCTGCCGACGCGCGGAAGGCGGTCGAGCAGTTCGGCCGGTTGTGGGAGGAGAAGATCCGCGCCCGGGGCAGGTGGGAGGAACTGGTCCGGACGGCGCGGGAGGCGGGGGAGATCGCTCCCCCCCCGCAGGAAGGGGAGACAAGGCGTCGCTCCTGGCTCCCGTGGCGGCGGGGCTAGTCCCGGCCGAATGCCGTCCTCCGGCAGCTTGCGGGGCGGTGCGGTGAACCGGCGGCGCGCCGGCTCACTCGTTGTGGGGGATTTCCAAGGTGCTGCCGCCGATGAACTCCCGGACCAGGTGGTCCCCGGGGATGAGCTGGCTGTCCTGTGTCTCCCATACGGTCAGGCCGGCCACGTTGCGAAACAGCTCGGAGATGCGATGGTAGCGGATGCGGGCGTCGAGGAAGGAGGCGTAGGGGACCAGCTCCTCCGGGCCCGGCCAGATCCCGTCGGGGGTGAAGTAGGGCTTGAGCACCGGTAGGTCGAACGGCATCCCCCCGTTCACCAGGTGGTCCGCCAAGCCGAGCAACGGGATGATGGCGAACAGCTCCCCGGCCCGCACGTAGTGCCAGTGGAGCAACGTCTGCAGCGGCGGATGATTCCGGTGGCGCGCGTCCCGCAGCATGCGCCTGAGCAGCCGCACGTCGGTGAATTGGGTGAGCTGTTCGCTGGTGCCGTCGCCGGCCAGCAGCATGTTGGCAGCCTCGATGTACAGCCGGAACATGCGCTGGCGCTCGATGCCGGCGGTCAGGGGGGGGTAGAACCCGTGCAGACAGTCCAGCAGCAGGAGTTGGTCTCGGCCCAGCTTGACGGGACGGGTGCCCACGTGGGTCCCCTCTTTGAAGCTGTAGATTGGCTTCTCCACCGTCTCGCCGGCCAGGAGAGCCCGGAGGTGACGGTTGATGGTCTGAATGTCCAGGGCTTCCGGGGTCTCGAAGTTGCGATCGTTTAGCCAGTCAGTGGGGTGCTCCACGACGGGCCAGAAGTAGTCGTCCAAGTTGACCATGAGGAACCGCAGCCCCTCCGCCTTGAGCCGCCGGGTCAGCTTCACGGTGGTGGTGGTCTTGCCGGAAGAGGAGGGGCCGGAAATCCAAATCATGCGCAGGTCGTCCCCCTGTTCCAGCCTCTCAAGGACCTTGGCCGCCGCCCGGTCCAGGGACTCCTCATAGACCGCGGTGGCCTCCTCCACCAGCCGGGCCAGGCGGCCGGAACGGACGATCTCACTCAGTCCTTCCACCGTGTCACAGCCGTGCTCCCGGTTCCAGGCCAGGATGTCCTCGTGCCAGGGGCTGGGGTAGCCGTTGCCCACGAACCGCTCTTTGGGGAGGGCGCCGGTGCGCACCCAGTACTTGCCCCACCGCCAGCATTCGTAGGCGTCGGCCACGGTGACGAAGCCGAAGCTGCGCAGCACGTGGAGCACCGTGTCCTGGATCTCCTCGATGGTGGGGGGGAAGTTGGCGATCCAGTGGCGCCGATCCCTGTTCAGGGTGGCGACCACGATGTCGGAGACGAACTCGGCCAGGTGCTCGTCGTCCCCGCAAGCCTGGAACCACCGGTCGTTGACTCCGTGGAGGTGGTCGAGGGCAAACCCGCCCACCGAACGGGCGGCCCGCAGGATGGCGCGCACGATCCGCCCCTGGTCGAACGGGACTAGGGACCTGTCCCGCTTCTGCACCTTGCGGATCCTGTTCTGGACAGCCACAACGCATTATAGCAGGAAGCAGGGGGCGAAAAACCCGGTCCTGGCCGCACAGGCAGAAGGGGATAGAATCCATATGTATAGGCGATCGTCTCGGACCGGAGGCCAAGAAGGAGGGTATGTTGGCAGAACACAGGCAGGCGGCGTGGGGGAGGATTGACGAACTGGCTGACCAGCTGTGGGAACTTGCGGTGCGCATCCACTCGTACCCCGAGCTGGGGTTCGAAGAGCGGAAGGCGTCGGGGTGGCTTGTCCAGATCCTCAGGGAGGCGGGCTTCGAGGTGGAGATCCCTTACGGGGGCCTGGAGACGGCGTTTAGGGCCGAACACCCGGCCGGGCGGGCGGGGCCGACCGTGGCCGTCCTCGCCGAGTACGACGCCCTCCCCGGTCTGGGGCACGCCTGCGGCCACAACCTGATTGCCACCATCGCCGTGGGGGCGGCGCTGGGGTTGGCCCCACTGAAGGCGCAGCTCCCTGGGCGGCTGGTGGTGCTGGGCACGCCGGCGGAGGAAGGCGGCGGCGGGAAGGTCCGCCTCATCGAGGCCGGGGCTTTCCGGGACATCGACGTCGCTCTCATGGTGCACCCGGCCTCCCGGACCCTGGTGGAGCGGGGGTCGTTGGCCATCACCGAGGTGGAGATCGAGTTCACTGGCAAGGCAGCTCACGCCTCGTCCGAGCCCGAAAAAGGGGTCAACGCGCTGGATGCGGCCATACAGACGTTCAACGCGCTCAATGCCCTCCGCCAGCACATTGCCGACGGGGCCCGAATTCACGGCATCATCACCGACGGTGGGGCCAAACCCAACATCGTCCCCGAGCACGCGGCCTGCCGATTCTACGTGCGGGCGGCGGACAACACCTACCGGGACGAGCTGGTGGAGCGGCTGCACAACTGTGCCCGCGGTGCGGCTGTGGCCACCGGGGCCGAGCTCGCCTTTCGCAAGGTGGGACACGAGTACAAGGCCATGCGCCCCAATCATTTCCTGGCGCAGGCCTTCCGGCGGCACCTGGAGGACCTGGGCTACCCGCCTGAGCAGGCGGCGGGCGGGATGGGCTCCACGGACATGGGGGACGTGTCCTGGGAGGTCCCGGCCATCCACCCCTACATCCGCATCACCGAGGCGGAGGTCCCGGGGCACTCGCGGGAGTTCGCCCAGGCGGCCAAAGGAGATGCGGCGCGGGCCGGGATGCTTGCGGCAGCCAAGGCGGTTGCCGGCACTTGCCTTGACCTGTGGACCCAGCCCGAGCTCTACCGGCGGGTGCGGGAGGAATTCGCCGGGGGCACGGGGTCGTAGCCGCCGGGGTGCCAGGGGCCACAGCGAAGCAGCCGGCGTAGTGCCAGCCACCCCCCGCGGACTGCCCCGTGAGTGAGGACGGCCCGGGCGGCGTACTCAGAGCAACTGGGATAGAAGCGGCAGCGCTGCGGCAGAAGCGGCGAAAGGCACCGCTGGTAGAGCCGGATCGCTTTCACCATCGCCCTCCGCACGGAGGGAGTCTACCCCTTGACAACTGAGGGTGCCAGGCTTAAAATGGTCTCGCTGATTAGCAGTCCGAGTGGCTGACTGCTAAACACCGAAAAGGAGGTGAGTAGAATGGTGACTATGCCGACTGTGTGGCGCGAACCGTTCCTCTTGACCTCCCGCATGGGAAGGCTGATGGATGAGCTGTTCAAGGACTTCACGCCCATGGACTGGGACGTCACCGCGAGCTTCGGGCGCTCTGACATCTACGTGAAGGACAAGACGCTGGTCGTGGAGACCGAGCTGCCCGGCGCCCGCAGGGAGGACGTCAAGGTCCGGGTGGAGGACGATCAGCTGGTGATCACCGGCGAGGTCAAGCGCTCGGAGGAGATCCGCGAGGAGAACTACATCCGCATGGGCCGCCGCTACGGCTCCTTCCGCAGGGCGTTCCCGCTGCCGGAGGGAATTGAGGACAAGAAGAAGATCAAGGCCAGGTTCGAGAACGGGATCCTGCGGGTGGAGCTCCCGCTGCAGCGGCCGGTCGGCGGTGAGGTGCACGAAGTCAAGGTCGACTAGTTACAGCCGGTGGGACCGGCTGTATTTGTCCTTCAGGTAGGTGAGAAACGGGCGAGGGCTGGGGCCCTCGCCCGTGATCTTCTGCAGCAACTCCTCCGGACCCACAGTCCGCCCCCAGCGGTAGACCTGGTCGGTCAGCCACGACCGCAGCGGGCCGGCGTCCCCGCAGGACAGATCCTGGTCCAGGTGGGGAAGGTCCTGCCGGGCCCGGGCGGCGATCTGCGCGGCGTAGAGATTGCCCAGCAGGTACGACGGGAAGTAGCCGAACATCCCCCCGGACCAGTGGACGTCCTGCAAAACGCCTTCAGCATCATTTGCCGGGACCACTCCCAGGTACTCCTCCATGGCCTCGCGCCAGCGCCGCGGGAGGTCGCCGACCTGTGTACGCCCCTCGATGAGCTCGACCTCGAGTTCGAACCGGACGCAGATGTGGAGGTTGTAGGTCACCTCGTCGGCCTCCACGCGGATGGGGGAGGGGCGGACGCGGCAAGCCGCCTGCCACATCCGCTGGGGGCCAAGGCCTCGCAGGTGGGGGAAGAGCTCCTCGAGCTGGCCGTGAAAGGCCTGCCAGAAGGCCGGCGAGCGGCCAACCTGGTTCTCCCACAGGCGGGCCTGGGCCTCGTGCATCCCGGCCGACGCCCCGCTGTCCAGCCCGGTCCACGCCAGGTCTGGATCCAGGCCTTGGCCGTACAGGGCATGGCCACCTTCGTGGAGGGCGCCGAACAGCCCCGGCAGCGGCGAGTCCGGGCAGTAGCGGTTGGTGATCCGCACGTCTCCCGGCCCCAGGCCCACGGTGAACGGGTGGGCGCTGTCGTCGAGTCTCCCGGCCGAGAAATCGTAACCGATGGCCGTCAGTGCCCGTCGAGCCAGCTCCCGCTGTGCGTCGGCGGGGTAGGGGCCCGCGGGCAGCGGGGCGGGGGGGCGGCCGGCGTCCCCCAGCCGGCGGAGGAAGGGGACGAGATCGGCGCGTAGCGGGGCCATGATCTGCCTGAGCTTGCCCGCGGTCATCCCGGGCTCGGACTCCTCCAGCAGTGCATCGTAGGGGCTTTCCTCGAACCCGAGGTGGTCGGCCAGCCGCCGCGTCAGGTCGACGATCTTCTCCAGGTATGGCCGGAACCGGCCGAATTCCGCCGTGGCCCTGGCCTCTCGCCAGGCGGGGTGGGCGCGGCTGCAGGCCTCCACCCACTGCTGATAGAGCTCGGGGGGCACCGCCCGCTTGCGCCGGTGTTCGCGCCGCCAGTGGGCCACCATCGCCCGCTCCACCTGTGAAGCGCCTGCCAGCTCTCGCTCTGCTGCTTGGAGCAGATCAGCCAGTTGCCGGCTGATCACCCGGTCGAAGGCCGCCCGCTCCAGCTGGCCGACCACGGCGGCCCGCGCTTCCACCCCGCGCGGGGGCAGGTTGGTCTGCTGATCCCAATGGCCCAGCGCCGCCGCTGACTCCCACAGTCGGATGGGTCGCACGTACGCCCGCAGGTCAGCCAACGCGCTCATCGATCAACCTCCTCGTCGGCGACCCCCCAGCGCGACCACCCGAGCTTGGCGCGCGCCCGCGCGTAGAAGGGGAGTTCGTCCGACAGACGGACCAGCACCGTGGGCGCGGGGGCGGCTTGCAGGGCCACCGCCGCCCCGGCGGCCAATCTGCCTGCCGGATCGCCGTCCACCAGAAGGGTGGCCGGGTAGCCGGCACGAATCTCCACCCGGGCGGTCGCCGGGAGGACCACCGGGCGAATGTCGATCCGGTGCGGGTTAACCGGTGCGGCCACTAGACACTCGGTGTCAGGCCGCACCAATGGGCCTCCGGCGGCCAGCGCGTAGGCGGTGGCCCCGGTGGGGGTGGCCAGCACCAGCCCATCCCCTGGCCAGATCGCCACCAGCTCGCTGTCCGCCCGCAGCGCAACCTCGGTGAACCTCGAGTCTCCCGGGCCCACAACGGCGACGTCGTTGAGGGCAGTGTTCCCCGGCTGGGCGGCCAGCCGCAGGCGGTGCTCCAGCCTTACTTGCCCCGCCGTTGCCCGCTCCAGCGCTGTCTCGACGGCGTCGGCCCGGCAGGCGGCCAGGAAGCCCAAGGAGCCCATGTGCACCCCGAGGATGGGGACAGGACGGGGGTAGACTGCCGACGCCACCCGCAGCAGGGTGCCGTCCCCGCCGACGCCGACCACCATGTCCACAGTGTCCACACTGAACCGCCGCCGAGAGGTCACCTGGGCGGCGATTCCGCGGCCCCGGCACCAGGCTTCCCCCCGGCCGGCCACCTCCCGGGCGCCGGGCTTGTCGGCGTTGTACACAAACAGGACGCTACGCAGCTCCACGTCGGCCCTCCAAGTGCTTCCAACGACACAGCCACCGCTCCAGCAGCTCCAGCAACAGGTAGAACAGCAGGCCCAGCAGCGACAGCCCCACTACTCCGGCCAGGGAGAGCTCAGGCTGGAACGTGTAGTACTCAATCAGTCGTCCCAGGCCGCTTCCGGGCCCCCCGATCATGCCCAACTTGGTCTCCACGATGTACAGCATGGTGATGCCCAACCCCACCGACACGCGGGCAGCGGTGAGCACCTCGGGCAGGGTGGCGGGGATGACCACGTGGCGGTACAGCTGCCACCGGGACGCCCCGGCTGAGCGCACCGAGATGATGTGGGAGTGGGGGATGTTGCGGGCCGCCCCCTGGGCGGCCACCACCACCTGAAAGAACAGCGCGGCGGCGATCACCACCACCTTCACCGCCTCGCCGACGCCGAAGGCCAAGTACAAGAACACCAACAGGGCAACCGGGGGGATGGGGTAGGTGAGATAGACCAGGGGGGAGAGGAGCTCATAAAGGCGCGGTTCAAACCCTACCACCAATCCCAGAGGCAATCCCAGCGCGAATGTGCAGACCAGGGAGACCAAGAACCGCAGGGCGGAGGCCCCGAAGGCCACGGCCAGCTCGCGCAGGTTCCGCCCCGCGGCCGACAGGGTGGCCACCGGCGTGGGCAGGATCACCCGGCCGCGGACGGCGATCAGGATCAACGAGATGCATTCCCAGAGGAGGAGAATGACCAGTGCGGCGGCGGCGTACTGCAGGATCCGCCTCACGCGGCCACCTCCAGGAGCAGCTGACGGAGCTGGCGAGTCAACGCCTGGAAGTCGTCGGAGTCCCGATACCCGGCGGTCCCCATGCCCGGGTTGTCGACCACCGCCCGCACAGACGCAGGACGGGCGGTGAGCACCAGCACCCGGCGTCCCAGGAACGCCGCCTCTTCCACGTCGTGGGTCACCAGCACGCCGGTCAGGCCCAGTTCCCGCCACAGCTCCAGAATCAGGTTCTGTATTCGTTCGCGGGTCAGGGAGTCGAGGTTGGCCATGGGTTCGTCCATCAGCAGGACCTGCGGTCGGAGGGCCAGGGCGCGGGCGATTCCCACCCGGCGCTTCATGCCCTCGGAGAGCTCGCCGGGGAAGTGCCGCTCGAAGTTGGCCAGCCCCAGTTGGTCCAGTACGCCGCCCACGTCGGCTCGTCTCCGCTGAACCCGGAGCCCCAGCTCGGCGTTCTGCCGCACCGTCTTCCACGGCAGCAGGCCGGCGTCCTGGAGGATGAGAGCTACGTCCCGCCTGATACCGCGTACTGGTTCCCCGCCGATGTGGATGCTCCCCCCCGTCAGAGGCAGGAGGCCGTCCAGGGCAAACAGCACGGAGCTCTTGCCACATCCCGACGGCCCCACTATGGCCAGCAGCTCCCCCTGAGGGACATGGAAAGAGACCCTGTCGACGGCCAGCAGTCGTCGTCCGGATCCGTACGAGACGGTGAGGTCTTGGACCTCGATCATGATCCCCAGAAATCGACCACCTGTTCGTACTCCACCGTGGCGGCCAAGTACTTCTTCTCCTTGGCCCAGGCGGTCACCGCGGCGAACACCTCCTCGGGGATGGGGGCGGGATGAGGGAAGTGGGGGATGACCACCTTGGCCAAGGCGGCCTCCACCTGCGCCTTGCTGCCCGCCGGCATGTTCTCCGGGCTCAAGCCGGGGAAGAAGAGCTCGGCAGCCATCGTCCACCCCACTTGGATGAGCTCTTGCCTGGCGGTGGCGTTGAGCTGGTCGATCACCGCCGTCAGCGCCCGATAGAACGCCGCAACCTGCTCGCCGTGGACGGTCAGCGTTTCCCGCTGGAACACGATCACGCTGGGGGGGTAGGGCACGCCTGAGAAGTCTGACAGGATGGTCAGTTGGGGTTTCCCCTCGAAGTCGTAGTTCAGCATGTAGTCGGTGTACGGCTCCGGGAACACGCCGGCGGCGGCCATGCCGAACATCACCCAGGTCGCGTTCTGAAGTAGGTTATCCTGCCCAGCGTAGGCGTGAACCGGGGGGGGCAGACCCTGGGACAGAAACAGCTGGTCCAGTGCGAACTCCAGGTCGGACTGCCGCGGCACCGCTATGCGCAGGGCACTCCTCTTGCTCGCCTGGTCGACCAAGGCGGCCAGGGAATCTACCCCCGCGTACTGCTGGCTGATGAGGGCCAGATGGCTGTGGGTCATTCCGGGAACCGAGTCCGGCTCAGGGTAGTACGCTGTGCTGGTGATGACAAGCTGTTCCGGGATCTGGGCCGCCAGCATCAGAGCCGAGGTGAGGTCGGCCACCATGGCGTCGATCTGCCCGGCCTGGAAGGCGACCAGCCGATCGCGTTGGCTGGCCAGGGGTACGAGCTCCACCTCCACCCCCTGTTCGGCGAACGCCCGCCAGGTGTTTCCCAGCGCGATGGGCACCGAGCCGAGCAGTGGCGGCAGGGAGACGCGCAGCGGGGCGGGCGATGCGGCCGGGGAGGCGAGAGCCAGGAAAAGCACAAGCCATAGGGTTTTGCGCATGACGAGGGATTATATGAGCCGCGGCGCGCGCCGACAATGTAACGATGGACACTTGTCTTGGGGATCTGTGGATGCTATAGTGAAGTAGAAGTAGATTTCGCAAGGAGGTGGAGCTCTATGTGCTGTGGTTGGTGGGTTCTCGCGTTCTTCTGGTTCGTGTGGCTCGGCGTGTTCGGTGCCTGGTGGTGCTGCTAGCAACATGAGCCGCTACCTTTGGGCGTTGGTGGCCGCCGCGCTGTGCCTGGGCGGGTTGGTCTCCGGGCAGACAATGGAGCAGGTACTGGATCAGACAGGGTTGGACGCTGATCTGGTGGCTATGCTCACCGTAGACGGCCCGGGGGGGAAGGTCCTGTTCGTCTGTGTCTACATTGATGAGCGGGCGCTGAGTTCCCGTATTCGCCCGGGGGTGGCGGAGTTGATCGCGCCCTATGTGGGAGAGAACGCGCTCCTCATTTGGGCGTACTCCGAAGGTGGAGCCACCTTCAACCCGGGGGAGCTTGCTATCTCGCAGGGGGACGTGCAGCTGGGGCTGAGCTCCGACAATGTGGTCCTGGTTGAGGGGAACCTGCTTTCCGGGCGGCTGGAACCGATGACGCCGGCCGCGGCCGTCGTCCTGTTGGGCGACGCGATCGACCCGGGGGCTGGCTTCCACGTCCAGTACGGCAGCACAGCCATGGCCACGCTCACGGTAGACGTGACCGAGGCGGTGGCCCAGGCTGAGGCACAGGCGAGCGCCCAGGCGGAGGCGAACGCTGAAGCCCAGGTGGAGGCGGAGGCCGAGGTTCAGGCACTCCAGCCGGAACCCACCCCAGGTGAGCCGTGCGAGTCGTGTGGTGAGGTCGTGGATCCCTGCTGCAACCCCTGCAACTGGCTGGCTGGCTGGTGGACGAGCTGCTGCGAGGCAGAGCCGTGCGCCGGTGCATGCGACTGTGACCCCTGCGATCCCTGCCAGGGCGGATTCATCGCGCCGCTGTTGCTGCTGCTTCTTCTAGGCCTCTGATCAGGCCGTCGGTGGCCGGGCCCATGATCTCCGGGACGTAGCCACCCTCGAGTACGCAGAAGGTGGGGAGGGCAACCTCCCCCAGGGTGTATCCGATATCGTAGAAGCTGTCGACCTCCAGGCCCAGTGCGGCCAGGGGGTCGTCTTTGTAGGTGTCGAAGCCCACCGAGATTGCCATCTGACCGTAGCCCTCTCCCGCCTCTTGCAGGGCCTGCTCGAGAGTGTCGAGGTACTGCTCCCGCCCGCAGCGGGGGGGCAATGGGTAGTTGTGGCAGTTGGCCTGTGACTGGTGTCCGGTCCCTGGGTAGTTGTACATTCTGTGTAGCGACACGTAGGTAACCTGCGGGTCGCCGAAGAAGACGGCCTGGGTGCCGTTGCCGTGGTGGCCGTCGATGTCGACGATCAGTGTCCGCTTTCCCGACAGCCTGACCGCGATTGCCAGGTTGTTGTAGTAGCAGAAGCCCCCCAGGAACGACGGGCCGGCGTGGTGTCCAGGGGGGCGGATGTAGGAGAAGGCCTTCCGCTGCTGTGCCAGCATGGCCCCCCCGACCGCCAGGCGGGCGTAGAAGTCGATCCCCTCGTAGGCTGGGCAGTCCGGGTCGTAGAAGTCCCCCGTCTCCACCCTGCGGACGTGCTCCTCGGCGTGGACCGAGAGCAGGTCCCGGCGAGTGGCCGGCTGAGGCTCAAGGAACTGGTATCCTTTCCGCTCCAGGTACTCACGGCCCACGCGCAGCCGGGCCGGCCCCTCCGGGTGGCCCACGCGGTGGTACTCTAGGCAGCGCTCGCTGAAAATGATTTCCATGGGAAGGGATTATGAGAAGGGGCAACCAGGAGCGCAACGTCTAGTCTTGGCCTCCAGCTCTCCCCGGCGGGCTGACTTGCTGCGGTTGGTGGTCGACGAGTTCGAGGTGAGACCGCCGGGGGTGGAGGAGGAGCAGACCAGCTCGCCGCCGGACCTGCTGGCTGTGGCCCGGCGCAAGGCCGCCGCCGTCCAGGGCGACCCGGACTGTCTGATCATAGGTGCTGACACGGGCGTGTTCGTCGGGGGGCGCCACTTCGGCAAGCCTTCTGACCGGGCCGAGGCCGAGAGGACCCTGCGGGTCTTGTCCGGGGGCTGGCACGACGTGTTTACCGGGCTGGCGGTGGTCGGGCCGGGCGGGGCCAGGGAGGCCCTGGTGGAGACCCGGGTCCGGTTCAAGATGCTGTCTCGGGAGGAGATCGACTGGTATCTGAGCCGGGAGAGCGTGTTTGACAAGGCCGGCGCCTATGCCATCCAGGGCCGGGCGGCCGCGTTTGTGGAACGGCTGGAAGGGGACTACTTCAACGTGGTGGGCCTGCCGGTGGCCACCGTGTACAGGTTCCTCCTGGAGCTGGGGTGGCGTCCGCGACCCGGGGGGAGGTGCGAGTAGCGCCCGCGGCAGCCGGTTTCTCAGGGGGAGCTGGTAATCTGGTCTGGCCGCCGTCTCAGGGTGCCTCGTGCACCCGCACGCTGGCCTTGGTAGCTCCCTGCAGACCGTTGGAGTCGGTGACGACCAGCACCACCTGCCAGTCTCCGGGCGCCGGGAAGCTGATCTCCACCTCCTGTCCCTCGGCGCGGATGGTGGATTCTTCCAGCTTGAACGTCCACGCGTAGGCGGTGATGTCCGCGTTGACCGCTTGGCTGGGGGCGCCGCTGAACAGGACCGGTTGGGCGACTGCGGGCTCGCTCGGCTCGTAGGTGAGCCCGGCGGTGGGCGGGGCGAACGTGACCACAACTGGTCGCGGCTTCTGGTAGACGCCGAAGCTGACCTGGGTGGTGCCGTACTCAGGAGTGATTACCTGCACGGTGGCCGGAGTGGTGGGCACGAATCGAGGGGGCAAGGTGTCCGTCTGCAGGGACACCGTGTACTCCCCGGGCACGAGCTCCACCACGAACTGGCCGCTGTTGTCGGTGGTGAACTTCCGCTCCTCCTCGTCCGGTCCCCGCACCAGCACGCCCACGCCGGCCACCCGGCCCTCGCCGGCTTCAAAGTGTCCGTTCTCGTTCTTATCGTTGAACACTACGCCCCGTAGCCAAGACTGGGGCCGCAGCGGGAGGAGGATCTCCGGCTCCTCCCCAGGTGAGACGTAGACCCGGAGTGGAAGGGGTATGGCCGAGGTGAGCCCCGGTGGCAGCTGGGCGAGCGACAGGCGGTAGGTCCCCGGATCGAGCGGAGGGAACACGAACTGGCCCTGGGCCCCGGTGATGGCCTCCACGCCGTCCGCGGCGATCAAGATGCCGGCCACCCCCTCTTCCCCTGGGTCCCAAGACTGGTTCCCGTTTGCGTCGGCGAACGCACGCCCGCGGAGCCGCCCCTTGGTGGGACCGCAGAAGGGGAAGATGGCCGGGAAGCTCGCGGTGAGCTGGGTGGACCAACTCCATCCCCCCACCACCGAGTGTTCCCAGGACCAGTCGAGGTCGGTGTCCGGCTCCACCGTGCCCGAGATATGGAAGCCCAGCTTGCCCTCTCCCTGGCCCACGCTGAGGGTGACCCGCGGCCCCCAGGCCAGTTCTGAGCTGTCGAACACCAGGCTGAAAGCGGAACTGGTGGTTGTTCCGGTCGCTCCGGCCAGGTGTTCCACGGACATCCCTGGGGCCAGGCGGAACGCCCCGGCGGCGAGTTCCGCGGAAGCCGACAGGCGGTGGGCGGTGGTGGTTGTGCCGGCGGCGATGTCATCGACGATTCGGGTGGACCCGTTGACGGCCCACGGGAAGGGCGTCGTTCCCTGCAGCGAGGCGGACAGCCCGTAGCTCCATTCCTCGGTGCTGATTAGCGAATCGTCGCTCAGCCGGTGGCCGATCTGCAGGGACAGGGCGGGTGAGATGACCTGGGAGGCCGGCCACGAGGCGGAAAACCGGAGCGTTCCCGAGTAGATGTGAAACTCGTCCGGCGGAGATCCGGCCAAGGTGCGGCGGAGGGACCAGGCGGCATCCATGGGGAACGGGCAGCCGGTGTAGCTGGCCCGCAGATCGCACTCCAGCCTGGGTGCCTGTGTCGGGTAGCCGGGCGGAACCAGGAGGCACGATGCCTCCACGTCGATCTCATCCAGAGTGACCACGCCCCCCAAGCCACAGATGATTGCCGACCGGGTCTGTACCCCTTGCGACAGCAGCGCCCAGCCCGAGAACGGGCCCGGGAAGTCGTGGCGGACCGCGACCTCCTCAAATGCCCTGCCCACGGCCGCATCGCTGCCCATGGTCAGGCTCACCGCGGTGACCTCGTCCTGGAGGGTGGCGGCTACTCCCTTGACCTGCTCAGTGAACAGCAGTCGCCAACTGCCCCACTCCCCGATCCGCCCCCCGAACAGCGGGCTGCCGGACACCCCGAGGAACGTCCCGGCGATGCTGCCCCCGTCCAGGTACACGCTCCAGTCGTCGCGGATCAGGCTGGCGTAGGCGTCATCCGTGCCGGCGACGGTCAACCTGACGCCCGCGTTCAGGTACCCCAGCGTGGGAATATCGCCCCAACCGTGCAGGCGGAGGCTGGGATCGGCGTCTTCGTCCATGGCGAAAGTCACGGACATGTTCCACTCCGGAAACAACGACCCGCCGACCAGTTCCGGGGGCAGGGGGGCCAGCCTTCCAGAGGCGGTCAGGGTGCGGATTAGGGTGGTGGCCCGTTGGGAGGTGGCTGCCACGCTGATTGTGTAGCGAGTGCCCGGCACGGCCGTTATCGGCACCTGAACGAAGAATTCGACCACCTTGGACTCACGCGGCAGCAGGCTGAACTCAGCTGCGCTCGCCCTGGCCTCCCAGCCGGGGGTCACCGTGAGTTCCAGCCGGTAGGTGTCGGGTACGTTTCCCACGTTGCTGACTCGTACGCTCCCCTCGACGGTCCCTGCGGGCTGGGCCCGCGGTGGCTGACGCTCCCACTCCAATCTGAAGTCCCACAGGGGCTGAACCTGGACGCGGGCCGTGGCCGCCGCCCGGGCGGTCGGGTCAGCTGAGGACTTCGCCTCGAGCACTACTTCGTACACCCCGGCGTCGGTCCGTGGCGGCACCGACAGGTTGACGAACACGATCCCCTGGCTCCCGGCGGCCACCGACAGGGTGTTGGGTATGGGGAGCGCGGTCCAGTTCTCGGGCAGGGTGAGCTCCAGGGCGTAGGTGTCGGCCAACGTGCCCTGGTTGGAAACAGTGAACACGTGGGTGACGATCTCCCCGGGGTAGGCCAACTTCTGCCGGGTGGCGGTGACCGACACCGCGTAACTGGCTCCTTGGCCGGTGACCGCAGCCGACAAGACGCACAGACAAACCAGCACAACCAAGTAGACGCCGGACCAGTGCCGGTGAGCGTTGACCCTCGCCGCTTCCGCCATGCCCCATCATGAAGCGGCCTGTGGCGGGGAACACGGCCAGGATCCCATTGAGTTCAGGAGACTGCTCCCCCGGACGGGAGCCTGGAGTCACGCGGACCGGGCTGAGTTGTCTGTGATGGAGGTTACGGTCCGGCAGTTTCGGGTGCGATCTCGATGGGCGCCCCACCCTGGATCAGGTAGTCTCCCCCGAAGTCGAACAGGGCGATCGCGTAGTACAGACCGGGCTCCAGGGGCCGGCCAGAGGTGTCCTGCACGACGAGAGTGCGCTCCTCCCCCGGCAGGACGGGGAACGGGTCCACGGTGAACGATTTCACCGTATCGCCGAAGATGTCGCGAATCTCCACCGTCCCCTGGGCGGTAAGGTGGGCGTTGCCGGTGTTGGCGAACTCGACGTGGAGCTCCAAGGGGTCGGTGCCGGCCATGGCGATGCCCTGGATAGCTGCGTCAGGGGACTCGTTCACCGGATCCTCCTGGAGGATCTTCACTGCGTAGGTGACCACTACGCGGGTGGTGCTGGTGAGTCCTTCTTCTGCCGCTCGCTCCTCGGCCGGTTGGGGCTGCTCCTGAACCAGGAGGAGGGCCCAATGATCCCCCTCCGCCTCCTCGGGGACAGTCACCTGTACGGTGACCTGGGCCTGATCCCCGGCGGCGAGCTGCAGATTGGTGGCCGAGTACACGACCCAGGGGGCGCACGATCGGTCCAGTGTGCCGGCCGGCAGGATCTGAAACTTGCCCTCCGGGGTACGCCACCAGTCGTGCAGGAAAATGTTCACCTGGATGGCCTTAGCTCCGGTGTTGCGCACTGTGAACGTGGCCGAGCCTCGCTCCCCCGGTACGGTGGGGATCCGCAGGGACAGCGGGGCCACCGCCATGCTCCCCAGGCCCGCTGCCGAGACCAGGGCCGCCGCCGCCAACACCACCACGCCCCTCAACCAAGCGCTCTTGCCGATGTTCACCATTGCACCTAACCTCGCGTCATCTTACGGCACCTGCCCAGGCTTGTCTGTAACCCCGGTCACGGCGACGAGGCAGCCACCGTAACGTGTACCGCAAGCTGGATGATGTCCCCGGCGTCCCGATCTCCCAGAAGTGATAGGTCCACCCGCACCGGGTAAGTGTGAAACTCAATGCCAGGGCTGCCGGAGAAGTCGGGCAAGGGGATGGCTGACGGGTACTCAGGGATGGTGTGCCATGTGGTGCTGTCTGCCTGGAGGGACAGCGGATCGCCGGTGAAGTAGGCAGTGGACCCCTGAACGATGTTGTAGGTGTAGTAGACGGAGGCGGTATAGCTGACAGTGGCA
>JBNGCS010000012.1:15305-33745 GCA_049975705.1 Candidatus Bipolaricaulaceae bacterium | reverse complement strand
GATGTGGCTGATTGCCGGCTGTCCCGGAGGCTGTAGGTCTTGATCTGAGGTAACCGGAGGGTCGTAGGTGTATACGTTTGCCTCTCGCCCCGCCTTCACGATGACCACGCTTACCGGGTAGTTGGCCGCCCAGTCAAACGACATCATCTCCGTTCCTTCCCTGTATGTGGCGCCGGAGATCGTAACCTGGAACCCCCCTGGTCCGCTGAACGTTCCCTCTGCCGGAGGCTCGAGCTTGTACTCGTAGGTGCAGGTGGAACACACGTCTGCACAAGAGGGGTTTCCGTTCTCCCCCGGGTCGTCGCCCCACACAACCGGCGTCACGCTGGCCCCCCGCGCCCCCATGGCCCCGAGGATTGCGGAGAGCAACAGAACGGTCCACGCAAGTCTTCTCATGGCTTTCCCGGTTCCTCGGCCACGGTGGCCACGATCAACTCGTCCTCCAACCAGCGCATGTCCCAATCTCGGGACCAATCCAGTTCCGCCAGCAGGGGCAGGTACCCCCGGTCACAGTAGGGACGGTTGAAGCGCTCGATCCACAGGAGCTCCCCTTTGTCGGTCGCCGGAACCCGGGCGAACAGGGGTTGGTCATAGATGGCCCACATGAAAAGGGGCTCGTTGGCCAAGAATCCCTCCACGTAGGGCTCGTCACGCTCGGCCAGGCGGAAGCCCAGATCGCGGGGGGAGAGGGTAGCGAACGGAACCTCAACCAGTCCTGCCAGGGCCCAGCCCGGCCAGTAGGGGGGGCGCAGCGATGGGTGGGGGGAAAGGTCGCCGAAGAAGTCGCCGCCGAAGAGCACCCAGCGCAGGTGCTGGGAGCTGTCTTTCTCGGCCAGCACCAGCGGCATCAGTCCTGTAGGGGCGCTGCTCACCACCTGGCGCCACTCCTCCCACGTCCAGCCATCCCCTCCCGCGCAGCGGAACGGCAGCAGAACTGCCGTGGGGTCGGCCAGCAGGTCGGTCGCCGGGTCGTCGGACAGCTGGGTGGCTAGCCCAGGGGCAGAGGCGAGCGCGCGGGTGGCCAGGTAGGCCACCTCTGGAGGTGCGGTGTGGCCGATGGTCGTTCGGTAGGACATGGTGGCCTCCTCCCCCGACGGGAGCTCGTCGAACCGGGCAGTCACCACCTGCAGGCCCGCCACCTGCCACACCTGAGCATCCGCAGGCATGATGGAGTCGGTCTGCACGGATAGGTATGGCCCCACCACGTCGGCCAGGGTGAGACCCTCGACGGGCCGCTGGTTGTGGTTGGCGTAGCTGATGGCGAACTCCGCCCGGGCGTCCTGCTCAAGCACTCTGAGCACCGCGGGCTGGGGGTCGAGGCGGGCCAGCTTGACCAGCGCCGTCTCCGAAGCCGGCCCACCGGCGGGCAGCGCAGCCATGGATCCGGCGGGCACCTCCCCGAGCGGGGAGAAGGTGGCATCTTGCAGAAGCGCCGTTTCCGGGTTGTCGGTGAGGACGGGGAATGTGGTGCTGGCGTAGACCAGTCCCTGCCCGACCAGCGCGGGCACGCCGCCGGGCACGACCTCCCTGACCTGAACGTCGAAGGTCAGAAGCACCACCTCATCGGGAAGCAACGTACCCACGGCTGCGGACACCGCGGTCAGCCTTCCGTCGGGGGAATGGTGTCCCTGAATGGTACCCAGCGAGGTGTGAAGGGAGTCCTCCGCCAGGGCCAGGTGAGGGTCGACCAGGGCGAAGTAGCGGACGCCGTCCATGGCCACCGGGGCGAAGTTGGTGATCAGGGCGGTGTAGCGGACGGTGTCTCCGGGGTCCACCTGGCCGTCCGCGTCCACATCAGCCACCAGGTCAGCCCGCTGGGTGGCGTACAGGGCGGGAAGCGGGGGGGCGCAGAACGGCTCGCACTCCGTCTCCCCGGCGCCCCCCGCCGGCCCCCCGCCGTCCTCCGGGAGGCCGACAATGGTCAGGGTGGCAGTTGTCGCGTCCCCGGTGTCCGCCAGGGCCCCGCAGAAGACCAGGGTGGAGGCCAGCGCCGCCAGCCAACTCGCTCCCAGCCTCCACCCCTGCTGTCCAGTCACAGTGCTGATCGCCCCTACAAAGACGTGTCTTCCACCACAAACACGATGGTGAAGTCGATCGTCTCACCGGAGGTTCGGTCGCCGAGGTTGGCCGGGTCAAGCTGGACATCGTAGGTCTTGTCCGTCCCGGAGGGCATGTTGTTCGACCCGGTGAACAAGGCCACCATGTCTGTGCCGAACGTGCCTGTGTAGTCGAATCCAGCGGTTGGGTTGGTGATCGACTCGAAGCCCGTGTTGTACGGGAGCCAGAACGTGCCATCCGAAGTGTGGATCAGGGCAATGAGGTTGTCTGCATCGGTGAAGGCGGGGTCCACCGCAACGCCGCCCTCGTCGGCGAAGTAGCCGCTCCATACCTGGTGGGCCGTCATGGCTTTCACGTTCAGCGCAAGATCGCCCCACGCGAAGTAGCTACCCGCCATGCCCGCGATGTCCTCCTGGTTTATCTCAAGGTCTTCCCATTCGGTGGTCACTTCGATGTAGATCACTCCGTTTAGCGTCAGGGTGGCCGTGGTGGCATCCCCGGTATCCGCAAACGCGCCAAACGGCAGCAGTGCCACCGCACCGATCGCAACAAACATCCAGAACTTCCGCATGTGAAACACCCCCTAAGGATTCGTCGGTTATGCACTTCCTTGGGGGGCGTTTCGGCAGCCCGGCCACCTCAGTGCAGTCGATATTTGAGGTCCGCTGGCTTTGCGTCCCCGGGTCGCCCCGGGTTTGCCCTTTCGTTCACCCCAGACTGCTCGGGTTTCGCCTGGCCCTCACCTCCTCGTCCATCATACCCCGCTGGGACGACCGCAGCAGCGCCAAACTACTGGCGGCTGAGGCGCCCCTGAATGACCAGCGCGCGGCTCACCCCTTGCTCATCGGCCCAGCCGTTTTCGATGAGGATCTGCCCCAACGGCTTGTCCGTCGCTTGCTGAGTCTGTAGTTGCAGTGCTTGCTCAACCTCGCGCTGAGTGACCTGGCCCAGGTCCACCAGGATCTCCCCGAGCCGCTTGCCCTCCTCGTAGTACTGTTCCAGGATGGACAGCACCACCGCGGAGCGTGACTTGCGCTCCCGCTGGGCTTGGTGCTCGACGAGGTCGATCAGGTACCGATCCTCATCGTTGTAGTACAACGTCACCTGCATCGCCCCTTCACCTCCGGCTTGTGCCCTTCCAGCTGCTCATCCCTGTCGCCCCTTGCGGGCCCAAAATGAAAACTGAGCTAACTTCCTTTCCTGGCAGCTCGGCTACCCCCGCGGGCCCGCAGCTTTGCGTCCCCGCCTTTCGGCGGGTTTGCCCTTTACAGGATCGCTATGTAAGTCAAAACATCGTAGCCGGGCGGACGACCCCAGTCAACCGGACATTGGTCCGTGATATCTGTACCGCCAGTAGGGGGGCCTGCTACTCCCCAATTGGCGCGGTAGTCAATCGACAGGTGCGGCGCCCGGGCAGTCCTGGCCGTGGGTGATGAAGGGAACGGACCGGACGACCCTCGCCCAGGGCCGGGTGGGCGGGCGGGCGCTGATCATGGGCGAGTGGGAGAGTGGGCGGGTCCGGGCGGACGCAGGGATGGGGGTTGGGGCGGTGCCTCGCCGGGCTCTCGCTTGTTGCCGCCGTCCCAACCCCCTTGCCCTGCTGGACTGATTTCCCGCGCCCGTTGCCCCGCCTCCGTGGAATCTCATCATAGGTCAGACATGAGGTTGCCGAATGCTCGGCCGGCGGGCCCACGGGCGGGCGCGGCGGCCGGCCCCCTGTCCCTGGTGAGGGTGATATACTGGAGCCGGCAAGCAAGAGGGGGAGGCTTTCATGTCCAGACACCACGTATTACGGAAGATTGGGCTGGTGGCGCTCATCGCCTTGGGCCTGGGGCTTACGGCCTGGGGGCAGGGAGCGGCGGAGCTGCAGGCGCAGCTCGATGAGACCATCGCGCGGGTCGTGGAGCTGAGAGCAGAGCTCCGAGCCCTGGAGCGGGATGTTGCGGCAGCTGAGGGCGAGGAGTTGCTCTCGTTGGAAGAGCGGAACTTGGCCCTGGGGCAGCGGCTGGTGGAGATTAGTGCTCAGCTATTCGACGCGGAGGACGGGTTCATCGCCGAAGTCAGATCCGACTTGTGGGCGGCGGCCATGGTCCCCACGGCAACGCGGGAGTCGCTGCGGGCGGGGCTGCTTCTCCTCAGCGTGGAAGAGGCCATCGCCATGGCGAAGTCGGAGCTGGCGGCTGCCTGGCTGGAGAGCAGCCTGGTGGAGCAGCAGCTGGACCGGGAGAAGAAGAAGCTGCTGCTGGCCACGCTGGAAAACGATCCGCCGCAGGCGTGCTTCGCCTACCAGCCGGGGGAGCCGACGGTGGCGGACGTGGTGGAGTTCACCGACTGCTCTGCGGACGTGGACGGTGAGGTAGTGAGCTGGGACTGGGAGTTCGGGGACGGGGCGAGCTCTCAGGAGCAGAGTCCGGTGCACGCGTACGCCGCGCCGGGGACGTACACGGTGACCCTGCGGGTGACCGACGACCACAGGGCGACAGATTACACCCAGGAACAGCTGACGGTGCAGAACACCCCGCCCACCGCATGCTTCAGCTTCCAGCCGCCGGCGCCGACCACCCAGGGTCCGGTGCGCTTCGCCGATTGCTCCACCGATGTTGACGGGGAGATCGTCTGTTGGAGCTGGGAGTTCGGTGACGGTTTCACCTCATCTCTGCCCGACCCCGTCCACCGCTATGCGAAGGGCGGGACGTACACGGTGACCCTGCGGGTGACCGACGACCGGGGAGCCGCAGACGCCACCCGGGCTGAGGTGGTGGTGGCGAACATGCCGCCCACTGCCTGCTTTACGTTCGCGCCCGTTTCCCCGGCCACCGAGCAGGAGGTGTCCTTCGACGATTGCTCGATGGACGTGGACGGGGACGTGGTCTCCTGGACGTGGGATCTGGGCGACGGGACAACTTCTGCCCTGCAGGATCCCACACACCGGTACGCCAAGCCGGGGAGCTACACGGTCAGGCTCGAGGTGGCCGATGACCAAGGGGCCACCGATTGGACGGAGCAGAAGGTGACCGTGAGGGCGACCCTGGGGGCGCTGCGGGTGGTTCCCGGGGGCTCGCTCGCTGAGGCGATCGGCGACGTCCCCAAGAGCATCCTCATCCTGTTCGACGCTTCGGGCAGCATGCGGGAGCCGTTTGAGGGGACCACGAAGATCGACGTGGCCAGAGAGGTGTTGACCGACCTGATTCAGATCATGCCGGAGGACGTCAGGGTAGGCCTGCGGAGCTTCAGCGGCTGCGGGCAGAGCCAGCTGCTGGTTCCTGTCAAGCTCCTCGACCGTGCGGCGCTCATCGACCAGATCCGGGCCATTGAGCCGGGAGGGCTGACGCCGCTGGCCTACACTATTAAGCAGGCTCCCAAGGACTTCATCGGCACCCCGAAACCGTGGCTGGTCATCTTGGTCAGTGATGGGAAGGAGACTTGTCTGGGGGACCCGGTGGCTGAGGCCCAGGACCTGACGGCGAAGGGCTACGAGCTCCGATTCCAGGTGGTCGGTTACGACGTGGAGAGGGAGGCCGGGGCCCGCGAGCAGCTGGAGGCCATCGCTGCAGCTACGGGCGGGGCCTACTTCCGCGCCGAGACCGGCGAAGAGTTGAAGACCGCTCTACGGCTGGCGGCACCGATCGTGTTCCATGTGTATGACGCTGCCGGCGATGAGGTGTTCACCGGCCTGCTGGGATCGACGGTCCCCGACATGGAGCCGGGGACGTATCGGGTGGCGTTCGAGACCCCGGTGCCGTTTGAGATCCAGGCCATCGTGCGGGGCAGCGAGACGACCACGGTGGCGCTGGAGTACGTGGACGGGGAGTTCTCAGCTCACCAGCGGTAGTCAGCACGGGCGCCGCCGCGGAGGGATTGCGGCGGCGCCCGCTTTGTTCCGGTCTGGTGTGCCGGTAGGCGGTTCACTTGAGCGCCTCCTGGCGGGCGAACTGCCGGTATGGTGACAGGATTTCGAGGATCTCGCGATCCTCAGTGGTGGGTGTGCCTGTGACCATGCGCGCCAACAGCTCGCCCAGGCCGGGCCCCAGCATCACCCCCTGTCCACACATCCCAATGGCCATCAGATACCCATCCAGTTCCTCCGCCCACCCGACCAGCGGGGATCCGTCCGGGGTCATGGGGTACAGGCCGCGCCAAGTGCGCCGGACTCGCAGGGCGGCCAACCGTGGCATGAGGCCGATCATGCGGCGGGCCACCATGGGCAGGAAGGCGCTCGTCTCGCGGCGGTCCTCCCCCCAGATCGGTGGATCAGGGGTGATGCAGAAGGTGAGCTGGCCGTTGACCAGCTGGTGGAAGTAGAAGTTCGCCGATCCGGGTGCGGGCCGGACGTCCACCACCATGGGATCCAGGAAGTGGGCCACCGGCTCGGTCACCCCCGCCTCATGGGAATCCGGCCGCACCGGATGGCTTAGCCCGGCCATCGCCCCCACTTGCCCGGCCCACGCCCCGGCGGCGTTGATGACTGTCCGGGTAGGGTAGTTGCCCTTGTCCGTTCTCACCGCCCGCACGCGGCCGTCCGCCCTCACGATGTCGACCACCCGCTCGCCGAACCTGAAGTCAGCGCCCTCCCGCTTGGCCTGGTCGTACATGGCGTGGGCGGCCAGCAGGGGGGAGCAGTGGCCGTCCTGGGGGGCGTAGGTCCCGCCGATCAGGCCGGCTGGGTTCAGATCGGGGACGATGTCCAGCAGCTCTGCCTTATCGTACCAGTCGATGTCCAGCTCGTATGCCCGCTGGACCTTCAGGAGATCCTGCAGGGTGCGCTCCTCCTCGGGCCGGTAGGCGACAAACACGTACCCCCCCGGCCGCCACTCGATGTCGTGGCCGTAGGTCTCCTGCCAGCTGGACATGATCTCGATTGTCCGTCGGCAGAGGCGGATCTTGGCCGGGTCCGAGTGGGTGGCCCGCACGCCGCCGATGGCCGCCTTGTTTGAGCCCTGGCCCACGCTGGGGGAGGAGTCGACGACGAGCACGTCCGCCCCTGCTCGGCTGAGGAACAGCGCTGCCGGCGTGCCCACGCTGCCCGCCCCCACGATCACCACGTCGTACGTTCTCGTGCTCATGGGGTCACTTGCCTTCCGGCCGGCGGACGCCGGCGAACATGCCCAGCGGGACCTCCATGAACAGGGGGCGCTGGCTGTAGTCGGTCACCTCTTCCGGGGGCACCCCTTCCTCCTGGAACAGTCGCTTGATCAACGGGGCGCAGGTCTTGCCCCCGCAGGCTCCCATTCCCGCCCGGGTGACTGCCTTGATCTCGTTCATGTCCCGGCAGCCTCGGCGGATCAGTGCCCGGATTTCGCCCGCCGTCACCCGCTCGCAGCGGCAGACGATGGTCGTGTCTGCCGTGGGAGCCGGGGGCCCCGGTTCACTTGCCGCGGCGGCTTGCACTCGTATCCCGGCCGTCTCGACGGCCAGCTCTCTCGCCACGCGGAGCCGGAGCAACGCAGTGCGGTCGTGGTTGGGGATGACACGCACGGCGGTCACCTCGGCTTCCCCCAGTGCCCTTCCCTCACTGTCCACAGCCGCCACCCGGTCCCCGACGCTGACCAGCTTGGGGTCCAGCTCAAACGGGATGGTCACCGTCGGGTGTTCCGGGTCGGCGCGGCAGTCCACCAGGGTGATGGCCAGTCCTGGACAGGCCACCACGCATCGCTCGCAGCCCGCACACTGTTTGCCCAGCTCTGGGCCCAAGAACTGGGGCACGTTCCTGATGTCTTGCGGGTCGACGCGGATGAGACCTTGCGGGCAGGCCGCGGCGCAGGGATCGCAGGGGATCTCCTGCCGGCAGTGGAACACCGGGAACACCTGTCCCAGCCCCTCGGGGGTCGGCCGTTGGACACAGGCGCCGGGTCTGGACTTGAGGACCTCGGCCATCCGCAACCACTCGGCGGGGACCTCCGCTTCCTCCTGGCCGAGGGCCCGGGCGATCCGCACCCCGGCGATGCGGCCGGAGAACATGGCCGCCGAGGCCTCAGCGATTTCCGCCGCGTCGCCGGCTACCAGCGCGTTCATCCCGAACTGGACAGCCTTTCGGTGGAACTCGTCCACCGGATCCAATCCCACGGCGATGAGGATGGTATCGCAGGAGAAAGTCTTTTCCGTCCCTGGAAGCGGGCGCCAGCAGTCGTCGATCTGGGCGATGGTCACCGACTCCACCTTCCCGTCGCCGGCGGCCGAAAGGACGGTGTGGGAGGTGTAAATCGGCACGCCCAGGCGGGCCAGCTTGTCCCGGTGGACCTTGTACCCCCCGCACTCGGGCAGGGCCTCGGCCAAGCCGACCACCTGGATCCCTGCCTGGAGAGCGTGGTAGCCGGCGATCAAGCCCACGTTGCCGCCCCCCACGATGAATAGGCGGTCGGCGGCCCTGACCAAATCCCGGTTGACCAGCGTCTGAAAGGCGCCCGCCCCATACACCCCGGGCAAGGTATTGCCGGGGAAGGTCAGCGATCGCTCCCGGGCCCCGGTCGCGGTCAGCAACAACTCTGGAACTACAGAAACGTACTCCGTGCCCGCCCGCAGCACCCCCACCACCCGGTCGCTGTACACGGCCAGCGCGGTGGAGTTGAGCCAGACTTCCACGCACGGATGGGACCGCACCTCGCCCTCCAGCCTGCGGGCGATGTCGATCCCCCGGGTGCCAGCGTAGACTGCGTCAGCCGAACCGAAAAACCTGTGGGTCTGCAGGACGAGCTTCCCCCCCAGGGCGTGCTTGTCGTCGACGATCAGCGTTCGGATGCCCCGCTGCCCCAACTCGGCGGCCGCCGCCATTCCTGCCGGACCACCCCCGATGATCAACACGGGGACCTCCACGCGCCTCACCTTGCTCATGGGGGGGACCTTGTCAGTGGGGGGAAGTTCCGGCAGGCCGTCCACCGGTTGCACCTTCATGCCGGGGCGGACCAGGGTCATGCAGGCTTTCACCGGAGACCCGTCGGCGATCACCAGGCACTGGGCGCACTGACCGTTGGCGCAGAAGATCCCCTGGGGCGACCCGTCCTTGGGATGGTGCCCGAACGTGGTGATCCCGTTGGCGAACAGGGCAGCGGCGATGGTCTCCCCCGCGTAGGCAGTGATCCGTCTGCCGGCGAACGTGAACGCCAGGGGCTGTCCGCGCTGCGGCCGAAGGATGGGATGCCGGTCAATCCGCATCTGCGCCCCCCCTGGCTCCGACGCCTGCCTGTCCCCCTGCCAGGCTGAATCCGTTGGGCAACGGATCCCCCTCCTCCAAGACCAGGGTGGCCATGGACACAACGTGTGCCGAGCCGGTCACCTCGGGGATGATCCCCCGGGCTCCTCCAAGGTCGACTTCTGACACCACTGCCCCCACGAACTCTGTACCCAGTATGCCTTGGTAGCGGTAGGCATCCCCCACGCCCACCGCTCCCCGGGCGTGGAGCAGGCTGAGCTTCGCCGACAACCCGGTACCGCACGGGGAACGGTCTACCTGCCCCTGACCGAACACCACCACGTTGCGGGGTCGGGGCGTCTCCTGGTAGAACTCCACCAGTTCCACAGTCAGCGCCGCGCCGGTGACGGGATGGCGGAACGTGGACTGTCCGTTGACCCATGTCCTGAGGTCTAGCCCTAACCGGACCAAGTCGATCAGCGCCCCGGGGGAGAGTTCCAGCCCCCACAGGTCGGCATCTACCAAGGCGAACAGGTTTCCCCCGTAGGCGATGTCCACTGGCAGCTTCCCCCGGCTAACCGTCCCCAGGTAGAACGAGGGCACGTTCCGGAAGGCCACCGCGGAGACGCGTCCTCCGTCGCTGACGATGCGGCACCGGACGAGCCCTGCGGGCGTGTCCGCGACCAAGCAGTCCGCGGTCGTCCAGCCCAGTGAAACCAGCGCTGTGACCGCTCCGATGGTGGCGTGCCCGCACATGGCGAGGTAACCACCCCCCTCCAGGAACAGCAAGCCCACGTCCGCGGTCGGGTCGGCTGGTGGGACGACCAGAGCTGCGAACATGTCCGCGTGTCCGCGGGGCTCACGTACGAGGAATGTCCGCAGGTCGTCGGCGTTGGCCTCCAGCCATCGCATCCGCTCGGCCATGCTGGCCCCGGGAATCGGGGGGATGCCGCCCAGGACCACCCGCGTCGGCTCCCCCGCAGTGTGGGTGTCCACCACCGGCAGCCAGCGTCGCAGGTTCACCTCACCCGACCCCCGCCAGCTGCTCCACGGGCACGTAGTCGCAGTCGTAGCCGAAGTAGCGGGGTCCGAACGTCTGGATGGCCTTGTCGGTGCGCATCCGCTCGTGTGCCGGGATCAGCACCACGGTGCCCCGGTAGCCGTAGCGCACGATGTCGGTGCGGATGGGCTCGCCGGTGGTCGAATCCAGAATACATATCAGATCAGGCGGCATGCAGCACATGCGGCCGTTCACCTCTAGGGTAAGCCACTCGTTCTGGAAGTCAACCGTGGCCCGCTGCCCCCGCCATCCCTCAATCCCCTCCATGGTGATCCGCCCCATGGAGAACCCCTTGCTCTTCTCCGCCCCGAACTCGCGGTTAATGTCCACTATCTTGCCTTGGAAGGCCCGCAATCCGCCGGTAAGGCGGGTCACCGCCTCAACCGGGTCGGCATGCTCGCGGCGTGCAGTGAGCACCTGTCTGCCCAACTGCCAGGCCAGCGATACGGAATGGAGGATGGCGGTACCCTTCAGCTGGTGTCCCGTCATGGGGTAGCCGGCGATCCAGGAGATCCCCCCGTAGGCCATGGCCGCGCCCCGGATGATCCGCTCGGCCAGGAGGGCGTCTTCGGTGTCGGCAAGGGTGACGTGCCCTTTCTCGTCTGCTGCAACAGTGGGGGACGGCGAGACCCCGTGGACGTAGAACGAGGTCATCTGCAGCTCGGGAAACGCGCGCCCCATGCCGTCGGCGTCGATCACGGGTACCCCAACCGCGCCGGCCACTGCCATAGGCACCGGCGTGTTCACCCCACCGGCCTCGGGGGGGACCACCGCCTGGACCGGCTTGCCCGTGTAACGGGCCAGGGCCTGGTAGCAGCGCAGCAACTCCCGTCCCCCGGGCGGCTTCTCGGTGAGGACCAACGCCGCTCCCAGGCAGCCGGCAATGGTGGCCAGGGCCTCGTCCGGCATCAGTTCGGGGGAGACCAACAGGATCTCCTTGCCCTGGTCGACCACGTTGTACGCCCACAGGAGCCCGATCTCCGGGTCCCCTCCCCCCCCGGTGGCCAGGATCGACGCCCCCAGGGTGATCTCGTACAGGGCCTGCTTGTCGATCACCCGGTGTTCTTCTGCCCCCCACTGCGCCAGGATATCGCGCGCTCCCACGCGCCCTCCTTTCAGGTCAGGTCCCGCCGAGCGGTCGACAGGAGCCGGCAGCCGTCCTCAGTGATCACCACTAAGTCTTCCACGCGGGCCGCCCCCACCCCGGGCACGTACACCCCCGGCTCAACGGTGACCACCATGCCGGGCTCGAGCAGGGTGTCCACGCCCTGGTCCAGCGTGGGGGGTTCGTGGATGGATACCCCCACGCCGTGGCCGGTGAGGTGAGGGAAATAAGGCCCCAAGCCCGCTTCCTCGATAAGCTGGCGGGCGGCACGGTCCACTTCGTCGGCGCGGACGCCGGGCCGCGCTGCTGCCAGCGCCGCCTGCTGGGCCTGGCGGGCGACCGCGAAGGCCTGCCGCTGCTTGCGGGACACGTCGCCCAGTGCAAACGTGCGCGTGAGATCCGAGCAGTACCCTTGGTAGCGAGCGCCCATGTCGAGGAGGATCAGTTCCCCGCTACGCAGGGGCTTGGGGGAGCCGACTCGCTGCGGGAGCCAGCCGTTCTCCCCGGACATCACGAACGGCTCGAACGACGCTCCCTCCGACCCCTCCCGCCGCAGCAGGTATTCGATCATGCCCACTGCCTCTTCCTCACTGGTCCCGGGGCTCACCTCGCGCAGGAACTCCTCCATCGCCCGGTCGGCAATCGCCGCCGCCGTGCGGATCAGCTCAAGCTCCTGCTGGTCCTTGCGCAGCCGCATCTCGGCCACCCACGGCTCCACGTCGACCAAGTCCAGTTGCGGTCCGACCAGCGCCCGCAGGTAGTCGGCCTGGGCCAACGTCAGGCACGACCGTTCCACTCCCAGGCGCCGGCTCCCGGCAAGCAGCGGTCCCAGGGCGTCCAAGTAGTTGGGGGTGTCCTCGGGGAAGGAGATCACCTGTTCCACCCAGCAATCCCGTCGGGCACGCTCCAGATCGAGCTGCGCCACCACGTAGGTGGGCTCACCGGCGGAGGTCACCACCAGGATGGAGCTGGCCGCCCTGTTCAATCGGAAGCCCGTGAAGTACATGACATTGTCGCGGCTGAACAGGACGACGCGATCGACCTCCTGCTCCTCCATCCGCCCCGACAGCGCCTTCACCTTTGCCGAGCGGTCCATGGGGCTAGGTGAGCAGATCGGCCAGCGATGCCGCTAAGTCGGGGTTGATCAGGTAGACCTTCTTGGGAACCCGTGACTCCACGCTGGAGTCGGCCTGGCTGGCCAGCTCCAGCAGCACCATCTTCTCGGTGAGGGTCGCCAGGACCTCGTCCAGTTCATCTGCAGGAATGCCCACCTTCTGCTGCAGGGCCTGCCTTTCCAGGTATGGACTGGCGGCGACCACGCTGAGCACTCGGCGGCGGCGAGGATCGGCACTGATCAGCCCCTTCAGGTCCAGGTCCATCTCTACCTCCTCAGGTGTTCAGCTGCTCGACCGGCTGGTAGGCCAGCGGGTAGCCGAAATGGCGGGGACCGAACATCTCGATCCCTTTGGGGGTACGCATCCTCTCGTGGGCGGGGATGAGGACGATGGTCCCCCGGTAGCCGTACTTCATGATGTCGGTGCGGATTGGCTCCCCGGTCTCCGAGTCGAGGATGGCGATGAGGTCGGGGGGCAGGCACCGCACTTGGTCGTCGATCCTCAGGTTGAGCCACTCGTTCTGGAAGTCCAGCTCCGCCGTCCGGCCCCGGTATTCGTCGATCCCCTGCATGGTCACCCGGCCCAGGGTGAACCCCTTGGTGGCCTCGGAACCGAACTCCCGGTTGATGTCCACGATCTTGCCCTTGAAGACCCGGAAGCCGTCCACCCCCCGCTGTTTGCGCAGGGTGGCCAGTACCTCCTTCACCGGGTCGCGGTGGCGGCGGCGGGCGGCCAGCACCGCGCGCCCCACCGCCCAGGCGATGCTCTGGGAACCGAGTATGGAGGTCGCCTTCACCTCCGCCCCCTGCATGGGGTAGGTGGCGATCCACGAGATGCCCCCGTAGGCCATGGCGGCCCGGCGGGCTAGGTTCTCTGCCAGGACGTCGTCGTCACCGGTGTCGATGACCGTCACGTTCCCTCGGTCGTCCACCGAAACAGTGGGGGAGGCGTGTACTCCGTGGGTCACCCAGGACGTCATCTGCAGTTCCGGGAAGGCCCGGTTCATCCCGTCCACGTCGATCACCGGAACCCCCAGCTCCCCGGCCGCGGCGTAGGCCACTGGCGAATTCACCCCCCCGCACTCGATGGGAATGGTGGCCTGGATCGGTCGATCCAGGTACCTTTCCAACCGGTGCATGGCCAGGTTGAGCACTTGATCGCCAGGGGGCTTCTCAGTAAGCACCAGCGCCGCCCCCAGACAAGCCGGGCTGGCCACCTGCACGTCGTCCGGGACATCGGCGGGGTCCACCATGATGATTTCCTTGCCCTCGTTGAGCACCTTGAACGTCCACAGCAACCCGATTTCCGGGTCACCGCCCCCGCCGGTGGCCAGAATCGACGCCCCCAGGGTGATCTCCTGGATGGCCGCCCGGTCGATGGGCCGGAAGTTGCGCACACCCCATTCTGCCAGGATCCGCCGGGCCCCGCCGTCCTTGCCGGTCACGTGAGCACCTTCCCCTTGACCCGTACGCGGATCTTCTCCCGCTTGCCGGGCATGTAGGTGAACGGGATCTCCTCCACGTCCATCACCTCTACCGTGTCCCGCACCGCCCCGGCGGCGGCGGCGTTGTCCTTGGCCTGCTCGGTGACTTGGGCGATGGCACTCGTGCGGTCCTCCCGCTCCAGGTCCACCACGCCCTCGGCGTAGGCGCCGATCTCAGCGATGGTGGTCCCCACCGCGCCGCCCACCTCGAAGTGGTCAGGGCTCAGCACTTGCGAGACCCCGGCCAGGCCTTCCTGGGGGACCACCAGCGCCCCGCCGCCGATGAAGATCGCCTTGACCGGCTCGGGGGTGGTCTTCATCTTGTCGATGGCCTCCTCCAGCGTGGACTTGACGGCCGCCCAGGCCCGGTCCACCAATCGCTTGGGGAGCTGGGCCACGCTGTCGGGGTGGGTCACAAAATCTGAGGCGAAAACCGCGAGTCTCTGCTGGAGCTGTCCGCGGGCTACCGCCACGTCGTGCACGGTGAGCAGGGGGCCGCCGAACGCCTTGGCCAGGCGCACCAGGTTGTAGCCGACGCTCTCGGGGCCCAGGGCGGAGACGTCCTCCCCCTGGTGCTTGACGATCGTCCCCCCGCCCAGGGCGATGGACAATAGGTCCGGGCAGCGGATGTTGGTCTTGACGCCGCCGATGGTGACGGTGATGGAAGACTCGCGCGGGAAGCCGCTGACGATGTAGGCTACATCCGTGGAGGTCCCGCCGATGTCGACCACCACTCCGTCTTCGATCCCCGACAGGTACACCGACCCTCGCACCGATGCCGCCGGGCCAGAGGCCACAGTGAAAATGGGGTAGTCCACTGCGTAGTCGGCGGACATCACGCTCCCGTCGTTCTGCACGATGAACAGCGGGGCCTGAATGCCCCGCTCGGCGACCGCTCGCCGCAGGGAGCTTACCGCCCGCTGCATCACGCCGATCACCGCGGCGTTGAGGATGGCCGAGTTCTCCCGCTCCAGCAGGGAAATGGTGGCGATGCGGTGGGAGAGGGTGATGTGGACGTCGTCCCCCAGCTCCTGGCGGACGATGTCCGCCGCCCGCTGTTCGTGGGTGGGGATGATGGGGGAGAACACCCCAGTGATGGCCACCGCATCCACCTTCCCCTTCAACCGGCGACAGGCCTGGCCGACCGCTGCCTCGTCCAGGGGGACGATGTCGCGGCCATCGTACTCCGACCCGCCCCTGACGATGTGGACGAATTCCGGGCCGCCGATGGCCGTCCGCAGGTCCTCCGGCCAACCGGTGAGGGGGGGGATGGCCAGGGTGGCCGGGGCCCCGAGCCGGAAGATGGCCACCCGGTTCAGGTTCCGCCGCTCGATGATGGCATTCGTGGTGTGGGTGGTTCCCAGTGAGACCATGGCGATGTCGCTCCGGTCCACCGCCGTCTGCTCCAGGAGAGTGTCCAGGGCGTTGACAATGCCCCCGGTGACGTCCTCCGTGGTCAGCGCCTTGGCCTTGGCCACCACCTCTCTTCCCCGCATGAGCACACCATCGGTGAAGGTGCCGCCCACGTCGAAGCCGACCCGAAGATCACCTGGCATGTCCCATCCTTTCTACTCCCACAGCCCCGGGATGCCGAACTGTTTCTCCAGCTCCCACCCTGCGATCTCCGACCGCGGCGGGGACTGGTAGCCATAAACCTTACTGTGTGACCATCCGAACCGCTCCCTCAGCTCCACCAGGAACTCGGCGTACTTCAGCGGCGCCACCACCGCGTCGATCACCGGCACACCCAGCTCGGCCTGCAGTTCCTGGTAGAACCCGAACTCGATGGTGCACCCCAAGATGATGGCCTCTGCCCGATCCTCTTCCACTGCGGACTTGGCCGCTTCCCGCAGCCGGCGGGCGGTCTCCGCCGGGTCCCGCTGGAAGTCGTACACCCCCAGTTCCAGCGACTTGAACGAGGCGAGACGGTCTGTGAACCCGTACTGGACGACGTTCTCGTGCATCTTGGGGATCCACTTCTTCCGACCGACCAAGATGGAGAAAGTGTGCCCCAAGGTGGAGGCGATGTGCATGGCCGACTCCGCCGGAGCGGTGACCACCATCCTCTCGGCGATCTCGCGGGCCTCCCGCAGCCCCGGATCGTAGAAACAGCCGATCACCGCCGCGTCGTACCCCTCCCGTTCCGCCCGGCGCACCCGGTGGAGCGTATCCGCCAGGATGAGGGCCTCGTAGTAGTGGTACTCGAGATGCAGCGGGCCCCGATCCAGGGATACCACGTCCAATTGAGTCTCCGGTCCTTTGGCCGCCAGGAGGAACTCCTCGATGGGGTGGTCGAACAGGTCGGTCCCCACCGGGTTTATCCACAGAATCTTGGTCACGCCAGGTCTCCTTTCCTCATCTCAACTGCCTTCGCCCCCGCAGCGCAGTGGTGGCAACTTACGAAGTGTCCTTCCTCCACCTCGACCGGCTCGGGCACGCGGTCCGAGCATCCGGCCCCCCGCTCCGGGCAGCGGGTGTTGAACCCGCAGCCTGGGGGGATGTTGACCGGGCTGGGAATCTCCCCCTCGGAGATGATCTTGGCCGGCTTGGCGGCCTCCTCTTCCTCGGTGACCACCGGAATGGACGACAGCAGCATCTTGGTGTAGGGGTGCCAGGGCGCGCGGAAGAATTGACCAGTGGGTGCCAGTTCACAGATCCTGCCCAGGTACATGATGGCCACCCGGTTGGCCACGTTGCGCATCAACGACAGGTCGTGGGTGATGAACAGGTATGCCAGGTTCATGTCCTCTTGGAAACGGAGGAGCATGTTGATGATCTTGGCCTGGATGGAGACGTCGAGGGCAGAGGTGGGCTCGTCCAGGATGACCAGCCGGGGTTCGACGGCCAGGGCGCGGGCGATGGCCACCATCTGACGCTCACCGCCCCCCAGGGCCTGGGGGGCCTTGTACATGAACTCGGGCGGCAGCCCCACCATGCGGAGGAGTTCGGCCACCCGGGCCTTGCGGTGGCGACGGTCCACGATGCGGTGGACCTTGAGGGGCAGTTCGAGGATCTGCTGGATCGTGCGGCGGGGGTTGAGGGAGGTGCCCGGATCCTGGAACACGATCTGGATGGCGCGCTTCAACCTCTGAGAGCGTTTGGCCACTGGCCGGCTGATGTCCTGGCCGGCGAACTGGAGTTTGCCGGCGGTCGGCGCGCAGATGCCCACCACCGTGTAGGCGGTGGTGCTCTTGCCCGAGCCGGACTCGCCGACCAACCCCAGAGTCTCCCCCGGCCGCATGGAGAAGGAGATCCCGTCCACCGCACGTAC
Source organism: Candidatus Bipolaricaulaceae bacterium (assembly GCA_049975705.1). Classification (GTDB taxonomy): domain Bacteria; phylum Bipolaricaulota; class Bipolaricaulia; order Bipolaricaulales; family Bipolaricaulaceae; genus JBNGCS01. The sequence goes on along the minus strand of JBNGCS010000012.1, from coordinate 16,527 downwards.
CGTGCCCTGGGTGGTGACGAAGTACTTCTTCAGCTGCTCGGCGACCAGGATGCGATCGATCAACTTCCCCTCCCCTGATACAGGAAACAGGCCACCTGGTGGTCGTCCCCTGTGTCCACGAACGCCGGTCGCTCCTGGGTGCAGCGTTCCATGGCCTGCGGACAGCGAGGGTGAAACCGACAACCGGACGGTGGGTCGAGGTAGTTGGGGATGCGGCCGGGGATCCCCTCCACGATGCCCCCGCCAGTCAGCTTGGGGACGGCGCTCATCAGGCCCTTGGTGTAGGGGTGGAGGGGCTCGGCGAACAGGGCCGGCTTCCTCGCGCCTTCCACGATGCTCCCGGCGTACATCACGTAAACCCAATCTGCCATTCCTCGCACCACCCCCAGGGAGTGGGTGATGAAGATCACCGAAGTGGCCCGTCGCTCCACCAGCGCCTGGAGGAGCCGCAGCACTTGGTCCTCGATGGTGACGTCCAGCGAGGTGGTGGGCTCGTCGGCGATGAGGAGCTCCGGCTCGGTGGCCAACGCCATGGCGATGCACACACGTTGCCGCATGCCCCCGGAGAGCTGGACGGGATAGCAGTTGAGGATGCGGTCGGGGTCAGGCAGCTGTACCTCCCGGAGAACCGCGCTGGCCCGCCGCCGGATCTCCTTGTGAGGCAGTGAGTCCCGTGAGCCATACCGGATGACCGCCATCAGTTGGTCCCCGATGGTGAACACTGGGTTCAGGGCAGCCGTGGGATCCTGGAAGATCATGGAGACGCCTCGGCCCCGCACCCACTGCAGCTCCCGCGGCGCCAACCGGAGCACGTCCCGGCCCCGGAAGAGTATCGCGCCTCGGGTGATCCGCCCGGGGGGAACGGGGAGAATGCGCAACACGCACTTCATGGTGGTGGTCTTGCCGCAGCCGGACTCCCCCACCAGCCCCACCTGCTCCTGCGGGGCCACGTTCATGTTGACCCCGTTCAGCACCTTCAGCTTTCCCTCGTAGACCTTGAACTCCACGTGCAAGTCGGAGATGGCCAGCAGCGTGTCCCGCATGTCAAGACTCCTCCAAGGCGAACAGGTCGCGGAATCCGTCGCCGAGCAGGTTGAACCCCAGCACGGTGATCATGATGCCCAGGGCGGGGAAGATGGCGATCCACCAGCGATCGGGCAAGTACTTGGCCCCGTCGGCCACCATGGTGCCCAGGTCCGGGGTGGGGGGCTGGGCGCCCAGC
>JBNGCS010000012.1:0-15295 GCA_049975705.1 Candidatus Bipolaricaulaceae bacterium | reverse complement strand
CCCCTCCCCACGAAGCTCAGGGAGGAGCCGATAAGGATGACCCACCCCATGTCCAGGCTCATCTTGGTGAAGATGCTGGAGACGCAGTTGGGCAGGATTTCGCGGAACAGGATGTGCGGGCGACTGGCCCCGGTGACCTCGGCCGCCTGGACGAAGAACTCGTTGCGCAGTGAGCGGGTCAGCCCGTATACCAGCCGGGTGTACCAGGGCCACCACATCAGGGTCACCGCCATCATGGCGTTGAACACGCTGGGGGTAAGCACTGAGCACACCGCCAGGGCCAGGATGAGCGGGGGGACGGCCAAGAAGATGTCCGTGATCCGCATGACCACGGTCTCCACCCAGGTGTTCTGGAAGTAGCCGGCGATGAGGCCCAGGACCACCCCCGGGGGGACGGCCAGCGCCAGCACCACGATGCCCATCATCAGTGAATAGCGAAAGCCGAAGAAGATGCGGGAGAGGACGTCGCGGCCGAACACATCGGTCCCGAACGGGTGCGCCAAGCTGGGGGGCCGGCCCGCCTCAGCGAAATTGACGAACCGGCCGGCATGGCTGGGGTAGGGGGCCACCACCGGGGCGAGCGTGGCCGTGAACGCCACCACGAACACGAAGAACAGCCCCACGATGGACACCGGGTTGCGGGAGAACTTGTACCACCCCTTGCGAAAGCTCTCCCATTTGCGCTGCAGCCTCGGATTCCGCCACATGGGTCTGCTCATTTCGCCCGCTCCGCCCCCAGCCTGATCCGCGGATCGAGCCAGGCCACCACCAAGTCCACCAGGATGTTCACCACCACGAATACCACCCCGATCACCATCACCACTGCAGAGACTGCGTTGAGGTCCTTGCGCAGCATGGCGTTGATCCCATAGCGGGAGAACCCGGGCCAGTTGAAGATGAGCTCGACCAGGAAGGCGTTGGCCAGCAGGGCGGCGAAGTCCAGCCCCAGGATGGACACCGTGGGAATCAGCGACGGCTTGAGCAGGTACTTCAACGTCACCCGCCGCTCGGGGATGCCGAAGCCCTTGGCGGCCGCTATGTAGTCCTTCCCCAGGTTGTCCGAGATCGTGGAGCGGGTGATCCTGGCCTCCTGTGCCATCCCCGCCAGGGCCAGGCTCACCGCCGGGAGGACCATGTGCCACAGGGCGTCGCCCAGGGCGGCGAACCGGCCGGTGACCAGGGCGTCGAAGGTCACCATGCCGGTGATCACCGGGGGCCGCACCACGTCAGAGCTCAGTCGTCCGGCAGTGGGGAACCAGTTCAGCACGTACCCGAAGAAGAGAACGAACAGGATGGCGAACACGAACGAGGGGGTGACCACCCCCACATACGAGAAGATACGGACCCCGTTGTCGATCCAGGTGTTCGAGTAGCGGCCCGAGATTGCCCCCAGCAAGATCCCGAACACGGCCATGATCAACCCGGCGAACAGGGCCAACTCCATGGTGGCGGGAAGGAACTCCTTCACGTCGTCGATGACGGGCCGGCGGGTAAACAGGGATTGACCGAGGTCCCCGTGCAGCGCCCCCGACAGCCAGTAGTAGTACTGGACGTAGAGCGGAGCGTCCAGGTGCATCTGCTCGCGCATGTTCTGGACAGCCCACTCCGGCGCCCGCGGGCCCAACGCCATGCGGACCGGGTCCCCGGGCAGCACCCGGGAGATCACGAAGATGAGCACAGACAGCCCGAACAGCACGAATACTGACAGGGCAAGCCTCTTCGCCAGGTACTTCAGGATGCTCATCGACTGCCGTCCTTAAGAGACAGAGGGAGAGGCGGGGAGGGATCGCTGCCCCTCCCCGCCCGCGCGGTCATCCGCCCAAGATGTCCGCGCGCTTGTCGGGGAACACCTTCATGAATCGCGCGGCCATGTTGTAGCCCATCACCGGGTTTACCTTCCCCTCGGCGACGGGCCACTCGAGGTAGGCCGTCTGGAAGGCGTGCTTCTCCACCTGTTCAAACAGGAAGATGGTTGGGCAGAGGTCAAAGATGTACTGCTGGACTTCGGCATACTTGGCGAACCTGGCGTCTTTGTCTACGGTGGCCAGCGCCTCCTCGATCATGGCGTCCAGCACATCGTCCAGGAGCCACTCATTCTGCTCCCAGGTGGGCGCGGATGATGAGTGGTAGCGGGACTCCAGCAACGACCCGGCCTCCGGATAGTGAGAGGAGTCGAACACGGATACGATGTGCGGGCTGGTCTCCAGCTCGGCCATCTCCTCCACCACGGTCATCCAGGGTACTTTCACCACCTTGACGTTGATCCCGATCTCGGCCATGTTGGCCATGAAGAGCAAGGCGACCTTCTCCTCGTCGGGGACTTCAGCGATCCAGTGGAATTCCACCTCGTACTGATCCAATTGATCATAGTACTTGGACTTCTGGAGCTCCTCACGGGCCTTATCCAGATCACGATGGAATTGGAATACTGTGGGGTCGGCCCCGGGGATGTTCTGAGGGATGGGGCCGCGGGCCTGGAATGCCCCGGGGAAGATGTGCTCCACTACCGTGCGGTAGTCAGTGGCCCAGGCCATCGCCCGGCGGAAGTGAATGTCGTCGGTGGGCGGCTTCTTGGTGTTGACCATCAGGTAGAACATGGTGCCGGGGGAGAAGGCGGCGATGTCCACCCCACGGATGTCGTCCAGAGCCTGCAGGGCCTCTTGCGGCTGCCACTGGTCGGAGATCTCCAGCTCTCTACGGGCGATCATGGTGCGGATGGTGGCCGGCTCGGTGGTGCCGATGAACCGTACCTCGTCCGGTGCCTCGGGGTCGATGGGCAGCCAGTAGTCGGGGTTCTTCACCATGACCAGCTCCTCCTCGACCCGGAACTCCTCCACCATGTACGGCCCGGAGCCGGCGTCGTGGGTGAGGAGCCAGCCCTTGCCGTAATCGCCCAACTCCCCGTACGGCCCAGGTTCCTTGATGTTGGCCATCACCTGGTCCTCGTTCAGGATGTACAGCCGGTACAGGGTCGACAGGAACGGCCCGAACGGCTCCGTGAGGTAGAAGCGGACCGTGTGGCTGTCGACCACCTCGGTGCGTTCGACACGGCCCACAAACAGGAAACCGTAGCCCTCCCCGATGGTAGTCAGCCGGTCCATGGAGAACTTGACGTCGTTGGCGGTGAGGAGATCACCGTTGTGGAACCTCACGTCGTCCCGCAGGTAGAACGTCCACACCAGCGCGTCGTCCGAGGTCTCCCAGTCGGTGGCCACATGAGGTATGGGGCTGCCGTCCGTATCCGGGTAGACCAGGCTATCGTACAGGTTGACGAACGACGAAGAGCTGGAGAAGTCCGAGCCCACCGCCGGGTCGATGTACGTCGGCCAGGCGAAGGTCACCCGCAGGGGCCGTTCGGCACCTGCCCCCGCCAAGCACACCGCCAACAGACCGACTCCGAAAACCAACACCAACCGTTTCATCTCTCCACCTCCCGTGATTGCCCAACTACAAGGCGGACCTGCATCTTGCGCTCAGCGATCACCCCCCTGGTCCATACCCGTGATCAGAGCGTCCACCAGTTCGTCTAGAAACTCCTGGAACGCCTGGGTATCACCCATCACTGACTCCTTGCCTTGCTCGATGAGCTGCCGGAGCCGGGACATCCGTCGGCTGGCCAGGTCCTCCTGCTCCAGGATCTCCACCAGCCGGCTGGCGGCATCCACCAACCGAAACGGCCCGTACAGGGGGGTTTCATCTAGCAGGTTGCGGCCGCTGGTCACCATGTAGCCCACCAGCTCATAGACCGCCCGTTCGAACCGGTCAGCGTCCATGGTAACGTTCGTAGTGCAGCACCCCGGCCAGCGTGCGGGGCGGTGGCGCCGGTTCGACCGCCGGCCATCCCACTGAGATCAGCAACACCGCCTCCACGCCGTCGGGCAGCTCCAGCAAGCGGCTCACTGCCCCGCGGTGGAACGAACCTACCGCGCAAGTGCCCAAGCCGTCTGCGTGGGCTGCCAACATGATGTTCTGGGCCGCCATGGCCGCGTCCAGCGGGGCCAGGTACTCCTCACCCAGGCGGGAGCCCTTGCTGCGTGCCGCCGTCAGGTCTTGACAGACAGCGATCACCGCCGCCGGGGTCCCCAGCATGCCCGGGCTGACCGTCTTGATCCTTCTCACGCGCTCCGGCTCGGTGACTGCCACGAACCGCCAGCTCTGGGCGTTTCCTCCCGACGGGGCCCACACTGCGGCCTCCACCAGCCGCTCCAGCTGGGGCCGTTCTATGGGGCGGCCCAAGAACTTCCGCACACTTCTCCTACCGGTGATGGCCTGCCACAGGTCCACGTCAGCCTCCCCGCAGGCGCTTGGTGGCAGCCATGTCCAGCTGTGGAGGATCCCCCGCCACGGCTACCCCGTAGACGTCGCGGGCGGTCTCCTTGGTCATCAGCCCGTCCAGCACATCGGCCAGCACCGCTTGAGAGTCGCGTTGCTTGGGATCGCCGTAGCCCCCGCCCATGCCGGTGATGAACCGGACCACGTCGTTGCGGGCTAGCGGCCAGTTGGAGACACGTCCCCGCCGCTCCACTCGCCCGTCGGCAGTCCGGATCTCCACGGCGTTGGGGGTCCCGGACATGCCTCCGGCCAGCCCCCAAGGGGGAAACCGGTGGCGGCCGAAGCTGGCGGTGACGAAGGCAGAGGAGTTGGTGATGCGGTAATCCTTGACCAGGCCGAAGCCCCCCCGCCACTGTCCGTGGCCCCCGTCCACCACGTTGAACGCGAACTGATCAACCAGGAACGGGTAGCGCGTCTCCGCCACCTCTACAGACAGCACGTAGGTCTCCCCATCCCCGGAACACACCAGTCCGCTCTCCCCGTCCTTGCCCCGTCCCGCGCCCCATCCGCCGGCGTTGGGCTCCACACAGAAGAACCACTCGCCGCTGTGGTCGTCGATGCCCCCCACGATGGTGGCCCCCACAGTCAGGAAGTGGCCGGCGGTGATCCGTTCGGGGATCACATCGGCCAGCGCCTTCCATATGAGATCACCCACGTAGCCGCCCGACTCCCAGTAGGCGCCCACCGGGGCCGGTGCCTTGGGGTTGAACACCGTGTCCTCGGGGATGTTGACCCGCAGCGGGGCGAACAGGCCGTCGTTGGCGTGGCTGTGGGGGGAGACCACCGCCTTGTAGGCCAGCTTCACTTCGCTCATCGCCGCCGACAACGGGGTGTTGATCGGACCTCTGGCTGTGGGGCCGGTGCCCGAGAAGTCCACCATGAACTGGCGCTCGCCGATGGTAATCTTCACCTTGACGGGCACCGGATCTCCGCCCAGCCCGTCGTCGTCGATCCAGTCCTCGGCGGTGAACTGGCCCTTGGGGAGCCGAGCCAGCTGGGCGAACGCCTCCTGCCTTCCCTGTTCCATGTACACGTCTACGGATCGGAGCACGGTGTCCAGCCCGTACTTGTCGCATATCTGCACCACCCGCCTGGCTGCCACCTGGAGGGATGCAGCCTGGGCCCGCATGTCCCCCAACGTCATGTCCGGGATGCGGCCATTGCGGGCCAGCACGTCCACCACCGCGGGCGACTCCTTCCCCGCCTCGTACAGCTTCACCGCCGGGAAGATCAGCCCCTCCTGATAGACCTCGGTGGCATCGGTAGTCCAGCTTCCGGGGTCCTTGCCGCCGATGTCGTTCCAGTGCGCCTTGTTGGCCGCGAACATGAACGGCTTACCCTGGTAGAATACGGGCATCACTAGTACGACGTCGTTCTGGTGAGTGGCACCTCCCATGTAGGGGTCGTTCATGATGATGATGTCGCCCTCCGAGAGGCCGTCCAGCCCGAACTTGGCGACCACGTCCACCACAGCGTCTCCCAGGACCCCGATGAACGGAGGGATCCCGTTGGCCTGGGCGATCATCCGTCCCCGCGCGTCAGTGATGGCGCACCCATAGTCGAGCACTTCGTAGATCACTGAGCTCTTGGCGGTACGCCCCAGGGCGGCGAACATCTGCTCGGCGGCGGAGACCAGCGCCCGCTTGATGACTTCCACCGTGAACGGATCCACGCCGGTTGACGGGCTCACCGGCCCACCTCCCTGACCACCAGGTTACCGAAGCTGTCCACCGTAACCTCCTGATCCGGGCACACCACGGTGGTGCAAGCCGGCTCCTCGACCACCGCCGGTCCGAGGATCGGCTCTCCCGGGGGAATGAGGGCCCGTTCGTAGATCTGGCTGCGGACGGCCCCCTCGTTTTCGAAGTGGACGACGCGCTGTCCTTTGCGGGCCCGGGCCAGGTCGCGTCGGCCGTCCTCCTCCAGCGGGCGCAGGGTGGGCTTCTCCACCTCCCCCCACCCCACCAAGTGGAAGTTGACGATCTCCACCGGATCGTCCAGGTGGAAGGAGTATGCCTGTTCGTGGAGCTCATGGAAGGTGTCTACCGCCGTGGTCAGGTCGCCGCCCTCCAGGATGTCGAGGGAGATCGGGGTCCTGACGGTGTGCTCCTGGCCCTTGTACCTGAGATCCAGGAAGCGGTCGACGGAGACCCGGGCCTCCGGGAAGCCCTCACGGCGGAACTGGGCGCGGGCCTCCTGCTCGAGCGTGGAGAAGGAGGCCACGATCTCCGCCAGGTGATCACGGTCGCAGGGGAGGACGAAAGTACGGATGAAATCATGCCGCAAGTTGGTCATCAACATCCCCCAGGCGGAGAATTGCCCTGGGCCCTGGGGGACGACCACCTTGCGTATCTTCAGCTCGCGGGCCAACGTGGCCCCGTGGAGCCCGCCCGCTCCGCCGTAGGCCACTAGGGTGAAGTCACGGGGGTCGTAGCCGCGTTCGATGCTCACCCGCTCCAGGGCGGCCTGCATGTTGGCGTTGGCCAGCCGGATTACGCCCAGGGCGGCTTCCAGGGGCGAGAGGCCGAACGGTTTGGCCACCTTCTCCATCGCCGCCTCGGCCCGGCGCACGTCGAGTTTCATCTGTCCACCCAGGAAGTAGTCGGGGTTCAAGCGGCCGGCGAGGAGGTTGGCATCGGTGACGGTGGGTTCGCTCCCCCCGCGGCCGTAGCAGGCCGGTCCGGGGTCTGCCCCCGCGCTCCGCGGCCCCACGTGCAAGGCGCCACCAGCGTCGATCCAGGCAATGGACCCTCCGCCGGCTCCCACCTCGATGATGTCCACGACGGGGATCTTGAGCGGATAGCCAGCCCAGAACGCGCTCTTCTCCAGGTGATAGTCAGTGTTGATCTTGACGTGCCCTTGCTCGATCAGGCTGACCTTGGCCGTGGTCCCGCCCATGTCGAACGCGATGAACGAAGACTCGCCGACCGATTCCGCGATCACGCGGGCGCCGATCACGCCCCCCACCGGGCCGGACTCCACCAGGTGGATGGGCACGCGGCGGGCGTGGTCGAACGGAGCGGTGCCGCCGTTCGACTGCATGGCGTACTTGGTGCATGACAGCCCCAGCTGAGACAGCCGCTCGTCCAGCGTGTCCAGGTACAGGGCGGTTGAGGGACGGACGTAGGCGTTAAGCACCGTGGTGTTGGTTCGCTCGTACTCGCGCCATTCTTGCGTGATGTCGTGCGAAATAGTCACGTACGCCTCCGGATACAGCTCCTCGATGATCTCGCGGGTACGAAGCTCGTGGGTGGCGTTTGCGTAGGCATTCAGGTAGCAGACCGCGATCGCCTGTATGCCCCGCTGCTTGCACTCCTGCACGGCGGCGGCCACCCCGCCCTCGTCGAGTGGGACCAGCACCTGTCCGGCGGAGTTGATCCGCTCGCGGACCTCGAACCGCTGCCTGCGGGGGACGAACGGCTTGGGCTTTTCGTAGAACAGGTTGTACATGTCCGTTCGATTTGCCCGCTGTATCTCGAGCACGTCCCTGAAGCCCTGCGTGGTGATCAGGGCCACGTCCGCGCCCTTGCGCTCGGTCAGAGCGTTGATCACGGCGGTGGTCCCGTGGACGAACTGCTGAACCTGATCAGGGGGCACCCCACTGTTGGTGATCGTTTCGATAACGCCCAGGGCGAAGTTCGCCGGGGTGGTGTGTTCCTTTCCCAGGGATACTTCCCCGGTGGCCTCCTCCAGGGCCACGAAGTCAGTGAACGTCCCGCCGATGTCGATGGCCACTCGTCTCGCCATCCGTTGCCATCCCTCCTTCCAGCAGCTTCTGGGTCAGCACCCAGAGTACCTTGGCCGTCACATCCCTGGGGTTGCGGATGGTGTGGGGCTGAGTAGAGAAGAAGTGGAAATTATCACCCGGTCCCAACTCGAACTCGTGATCCTCGAACTGGAGGACGATCTTTCCCTCCACCACGTACCCGAATTCCTCGCCGCCGTGGGTGATCAGGGGGTGTTCGTAGTGAGGGGGGAACTCAGCGATCAGTGCCTCCAGCATCCGGTCCGGCATGGCCCCGGAGAGGAGATGATAGGTGACCTGGGAGTCTTCAATGCGAAGGCGGGTGCGGGCCTGGCCGGCCCGGAGTACCTGTGAATTCCCCTCCGGGGGGGCGAAGAAATGGGTGAGGGGCACCTCCAGCGCCCTGCAGATGGCCTGGAGGGAGGAAATGGATAGCGAAGACAGGCCCCGTTCCACCTGGGACAGGAAGCTCATCGACAGCCCGCAGCGCTCGGACAGTCCCTCAAGCGTCCAGCCTCTCCGCTGCCGCAGCTCGCGGATGCGCCTTCCCACGTTCTGCATGTTGCCAGTATAGTGAAAAAAATTTACCTGTCAAGTGGTAACGCAGGAGTTTCACTATTGTGTATGTGAGCTGTGCCCGGTGGGAAGACCAGCCCAGGTGCCCTGGTCAACCGGTGCCGTGTTCCGTGCGGGCGATGATCTCCTCCTGGAGCTCAGGCGACAGGTCACAGAAATAGTCGCTGTATCCGGCTACTCGGACCAGCAGCCCCCGGTACTCGTGGGGCCGCTCGCGTGCCTCGCGGAGGACGTCGGCCGACACCACGTTGAACTGCACGTGGTGCCCTCCCAAGGCGAAGTAGCTGCGGACCAGCCGGGCGAACTTACGCAGGCCCTCCCTTCCTTCCAACACCTGGGGCGAGAACTTCATGTTCAGCAGAGTCCCGCCGGTCTTGGCGTGGTCCATCTTGGCCGCCGACTGCAGCACTGCGGTGGGGCCGCTCCGGTCTGCCCCTTGCACCGGGGAGATCCCCTCGGACAGGGGCCGGCCCGCCGGGCGGCCGTCCGGGGTGGCACCGGTGACCTGCCCGAAGTAGATGTGGCAGGTGGTGGGCAGCATGTTGATCCGGTACGAACCTCCCCGCGGGGCAGGCCGCCCGTCCACCGCTCGGAAGAAGGCCTCGAACGCCCCCCGCATGAGTTCGTCCGCCCGCTCGTCGTCGTTTCCGTAGCGTGGGGTGCCCTGCAGCAGGCGTTGCCGGACCTGTTCGTACCCGGCGAAGTCGGCGGCCAGCGCACGCAGCAGCTCCTCCATGCTCAGCTCATCCCCTTCGAACACATGGTGCTTGAGCGCCGACAGGGAGTCGGTGAGGGTCCCGATCCCCACTCCCTGAATGTAGGTGGTGTTGTACCGGGCCCCGCCTGCGTTGTAGTCCCTGCCGGTGGCGATGCAGTCTTCGATCAACAAGGAGAGCAGCGGCGCCGGCATCTCCACCGCGTACAGCTCCTGTACCAGGGAGTTTCCCCGGATCTTCAAGTCGATGAAATGGTTGAGCTGTCGTTCCCAAGCGGCTAACAGGTCCGCGAAACTGGAGAACCCGCCGGGTTCCCCGGTGGGCAGGCCGATGCGCTTGCCTGTGCGGGGGTCGAGGCCGTCGTTCAACGTGACCTCCAGCACCTTGGGCAGGTTGAAGTAGCCGGACAGGATGTAGGCTTCCTTGCCGAAGGCTCCCGTTTCCACGCATCCGCTGGTCCCCCCGGCCCGGGCGTCCCCGATCCTCTTCCCCTGCCTGAGGAGTTCCTCCACCACCCGGTCGGCATTGAACAGCGGGGGGTAACCATAGCCCTTGCGGATCACCTGGCAGGCGGCCTCCACCAGCGGGTCCGGGGTGACGCGGGCCACCTGCAGGTTCACCTGGGGTTGGAGGAGGTGGAGCTCATCGGCCACCTCTAGGATCAGGTAGGAGAGTTCGTTCGATCCGTCCTTTCCTTGGGCGGTGAGGCCGCCCAAGTTGATGTTCACGAAGTCGTTGTAGGTGCCGGACTCCGCCGCGGTGACCCCCACCTTGGGGGGGGCCGGCTGGTTGTTGAACTTGATCCAGAAACACGACAGGAGCTCCTTTGCCCTCTCCGCGGTCAGCACCCCACCGGCCAGGTCATTCTGGTAGAAGGGATGAAGGTGCTGGTCGAGGTGGCCTGGATTGAAGGCGTCCCAACCGTTGAGCTCGCTGATGACACCCAGGTGGTAGAACCAATAGCCCTGCAGTGCTTCCCACAGGTTACGGGGCGCGTGGGCCGGCACCCAGGTGCACACCTCGGCGATTGTGAGCAGCTCGGCCTTCCGCTTGGGGTCCCCCTCCCTTTCGGCCAGGGCTCGGGCCGCCTGGGCATGGCGGCGGGCGAATGCAATCAGGCCGTCGGCGGCGATGTCCATGGCCAGGAGCTCTGCCCGCTTGGCGTACGCCTCTGGATCCCCCTCCAGGTCCAGGCGGGCCAGGGCACGGGCGACCAGCCCCTTGAGATCCACCAGCCCCAGCCGGAAGAGCTTGCCGTCGCCGGCGGTGTGCCCCGGGGCGCGTTGCTCCATGAACTCGGTGAACATGCCGGCGGAATAGGCATCCTGCCAGTCCTGCGGCAGTTCTGCGAAGATGCGATCCCGGAGGGAACGGCCCCGCCAGAACGGGATCACCTGGCGTTCGTAAGCTTCCGCCACCTCGGCTGGCACCCGGTAGCGTGTCTTCTCCCGGCCGCTTAGGATTTCCAGGTCTTCAATGGAGTGGCAAGTGAGCTCGGGATACGTGGGGACCAGCTTGGGCCCTGGGCCGCGCTCGCCCACGATGAGTTCGTGGTCTCCGATGTGGATGGTCCGCTGCTGGCAGAAGGTCTTGAACCACAGGGCGCGCAGGATGGGGGGAGGGTACTTGCCCAGGTTCTCCTTGTAGAAATGAGTGATCATCACCGCCCGCTCCGCGGAGATGGTCGGCTCCGCTGCCAGCGATCGTTCCTTGAGTCGTGCTACCCGGCCAGTCATCCCATTCACCCCCCGATCCTTACCTCCAAGCCCGCGGCCGCCAGCCGCTGGGCCAGCTCATCTGCCCGCTCGCGGGCGGGTGGTGCCACACCATCCATTGTGTACGGCAGCCCGAGCCGGCGGTACTTGTCCCGTCCGATCCGATGGTAGGGGAGCAGGTCCACTGGGCAGTTCTGTCCCAACCTCGACAGGAAGGCGACGTACCCCTCGACGGTCTCCCGGTCGTCGTTGAAGCCGGGGATCAGCGGGATCCGTATCCAGACTGGTATCTCCTCCTCCGCCAGGGTGACTAGGTTGGTGAGGATCGGTTTCAGCGGGACCCCGGTGGCGGCCAGGTGCCGCTCTGGGTCCATGTGTTTGATGTCGTATAGGACGAGGTCCGCCAAGCGGGCAGCAGCCAGCAGTGCCGGGCGGGAGCTGTAGCCACAGGTATCCAGGGCGGTGTGCAGTCCCCGCCGGCGGCAGGCGGCAAGGCAGGCCAGCAGGAAGTCGGGCTGGGCGAGGGGCTCCCCGCCGGAGAAGGTCACCCCTCCGCCGGACTGTTCGTAGAAGATGCGGTCCCGCTCCAGCTGCGCGACTAGTTCTCTCACCGAGTAGGTGGTGCCCACGACGGCGCGCGCTCCGGCGGGACAGATCTCAACGCAGGCTCCGCAGGCGGTGCACCGGCCGCGATCGGTGTTCGGAAGTTCCCCGGGTGAGATAGTGATCGCCCCGCGGGGACAGGCCGAGGCGCACAGACCGCAGGCGAGACAGCGGTGGGCAAGGAAGGAGAGCTCGGGATTGGGTTGTTTGCCCTCTGGATTGTGGCACCAGGGACAATCCAAGGGACAGCCCTTGAGAAAGGCCGTGGTGCGGATCCCGGGTCCGTCGTGGATTGCGTACCGCTTGACGTCGAACAGCACACCGCTCGGAGAACAGACTTCGGCCTGCTCTCCCCCCTCCGCGGCCCCGACGGCCGGCAGCCCAAATCCAGTCGGTCTTTCCATGGTTCTGCCTCGGCCATCCCTTCAGGTGGGCAAGCCGAACATCCGGGCGAAGGATCGATAACAGGTCTCTACAAGCTCCATCTCCTCAACGCCCTTGAGCTGGGCCACCCAGTGGGCGACGATCCTGACGTTGGCCGGTTCGTTTCTCTCTCCGGAGTCCGGGTGCAAGGGCATGTAGGGCGCATCCGTCTCAATGAGCAGACCGTCCGGTGGGATGTACCGGACGGCCCGGCGCAGGGGCAGCGCCTCCGGGTAGGTAATCGCTCCCCCGATGGACAGCAACAGTCCCATGTCGAGCAGCCGGGCCATCGCCTGCCTGGCTCCATCGAAGTTGTGCACCATGCCGCGCACCCGATACGCCTTCTCCTCGCGGAGAACGGCGATCAGCTCCAGGTAAGCCCCGCGGCAGTGGAGGACCAAGGGGAGATCAAGTTCACGGGCGATCTCCACTTGTTGGCGGAACGCTTCCAGCTGGGCTCGACGCAGCTGGTCCGCGGACCGGTAGTCCACCCCGGTAAACGCATTGTCGATGAAATCCAACCCCACCTCCCCCACAGCCACCACGTGTGCGGCTCGGGCGAGGCAGGTCAGCTGTTGGCCTAGCGTCGCCGGCGGACTCTCGCCGACCTGCCACGGATGCAGGCCCACCGCAGCTAGGACTCTCTCGTTGCCAGCGGCGATGTGCGCCGCTCTCCGCGAGGAGGGGACGTCCAACCCGGCCGTGAGCAGCCACCGGACGCCGGCCTGCGCGGCCCGCACCAAGGCTGCCTCCCGTTCCCTATCAGAGAACTGGTCCAGGCGAACGTGGGCGTGCGGTTGCTGCGCCCGATCTCCAGGACGTCCCTGAATCCCTGGGTGGTGAGCAGAGCGGTGCGCGCTCCCTTGCCCTCGATGAGGGCGTTGATCACCACGGTCGTCCCGTGGACCAGGAACGAAGCCTTCTCCAGGTCCACCCCAAACCGATCGATGGCCGTGACCGTCCCCAGAGCGGGGGTTGTGCGGTGTTGTGGAGACCTTGCTCACCTGCATGCTCCCGCTGGCCTCGTCGAGGAGAACGCCGTCGGTGAACGTGCCGCCTACATCAGTGCTCAACCTGCACATCCACACCCCCTAGCTGCCTAGGTCGACCGCCTCGCCACGGTCCAGGGACCCAGTGCTATCCTCGCGCCATCCTCTGCCTCTCCCAATGTGCCTCGATGAACTTCTGGGTGGTGACCACCAACACCTGAGCCCCCGCGCCATCCGTGGTCTCGTAGCCGTGAGGACGGGTGGCCAAGAAGTGATAGCTGTCCCCGGGATCCAGCGGGAAGCGCTCGTCCTCCAGCCGCAAGATGAGGTGGCCCTCCAGGACGTAGCCGAATTCCTCCCCGTCATGGCTGGCCAGAGGGTGCCGATGGCCGGCGGGGAACTCGTTGATCAACACCTCGACGACTCGTCCGGGAAAGTTTCCGCTGAGGTAACGGTAGGCGACTGCCGAGTCCGCTATCTGTATACGGAGCTGATCGTCGGCCTTGGTGACCACCGAGGCGGGCTGGGCGTGCTCGGTCAACACTTGGGCCACGGGGATCTCGAGTACGCGGCAGATCGAGGACAGGGAGACGATGGACGGGGAGGAGACTCCGCGCTCCACCTGGGACAGGAAACTGACTGACAGTCCGCACCCTGCCGACAGCTCCTCAAGAGTCAGCCCCTTGTTCCGCCTGAGCGCGCGCAGCTTCTCCCCGATCCCTTTGGGGGGCACAATTGAAGTATAGCTGGAAAAACTTCACACGTCAACTTCGCCTGCAGGACACACTTTCTGCTGCCAGGCCCCCGCGAAGGCTGGCCGGGGACCGAGACGGCGGACAAACACCGTCAACCTCAGTGCGCTGGGCGCTCGGAGCCTTAGGGGGTCCGGGGTGGGCCTCCTATGCCAGTGGGATCGGCTCTCGGGGGACGGCCGCCCGGCCGCTTCCCAGCTGCGTCCCATTGTGGACAGGTGACCCAAAGGCCAGGGTGTCAACTGTAGACGCCGACCCACTGGTGGTGCTACAGTGGCAGTCGTGAGCCTTCCCGGCGGGTGCGGCTCCAGCAGTTTCCGCGTCGTTTCCACTGGCGCATGGGGTACCCGTACGCTCGCAGGGCCCGCGGCGGGTTGTGCAGCGGCCGTTCCCCCCACGTGCTTGGCAAGGTTTCGCCTGCAGTATCCTAGTTGCCTGAGGTCACAGCGGTGACCCTGGTCCGCTGCTCACAGGACGCGGGTCCGTCGCTCCCCATCAGGGAGTCGAACACACAGCCCCACCCCTATGCCCAGACCACCCGGGTTGCTCTCAACACGAGTAGGAACCGGTGGTGGCTATGCGCAATGGGCGCTGGTTCATCGCGTTTCTGCTGAGCACCGGGTTGGCGGGCAGTGCGGCGGCTTCTGTGGCTAGGATCTCGGGGACCTTCGGTATGGATGGAGTGATGCGCCGGATCCCGGCCACCTTAACCGGGGAGATCAAGGCAGACACGCCGAGCGAGTTTGCTCTCATCGAGCTTGCCTTGCGGTCCAATGTCGATCTCAGGGCGGACTACGGGTGGGTTACCCCCCGGCTCGACGCCGCGGTCAACATGGCGGGGGTAGAACACTTCATGTTCGGGGCCGACGTTGACGTCCGAGACATCGATGTCTACGGGGGAACGGTTGATCGTATCTCCCTTTCCCCTGAGATGTGGTTCGCGGTTCCGTTCGAGGCGGTGACCGACGTCAACAACCTGCCCAACGCGGTGGTCGTTCCCTCGGGAGATTTGTTGTTCGTCACCGCCCGGGTGACCGGGGCCTACATCATCGGCGGATGCACCGTCAGACAGGTAGTGATGGTGCAGGACGTGAATTTCCCCGCCCCGGGGACTTCGTTCGCCCCCCTGTGCTACCCCGTTCAGAGCCAGAGCTTCGCCACTGGGTCACTGATGTCCATCTCCTGGCGGGCGCCCGCAGGCTTCCACGTATCGCTGAACACCGGCCTGGATGCCAGCTGGGCAGGCTCCAGCGTAAAGGGCTATTCAGCGGTGGGGAGCGTGGATCCAGGCAGCTCGTTCGCCCGGGTGACTTTCGGGGGTATCTCCATCGGCGACATCCAGTTCTACGGCCAGCAAGTGCGGGGGATACAATTGCAGGGGGGGTTCGAGTTCACCACCGGAGGGCCGGTCAACTTCGTGCTGTCGGGGGGCGTGTCCGGCCAG
>JBNGCS010000011.1:32725-83318 GCA_049975705.1 Candidatus Bipolaricaulaceae bacterium | reverse complement strand
AACAGGGGGACGAGTGGCTGGCCGTGCGCCGGTACTTCAGCCTCGGGTCGATGGCGGTCCTCTACGGGGGCTCTCCCGAGGAGCGCGAAGTCCCCGCCCTGGGGATATCGAAGGAGGTGATCGCCGTCTAGCTCGTCACTACCGACGAGGAACCCAATCTACACCACTTGACGGGACGTGACCGCGAACCGGGCCAGGTCGGATTTGCGGGCGAGCCTGCTCTCCGCCCTGGGCTCACCCCAGCCCGCATAGGATTCTGCCCCGGCTGCGGCGGGGAGAGCAGGGGCTGGATATGGGAAGCGCGGTGATGGGCCGTGGGTGGGGCCAATCAAGTAGGGGGCGGCGACTAGCCGCCCCCCTGGACTTCCATCCCTGCCGACCTCCACAGCTGGAGGTCGGCCTCCCCTATTTGTCCTTCGGCTTGCTGGGCTTCTTGGGCTTCTTCGGCCCCCCGGACTGTTGACAGCGCACGCTCAATCCCCCTCCTTACCCACTCCAATTTGGAGCGGCGGCGCAGAATACAGCCGGCGGTGCGGCCAGACAATAGGCACCGAAGGGACATTCGTCCCAACGGCCCGGGCGGCCTGTAACCAAGTTCCCCAGGCCATTCAATCCCTAGTCCCTCTGCACCCAAGTGCTCCCCTGGGGGGTGTCGCGCAGCTCCACCCCCAGCTCGGCCAACCGGTCGCGGATGTGATCGGCGAGGGCGAAGTTCCTCTCCCCCCGCAGCCGGCCCCGCAGGTCGACCAGCAGCTCCACCAGCTGCTCGGCCAGGCCAGGAGCCGCCCGGCGCGGTGCCTGAAACAACCCCAACGGGGCGGCCAACTGCCTGACCAACGCCGCCGCCCCTCGCACCCCCGCCGGGCACCCGCCTCCCGTCCTAAACCGGTGGGCTGTTCCCACCACCTCTTGCAGCACCCCGATGGCGCCCGCGGTGTTGAAATCATCATCCAGCTCGGCGTGAAACCGACCCCCCAGACTGGCCAGTTCGTCCGAGAACGCCTGCGGGACCTCTCCCTCGGCCGGCAGGGTCTCCGCCTCCCACAAGAAGCCGTAGATCCGCTCCACCGCCCGCTTTGCCTCTCCCACCGCCTCCGTCGAGAAGTCCAGCGGCTTGCGCCAGTGGCGCGACAGGTAGAAGTAGCGGACCGCCTCGCCCCCGAACTCCGCCACCACGTCGCGGGCGTAGGCGAAGTTCCCCGTTGACTTGGCCATCTTCTCGCCGCGCACGGTGAGCATCCCGTTGTGCAACCACATTCGCGCCAGCGGCCGGCCGGTGGCCGCCTCCGCCTGCGCCAGTTCATTCTCGTGGTGGGGGAAGATCAAGTCACTGCCCCCGGCGTGGACGTCGACGGTCTCCCCAAGCAGGTCCCGAGCCATGACCACACACTCGGTGTGCCAGCCGGGCCGGCCCTGGCCCCAGGGGGAGGGCCACTGCGGCTCGCCGGGCTTGGCCGCCTTCCAGAGGGCGAAATCGAGGGGATCGCGCTTCTTGTCCTCCACCGCGATGCGCGCCCCCGCCTCCAGCTCCTCCAGCACCTTCCCGGAGAGCTGCCCGTAGTCGGGGAAGCTGGCCACCGAGAAGTACACATCCCCATCGGCCTCGTAGGCGTGCCCCTTCTCCACCAGGACACGGATCAGGTCGACCATTTGGGGGACGTACTCGGTGGCGCGAGGGGAGTAGGTGGGGCGCTGTACGCCCAGGGATTCGAGATCGTGGAAGTAGGCCTCGGCGTAGCGGCCAGCCACCTCCTGGGGAGCTTTCCCCTCCCGGCGGGCGCGGGCGATCACCTTGTCCTCCACGTCAGTGATGTTCTGGACGTAGGTGACCTCCAGCCCGCGCGACTCGAGGTAGCGCCGCAACGCGTCGAACACGATAAACGGACGGGCGTTGCCGATGTGGAAGTAGTCGTAGACGGTGGGGCCACACACGTACATGCGCAGCCTGCCGTCTGAGGCCGGCAGCTCCGCCAACCGGCGCGTCAGCGTGTCATACAACTGCAGACCCCACCACCTCCGATCCAGATGGTATCCGGACGGCCGCCGAGTCACCAACCACCACGTCAGGTGCGGGGGCTCGCCCGTTCACCGGCCCCCGTGCAGGGGGCGACCCAGGGCGGACAGAGCCGCCTCCCACAGCCCTTCGGGGAACGTGGGGTGGGTGTGCACCGTGTCTGCCAGCTGCTCTAAGGTGAGTCCGTGCTGAACGGCCAACGCGGCCTCGGCGATTACGTCCGAGGCGTGGGGGGCCACAAGCTCCGCCCCCAGGATTCGCCCGTCCGCCGCGGCCACCACTTCGAAATGGCCCAGTCGCTCGCCCTCGGCCAGCGCCCGGCCCAACGCCCCTACCGGGAACCTGCCCACGCGCACCTCGTACCCGCGCGCCCGCGCCTCTCCCTCGGAAAGGCCCACCCTGGCCACCTCGGGGTCGGTGAACACGGCCCAGGGGATGGCCGGCTCGGCCACCACCCCCTGGCCGGCGGAAGCGTGCTTTTCGCCCAGCCGGTCGGCCACCGCCAGGCCCTCGTGCGCCGCCTTGTGGGCCAGCAGCGCCCCCCCCCGCAAGTCCCCAACAGCGTACACGCCGTCTGCGGCTTGCAGAGCGTCGTCTGTAACCACGAAACCTCTCTCGGTCGCGGCACCCACGGACTCCAGGCCCAGCCCCTCGGCTTGGGGGCGCCGCCCCACGGATACCAGCACCGCGTCGCAGCGGATCACCTGTTCGTGATCCTCGCGGCGTACCTTGACCCCACCGTCCGCCCAGCTCTCCGCCGCCGTGCCCAACTGGACGTCGACCTCCTGCCCGCGCAGAGACTGGCGCAGCACGGCCTGTCCCCGGCGGGACAGGCCCAATCCCGGCAGGAGCTGGTCGGTCATCTCCACCACGGTGACCTGGCTGCCCAGCCTGCGGTACAGGGTGCCCATCTCCAGCCCGATCACCCCACCTCCCACCACCACCAGCCGCTCCGGGATGTGAGAAAGCTGCAGCGCATGCCAGGAGGACCAAATCCGCTCGCCATCGAACCGAAATCCCGGCAGTTGAATCGGGGATGAGCCGGTGGCCAGCACCACCGCGTCCGCCTCCAAGGTCCGGCCGCCTTGGTCGCCGGTCACCTCAACCCGGCCGGGGCCGGCCAGCCGGGCTTCCCCCCGGACCACCTCCACCCCCACCGCGGCCAGGAGCCGCTCCACCCCCTGGCGCAGGGTGGCCACCTGCTGCCCGACCCACTCCCGCAAG
This sequence comes from Candidatus Bipolaricaulaceae bacterium, assembly GCA_049975705.1. GTDB lineage: Bacteria > Bipolaricaulota > Bipolaricaulia > Bipolaricaulales > Bipolaricaulaceae > JBNGCS01. The sequence goes on along the minus strand of JBNGCS010000011.1, from coordinate 80,080 downwards.
CCGGCCGCGTCCAGCTGAGGTTGGAGGTGAACCCCCATGGCCCCGAACTCCGCCGCCCGGCCCACCGGGGCGGTGGCCGCATATAGACACTTGGTGGGGATGCAGCCTTGGTTTAGGCACACCCCCCCAATCGCATCCCGTTCCACCAACACAACCTCTCGCCCCAGCTGGCCCAGGCGGCGCGCGGCCACGTACCCGCCCGGCCCCCCACCGATCACCACAAACTCCACCCTAGCCATCGGTCCTCCTTTCCCCGCAGTGTAGCTGCTCCCCGCCGGCACGGCGACGCCCGTCTAGCGCCCCCTGGTATGTGGTACAAAGCAGTGGTGACCACCTGGTGGCGGTTGTAGGACGCATAAAGCGGCTGTTGTGGATCGGAGCACTACTGGCCCTAGTGGTCGGCCTGCCCGGGTCTGGGCCGGAGCCGGCCGGAGGGGCAGGCGGCTACGTGCTTCCGCCCGGGGTGCGGCCCAGTTGGAGCCTCAGCGCAGTCCACGCTCCCGAGGCGTGGCGGGTGACCCAGGGCACTGACCAGGTGGTGGTGGCAGTGATCGACTCCGGGATCGACTGCCGCGTTCCCGCCCTCAGGGGCCGCATGTGGCACAACCCTGGAGAGATCCCGGGCAACCGCCGCGACGACGACGGAAACGGCTACGTGGACGACGTGCACGGCTGGGACTTCCGCGACGGCGATGCCAGTTCCCTGTCCGGAACACCCATCCACGAGCACGGGACGTTCGTCGCCGGGCTGGTGGCCGCGGCCCTGGACGCCAACTCCGGCGCCGGCGGGGTGGCGCCCGGGGTCCGCATCATGGACCTCCGCTTCCTGGACCGCCGCGGCCTGTTCTACCGCTCAGACTGGGGCAGACTGGTCGCGGCCATCGACTACGCGGTGGCCCAGGGTGCCGACGTGATCAACCTCTCCATCTACGCCAAGCTCACCCCGCCTGCGGCCGTACATGCGGCCATCCGCCGGGCCGCCGCCCGCGGCATCCTGGTAGTGGGCATCGCCGGCAACGACGGCGGCAAGGTGGGCTACTTCGGCCGGTACCCAGAGGTGCTGACTGTGGCGGCTGTGGACCGCAACGCGCGCGTGGCCGGCTTCTCCAACCGCGGCCCGGAAGTCGACCTGGCCGGCCCCGGGGTGGAAGTGCTCTCCTACGAGCCCGGCGGCCGGCAAGTCACCGGATCGGGGACTTCGTTCGCCGCCCCCCATGTGGCCGGCGCCGCCGCCCTCATCCTGTCCGTCAACCCAGACATCCGGCCGGAGCAGCTCAGGGAGCTCCTGCGGGAGTCGGCGGCCGACCTCGGGCCCCGCGGCCACGATGAGACGACCGGCTACGGCCTGGTCGACGCCGCCGCCGCCGTGCAAGCCGCCGCCGCTCGTTAACATTTCTGCTAACAGAGAAGACACTCCAAGAGGCCGGCTGTAGGGGGTTGTTTTTCACGTTTAACAGTTGACATAGGTTAAGTTTCATTGTAGAATAGAGTCACTTCCGCGGGCCCTGAAAAAGGCGAACTCATCGCGAGGTGGGGGCGCAAAGCCGCGGGTCCCTAGAGGATAGCCGAGCTGCTAGGCCGGAAGGGGTGAGGATGGCGGCTCGGCGTTTAGTTTGGCCTGAACTTCACTGGGAACCAATCGGCCTTCCGCTGTCGGGGGGCCGTTTTCTCTTGCAGCACAGTCCATTGCGTCGGGAGGGGTGGCTTTGAGGACAGCGACAGCCAGGGCGGGACTTCGCTACGAGCGAGTGCGAGAGGAGTACCGGGCGCAGGAGCGGCGGGGCATCCCCATGTCGGTGCGGGAGTGGTACGAGCGCAAGCTCCAGCAGATGCGGGCCGAGCTCCGCGAATCGCGTCGCGGGCGGCCCATCGGCCAGATCCTGCTCGAGATGGGGGCAGTCGATCCCGAGCGGCTCGAGCAGGCGCTGGCCAAACAGCGGGCGGAGGGCGAGCGCCGCCTGCTGGGAGAGATCCTGATCGAAGAGGGCTGGGCGGACGAGGGGGCAATTCGCCGCGCGGTGGCGCGGCAGACGGCGGACTGGGGGGCCAAGGAGGCGGCCTAATTAAGGGATGGGCATTTCTCGTAGGGCTCCTTCTCCTCACGCCAGGGGGGGTGATGGTCCGGGAAGGAATCGCGCCACGCAACCCGATTACCGCGGGTTCCCGAAGGGAGGCAAGGGAAAGCAAGGGAAAGGAGGCGGGGATGGCAGGAACAGCGCGATTTGGGTGGCTATTGGCAGGACTGGCCTTGCTGGTTTCGATCGGGGGGCTGGCGGCGACGATCAACGTGCCGGGGGACTACGCGATGATCCAGGCGGCGATCAACGCCGCAGCTCCAGGCGATACGATCGTCGTGGCCGCTGGGACGTATGCGGAGAACCTGAACATCACCAAGAGTGTTACGATCTCTGGTGTTGGAACGGACCTTGTGATCCTCGAGCCGGCGGGGGCGGGCTACGGGATCGGGGTGTCCGGCGCGGGAAACAACGTCGCGATCGAGAACATCACGATTACCGCCGGTAATGCGGTTTATTTCCTTGTTCACGTGTCCGGCGTCCAGAACTTCACGATCCAGAACGTGAAGGTCGTCGGGGCAGGGAAGACGGTCACGCCCGGCGGGTACCCACTGGGGGGGATCGACCTCAATCACGTCTCGGGCGTGGTGATCCGTAACGTCGAGGTCAAGAATGTTTCGAGGAACGGAGTCGCTCTGACGGACAGCACCATGGTGACCATCGAGGACATCGACGTCCGCGATTCCGGGATGAGCACGGGCTGGGCTGGTGTGGCAATCTATGCAACGGGGGCTGATGAGTCGTTCTCCGTCGCCTTCGCCGGCACGAACACGTTGGCCAACACCCCGATGGGCATCTACGTTGAGGATTTGCCAGGGGCGATCGTCAACCTTGCTGCGCCGGCGGGAACCCTGGTCTTCTCCGGCCAAGGCGTAGCCCCGCTGGTGAAGTACGGCCAGGGGAGCACGCCGAATCTGGAGACGACGGCCCTTGAGTTGGGCTTGGTGGGCAAGGTGTACGCACCGGAGTCGCCGACGTCCCCCTACAACACGGGCGTCGCGTTCTACGCTACGGTGGCCGAGGCGTTGGCAGCAGCGGTGATTGACTCGCTACAGGCGCCCTATACCGTGGTGTTCGACCTCGGCCTGGATCGGTTTGTCGTCGGGCCGGGGATGCAGATCCAGCGCGCCCTGAACGCGGCCCAGAACGGGGACACGGTCTTCGTGAAGGCCGGAACTTATGTGACGCAAGCGCTGATCGGGAAGGGGATCGTGCTGCAAGGGGAGCCCGGGGCCGTGATCCAGGCTCCGGGTTCACAGACGTACACGATTGAGGAGAGCAGGCGCACGCTTGATCCCATCATCTTCGCGTACGGTGGGACAATGGTCCGCTCGCACGTGTCAGGTTCGAGCGTGATCTCGGCCGATGTCAAGGGTCTGGTGGTTGACGGTCAGAACAAGGCACAAGCGTATCCGATCCGATTTGTCGGCATCCTCTACCGCAACGTTCACGGCGAGATCAGCGGCAATGTTATCCAGAACATGATGAACCCGGGCGGCGGCGGAGGAGGTGCCGAGACGTTCGGCATCTTGGTCTACGGCGACTCAGTCGTGGACATCCTTAACAACGTCGTCTCGGGGTTCAGCCGCGGCGGGATCGGAATCGCCGGAGACCTGGGACCTGCCCCTGACCCAGTGGCGAACGTCTCCGGGAACGTCGTGATCGGCAACGGCCCCGAAGCCGCCACCGATTGGTGGGCGGAGAACGGTATCCAGATCGGATATGGTGCTACCGGCGTCATCTCCGGGAACCTCGTGACCCAATGCTGGGTGAACAGCCCAAGCTGGACAGCGACGGGCATTCTCGTTGCCTCCACCGACGATGTGGTGGTTGAAGGCAACACCGTGCTAGACAATCAAAGCGGCATCGGGGTCGCTGGGTTTGGCTTTTGGGAATTGCCCGCATCGAACGACACCGTGGTCCGGGAAAACGACGTGATCGGGAACATGTGGGGCGTGGATGTCCAGATGGACTCGAACAACACGCTTGTCATCTACAACAACATCGCTGGCAACACCGGAGCAGGCGTCTCGGTGGCACAGTTCTACGGACATGAACCGGTTGGCACTGTTATCCGGTTCAACAGCATCGTGGGCAACGCGCTTGGTGTAGAGAACTACGGAGTGAGCACAGACGTTGACGCTGCCCTGAACTGGTGGGGCGACGCTGACGGACCGATGCACGCAAGCAACCCGGATGGCGCTGGCGACGGTGTCACCGATAACGTGATCTTCAGCCCGTGGCTGGGAACGGACCCGGACGGGGATCCGACTCAGCCCGGTGTGCAGATCACGGGGCTGATGCTGATCATCGTTGCCCCGGTGGGGCCGCCGCCCGCTGGTGGCTACCTGAACATGGCCATCATCGGCGCCAACGAGCTCCCGTCCGCCGACGTCATCGAGATCCGCGAGGGCACCTACACCGCAGGGTCTGCGTTCACCGCCATCCAGGACGCGGTGACCATGGTCAACCCGGCCGGGCCGGGGGAGATGCCGGTCCTGGAGGGCGACCTCGACCTGAAGGCCGACGGGATCATCATCGGACTGCCCTGCCAGGGCCTCAAGATCCACGGCGACATCACCGTGGCCGACCTGGTGGACGCCACCACCTGCGCCATCAACTGGAACGACATCCAGGGCTCGGTGACCAACGACGGCCGCGGTGCCCTCGACGCTCGGTTCAACTACTGGTACACGCAGGACTTCGGGGAGGTACAGGGGCGAACTGCGGGACCCATTCAGCTGCGGCCCTACCTGCCCTATTCCGCGTGCGACGCCTACGATGATATTCAAGAGCTGATCGACGCGGGCATGGTCCCCAACTTGACCGCCGGGGTCCAGCAGCTGTGGCTGAAGGATCGCCTGGGGATGGACGTGGGCACCTTCATCCGCTACCAGCGCGGTGCCGGGGCGGGCGCGTTCCGAGCGGCTGGCCGCGGACCCCAGGTGGCCGGCGGGGCGGGAGGCATCCTCGGGGGGATCGCCGGCGGGGCCGGCGGGGTCGAGGTGACCCTGGAGGGCGTGTACGCGCCCTGCCAGCCCATCGAAGGCCGGTTCACGGTCACCGATCCCGCCACCGGGGAGCCCGTAACCGACTCTGCGGTGACGGTTACCCTGCTGGGGGCGGAAGGCCGCCTTGTCTTCTGGGGAGCCGCGGACTACGATGAGCAAACAGGAGAACATACGTTCTCTATAGACACCTGCGGCTTGGAGCCGGGCAGCTACCAGCTCGTCATCCAGGCGGTGGGCGGCGAGTCAGAGACCTTGACCGTCGAGATTGAGGCGGGTTAGGGTGTGGCGAACGTGAAGGGGGGCGCGATGAGGAACGTGCTACTGGTTGGCACCTTGGCGCTGCTCCTGGGGTGCGGGGCTGCGGCAGCCACCCTGGGCGGCTCTTGGACCTTCAACTCCAGGTGGAACCTCGATCCGTTCGGGGTGGACAACATCGACTCCGTCCTCAGGCTGGATTACACAATGACCAGCTGGAACATCTCGTCCGTGGCTGTGCTCAGCCCGACTGGACTGAACAATCTCTACTTCGACGTCGATGGGGCATGGGGGCCGCTGGTCCTGCGCTCTGTACTCGACTTCAACGCCGTACCGCCTGCTTTCCGCACTTGGCTTGTCTCCGGGGCCACAGCAATCGCCGGGGTCAACCTGTTCGCCTTGTCCATGCTGGACGACGTGGGTACGCCCCAGGCCCCCCAGATGGGCTACGGGCTTACCGTCGGCGGTTGGCAGGAGTCGGAGGCGCTCTCCGTGTGGGCGGCGGCGCGGTTCAACATGGAAGAGACCATCGGCTACGTCTACGGGTACGGCTACGACTGGCTGCTGGACCACTTCATCTTTCGCCGCTGCAACACGTGGTTCAAGCCCTCAGGATACGTCGATGTCCAGACCGGCAGCTGCGCCCTGGAGTGGACCGGGGCCGAGGTGTACATCGAGACTCCCCTGACCTGCTTTGATCTGCTGATCCAGCTCAGTCTCACCAAAGCGAACGGGTTCGAGCAGCTCCTGATTGAGCTCACCGACCTCGGTCTGGAGCTCGGCTGCGTGAACGTCGAGTGGATCGACGTGCTGTTCACCACCACTTCCAAGACGGTGAACATGGTCTTCGACGTCGACGTGGGCGAGGCGGCCTGCATCACCCCGTTCTTCGCGCTGCAGGACCCGGAAGACCAGGGCAACAACTACCTGGGCGGGGTGGCGCTGAAGGCCATCTTGGCAGAGTGCAGCTGGGACGGGGCGACGCTCAAGGCAGGCCACTTGTTCGATGAGGACGGGTGGTACCCGTACCTCAACTACCACGGCAGCCGGATCTACGGGTTCACCTGGGACGGCGAGCTGGCGACCACCGAAGTCTGCGCCATCGAACAGGACTACGACGAGTTCTTCGGGCTTCAGATTGAGGGCCCGGGCTGTTGCGGCGGGACCTACGGGTTCTCCGCCTTCGCCTGGTTCGACACCGGGGACAGCTCCGGCCTATTCGACTGGGCGGAGACCCGGGCCAGTCTGCGGGCCCCCATCGGATCCAACGCTGACTTCTCCTTCAGCCTGAGCGTGACGACAGCCGGCGTCAACTGGATCGGCCTGGGGTCCACCGTCCGCTGGTAGACCGACAGCCTGACGAACACCGTGGCGAGGGGCCCTCAAGGTGAGGGCCCCTCGCGCTCTGGGGTGGGGTCTCACGGCGGCAACCGGGGCCAGCTGTCTCTCACGGTCCGCGAACGCGCGATCCTGCCCGGGCGGCTGCGGCCTTGTGGCCACCGCGGGCGGTATAATCGTTCCAGTAGGAGGTGAGATGGTATGCGTTTGGTGTTCAAGCTGATCCGGTACGGAGACCTGGCGGCGTTCTTCTTCTTCGCCTGGGTGATCATGATGCTGTGGAACAGCATCGTGGCGGGGCACCTCGGGGCTCTCCCCAGCCTGTCCTACCTGCAGTCCTGCGGCCTGTGGTTCCTGCTGACGCTCCTGTTTGCTTGGGCGGGACCGGCCGGGACCGCGTTGGGCTGGCCGCTCCGCGCCTGGCGGAAGACGCGGGATTGGGACCAGATGGGGCGCGACGTGGAGCGGCGCATAAAGAGCGCGTTCACCCGCTGGACCGGGGCTCCGGAGGACGTCAGCTGGGACGAGCTCGGTCCCCTGATCGAGCGCCGCATCAAGTCCAAGGTCCGCAAGTGGTTGGAAGAGGAGGAAAAGTAGTCCACACTCCCAGGCGCGGCCCCGGGGACCGGCAAAGGGCATTGCGGCTGCATCACCAGGCGGCCATGGGCATCGAGGGAGCCGCCGGCGGCCGCTGAGTGGAGTCGGTGCCCGCCAGCCTCCAGGCGCGCAAGCTGACAGCCAAGCCCGCAGTGATCCGGGAAGCGGCACAGTTCAGCCAGCTTGCGGTGCCACCAACATCCGACCGTGTCCCGCCGGAGGAACGGATGGCCGCAGGAGGTGATGGCCGCGGTGAACGCTGACCCCTTCCCGCGCTGCTTCGTCGGCTGGGATGTGGGGGGGTGGGACTGCGATCACAACCCCAGGAGCCGAGACGCAATCGTCATCCTGAACGCCGACCTCCGCATCGTCGGCGGCCCCTGGCGGGGCAACCTGCGCCGGGCAATCAACGCGGCCCGCACCCCCCGACAATGGCTGAAAGCGCTGTTCACGCACTGCCAGGCGGATCTTCCCGCGGGCCGGCTCCACGCCACCATGGCCATCGACACCCCTCTGGGGTTCTCCGTAGGCTTCACCCGGCTGGTCACTGGACGCGGCCACCGGGGCCCGGTCGGCCCCTCCCAGGACAACCCTTATTTGTATCGCGAAGCCGAGCGGATGCTGATTGCTCACGGCCTCCGGCCCCTGTCGCCGCTCAAGGACATGATCGGAAGCCAGGCCACCAAGGGGATGCACGTAATCGCCAAGTTCACCCCGGAGGCCAAGCAGTGCGGGGTGTGGTCCGACGGGGCTCTGCTCACGGCCATCGAAGCCTATCCCTCGCCCTGTGGAAGGTCAGTGGTGATCGGCGGGCTGCTCGATCGGTATCGAGCCGGGGAGCCCAACGGAGCCGCTGCCAACTGGATCCCGGCGATCGACCATCCGGACAAGCGCGATGCGCTGATCTGCGCGCTGGTTGCCTATCTGTTCTCCACCGATCCCCAAGCCCTTGTGCCGCCGCCGGTTGCCATCCCGCCCGGGGAAGGCTGGATTTGGCTGCCCCGGGACGCGCTGCCGCCGGACGCCTGACCCTCGCGGTTGCTCCCAGCTCACCGACCGGGAGGGCCGTCCTACGCGCCTTCTAGTGGCTGGCGTTGCCCGGCGATGTCGTCTGCGGTCACCTCGGGGTGGTGGTAGCGCCTTCGCCCGCGGGTCCGTCTTCCACCAACCTGGATCGCCTCCACCGGACAGAAGTGGAGGCAGGCCAGACACTGCTCGCACCGGCCCGACCAATGGGGCCGGCCGGCCCGCAGGTGGACGTTTTCCACCGGACACACGCGGGCGCACACGCCGCAGCTGGTGCAGGTATCGTCCACAGTGAACCGACGATCACGCCGGCGACAGGTGGCCACGAACCTACGTCCCAGCAGGGCGAACAGGGCCGCGCCCAGCGCTTGGCCAGCCAGGCTGCTCCGGTCGAAGTGAGGCTGCTCGGCCGCCGCCGCGGCCACGATCCTGGCCACCTCGCGCGCCATCCGGGCCTGCATCCGGCGCAAGGCCCGCGGGCCGCCCACGTTGTACTCGACGATGTAGTTCCCCATCATGCGGATCCCAAACGCGGCGTTGAGCGAGCCCCCGGCCCGGGCGACGGTCTGGCGGGCATGGGCGACCGCCCGCCCCGGTGATCCCCCCATGGTGAGTACCAGGAACGTGTACCGCACCCCCGTCAGGTCCAAACGTCCCAAGAATTCACGCACGATGAGGGGCAAAGTGTAGAAGTAGACCGGACAGATCACCCCCACCCGCTGCGCCCCCGGCTGCACGCGCTCCTCCCCCCGCAGGGAGGCGATGGGGATTAAGTCAGCTCCCCCCAGGCCTGCCGCGATCGCCCGGGCGCAGGCCAGCGAGTTCCCGGTGCCTGTGAAGTAGAACAGCTTGCTATGCGAGTCCTCCACCATACCATCCTCCTCGTGCGGCCGGTCTCATCCTCCCGCCTGGGGGTCGCAGGTACAGTATCGCGCGTTGTGGCTCAGCAGTCGATCTCAACAGCGGCGGCCCCGGAGGGCGAGGGCTTGTTCCACCGGGGTTATCCGTTTACGGATTTCCTCAGGTAAGATCTTTCTTATCCTGGCTTGCCCGGTGTAGCCCATCTGTGCTAATCTGTTAAGTGCCATGTGGTGGACAACACGGACGGCCTGGTTAGGCTTTCTGCTGCTCTCTGCAATCTGCGCCCTCGCGCTGGGGCAGGACCAGCCGGCGGTCAACACCCTTTCGCCGGCGGACGTGAGCGCCACCTCAGCCACCCTGCTGGCCGAGGTCAGCGTGGGCGACTACGGCTGGACCTACATTCAACTAGTGGGAAACCCCGATTTCGAAGAGCCCGGCGAGGACGGGGCGGAGCCTTCAGTGTGGGCGGGACCTGTTCTGCTGGCAGGGGAGGACGACCCTTCCACCGCGGCGCTCCACCAGCGGGAGGGGTACGACGCCCCCGGGGGAGAGTTCGCCGGCTACCTGAAGTACGGCACCGCCGGGACGCCCGGTTGGGCCGGCGTCGCCTACGGGCAGTCCGTTGACGGAGCAGAAGACCTCGACCCGGCCACCCCGCTTCAGCTCAGCTACTGGGTGCGACCCCAGTACGCCTACGGCACCAGCTCCACCCGAGCCCGGGGAGGGTTGATCGAGGTGGAGATCGTCGGCGACGGCACCCCGCGGCGGCTGCGCTACGTTCACCTGCGAGTCGGCGACCCCCCACCTGACTCGGCGGACGTCAAGTACATCCCCGGCCGTGGCCCCGACTGGCAGACGTGGACCGACTGCCAGCACCAGCTGTCGGACGACGTCGCCCGCCTGTTTCCCGAGCTGGCCGCCTTCTCCGTGACCGCAGTTCGCGTGGGCCTGCTGGTGGACAAGGTGGAGTCGGGTGAGTGCCGGATCTACTGGCTGTTCGACGGGGTGGAGCTCCACCAAGGGAGGCCAGGGATCAGCGTCCACTTCGAGTACCGAAGGAAGGGCGACCCAACGTGGCAGACGACATCTCCCACCGCGTTCTCCGCCGACGGAACGCACCAGGCAACCGTCTCCGGCCTGGCCCCGAACGCCACATACGAGTTCCGGGCTGCACTGACGTACGCCGAGGGCACGGTGCAGGGGGCGATCAGGGAGTTCACCACCCGGCGCTACCCCGGCGACGTGGACGGGAACGGAATAGTGGACCTAGCGGACCTCCGGCGACTGCTCCGGGCGGCCCTGGGACTGATCTCGCTGCCCGAACCGGCGCGGTCAGCCGCGGACTACGACGCCGACGGCGACATCGACCGCGCCGACGCCGAGTCCCTGGCCAGGAGGCTGATCGGGACGGAGTAGCGCCATGTGGGTGAAGTGGGCCAAACTGGCAGCCCTGTGTTCCCTGGCGGCTGCGCTGGCCGTGGCCACCCCGGGATGCGTCGCTGACATTTCCACCGCGGAGCCCGTCTTGGCCTTCTCCGACCTGTTGGGTGATGTCGGCGGGGACGCTGAGGTGGTGGTGACCGCGGCGGGGATGGAACGGGGGCTGGGCGGATTGGCCGTCGGGACCGGGGGTGGGCCCGGCCTCCAGTACGATCCCAGCCAGTTCCAGGTCCGCGCGGTGGAGGGCCTGGGCGGCTTTGACGTCTTAGCCTGGGCGATCGACAACGCGGCCGGGGAGGTGCGTTTCGTGGCCGTGGACCCCGTGGCGAGCCCCACGGACGGAGAAGTGGTCAAGATCGTGGGAGAACGCCTCGCCGGAGAACAATTCCCGTTTCGCGTGGACAAGGGCAACCTGCAGCTGGTGGACGGAGACGGCACTTCCTTGGGCGAGGACGAGTTCGCAGTGATCACCGGCGGGGCACCCCCTTACTACGCCCGCGGGAGGCGGAGATGAGGGGCGCCTGCGCGATATTGGCGGCGGCCGTTCTGGCCCTGGGCGGGCTGAGTGGCGCCGGGGAATGGGACCTGGAACTTGGGTTGGCCGCCGCCGAGAGAGTGAAGGCCACTGCTTCCCTGACCTTGCGCCGCAAGCTGGGCGGATGGGGACTGGCTGGCCGCGCGGACTATGCCTGGTGGGGCGAGGCGGCTGGGGGGTGGGCGTGGCAGGAGTTCGCCACCCGCCGAACCTGGGGGCCGCTGCGAGTGCGGGGGACGTTGCTGTTTGGCCCTCAAGCCCCCGCCCTCATCTACGCACAGCTGATATTGGACTGCTCGCTCGGGGGGGTGGATACAAGTCTGCACCTGGCGTCGCTGGGCGACGGAGTGGGCACGCCCTTCCCCGGTGCGGGCGCGCCCGGGGCGGTGGTCACCGCCCGCACCAAGGTGGGGCGGCGGATGTGGGCAGCCGCCGTAGTCGAGCTTGGCGCTTCGCTACCGCCGGGAGGGTTCACCATCCACCACAACCGCGGCCTGACCAAGGTCTACTCCACCTGCCCCCTGGCCGGGGTGGGGACGGTCTGCGGGGCCGAGTTCTCCCTGCAGAAGGAGATCGCGGACGGTGCCGGCCAGGCGGAGCTGCGCCTGGAACCGGACGGAGTTCGCCACCTGCGGTTCTCCCTGTGGGGACTGCCCCTGGGGCCGCTGCCCTTCACCGTGGGCCAAGACAAGCACCACCCCACCACCATCTCCCTGACCGCCTCCGGGGACCAGCTGGCCGTGGCGCCCACCTTCCGGCTGTTCGGACCCTGCCTGCGGGCCTACGCCAGCGCCACCTGGGACCAGCCGGCGAAGCCGGCCGGGGTGACGGTACACGGGGTGGGAGTCAACGCCGCCTGGGCAGGGGCCCGCTTCGGGTGCCTGGCCGCGCTGGAAACGCAACATGCCTGGTGGGTCCCGGCCGATGGGACGGCGAGCGAGTACGTGTTTCATCCCCAGCCGCCGGCCCGGTGGCACGATGCCCACACCCGGCTGTGGGCGGGCGACGAACGGACACTAGTGTGGCTGGCCGCGGACGGCCGTCTGCCCGGCGGGGGCAGCTACACCGCAGAGGTGGACTGGTTCTTCTCCCCCAGCGGGGGGCTGTGGGGCTGGTCGCGGGCGGCCGCGGGACTGCGCCTGGCGGGAGGTGACCACCTCAGCTTGACGGCCCGGCTTCTGCTCACCCCCACCGGCTGGCAGGAGCTCAGCCTACGGCTGGCGCTCCAGCTCTAGTCGGAGGCCGAGGAGGGGCCCGCGGACCAGGTGCCAAGCCAGGTAGATCCGGCCCCACCACAGCTCCAGGCCCACTCCCACTCCAAACGTGGGCCGAAAGTCCAGCTGGGTCTCCGGCTCCACGTCCACCAGCGGCCGCACGGCCGCCGGCTCCCAGGTCGGCAGCCAGGCCATCTCCTGGGCGGCGACGCCCACCAACCCCACCAGACCCACCTTGCCGGCGGAGACCCAGCCGATTCCGTATAGCTCCAGCAGTGGCCCCCACGGGTACCAGCCGCCGGCGCCGGGCTGGGCCGGATCGGGCCGGGGGGGCGGCGGCCGCACGGCCACCCCTACCCCGAATGATCCCTCCCACAGCTCCAGAGCAAGTGATCCCCAACCCACGGCCACTCCGGGCGCAGGGGCGGTGAGAGCCACCTCCCAGCCGGGCGGCCCTGCCGAAGGCGGGGGCGGGCCGGGCTGGAGGGTCAGAGACAGAATGCGCTCGTCGCCGTCGGCCAACTCCACCTCCACCACCCGCTCCCTATAGCCCTCACGGGCGACCTTCACCTCGACGGTCCCCGGGGACACGGTGGCGGCGAGCGGGGAGGTGCCCACCGACCGGCCGTCGACCCACACTTCCGCTCCGGGCGGCCGGGTCTCCACCCGCAACACCGCCCGTGGGACGTGGACGCGGAAGGAGGTCCAGGCCGTCCCCCAGCTGCCCACGAGGAGCTGTTGCAGCCTGTCGGCGAACGCCCGCGGGTCGGTGAAAACCAAGAACGGGCGCTCCTCGAAGGCCTTGGCCTGGTAGAAGGGGAGCGGGGAATCCGTGGCCACCAGCTGCAGGTACTCCGTGCCCTCCGGCTCGCTCACCCGCAGCCGCCACCCTTCGGTGGGCAGGGCGTGCTCTCCTGCGGGAAAGCGCACGTCTTGAAGGAAGCGGTTGGGGACCAGCAGTTGAACTTCGCCGTCCGGCCTGACGTCGTAGAGGTAGACGTAGGCCGGCCGGGACAGGGTGAACCGGACCTGCAGCAGTTCGCCGGGGGCGTACTGACCCCGCTCGGTGCGCAGGGTCACCGCGATACCCGGGTCGGTGGGAACGGGCACGATCCCCTGGGGCACCACCTGTCCCTCCTGGGCCGGTGAACCAAGGGCCGCAATCACCAAAAGGAAAAACGCCGCCCCCACCGTCCTCATCAGCTTCCCTCCTCGGCCGAGGGCGCCAGCGCCTTGCGCAGGGCGCGCAGGGGCAGGAGGGCACAGGACAGGCGCGTCTTGACCACCCCGCCCAGGGAGTCCAGGAGATCCTCGTCCCCCAGCTCGCCCAGCTCCCGGCGGGACTTCCCAGCCATCATCTCCGTGAGCAGGGAAGCGGCGGCCTGAGAGATCGCACACCCCCGGCCGTCGAACCGCACCTGGGCCGCCACCCCGTCCTCCAGCTTGACCTGCAGCCGCACCACGTCCCCGCACAGCGGGTTGGCCGCCACCCCGTCCAGGTCGGGGTCGTCCAGCCGACCCTTGTTGCGGGGCCGGCGCCAGTGGTCCAGGATCAGGTCTCCGTACACGGTCATGTTCTCCCCCCGGTCCGCTAGCCGAACGCTTCCCGCGCCCGGTCCAGCGCGGCCAGGAATGCACCCACCTCCTGGGGCGTGTTGTACAGGTAGAACGAGACCCGGCAGGTGGCCGGGACCTCCAGCAGCCGGTGCAGGGGCTGGGCGCAGTGGTGCCCCGCCCGGATGGCGATTCCTTCCTGGTCGAGGGCGGTGGCCACGTCATGCGGATGGACCCCCGCCACGGTGAATGCCACCACCCCGCCCCTGTCCCGGGGATCGCGGGGGCCGTAGACGGCGACGTAGGGCCGGGCGAGCAGCCCGTCCAGCGCCCGCGCGGTGAGCTCCATGTCATGTGCCCGCACCTGCTCCATGCCCACCGCCTGGAGGTAGTCGATGGCCGCCCCCAATCCCACCGCCTGGGCGAACGGCGGGGTCCCCGCCTCGAACTTGGCCGGAGGGTCGGCCCAGGTGGCCCGGTCCAGCCACACTTCCTCGATCATCTCTCCCCCGGTGAGGAACGGGGGCAGCTCGGCGAGCAGTTCCCGTCGCCCCCACAACACGCCAATCCCCGTGGGTCCCAGCATCTTGTGACCGGAGAAGGCCAGCAGGTCCACCTCCAGGTCGGCCACCGACACCGGCATGTGGGGCACGGACTGAGCGGCGTCCACCACCACGGCCGCCCCCACACGATGGGCCAGCCGGGCCACCTCGCGGACGGGGTTGATGGTCCCCAACACGTTGCTCACGTGAGCCAAGGCCACCACCCGCGTTCGGGGGGATATATGCGTCCTCAGTTCCTCGAGGTCCAGCCGGCCGTCCGCAGTGATTCCCACCGTCACCAGTTGCGCCCCTGTCCGCGCGGCAGCCCGCTGCCAGGGCACCAAGTTCGCGTGGTGTTCCATCACCGTAGCCACCACCTGGTCCCCGGCGGCCAGCCGGCCCTCCGCCAACGAAAACGCCGCCAAGTTCAGGGCTGCCGTGGTTCCGCTGGTGAACACCACCTCATCCGGCCGGGCGCCGATGAAGGCCGCCGTCTTCTCCCGCGCCTCCTCGTACAGGTCCGTGGCCCGCGCCGACAGGGCGTAGATCCCGCGGTGAACGTTTGCGTTGGCCTCGCCGTACAGCCGGGCCACGGCCTCCATCACCTGGCGGGGGCGCTGACTGGTGGCCCCTGAGTCGAGGTAGACGAGCTGTCGGCCGCTCCCTGTCGCGGACAAGATGGGGAAGTCCGCGCGCACTCGTTCCAGATCGATCATCCTGTGGCCTCCTCAAAGGATACCTCCAACAGCCGCCTCAACTCCACCGCGTACTCCAACGGGATCTCCTTCAGGATGGGGGACACGAACCCGTTGACGATCAGGCTCATGGCTTCGGACTCCGTTAGCCCGCGGGACATGAGGTAGAACAGATGGTCCTGAGAGATTCTGCCCACTGAGGCCTCGTGGCCCAGTTCCACCGCGTCGGTCTCCGCGTTCAGCGTGGGGATGGTCTCCGTGCGGGCCCGGGGGGAGAGGAGCAGCGTCGAGCACTCCACATGCCCCGCGGCCCCCCGCCCGGCGGGTGCCACGTACACCTTTCCCCGGTACACCGCCTTCCCGTCCCCCTGCACCACCGAGCGAGCCACCAGGCGGGAGCTGGTGTCCGGGGCCAAGTGGAGGGCCCGGGCCCCAGTGTCCAGCCACTGTCCCCCGCGGGCAAACGTCAGCGACAGGTTCTCGGTCCTGGCGCCCGGCCCCCGGAGCACGGTGGTGGGGTAAAGCATGGTGACTTTGCTGCCCAGTGATCCGGACACCCAGTCCACCGCCGCCCCCTCGTCGGCCACCGCCCGCTTGTTGTTGAGGTTGTAGACGTTCCGGGACCAGTTTTGTACCGTGGTGAACCGCACGTGGGCTCCCGCCTTGGCGAACACCTCCACCATGCCGGCGTGCAGGGCGGCCCTGGCGTACCGGGGGGCCGAACAACCCTCGATGTAGTGCACCGAGCTCCCCGGCTCGGCCACGATGAGGGTGTGCTCGAACTGGCCCACGTCTTCGGTGTGCATGCGGAAGTAGGCTTGCACAGGAATGTCCACCTCCACCCCGGGTGGAACCCAGACGAAGGTTCCCCCCGACCATACGGCCCCGTGCAGGGCGGCGAACTTGTTGTCTGCAGCGGGAATGGCCCGCATGAAGTAGCGCCGCACCATGTCCCCGTGCTCGCGCACCGCGGCTTCCATGGGCTCGAACACCACGCCCCGCCCGCGGATCTCCGCCAGCAGGGACCGATACACCATCTCCGAGTCCACCTGCGCCCCCAAGCCCGCCAGCGCCCGTTGCTCGGCCTGGGGAAGGCCCAACGACTCGAACGTGGCCCGGATTTCCGCGGGGAGGTCATCCAGACTCTGCACCGGTTCCACCGGACGCGCGTAGTAGGCCAGCTGCGCGAAGTCCACCTCCGACAGGTCGGGACCGAACCGGGGCATCGGCAGCTCCCGGAAGGCCCGCAACGCCTGCTGGCGCCGCCTCAGCATCCAGCCGGGTTCCCCCTTGGCCGCCGACAGCTCCGCCACCGCAGCGGCGGTCAGCCCGATCCCCAGGTGGGCTCGACCGCTCACCGGCTTTTCACCCCGAATCCCTGCGCCTCGATGGCCCGGGCCACCTCCGGCCCCCCGCGCCGCTTGATCCGGCCCCCGCCGAGGACGAACACCTCGGCCAGCGGCAGCCGGTCCAGAATGCGCGGGTAGTGGGTGATCACCAAGACCGACGTGCCCGCCGCAGCCAGCTGTCGAATCGCCGCAGCCATCACCTGCAACGCATCCACGTCCACGCCGGAGTCCGGCTCGTCCAGCAGGGCCACCTGGGGTCGGAGGGCGACAACCTGCATCAGCTCCGCCCGCTTCTTCTCGCCCCCGGAGAACCCCACGTTGAGTTCGCGCTCGGCCAGCTCCGCGGCCGCCAGCCGGCGCAGGGCGGCCGGCAGCAGCTCCTCGAGCTCCCCGGCGGGCAACCCCCGGCCGGCACGGGCGGTGCGCACCAGTTGTGCCAACCGCACCCCGGGGACGGCCGGCGGGTACTGATGGGCGAGCAGCAGCCCTCGTCGGGCACGCTGATGGGCGGGAAGATGGGTGATCTCCTCTCCCTCCAGCAGAATGCGGCCGCCCTCCACCCGGTAGGCGGGGTGGCCGGCCACGGCCAGGGCCAGCGTCGACTTGCCCGAACCGTTGGGCCCCATCAGGGCGTAGATCCGCCCCTGCTGCAGGGCCAGGTCCACCCCGGTCAGAATCGGCCGGTCGTTCACGCTGACCGCTAGGTCCTCCAAGCGCAGGCTGTCCACAAAGAAATGATACTAGATTAGTCCACTTTTCTCAACCGCCCCGCTGCCGGCGGGCATCCCGGCCTGGCACCCGGCAGGCCGACGCTCCCAGGCCTCGGTTATACTGGCGCCGGGATGGATACGGTCATCGGGCTCGAGATTCACGTCCAGCTTGCCACCCGCACCAAGCTGTTCTGCAGCTGCCGGGCGGACTACTTCGCAGCGCCACCGAACAGCCTCACCTGCCCGGTGTGTTTGGGCATGCCCGGGACCTTGCCGGTGCTCAACCGGCGGGCGGTGGAGCTGGCACTGCGCGTCGCGTTGGCCGTGGGGGCGAAGGTACAGGCCCTGTCGCAGTTCGACCGCAAGAACTACTTCTACCCCGACCTTCCCAAGGGCTACCAGATCACCCAGCGAGACCGGCCCCTGGCCTGCGGCGGGCAGCTGACGTTCACCGCGGACGGGGGGCCGCGGACGGTCCGGCTGCGGGAGCTCCACCTGGAGGAGGACGCCGGCAAGCTCATCCACACCACTGAAGGCGCCCAAATCGACCTGAACCGCTGCGGAGTGCCGCTGGTGGAGATCGTGACCGAGCCTGACCTGCGGTCCCCCCAGGAGGCGAGGGAGTTCCTGCGCAGCCTGCGCACGCTGCTCCGCCACCTGCAGGTGTCCCAAGCGGACATGGAGAAGGGCGAACTGCGCTGCGATGCCAACCTGTCGTTGGCCCAGGCCGGCGGCTTGGGGACCAAGACGGAGATCAAGAACATGAATTCCTTCCGCGCTGTGGAACGCGCCCTGACCGCGGCCGCCGAGCACCAGCGCCGGCTGCTCAGCGCTGGGCAGCCGGTGTCCCAAGTGACGTTCGGATGGGACGAAGTCCGCGGGGAGCTCCTTCTGCAACGGCAGAAGGAGGAGTCGCAGGACTACCGGTACTTCCCCGAGCCCGACCTGGTCCCGCTGGAGGTATCACCCGACCACCTGGCGGCGGTGGAGGCAGCCATGCCGGAGCTCCCCTGGCAGCGGGCCGACCGGTTCCAGGCTGAGTACGGGCTCCAGGCGCGCGAGGCCGCCACCCTGCTGGGCGAACCCCAGCTGGCCGACTACTACGAGCACGTAGCCCGGCGGGTGGGAGATGGGCGGGAGGCGGCAGGCTGGGTGCTTTCGGAGCTGCTCCGCTTCTGGCGAGGGGAGCAGCCCCCCGTCCCCCCGGCGGAGCTCGCCGAGCTGATCAACAAAGTCCGCGCCGGAGAGGTCTCCCGGACCAACGCCAAGCAGGTTTTGGAGGAGGCCGCCACCTCCGGCGCCGCCCTGAGGGAACTCCTGGCTGCCCGTGACCTGTCCCAGGTCAGCGACCACGCCGAGCTCCGCCGGCTGGCGGAGGCGGCAATCTCCGACCACCCTCAGGCAGCCGCCGACTTCCGGGCCGGCAAGTCCCAGGCACTGGGCTTCCTGGTGGGTCAGGTCATGCAGAGGACGAAGGGAAGAGCCGACGCCAGGAAGCTCTCCCACATCCTGCGCGAGCTGCTCAATCGGCAGGGCTAGATCTCAGTTGGCGGGCGTCTCGCCCCCCCGCTAGGATCGAGGGTTATGGACCTGGACAAGATCGAGGCCGGAGTACGACTGGTTCTGGAGGGGCTGGGCAGGGAACACCTCACCTCGGAGATGTGGAGCCAAACCCCGCGCCGGGTGGCCCAAGCACTGGAGGAGCTGTGCCGGGGCCTGGGGCGACGGCCCGAGGAGGAGATTGAGGTCCTGTTCCAGGAGCCCTACGACGAGATGGTGGTCCTGCGGGACATTCCCTTCCACTCCCTGTGCGAACACCACTTGCTGCCGTTCGTGGGCCGGGCCAGCGTTGTCTACGTACCCAAAGGGGGCCGAATCGCCGGCGCCAGCAAGCTGGCTCGAGTGCTGGAGCTGGCCGCCGCCCGACCCCAGCTGCAGGAACGGCTGACCTCCCAGGTGGCCGATGCTCTCATGGCCCGGCTTGCCCCCCACGGGGTGCTGGTCCACGTAGAAGCCGAGCACCTGTGCATGGCGCTGCGGGGGGTCAAGAAGGCCGGTTCCATGTTGGTCACCTCGGCCATCCGCGGCCTGTTTCGCACCGACGGGGCGGCGCGGGCGGAGGCCTTGGCGCTCATCCGTCGATCCGTAGCTCCTTGATACGCGGATCCTCCGGTGACAGGGGAGTCACCTGCAGGACCCGCACCTGGCGACCGCGAAGGAGACGGACGGCCGCGCGCTCCCCCAAAGGGAGGTCCGCATAGCGGGCGGCCAGGGCGGCGGCCAGGCTCAGTTCCTCCTCCGTGGGCTCTCCCTCGAGCAGGGCCAGGGGGCCCGGGCACCCGGTGAGGTCCAGCCGCCACCGGTCCGCGGCCAGGCCGGCCAGCACAGCATTCTCTGTCTCGTCCCGTCCCACAATGAGCTTCACCTGCGGCGACAGGCGGAAGTGCCGCCCGTGGCGCAGCAGGGCGAAGTCCTCGACGGTCATCGTCCCCGGGTCACGGTGGGTGAACGCGTCCCTCAGCCTGCTGGCATAGGCCTTCTCCAGCAGGATACAGCATCCGCCGGCCGGTTGGGCGAACTCGTCCATCCCCCACGCCCGGGCCAGGGCCAGCTGGCGGCGGCGGGAGCGCCCCTGGATGTCCAGCCAATCCTCACGTCGCACCCAGCCCCGCGCCTCCGGGTAGGTGGGAGGGAGCAGCCGACCGGACAAGGGCCTTACCAGACGCTCGTTCAGGGAAGACTCGGCGGCCACCAGCCGCAGGGCGCGGTAGTGTTGCGACATCGGGCGCTGGCCCAACACCTCCCCGGTGACCACGAATGCCGCCCCCTCGCGCGCCATCAGCTGGCCGGCCTTGCGCAACATGAAGATGCGGCAGTCCAGGCAGGGGTTCATCCCCGAGCCGTAGCCGTGGCGGGGTGCGCGCACTACGTCCAGGTACTCGTCCGACACGTCCTCCAAGCGGACCGGGATCCCCAGCGCCCTCCCCGCGGCCAGCACCGTGTCGCACCGCCCTTGGCCAGTGCAGAACCCGGTGGCGAAGTTCACCCCCACCACCCGGAAACCCAACCGCTTGGTCAGGGCCGCGGCCAACGCGGAGTCCACCCCCCCGGACAGCAGGGCCACCGCCTTCACTTTCCCCCGGTCCATGGCGCTAGTATTATCAGACAGCAGAGTTGGGTTCACAGAATCTCCACCATGGCTTCACCTGCGCTTCAGGAGCAGAGGATAGGCAAGGACCAGGACCCAACAACCAATCAGGAGGTGTAGTGTATGCGGAGAGCAGCGCTTAGCTTGCTTCTCGTGAGCATCATCGCAATCCCGGCCGCTTACGCCCAAGACACGCAGGGCCAGATCGCCGCCGCCGGGCAGGCGGCCATCAAGGCGGCCATCGCCCGCGTGGCCCCGGCAGTGGTGAAGATCGAGGCCACCAAACAGGTCGCCGGCTGGTGGGAACAGCTGTTCCAAGACCCGTTTCTGCGCCGTTTCTTCGGCGAGCCCCCGCTGGGGGACCGCGAGGTGACATCGCTGGGCTCAGGGTTCATCGTCGAGTGGGGAGACAGCCGCTACGTGCTGACCAACAACCACGTGGTGGATGGTGCCGATTCGGTGCGGATCACCTCTCAGGACGGCCGCGTTCTGCCGGCCCAGCTCGCTGGATCTGACCCCTGGCTGGACCTAGCGGTGCTGACCATCGAGAACGCCGAGGACCTGCCCACCGCCACCTTGGGGAGTTCTTCTGCTCTGGAGATCGGGGACTGGGTCATCGGCATCGGCAATCCGTTGGGGTTCTCCCACACGGTGACTCTGGGGATCGTATCCGCGCTGAACCGCAGCGTGCCCAAACCCGACGGCTCGGGGTACTTCCGCCGCATGATCCAGACTGACGCCGCCATCAACCCGGGCAACTCGGGCGGTCCCCTGGTGAACGCTTACGGCGAGGTAGTGGGCATGAACACGATCATCGCCCGCCAGACCGGCCAGGGGGTGGCGGTGGAAGGTATCAACTTCGCCATGCCCATCGACGAGATCAAGGCCGCCCTGGCCCAGATTGCGGCCACCGGGCGGGTCACCCGGGCCTGGCTGGGAGTGTACATCCAGGACATCGCCCCCGGCATGGAGCAGCAGTTCGGGGTAACCCCCGGCAAGGGCGTGTTGGTGGCGGACGTAGTTGATGGCTCTCCCGCCAGCCAGGCCGGGGTGGAGTCCGGCGACGTGATCGTCTCCGTGGACGGCAAGCCCGTGGGAACCACCGACGAGCTCCAGACCGAGATCATGTACCGCCAGGTGGGAGAGGAAGTCGAGCTGGGCATCGTCCGCGCCGGCCGAGAGCTCACCCTGACGGTCGAACTTGGGGAGCGGCCGGCCGAGGAGGAACTCAGTCAGGTGGCGCCCCAGGAGACCGAACAGGGCGTGCAGAAGTTCGGGATCACCGTCCAGAATATCACCCCTGCGCTCGCCGACCGGTACCACCTGGCCCGCAGCCAAGGGGTTGTGGTGGTGGCCGTGGAGCCCGGCTCCAGGGCATACATGGCCGGCGTGGAAGAGGGGGACGTGATCCTGGAGGTGGACCGGCAACCGATCCGCAACGTGGACGACTGGAACGCCCTGATGGCGGAGATCGCCGACGACCAGTCCATCGTCCTCACCCTGCTCCGGGAAGGGCGCACGCGGTTTCTCCTGCTCCGCTGAGCGGGGCTTTGGTATAATCAGGTTGAGTCGGAGAGTAGCGCAGCTTGGTCAGCGCGCAGCGTTCGGGACGCTGAGGTCGGCGGTTCGAATCCGCCCTCTCCGACCAGCCTGAGGGGCGGAGCCGGCCAAGCGGCCGGCCTCGTCCCTGTTGGACTCATCCCAGCCCGCCGACGCTGGCGGGGACAGAAAATGAGGGTTCAGACTAGAGATGAAGGTCTACGTGAGTGCCGACATGGAGGGGGTGGCCGGGGCCACCGATTGGGCGGACGTTGAGCGGGGCAAGCCCGGCTACAGTGATCTCTGCCGGCAGATGACCGCCGAGGTGGCCGCCGCCTGCCGCGGGGCGCTGGCAGCGGGCGCCGACCAGGTGTGGGTCCAGGACGCCCACGACACGGGCCGCAACCTGATCGCGGCCGAGCTGCCGCCGGAGGCCAAGTTGATCCGCGGCTGGAGCGGCCATCCGTTCAGCATGGTCCAGGAGCTGGACAGTTCATTCCAGGCTTTGCTCATGGTCGGCTATCATTCAGGGGCGGGCAGGGGCAGTCACCCGTTGGCCCATACTCTGTCCGGGCGCCTGGCGGCGGTCCGTCTCAACGGGGAGTTGGCCTCCGAGTTCACCCTCCACGCTTACGCGGCCGCCTATCACCGAGTGCCGGTGGCGTTCGTGTCCGGCGACGCCGCCCTATGCGAGGAGGCCAGCCGGCTCAGCCCAGCTGTGGGCACCTGCCCGGTGACCCGGGGGGCGGGCGGGGCCACGATCAGCGTGCACCCCCAAATGGCCTGCCAGCAGATCGAGCATGGAGTGCAGGCCGCGCTGCAGGGCGACCTAGGGAGGTATCGACTGTCCCTGCCGGCGCAGTTCGCGGTGGAGGTCGCCTACCGGGACCATGGGCGCGCCGTCCGGGCCGCCTTCTATCCGGGAGCCCGCCTGACGACCCCATTCTGCGTCGGCTTCGACGCCGACGACTATTTCGAGGTGCTGCGGTTTCTGAGCTTCGTCGGCTGATCGGGCGCCAGGCGAGGTCCTCCCCGGTTCCGTCCCCGGTCCACGGATCCTCCACGAGTGGCGGCCAACATGGAGACCATGCACGGTAAGGACAGGAAAATGCGGCTAACCCGCTGGATCTCGGTGGCCATGGCCACATTGGTGACTGGTTGGGCGGTGGCCGGCCCCTGTCCCCACGATGAAGCGGTCCGCCCCCCACCGGGGGTGGCCACCGGGCCGGCGGTCGGCCACTTGGCCCCCCCATTCACCCTCCCCACCCTGAGCGGAGAGGAGCTCGCCCTGGCGAGCTTCCGGGGGTGCGTGGTGCTGCTGGAGTTCTGGGCCAGCTGGTGCGATCCCTGCCGCCCGGCCACCGCGCACCTCAAGGCCCTGTACGAGGAACTACAGGGGGCGGGTCTGATAGTGGTCCGGGTATCGTTGGACTTGGCAGCCCAGGCGGCGGCCGAGTTCGCCCGGGAGCACGGCCATCCAGACTTCGTGGAGTTGTGGGGCTCGTTCGCTGCCGCCCGGGAGGTGGCCGCGAGCTACGATGTCCACGCCGTGCCCAGAGCGTTCCTCGTGGACCGCCGGGGCGTAGTCCGCTGGGCCGGCCACCCCAGCCGCCTCACGGCGGAAGCAGTGGAGCCTTGGCTGTGAGCTCGGCACCCCCCAAGCGTTGACCGCCGGGCGGGCGCCCCATAGAATCTTCACGTGTTGGGCGCAAGTCTGACCTGTTGCCCGAACAAGGCGGGTATAGCTCAATGGTAGAGCACTGGCCTTCCAAGCCAGTGACGCGGGTTCGATTCCCGCTACCCGCTCCAGGGCGCCCGTAGCTCAGCTGGATTGAGAGCAGCGGCCTTCTAAGCCGCAGGTCGGGGGTTCGAGTCCTCCCGGGCGCGCCAGGGGAGCGTAGCTCAGTGGCAGAGCACTGCGCTGTGGCCGCAGGGGTCGCGGGTTCAAATCCCGTCGCTCCTCCCAGCGCCCGTAGCTCAATTGGACCAGAGCATCGGCCTTCGGAGCCGAGGGTTGGGGGTTCGAGTCCTCCCGGGCGCACCAGGCTGACGTTCCCCTCATGAGTCTGCCCCAGCGGTTGCCCCCTGCCAGTAGGCGCCGCCCTCCCCGGGTGGTATAGTGGCGGCATCCTTCTCGGGAGGTGGGGACAGTGAGTTCATTCCGCAAGACAGTGTTGCTGGTTGCGGTGCTGGCGGTGGGGGTGTTCGGCTCCCTGTACGCTCAGGAGGAGCACGAGCCCTTCCTGCCGAGCATCGTGGCCCTGGCCCAAGCACAAGCCCAAGCAGCCGCCCAGGCGGCCGCTCAGGCAGAGGCGACCGCCGCCGAAGCCCAGCGGCTCCTGGATGAGCTCGACCTAAGTGCATTGGTGGATGCGGCGGCGGCGGCGGCGGCGGACGCCCAGGCCGCGGCCGGGGCGATCGCCGAAGCTGAGGCCGACGCCCAGGCCCAGGTGCAGGCGATGGCCCAGGCCTGTTCGCAGGCCCTGGCCGAGGCCCGGGCGTACGCGCAAGCCTGCGCCCAAGCTGAGGCCCGGGCAGAGGCGCTGGCGGAAGCGTTCGCCTTCGCCTGTGCCCAAGCCGAGGCCGACGCCCAGGCGGCGGTCACCGCCTGCGCAGGTGCGGCCGCAGAGGCCAAAGCCAAAGTTGAAGTGGTGCTGCAGGCGATTGCCGACGCACGGGCCGAAGCCCGCGCCAGCGCCCAAGCGTGTGCCGCGGCCCTGGCCGACGCCCAGGCCTACGCCGAGGCAGTGGCCGCGGCGATCGCCGACGCCCAGGCCGAGGCGCGCGCCCAGGCCACTGCGGCCGCCAGGGCGGTGGCCACCGCCAAGGCAGCCGCACAGGCGTCGGCCGAGGCCAGCGCCCAGGCGTCCAGCTACGCCCAAGCCGTGGCCTCAGTCCGAGCCGAGGCCGAGGCCCAAGCGCGTTCCTCGGCGCGAGCGTTCTCTCAAGCTCAGGACGAGGCGGAGATCGTCAAGCAGACAGTTCAGACCGCAGTCCCTTGCGGCACGGTGGTCACCCAGGTAGGTGGCGTAGTGGAGGCCATCGCCAGTGCGGTGGCGGAGGCCAGCGCGGCGGCCCAGGCTGCCGCCCAGGCGACCGCGTTGGCTGAGGCCAGCGCCAGCGCGCGAGCGCAAGCGGCGGCGTCCGCCTCAGCTCGAGCCGAGGCCGCCGCCCAAGCGGCGGCGGCAGCGTATGCCCGGGCTACGGCTGCAGCCGAGGCCATCGCCACTGCCCACGCCGAGGCTCGGGCTGCCGCGGAGGCCGCGGCCAGCGCCATCGCCACCGCCCAGGCCAAGGCGTCGGCCCAGGCTGAAGCCTGCGCCCATGCCTACGCCGAGGCCCAGGCTGCCGCGGAGGCCGCGGCCAGCGCCATCGCCACTGCCCAAGCCTGCGCCCAAGCCGAGGCCAGAGCCATCGCTCAAGCCTGCGCCCAGGCTGGCGCTCAAGCGCAAGGGTTCGCCGAGGCCATCGCCCAGGCGGAGGCCAAAGCCAGCGCCCAGGCCAGCGCGGCAGCTCAGGCCTGTGCCCGGGCCGAGGCGGCCGCCAAAGCCATGGCCAGAGCAGTGGCCACGGCCGAGGCGCAAGCTCAAGCCAGCGCTCAGGCAGCGGCCAGCGCCAGCGCCCAGGCCCGCAGCCTGGCCACCGGGCTGGCCGAGGCCCTGGCCGACGCGGTGGCCGCCGTGGAGGCCCACGCCCAGGCAGCCGCCCAAGCGGCGGCCCGGGCCCAAGCCGAGGCCCAAGCCTGTGCCAGCGCCAGCGCCCAAGCCAGCGCCCAAGCGGAGGCCCAAGCCAGCGCAGCCGGGACTGGTGCCGCCTACGCCCAGGCCTATGCGGCAGCCGAGGCCATGAGCTCGGCTCAAGCCATCGCCCACGCCCAGGCGTGCGCCCAGGCAGCTGCCCAGGCCCAAGCGGCCGCCGAAGCTGCCGCTGCCGCCTTGGCTGAGGCTCAAGCTGAGGTGACCGCCGGGGTGAGCGCGGTGGCTCAGGCCGCGGCCCAGGCAGAAGCGGCCGCCAGGGCGTGTGCTGAAGCCCAGGCCCGCGCAGAGGCGGAGGTGGCGGCCGGGGTGTATGCGGTCGCCCAGGCCAACGCCGATGCCGAGGCAGCCGCCCGCGCCTGTGCTGAGGCCGCAGTGGCCGCCCACGCGGAAGCCGAGGCCCAGGCCAGCGCCTTTGCCGAGGCTCAGGCCGAGGCCACTGCCGCCGCCTACGCCGCAGCCATGGCCCAAGCGCAAGCCGAGGCCGAGGTGGCAGTCGCGGTGGAGGCAGCGGCGGCGGCGTTTGCCGACGCGGCGGCGGCAGCCTATGCAGCCGCAGCCGCAGAGGCGTCCGCCCAGGCCGAGTCGTTCGCCGCTGCTCAGGCATTCGCCCAGGCGTTTGCCTCCGCTTACGCCTCCGCGCAGGCCTGCGCGGTGGCGGCGGCCGGCGCCGAGGCATCCGCCTCCGCGGCAGCCGAGGCGGAGGCCCGCGCCACCGCCATGGCCGAGGTGTGTGCATCCGCCTTGGCCCAGGCGCAGGTCATGGCCAGCGCAGCTGCCCAGGCAGCAGCCACTGCCTCCACGTCCGTGGAGGTGGTCCCCGACATTCAGACCTCCGTGCAATCGTTCATCGACCCCGACTGTCTGCGGCCCACCTGTGAGGAGTACGTCCCCGAGACCGTGGGGCCTGGTCCGACCGAACCGGGGCCGTGTCCCGAGCCGCAGCAGCTGAAATGGGATTTCGGACAGGTGACCCCGGGGATGCGGGTCAGCATCACCCGACCCATGCCCAGGGAACTGGCCGAGGTGCTGGCGGAACTGGGAGCAACGGCCGCGAACCTCGTCTCATCCAACCTGCCCCCCGGCCTGTCCTTCGAGCTCCTCCTTCAGTACAGCCAGGGGCGGCTGTCCGGCCAGGTGCCGGCCCAGGCCGCCGCCTATCAACTCACGTTCGCGCTGTCCGACGGACAGCAGTGCCCACTGGGCCAGCTGTACGTGCTGATCCAGGTGGGGCAGCCCACCGGGCCTACCGAGCCTGAATGTCCTGACCCCCAATCCATTGATTGGTATTTCGGCGAGGTTAAGGGAGGAACGCTTCACTTCCTCACCGTCCGCCAGATGCCCAGCCAGCTGGCCTCTCAGATCCGGTCCGCCGGCATCCAGGAGGCTGAACTCCTGTCCAGCGGCCTGCCGCAGGGGGTGCAGTTCGCCCTGGACCTGGGGAGCGCCTCGGGCAGGCTCACCGGCTACATGCCTCCGCAGAGCGCCACCTACGAGGCCATCTTCGCCTTGTACGACGGGGAAGGCTGCCAGGTCTTCCGCCTCACGGTGTTGATCCGGGTGGGCGCCGGTGAAGCTCAGGCCCAGCCGCTGTCGGTGCAGATCGTACGCGCGGCCGTGGACCAAGTGTGCGGTGAGGAGTACTCCCACGCGGTCACCGTGTACTGGCAGGCGAGCGGAGGGACACCTCCCCTCACCGTAGGTCCGATCGGGATTCGCTACCCGGATGGTCACGTGGAGACGCGCCTCGGCAACTTCTCCGCCTCCGGTTCCATGACCTTCCAGGTGGACCTCAGTGAGGGCGGGACAGTCACCGCCCTGGTGCAGGCTCGCGATGCCCAAGGGCGTTCTCAAACAGCCCAGAAGCAGGTGGAGCTCTCACCGTGCATCCGCATCGGCACCATCGTGCCGCCCATCCGCGTCTATCCGCTGGGCGTCCAGCTGGAGGTCCGGGCTCACCGCACCATCTACGTGACCCCGGGATACGAGGAACTGGAAATCCCGGTCCGCCTTTCGGGGGAGTCAGAGGAGCGGTACACGCCGTTCACCGTACAGCGGACCTCGGGTTCGCAGGTGACGGTGACCGTGCCGGCCCGCAGCAACGTGTCCGGGCCATACGGGATCGGGTTCCGCAGCTTCAAGGTGTGGGTCGGCGATGCCAGTTCGCCGGTGACCTATCCAGGGTCCCTGGACCGGCGGACCAACACCTACAGCTTGACCCTTACCCTCACCGCCAACACCCGCGTGGTCGCCGAATACCAGGACATCGTCGGCTGAGCCCGGCTGGCTGACTGCTGGGGGGACGGAACTTCCGTCCCCCCTTTATTATCGCCGCGCGGGGGCGGTACAATCGGGGTGGCGCGAAGGTGGCGGAATCGGCAGACGCGCTGGCCTTAGGAGCCAGTGCCTTCGGGCGTGCGGGTTCGAATCCCGCCCTTCGCACCAGACCTTGAACAGCTACGGGTGAGGCCCGTATAATCCGAGGCGCCAGGCGGGAATAGCTCAGCTGGTAGAGCGCCACCTTGCCAAGGTGGAGGTCGCGGGTTCGACTCCCGTTTCCCGCTCATAGGAGGAAGGTGCCGGGGTGGCGGAATCGGCAGACGCAGGGGACTTAAAATCCTCTGAGCCACGTGGCTCGTGCGGGTTCGAGTCCCGCCCCCGGCAGGAGCGGGGTGGAGCAATTCGGAAGCTCGCCGGGCTCATAACCCGGAGGTTGCTGGTTCGAGTCCAGCCCCCGCAACCAGCAGGCGGCGTAGCTCAAGTTGGCAAGAGCGCGCGGCCCATAACCGCGAGGTTCTGGGTTCGACTCCCAGCGCCGCCACAGCCTATTCAGGACGACGGACTACCTGGGGATGTAGCTCAGCTGGGAGAGCGCCGCGTTCGCAACGCGGAGGTCGGCGGTTCGAATCCGCTCATCTCCACCATCTCTGTTTGCCTTTGCGCCAACGGGCCTGGCCAACGCCGGCTGGTCGCCAGCGCCCCCGGCGGGGCAGGCCGAGGCGGGGGTTCAGATCCGCGTTCATGGCCTATCGCATCGTGGTGCCGTGCGAGTCGGAGCGGTGCCCAGGGCTGGCGGTGTTGGGCATCGGCCGCAGTGAGCAGGAGGCACTGGAGATCGCCAGGCGATTGTCCGCACTCGGCCGGGCTTATGGTCTCTGCCCCCAGTGCGGTCGGTGGCGCCTGTACCAGCTGGGCAGCCCGGGACCGCAGCGCCGCGAGCCCACCATCGAACCGGCCGGATGAGGCCAGTTCTGAGTCGCAGCGTTGATAACCTAGAGCCCATCCGTTATCTTATCGGCAATGGAACAGATCTCCGTCGTGGTCCCGGCTCGCAACGAAGAACAGGTCCTGCCCGCGTGTCTAGCCGCCCTGCGGCGCCAGTCGGTCCAGGCTTCCCAGCTCATCGTCGTCGACTCCGCCTCGGCGGACCGCACGGGCGAGGTGGCCCGGTCCTATGGGGCCGAGGTGGTCCGGGTCGATTCCCCGGGGGTGGCCCGGGCGCGGCAGGCGGGATTCGCCCGTGCCCGCGGGGCGATCATCGCCAGCACCGACACGGACACCCGCGTGCCGCCCGACTGGCTGGGGCGATGGCAGGAGGTGTTCCGGGACCGGGAGGTGGTGGCCGCGTTCGGGGGAATCAGGTATGACGGCTGGTTGAGCCTGGTATCCCGGCTTTACCCCCTGGTCCAACTAGCCAGCTTCCTCCTGCGCCGGCCCATGTTCCCGGGGGCCAACTTCGCGGTTCGGCGAGATGCCTTCCGCCAGGCAGGTGGGTTCCGTCTCCCGGACGGCTCGTTCCCGCGCGGCTACCCGGAGGCTGAGGACGTCCGGCTGGGCCTGAAGCTCAGCCAGCTGGGGAGGATCTCCTTTCTCCCCCGGGCCTGCGTCATCACCTCGGCCCGCCGGCTGCAGGAGCTGCACGGGCTTCTGCTCTCCCTGCGGTCACTGCGGACCTACCTGAGGCTTGGGTTCACGGAGATGGGACCGACGGCCGTCCGGCCGCCGGCCTGCTTCCACCACCGGCCAATCCCGGCCAGGGCAAGGCCCTTTCCCAGCGCTGTCTCCCGTCTAGCCCTCTAGTCCATCCTGGGAAGCCAGCCATTCGGCCAACAGCTCCAAGGCCGCCTCGCTGGCCGACCACCGGATTGCCTGCCTCGAGCCGGCCAACTGCAGCCTGCGGACCTTCCCCGCCGCACCCCGGGCCGCCAGGGCCACGTAGACCAATCCCACCGGTTTCCTCGCTGTCCCCCCGGCCGGCCCGGCGACCCCGGTGGTGGCCAGGGCAACGTCCGCCCCCAACGCCCGCAGGCACCCCTGGGCCATGGCCCGGGCGCACGCCGAGGACACCGCCCCGTGGCGGCGCAGCACCTCCACGGACACCGCGAGGAGGGCCTGCTTGACGGCGTTGCTGTAGGCCACGATCGCCCCCAGGAAGTAGGCCGAGGCCCCGGGCACGTCGGTGATCCGGGTGGCCAACAGGCCTCCGGTGCACGACTCGGCCACCGCCACCGACTTGCCCCGCTCGGCGAGCACACGCCCCAGCTCAGCCTCCAGCATCTCCCACCTCCAACAACCGGCGCAAGGCATGCGCGGTCTGCAACAGCTCGCCCCGGAGCACAACGTCCGCCTGGTCGTCGTACGGAGTGGGCTCGTGGTTGGCAATGGCCAGCCGGGCCCCCTGCGCCACCGCCCGGGGGACCAACCCAGCCGCCGGCCACACGGTCAGTGACGTCCCCAGGACAACCAGTAGATCAGCAGCGTCGATTGCACGCTCGGCTCGCTGGAAGTCGGGGGACAGCTCCTCCCCGAACAGCACCACATCCGGTTTCACCAGCCCCCCGCACCGGCAGCGGGCAACCCCCTGCTGCCGCACGCGCCCGGCGATCCAGTCAAACGGGTGGGCACGCCCGCAACCCAGACAGGTCCCCGACCGCACGTGGCCGTGGATTTCCAGAACCGTGCGCGAGCCCGCCTTCTGGTGCAGGCCGTCCACGTTCTGGGTGATCACTCCCTGCAGCCATCCTCTCTCTTCCAGCCAGGCCAGGAGTCCGTGCACCGGGTTCGGCCCCGCCGCCCGCATGGCCTGGAACCGCTGGATCCAGAACCCATAGAACCCCGCGGGGTCGGCGTACGAGCCTTGGATCGATGATACCCTCTCGGGATCCGCCTGCTGCCACAGGCCGTGCGGGCCGCGGAAATCGGCGATCCCGGACGGCGTACTCACGCCGGCGCCGGTGAGCGCCCACGCCCGCTCGGCCGCCCGCACCAGGTGGGCGACCGCCCGCACTGCAGCCGGCCCGCTGCCCACAGAAGCAGTGTGCTCCACGGGTCGGGCGGGCTGCAAGCGGAGTTTGTCCCCCCCGCCTCCCCGCCTTATCATGGCGTCACGAAGGAGGACCGTATGGCTGGTCATTCCAAATGGGCGAACATCAAATACCGCAAGGAGCGCCAGGACAAGAAGCGCTCTAACCTGTTCTCGCGGCTCACCCGGGAGATCATCGTCGCCGCCCGCGACGATCCCGACCCGGCCTCCAACGCCACCCTGGCCACGGCCATCGAGCGGGCCAAGGCCGCCAACATGCCCAAGGACAACATTGAGCGGGCGATCAAGCGCGCCACCGGCGACCTGCCCGGAGCTCAGTACGAAGAGGTCACCTACGAGGGCTACGGTCCCGGCGGGGTGGCCATCTTGGTCCGGGCCCTCACCGACAACCGGAACCGCACGGCCGCCGCAGTGCGACACATCTTTGAGTCGCACGGGGGTTCGCTGGGCACGGAAGGATGTGTGGCTTGGCAATTCGAGCGGCGGGGCGTGGTCCAGGTGGATGCGCTGCCGGAAGGCATGGAGAAGGACGACCTGGTCCTGCTGGCGATCGAACAGGGAGCCGAGGACTTTGAAGAGGACAACGGCAGCTTCACCTTCCACACCCAGCCGACCGAGGTGGACGCGGTCCGGCAGGCGCTGGAAGAGGCCGGGGTGGAGGTGGCCCGAGCCGAGCCCCAGCTGGTCCCCAAGGCCACCGTCCAGACACAGGGGAAGGAGGCCATCCGGGTCCTCAAGCTGGTGGATCAGCTGGACGACCAGGAGGACGTCCAGGAGGTGGTGGCCAACTTCGACGTCCCCGACGACGTGTTCGCCCAGGTGGAAAGCCCGTAGAGGAGGTCGACCGATGCGGATGGCGATGGCGTTGGCGGTGGTGGTCAGCCTGGTGGTGGGGGTGGGCGCGGCGGCGCAAGACTGGAGAGAACCCCCACTGACCCCCCTGGTCCACGGGGCGGCCTCGCTGCTGCTCCCCGGGTTGGGCCAGTACCTGAACGGTGAATATGACAAGGCGCTGACGCACTTCCTGGTCGACGTGGCCCTGGTGGTCGGGGCCTCGTGGGCCAGTACCTTTCTCCCCTACTACTTCCCCAGCTACCTGGTCATCACCGCTGCTCACACCTTGTGGGCGCTCCACTCGGCCATCGACGCCTACCAGACAGCACTTCAGCAGGAGGGGCTGTCCTTGGACTCAGCCCGCCGCCACTTCGCGCTGGCCAACTAGGCCGACTGTACGCCGGTGGTTAGCTTGCCCCGGGGAGGGGCGTGGGATGCACTGACTAAGTGACCAAATTATACAGGGAGTCATAGTCCACCGTGCCCAGGCCGTTTACCGATGCTGAAAGGCAGGCCATCGCCGAGCGGCTTCTCGCCGCCGGGCGGCGGCTTTTCTCCCGTTACGGCCTGCGCAAGACCACCGTGGAGGAGATCGCCCGTGCCGCCGGCATCGCCAAGGGGACCTTCTACCTGTTCTACCCGGCAAAGGAGTCCCTATACGCCGACATCCTCCTGCGGGCCATCCCTCAGATGCTGTCCGAGCTCATCGATCGCTCGTTCGCGGCCACGGACGACGTGCGTGAGGCGTTGGTCCGCTACCTCAAGGGGTTGGTGGAGTTGATTGACACTGACGAGCTCGTGCGGGCGGCGGTAGCCGATCCCCTAGCCCAGGCCCGTCTGTTGGCCACCATCGACGTACACGACATCCAGCGGCGCCGGGGAGAGCTGTTGGCCCCGCTGCTCGAGGCCATCGCCACCGCCCAGGGGCGGGGCCGGTTGGTGGCCGGCGACCCCATGGAGATCGTTCAGATCCTGGGTGTGATCAAGGTCCTCCCGCTGTACAAGGAGCAGATCCCGGCGGAGCAATACCCCCACCTCGTGGACCGGCTGGCCCAGGTAATCGCCGACGGACTCTCCTGTCCGGCGCGGGAGGAAGGGTGAGACCCATCCTGCGGCTCGCCTGGCGGAACCTGTGGCGGCACCCGCAACGGACCCTTCTCATGATCGCCATCGTCGCCTTCGGGAGCTTCTGCGTCATCGTCGTGTGGGGGCTCACCGACGGCTGGATCGAGACCATGACCCACACCCAGGTCTCCCTCGATCAAGGGGACCTGAAGGTCTTCGCCGCTGGCTACCGGGCCGATCCCGCTCCACAGCACGGGCTCTCCTCGGAGGAACTGGGTCGCGCTCTGGATGAGGCGGAGGAGATCCCCGGCGCTGCCGCTGCCCCCAGGATCACCCTACTCGGAATGCTCCGGAGCGCCTACGGTGCCGTAGGGGTGGAAATCCGGGGCATTGATCCCGCCCAAGAACAGGAAGTCACCGAGCTCCACACCCACTTGTCGGAGGGACATTGGCTCCATGGTTCCGGGGAGATCCTATTGGGGAACAGGCTGGCTGGGGATCTGGACATCCGGCTCGGGGAGCGGGTGGTGCTCGTCGCCCAAGGGAAGGAAGGCCCTGTTTCGCGGGCCTTCACGGTCGTGGGCCTGTTCTCCTCCGGGCTGCCGGGGCTGGACGAATCCACCGCTCTCCTTCCCGTGGAGGATGCGCGGACCATGGCAGGGATAGAGGGGGCAACCGAGGTCGTCCTGCGCCTTTCCTCCGGGAGCCCGGCAGCGGCGGCGGAGAGGCTTCAGGCAGCACTCGGGGAAGGATACGAGGCGAGGGATTTCTTTTCCCTGAACCCAATGATCCGGGACATGGTGCGGGTCTCCTGGATCGAACTCACCCCCATGATCGCCGTGTTGGCCCTGCTGGCGGGCTTTGGCGTGGCCAACACGGTCCTGTTTTCAGTGCTCCAGCGCACCCGGGAGCTGGGGGTGATGGCAGCGGTGGGGATGTCTCCGCGCAGGCTGGCTCGCATGGTGCTGGCCGAGTCCCTCCTTGCCTCGGGGTTGGGTTACGCCTTGGGCGGGCTCCTCGGCTACGTCGTCAACCTGGTGCTTGCAGTCCGGGGGGTGAACTTCGGAGATGCGTTCTCCGACATGCTGGGGCGGGCGGGGATGCCGGCGGTGCTCTACTCGTCCGTCTCAGGTTGGTACTGGCTGGGGAGTCTGTCAGTGGTTCTCGCCACCGGGCTCATCGCCGCCTGGTACCCGGCCCGGCGGGCGGCGCGCCTCTCGCCGGTGGAGGCCATCAGGGAGGGTTGAACGATGAAGGCTGTTTCTTGCCTTATTGCGCTCGCCATGGTGGGCGGAGCTGTCGCCCAGGGACTGGGCCCCGAGGAGATTCTAGAGAAGGTACGGTCTGTCTGGCAGCCGGAGAGCTTCCATGCCCGGGTGATGATCGAGGAGCACCGAGGGGGGGAGCCCCGCCGCTGGGAGGCCGAGGTGTGGAGCGAGGGTGAAGACAAGGCCCTGATCCGGATACTCCACCCAGAGGAAGAAGCCGGTTCCGGCTATCTCGTCCTCGACGATGACGTCTGGTACTACTCCCCGCAAGCGGGGGTATCGATCCAGCTCCCCGCCCTGGCCCTCTCCGCGGGGGCGTTCGGCGGGGTCGCTGCCCTGGAGGATCTTTTCCGCGGCACCCTCTCCGAGGAGTGCGAGGTCACCGTTGAGGCCCGGGACGGCGGCTGGCTCCTCACCCTGATCCCCCGGCCCGAGGCCCCCGTGGTGTGGGGCAGGCTGGAGCTCCAGGTCCGGGAGGACTTCGCCCCGCTCGAGCTGCGCTTCCTCGACCAGCGGGGGGATCTCGTCCGCGTCGCCCGGGCCTCCCGGTTCATCAACGTAAACGGGAAGTCATTCCCCACGGTCCTCGAGATCGAGGAGGCGTCCGGCGATAGAACCGTAGAGCGGTTCCTGGAGCCCCGGATCGGGATCGACATCCCGGATGAGGTGTTCACCTTGGAGTTCCTGGAGGGAAGATGAGGTACGCCCTGCGAAACCTCCGGCGGGCAAGGCGGAGGTCGCTGTACACGTTCCTGGCTGCCCTCTACCCCGCCCTGATCCTGGTGATCATGTTCGGCTTTGTGGCCGGAGAGATGCGGGGGATGTTCGAGTCGGCCACTGAGATCGAGACCGGGCACTTCCAGGTCCAGGGGGAGGGGGAGCTGGCCGGCGGGGCGCTGCCCTTGTTTGACCTGCCCGAGGAACTCCCGTCCCGGCTGGAGAGAAGCGCGGCCATCCAATACTGGACGGTCCGGCTCGACCTTCCCGCCCTGGCCGCCGTGGAGGGCCGCTCCTACGGCGTTCTCGTCCAGGGGGTGGAGCCGGAGAGGATCGCCGACATCTCCCCCATCCCAGGACTAGTCTCCCAGGGCAGGTACCTGGCCGGGCCAGGGGAGGCGGTGGTGGGGGAGGAACTGGCCCGGCTGCTGGATCTGAGAGTGGGTGATACGCTGGTCCTGCTCACGGCTCATCCCGAGGCCGGGATGGGGGCGGGGGTGGCCGAGGTGGCGGGGATCTTCCAGGCTCCCCAAGCGGAGATGGGACGCACGTTGGTGCAGGTGCACCTCGATACCGCGCGCAGGTGGGTGCGTCGCCCGCATGGCGCCACGGCCGTGGTGGCCTTTGTGGCCGGCGTAGATGGTCCCTGGGATGCCCGGAAGATCGATCGGGCAGCTGAGCAGATGCGGGGCGTCTTGCCGCAGGGCCTGGTGGTGAAGGACTTCCGGGAGCTTTCCCCGGAGCTGGCCCTTTACATGCGGATCGCCCGCCCTGTGCTCGCCGCCTTCTCCGCCATCTTCTTCGTCCTCGGGGGGCTGGTGGTGCTGAATACCTTCTACCTTGCCGTGCTGGAGCGGACGCGGGAGCTTGGGGTGATCCGGGCTCTGGGGGCATCGCGGCGCTGGGTCATGCGGGCCATCCTGGGGGAAGTCCTCGCACTGGCCGGGAGCGGGGCAGTGCTTGGGGCCCTGATTGGGGCGGGCCTGGTGGCCCTGGTGGAGTGCCTGGGAGGCCTCAAGCTGCCCGGGGCCTATTCGGAGTTCCTCCGCGCGTTTGGGATGGAGCCCCTCCTCCACCTACGGGTGACCCTGTGGGAGGTCAGCGGCTCGGCTCTGGCCATGACCGCCGTGGCCGTCATCTCCGCGTGGTACCCGGCGCGGAAGGCGGCCGGCCTCGATCCGGTGGAGGCGATGCGGCATGTCGCATGATGTCGTGCTGCGGGCGGAGAAGCTGGTGAAAACCTACCGGACGGGTTCAGTGGAGACCCCGGCCCTGCGAGGGGTGGACCTGGTGATCGCCCGGGGGGAGTTCGCCGCGGTGGCCGGGCCGTCCGGTTCGGGGAAATCCACCCTGCTTCACATCCTGGGGGGCCTGGATGACCCCACTTCCGGAAGCGTCTCCCTGGAGGGCAAACCCCTCCTGCAGTTCTCCAAGGAGGAGCTCGCCGGCCTCAGGCTCCAGCGGATCGGGTTCGTGTTCCAGGCCTACAACCTGATCCCTGTGCTTACGGTGGTGGAGAACGTGGCATTCGTTCTGGAGCTTCAGGGGGTGCCGAGGAGGGAACGGGAACGGGCGGCCGGGGAGATCCTGGCGGAACTGGGAATAGACAAGTACGCACATCAACTTCCGCACCGGCTGTCGGGGGGGGAGCAGCAGCGCGCGGCGGTGGCCCGGGCCGTGGTCGCCGAGCCGGCGATCGTCCTCGCTGACGAGCCCACCGCCAATCTGGATACCCAAGCCAGCGTCTCCCTCATCGAGGTGATGCGCCGGCTCAACCAGGCCCGGGGGACCACATTTCTGTTCGCCACCCACGACACGCGCCTGCTGGACAGGGTGGATCGACTGATCACCTTGGAGGACGGCCGCGTCACCGCTGACCGGCGACGCTAACCCGGCGACCGGGCGCCGCCGGTTCGGGGGGTTGGGGTAAACTGGGGCGAGCTGTGTCCGACTTCGCTCGCCGACAGGGAGCGTCCCGAGAGGAGGCTGGGGATGGAATTGTGGAAGTGGCTGCTGCTGGGGGCGGCAGTTGCGGCCCTGGTGCTCGCCGCGCCGCGGGGCGCCAGCGACCGGCCGGCAGTGGAGGTGGAACGGCCGGCGTTCGTGGCCCATGAGGTCACCTTCGGCCACGCGGAGGCCACCCTGGCCGGCACGTTGACTATTCCGGTCGGGCAGGGCCCCTACCCGGGTCTGGTCCTGATCTCGGGCAGCGGCCCCCAGAATCGGGACGAGGAGCTGGCAGGGGTGCCCGGATATCGGCCGTTCCGCTGGATCGCGGAGTACCTCAGCTCCCGCGGACTAGCAGTGCTCCGCTACGACGACCGCGGCGTAGGGAGGTCCACCGGCGACGCCACCACCGCCACCACGGAGGACTTGTCAACGGATGCCGAGGCTGCCCTGGCCTGCCTGGCCGCCCGCCGCGAGGTGGACGCCGGCCGCGTCGGGCTGCTGGGGCATAGCGAGGGCGCCACCGTGGCGGCCATGGTAGCCGCACGGAACGACCGGGCGGCGTTCGTGGTGTCCCTGGCCGGTCCGGCGGTTGACGGCCACCGGCTCACCGTACGTCAGGTGGAGCGGATCCTGCTGGCCAGCGGCGCGGACCCGGAAGTTGCGGCGGCGGCCGCGGCCCAGCAGCGGCAGATCTTGGATATGGCGCGCAGCGGGGACTGGGAGGCGTTGGAGACCCGCCTGGTGGAGATCAGCCGCGCCCAACTGGCGGCCCTCCCCCCCGAGGAGCGGGAGGCCATGGGCGACCTTGACCAGGCCGCCCTTGCGGCGGCGGCAGACCAGCTGGCCTCGCTGCAGAGCCCTTGGTATCAGTTTTACCTGGCCTACGACCCGAGCGAGGATTGGGCTCAGGTAACTGTTCCCGTGCTGGCGGTGTTCGGCGGCCTGGACGTCCAGGTGGATGTTGAACAGAACAAACAACCCTTGCTCGCTGCCCTGGCCGGCGCCGGCAACTCAGACGTAACCGTGGTGGTGCTCCCAGACGCCAATCACCTGTTCCAACCGGCGGTTACCGGTGGCGTGCAGGAGTACGCAACCCTGCCGGCGACCTTCGTGCCCCGGCTCCTTCCCACCATCGGCGACTGGATCCTGGCCCGGACAGGGCAACCCTCCCCGGGTGACGGGTGAGCCCTCAGACCGAGGCTTTATCCTCGTGCTCCAGATAGCGGAGGATGGCCTCCACTACCAGGTAGTTCACCGACCGATCCCGTTTCCGGGCCAGCCGTCGCAGCCGGGTCAACACCTCCGCCCCTCCCTTGGTGGGGGGGATGTACAGGGACAGCTTGGCCGTGTTCTTGTCTCCGCCAGTCTTGGCTCTGGGCATGTTCCCTCCTAATCAGCCCGACGTTTCGGATCCTCCAAACAAAGGATAACAGTTTTGCCTCTCCTTGTCTAGAGATGTTTCCATAATGGGTTTGAAGGTGCTACTAGAAGCAGTGTTATGCCCTGAACTACCTTGTGCGCTACCACCCTCCCCTATACCTTTGCTGCATGCTCGGCAACGTCCCGGAGCTGTTCCTCGGAGATGCGGCCCAGGCGGTGGCCTGGGCCAGAGCCGCCGAGCTGCTGGGCGGCCCGCCGGCCGGCCACCCCGACCTGATGTGCGTGGCCCCGGAGGGACAGGGGCTCATCGGCATCGACCAGGTCCGGCAGGTGTTGCTGTGGGCCCGCTATGCTCCGGTTCGCGGTCCGCGGCGAGTGGTCCTCATCGGACCCGCCCAACGCCTGTCCCGCGAGGCGGCCAGCGCTCTCCTCAAGTCACTGGAGGAGGCCCTTCCCCACTTGGCCTTCGTCCTGTACGCCGACGCGGCCGACCATCTACTGCCCACCGTGCGGTCTCGCTGTGCGACGGTACCCGCGGCCGGCGCGGCCGCCGACAGCGCCCGCCGCCTGAGGAACGTGGGGTACCAGGACCACGAGGTAGATTTCATCCACTGGCTGACCGAGGGCCGGCCGGAGGACGTCGCCGCCTTCACCGCAGAGCGTCGTCGTCCCCTCGCCGAATGGGAGCAGTGGCAACGGGAGGCGGCCGGCCTCGACGTCGCCGAGCTGGGCGCCCGGTTCGCGGACGCCGCCCCCCAGCCGATCCGCCGGCGAGCTGTGGCGTGGGCACTGGCCGGCCAGTTGACGTCTGCCCCGACGGATCAGCTCCTCCTGGCGGCCGAGCGACTGGCCGAGGGAGGGCGGGAAGTTGCCCTGCTGTTCCTGCGGGAACTTCTCCCTTTCCTCCTTCAACGGGCCCCGCAGGCCTGGCCCGAGCTCCCCCGACCCTCCCTCGCCGGGTGGGCCCGTAAGGTATCCTTGGCGCCAGGAGAACTCGAGGCGAACGCCAACCTACGGCTCCTGTTGGAGGTGATCCTCCTGTGGCCGAAGAGAGACTGAAGGCGCTGGTGCGCCGTTTCTCGCCCCTGCCGGACGTGCACTTGGCCGTGTGGGGCGCCATGGTGGGCCGAACCGGGCAGCGGTGGGTGGAGGACGACGGCCGGGGCCTATGGCAAGTTCAGGTCCTGCGGTCTCCAGTCCGCAACGGCGAGGAACCCCAGGGCACGCTGCTGCGGCCGGCCGGCGAGGGGGACGAACAGCGTTTCCAAGGAAGAAGGGAAGAGACGGAGACCCTCACCCAGC
The DNA here is from genome assembly GCA_049975705.1 of Candidatus Bipolaricaulaceae bacterium. Taxonomy (GTDB): domain Bacteria; phylum Bipolaricaulota; class Bipolaricaulia; order Bipolaricaulales; family Bipolaricaulaceae; genus JBNGCS01. Next base: position 40,597 of record JBNGCS010000011.1, on the reverse strand, counting down.
GGGCTCAACAGGCCGCTGCCGCCCTGGAGCTCCCCATGCAGTTCATCACCGGAGAGATGGATCTGGAGCGACGCTTCCTGCGGCTGTTCTTCACCGCCCCCGGGAGAGTGGACTTCCGCGAGCTCCTCCGGCAGCTGAGCCGTCAGTTCCAGATGAAGATCGAGCTTCGGCAGGTGGGGCCACGCGACGAGGCGCGGTTGCTGGGCGGGGTCGGCCCCTGCGGTCGCCCGCTGTGCTGCCGCACGTTCCTGCACCAGCTGCGGCCCATTCCCCTGGAGCTGGCCTTCGACCAGCAGCTGTTCTTCTCCCCGGAGCGGATCACCGGCCTGTGCGGGCGCCTCATGTGCTGTCTGGCCTATGAGCACGCCCAGTACCTGGAGGCGTTGGAGGGAGTGCCCAAGGTGGGGGAGAAGGTCCACCTGCACGGGCGGAGCGGTGAGGTCGTCGGGGTGAATATCTTCCGGGGGACCGTACACGTCGCCTGGAATGACGGGGGCCGGGCAGAGATCCCCTGCCAGGAGTTCAAAGAACGGCAGCGGAAGGCGGACCGGGAGGACGGACCCGACACGGCCTAGTCAGCGGCGCGCCGGGAAGTGCCGGCCTCCGCCGGACCTGCCTCGCCTTCGGCCATCACCTCCACCGGAGCGCTGCGCACCCGGTGCACCTGGGTGGACGGCACCACCAAGGTCAGCACCGCCCCGGCTGCGCTCCAGGCAAGATCCTCCACCTGGCCCATGCCCGCCAGGCGGGCCACCAGGTCCTGCCGATCCATGGGTACCCGGATCCGCAGACGAGAGAAGTGAGGGGCCAGCATGGCCCCCACCGCCGCCAGCAGCTCCTCCAAGTGATCACCGTTGCGGGCCGACACGGCCACGTGGGGAGTCGCCTCCAGCTGAAGCCGGGCCAGTCCCGCCCGGCGCTCGGGCGAGTCCACCAGGTCGAGCTTGTTCAGGACGTACAGAACCGGAGGCAACGGACGGTGATCCCCGAACACGTCCTCAGCCAGTACCCGGCGCACGGTGGCCAGGCGGTCGGCCGCGCCCGGGGAAGCGGCGTCCACCACCACCAACAGCAGGTCAGCCTCCCTGGCGGACTCCAGCGTGGCCTGGAACGCGGGCACCAGCTGGTGGGGCAGGCGGCGGATGAACCCCACCGTGTCGTAGAACAGCGCCGGCCGGCCCCCAGGAAGCGGCCCCTGCCGCACTCGCGCGTCGAGGGTGGCGAACAACTTGTTCTCCACCAGCGCCTGGGCGCCGGTAAGGCGGCAGAACAACGTGGACTTCCCCGAGTTAGTGTACCCCACGATGGCCACCTGAGGCTTGGCTGCCTGCCGCCGCCGCTTGCTGCGCAGCCGTCTCACCCGGTCAGCGTCCCGCAGCTGGGCGCGGATCACCTGGATGCGACGGCGGACCCGCCGCCGGTCCAACTCCAGCCGCGTCTCCCCGGGCCCCCGGGTGCCGATGCCCCCGCCCGGGTCGGTCAACGCCTGCCCCCAGCCGCGGAGGCGGGGCAAGAGATACTCCAGCTGAGCCAGCTCCACCGCCAGCTCCGCCTCCTTCGTCCCGGCCCGCTGGGCGAAGATGTCCAGGATGACCTGCGCTCGGTCCACCACCTTCAGCCCGGTGGCCTCCTCCAGGTTACGGGCCTGGGCCGGAGACAGCTCGTCGCCGAACACCAGCACCTCCGCCTCCAGGTCCTGGGCCGCAGCCCGGGCCTCGGCCACCTTTCCCCGGCCCACGTAGGTGGCCGGGTCAGGGCGGGACCGCCGCTGAACCAGGCGGCCCACCGCCTGTACCCCGGCGGTGCGGCACAGGGTGGCCAGCTCATCCATGAGCTCCTCCTGCTCCCAATGGGCGCGCCCCTCGGGTACCACGTCCACCAGGATGGCGCGTTCGCGGCCGTAGACCCGGGCCCGGCGCCCGAGGTAGTCCTCGATCAGTGGGAGCTGGCGGCGTTTTCCTGCCATACGTGCCCCCCCAATGCCCGCAATCTGCCAGGCAGATCCTGGTAACCGCGATGGACGTGCTCTTCTCCCTCCACCTCGGTCCTCCCGTCCGCCACCAACCCGGCCAGCACCAGCGCCGCGCCGGCGCGGATGTCTGTGGCCCGCACTCGAGCCGGGACCAGGCGGGCCACGCCCTCCACCGCCAGCGTGTTCCCCTGCAGTCTCAGCCGAGCGCCCATCCGCCTGAGTTCCGCCACATGCCCGAACCGGGCCTCGAATACCGTCTCCCGCACCAGGGCCTCCCCGGCGGCCACGGCCAGCAAGGTCACCATGGGCGGCTGCAGATCGGTGGGGAAGCCAGGATAGGGTCGCGATTCAACGTCCACGGCCCGCGGCCGTCCCTGGGCGGTCACCTTCACCCGCCCGTTCGTACAGTCCACCGCCAGGCCGGCCTCCGCCAGCTTCACCAGCAGGGCGGCCAAGGGTGGGGGATCGACGCCCACCACCTCCACCGATCCACCGGTCACCGCCCCGGCGAGCAAGCAGGTCCCAGTCTCGATCCGATCCGGAATGACCCGGTGGGTGGCCCCTCTCAACCGGGGGGTGCCCGCCACCATCACCCGGTCCTGCTCCCAGCGCACTGGGGCCCCCATGGCGGTGAGCAGTCGCCCCAGGTCCACCACCTCCGGTTCCCGCGCCGGGTTCAGCACCGTCAGCTCCCCGGCGGCCAACGCGCCGGCCAGCAGCAGCTGCTCGGTCGCCCCCACCGAGGGATAGTCCAGGTACACGGTGGCCCCCCGCAGCCGCGACGCCCGCGCATGGACCGTCCCCCCGCGAATCTCCAATTCGGCTCCCAACGCGGCCAGCCCCTTGAGGTGCAGGTCCACCGGCCGGGCGCCGATCGCACACCCACCGGGGAGGGGCATGGCCGCCTCCCCAGCCCTGGCCAGGGTGGGACCCAAAGCGAGGAAGGAAGCTCGCATCCTGCGCACCAGCTCCTCGGGGGCCGTGGGGGCGACTCCATCTCCCCCGACCAAGGTGAGCGTGTTCCCGGCCAGCTCCACCTCCTTGCCCAACGCGCGCACCAACTCCACCGCGGTGTCCACGTCGTGCAGGCGGGGGACGTTCTCCAACACCACCGGGTTGTCGGTCAACAGCGACGCGAAGATGGCGGGCAGTGCGGCGTTCTTGGCGCCCACCGCCGGGAGGCTCCCCTGCAGGGGCGGGCCGCCCTGCACAACGATCATGGCAGAAGCGGCAGCGGGTCTATCGGCTCGCCAAACCGCCGGATCTCGAAGTGAAGATGGGGGCCGGTGGAGATGCCGGTGTTCCCGGACAGGGCGATTACCTGACCTGCCTCCACATACTGCCCCGGTGAAACTACAATGCGGTAAAGATGAGCGTAATATGTTGAGTACCCATCTGCGTGCTCCACGATCACCAGCTGGCCGTACCCTCCCTGCGGCCCGGTCCACTTCACCGCGCCGGGGGCGGCGGCGTGCACCGAAGTCCCCTGCGCCACGCCCACGTCCACCCCGGTGTGCATGTCCGGGGTCCCGAACACGGGATGAACGCGGGGCCCAAACGTGGACGTGATCCGCCCGCGCACCGGCCAGATGAAACGCGTGCCCTGGCCCAGGCCCAACGACAACGCCGCGGCCTGCGGCACCACCCGCGGCTCGGGCACCAGCAGCCGCCGGCCCGGGGCCGGGTCGTCGACCAGGTCGTTCGCCTCCTGCAAGGCGGCCACCGTCACCCCATAGGTGCGGGCGATGTCCGCCAGCGACTGCCCCTCCCGCACGGTGTGCAGCAGCCCGCCGTCGGGCAGCACCAGCTGCTGCCCGGGGACCAGGAGGGACGGGTCGGCTAGATCGTTGCTCGCCACCAGGTGGGCCACCGGAACCCCAAACCGGTCAGCCACCGCCGCCAGCGTATCACCGGCGCGGACCACGTAGGTGCGGTAAGGCAACTGACGGGCGGGCAAGGGAGACAGCGGGCCGCCCACTTCCGCCTGGGGCAGGAAGGGCACCAGAAGCAGCGGCAGGAGCAGCAACCCAATCAACACCGCGAGTGCGGCGTCCCTATTCACTGTTCATCAGCTCCAAGAACTGTTTGTTAGATCTGGTCTGTTCTAACTTCTGCTTGATGAACGCCAACGCGGCACCTGGGTCTTCCATCTCCGACAAGAGTTTACGCAGGATCCACACCCGGCGAAGGACATCTGGCTGAAGCAGCAGTTCCTCTTTTCTGGTCCCGGATTGTACGATGTCGATGGCCGGGAACACCCGCCGGTTGGACAGCTCCCGGTTGAGGACCAGTTCCATGTTGCCCGTACCCTTAAACTCCTCGAACACCACCTGGTCTAGCCGCGAGCCCGTCTCCACCAGGGCGGTGGCAATGATGGTCAGCGAACCTCCCTCCTCGATGTTCCGCGCGGCGCCGAAAAACTCTTTCGGCTTGTACAGGGCGGTGGGATCGATGCCCCCGGACAGGAGCTTGCCCGACGGTGTCACGGACAGGTTGTACGCCCGCGCCAACCGGGTGAGGGAGTCCATGAGGATCACCACGTCGTAGCCCACCTCCACCAGCCGCTTGGCCTCGGCGGTGACCAGCTCCGCCACCCGGGTGTGGTGCTGCGGCTCCATGTCGAAGGTTGCGGCCACCACCTCGGCGTGTTCCACCGACCGGCGGAAGTCGGTCACCTCCTCGGGCCGCTCGTCCACCAACAGGATGAGCAGCCGCACGTCGGGGTAGTTGGCCTCCAGGCCCTGGGCGATGTGCTTCAGAAGGGTCGTCTTGCCCGCCTTGGGCGGGGAGACGATCAGCCCGCGCTGACCCTTGCCGATGGGGGCAAACAGGTCGATCATCCGGGTGGAGAACTCGTCAGCGTCGTGCTCCAGGACGTACTGCTCATCCGGGTGCAGGGGGGTCAGCTGCTGGAACTCCACCCGCCGGCGTACGCGCTCCGGATCGACCTCATTGACCTGCTCCACCCGCAGGAGGGCGAAGTACCGCTCTTCGTTCTTCGGCGGGCGCACCCGCCCGCGGACCACATCGCCGTCCTTGAGGTTGAAGCGCTTGATCTGCGAGGGGGAGACGTACACGTCATGCCGAGAAGGCAAGCAGGACTTGCCGCGGAGGAAACCATATCCGTCCGTCATCACGTCCAGCACGCCCTCCGCGGACAGTTCCCCCCGTTCAGCCAGGCTGCGCATAGCGGCCAACTGAAGTTCATGAGGGGCCAGGTCTCCGGCACCGTCCACGCCGAGCTTCTCGGCCAATTCCTGGAGCTTGTCCGGCTCCAGGGCCAACACTTCATGGATCTCCATAGTGGATCACCTCATCATCGTCGCACCAAGTCAACCCGCGGAAGCGATCAAGGTCGGCCCCCACTCGATCAGCGTTCGTCCCCCCGCTCCAGCATCGCCACCCGGTCGGCGTGGCGCCCCCCCTCGAACGGCGTGACCAGGAAGGCACGCACGATGCTGGCGGCCAGCCCAGGCCCCACCACCCTGCCCCCCAGGCAGAGCACGTTGGCGTGGTTGTGCGCCCGCGCCATGCGGGCCATGTACTCGTCGGTGCACACTGCAGGCCTGATCCCTCGTACTCGAGATGCGGCCATGGCCATCCCGATCCCCGTACCGCAGATGAGCACCCCCAGGTCGGCCTCGCCCCGGCTGACCATCCGGGCCACCCGAAAGGCATAACGGGGGTAGTCGGCCCTCCTGCGGCTGTGGACGCCCACGTCGTGGATGTCGTGTCCGTCCAACGCCTCGGCGAGCAGGGCCCGCTTGAGCGGGAAGCCGGCGTGATCGGCGCCGATGGCGATGTTCATCTCCACCCGGTCAGATCTTCCTCAAGATGGACCTGAGGATGTCCCAGTACATGGCCAGTCGGTCCACCACTCCGGCGTACAGCCCGCGCTTCTCCTCCTTGCGGACGTGGCTCACGCCGTCCAACACGACCTTCTTCTGCCGCCATCCTTCCTTGAGTGCCACCTTGGTCAGCGTAGCCTCGATGCCAAACTCCATCTTGTCGACTGCTCCCCGCGCCCGCTCCCAGATCTCGCGCGACAGGACGCGTTGGCCGGTGAGGAACGGGGCAATGCGCATGGATAGATCGGTGCCCGCCCGACCCTCCCGGAACACCCCGATGACGATCTGCGCGTCCCCTTCCCGGTAGCTCGCCAGCAGCCTGTCTACGTGTTCCGGCCGCAGCCCGACCAGATCGGCGTCCAGAAACAAGAGTACGTCGCCCCGAGCCCGCTGGACGCCGGCCTCCAGGGCTGCCGCCTTCCCCCTGTTCTCGGCCAGGCGTACCACCTGGACCCCGAACTGCGCCGCCTCCGCGGCAGTGTTGTCGTCCGACCCGTCGTCCACAACCACCACCTCCTGCACGGAAGAGGCGGCACACAAAGCCTTCAACACTGCACCGATCCGGGCGGCTTCGTTGTACGCTGGCACGACGGCCGATACTTTCATGGGATGGAACGCGACTCACGCGCGGAGGTCAGTATAGCGGGAAAAACCTCCTGCAGCAAATGACCCAGCTGGGGCTGCGCCGAATAGCCGGTGGAGGGCGGCGGCCAGCTGCTCAGCCTCGTCCACTTGAACCGGGGGGACGGGGAGGGCGCGGAGGAAGTGTTGCCCGTAGCTCCGCCGAACCGCCCGCGGGTCGGTGACCACCACGGCGCCGCGGTCGTGCGGGGAGCGCACCAGCCGTCCCGCCCCTTGGCGCAGCCGCAGCACCGCCTGGGGCAGGAACAACAGCTCAAACGGGCTCTGCCCCCGGGCTCGCAGCCGCTCGGCTTGGGCCTGGGCCACCGGATCGGTGGGCACGGGGAACGGCAGCCGAGTGACGAACAGCAGCTCTAGCTCCCGGCCGGGCAGATCCACCCCCTCCCAAAAGGTATCCAGCCCTAGCAGGAGCACCGGCGGCGGGTGGTCACGGAAGCGGGCCAGCAGCTGCCCGCGTTGGCCGTGCTCCCCCTGTACCAGCACGGGCAGGCCCGCAAGATGCCGCTGGGTGGCCCCCAGCAACCGACGAGAGGTGAACAGGGCCAGCGCCCGACAGGGGGCCGCAGCCAGGGCCAGTCGGAGCACCTCCGCCAGGGCCGCTGGGTAGTCGGGGTGGTCGGGGTGGGGGAGAAACGACAGGGCATAGGCTCCCACCTGGGAGAATGAGAAGGGCGACGGGAAACGGTGGAAGACCACATCCTCGGCGGCCAGCCCCAGCTGTCGCGCCAACGGCTCGGCGTCCCGGCCCGTGCCCAACGTGGCGGAGGTCAACACCGCCCCGTGCAACCCCGCCCACAGCCTGTCGGCCAGCTGCTCTCCCAGCTCCACCGGGCTGGCCCTGAGCACCGGCCCGGCCTCCTCCCGCGCGTGCCAGAACACGTAGTCCTCATCGGTGGGATGCATGAGGGCCCGTAGATTCCCGCCCACCCTCCCCACCTCCTCGGCGGTTGCCCGCGCCCGCTCCTGCTCCTCCTCGGGCAGCCCCCCGGCCAGCTCCACCAAACCAGCCGCCAACTCCGCCAGTGCCCGGTCCAACGCCTCCGCCGCCGGACCGGCTGGCGCCAGCTGCTCGCCCGCATACCTCCCGGGGTCAGCGGGGATCAACGGCTCCAGCGCCTGCCACAGGCGTCGATGGGCCGCGGCAGCCCGCCGCCACGCCCGCACCACCTCCCCCACGGGAGTCCAACCTCCCCAATGCGCCAGCAATCCGCCGTCCCGGCCGCGGAGCTCCCCCAGCAACCCGGCCACTGTGCCCGGGGCAAGCTGCAGCGTGAACGCATCTCGCAGGCTGCCGGGCAGGCCGTGCGCCTCATCGACCACCAACAGGTCATACGGACCCAACACCTTCCCTCCGACCATCAAGTCGGCCCCCAGCAGGGCGTGGTTCACCACCACCAGGCGGGCCCGGCG
>JBNGCS010000011.1:0-32715 GCA_049975705.1 Candidatus Bipolaricaulaceae bacterium | reverse complement strand
GGTCCCGCTCCCGGGCCCGCCGGGAGGGGCACCGGCCCCAGAAGGGACACGCCACCCCCCCACACCGAAACGGGGCATCCCGGACCTCCCGCAGCAGCCGTCGCCCCTCGGGGGACGCCCACAGCTCTCCAAGTTCGTCCAGATCGCCACTGTCGGTGCGCTCAGCCCAAATGAGGAGCTCATCCACCGCACGGGGGGCGAACAGACCCAGCCTCGCCTGCTCCAACCGCCTCAGGCACACGTAGTTCTCCCGTCCCTTGAGCAGGGCCACCGGGAGCGTCACCTTCAACCTCTCCTGAAGCGTGGGCAGGTCACGCGTCCAGAGTTGCTCCTGCAGGGCACGGGTCCGCGTGGCCACCAGGACTCGCCCGCGCCGCCCCTGCAGCAGCTCCAACAACGGAACCAGGTACCCATAGGTCTTGCCGGTGCCGGGTCCCGCCTCCAGGAACAGCGTCTGCCCCGCGGCCAACCCCCCGTACACCGCCCCCGCGTACCCCCGCTGGCCCGGCCTCCGCTGGAAGCCGGGCTGTGACTCCAGGGTGAGGAACGCCTCCTCCAGCCCCAGGGGGGCGGGTCCCCACCGGGCAAGCGGGGCCGCCTCGGGGGGCAAGGCTTGCTCCACTTGGGCCCGCACGCCCGGGCGGCCGCGGGCCGCAGCCAACGCAGTCAGAAAGGCCTCCCCAACACCGTCGGCGGTGAGAGGCTGCGGCCCGGGGCCCGTGACTCCGGCCGCCCGGGCCACCCGACCCACGTCCACCCACACCGCCTCCGGCGGGGCGAGGCCGCGCCCGCGAAGGGAGTCCTCCAGCAGGGCCCGCTCGCCGGCCTCGTCCCAAGCGGCCACCACCGCCCCGGACAACCGCCGTTGCACGCCCGGCCAGAATTCATCAAGGCGGCCGGCCACCCGCCCGGCAGCCACCCCCTGGCGAAACTCGGCCAGCTCCACCACCGGAGCGCGCGCACCCGGCGGGCCGGCGGCCTCCACACGGACGGCTACAAACCCCACCTCAACCCAGCCGGTACAGGAGGTCGATCCGGCGGATGACCCCCACCAGGTGGCCCTCCCCGTCCACCACCGGCAGCTGCTTGAGCTCGTTTCTGATCAACGTGTCCGCGATTTGGAGGTCCTCGTCGTCGGGGTGGGCGGAGATGACGCGGGCGTTCATGTACTCGGACACCGGCTGGCCCGCCATCTCCCGCAGCCGGCGGGACAGCTGGTTCAGATTGGGGAGGAAGGACGCGGAGTGGAGCATCTCCAGGTAGCCGGGGAGGGCGGCCCGGATGATGTCCCGTTCGGACACCAACCCCACCAGCTTCCCCTCGTCATCGAGCACCGGCAAGGATGCCAGTCCGGACTGCTCCATCAGGTAGATCACCTCGGACACCGGCGTCTCCGGCTCAACCGCGGTGAGGTCCCGCCGCATGATCTCCCGCGCCTTCATCCGCCCTCCTTGCAGTGCACCTCCACCTCGCGCATCTCCTGTTCGATGGCCGGCTTGGCCAAGCACAACTTGGGTTCCACCTCAGCCGAGGCGATGGCCGCCGCCATCCCAAACCGGACTGCGTCCAGCTCTGTGTCCCCCTCCGCCAGCCGGTACAGCATCCCGGCCACCAACGCGTCGTCAGAGCCCACCAGGTTCTTGTACTTGGTGAGGGGGACCCGCGCCTCCAGGTCCCACACCCCGCGGGGGGTGATCAGGATGTCCCCGGTGACGTGGTGGGAGATCAGGCACAGCTGAACGCCGTGCTTCAGGGCAGCCTTCCCGGCTTGAACGATCTCCTGTTCGGTCCGGACCGGCATGTCCCCCACCTCTGCCTCCTCGCGGACGTCAGGCTTGATGACGTAGGGGCCGGCCAGGATGGCTTCCTTGAGGGGGCGTCGTCCGGCGTGTACCACCGCCTTGACGCCTTGTTCTTTGGCCAGCTGAACCAGCTGGCGGTAGAAGTCCACGGGAATTCCCGGGGGCAGGGCGCCGGCCAACACCACGTACTCGGCCCGGCGGAGCATGCGGGCGTACTTGCGAAGGAAGCTCTCCACCGCCCGCGGGGGGATGTGTGGACCCTGAGCGTGGATCTTCACCGGATGGTACTCTTTGCCCTGTTCGATGATGGTGACGTTGGTCCGATTCTCCCCTTCAAACCACACGAAGTTGGCGGTGCAGCCTCGGGCCAGGATGTCTCGTAGGATGATCTGCCCAGAGTGCCCGGCCAGAAAACCCATGGCCACCGTCTCCACGCCCATACAGGCCAGAAAGGTGGACACGTTGATGCCCTTGCCCCCAGCGGAGGTGCCGGACTTGGTGGCCCGGATGAGGATCGCCTCCTCCACCCGCTCCAGGGTCAGGGGCAGGCGGTCCACCCAGTAGAACTTGTCCAACGTGGGGTTCAGCGTGACAGTGAGTATCATGCCACCCGCTCCCTGACCACCTCGCCCGCCATGGCCCCCGGGCTTGCGCTCTCCACCTTCACCTGCACCAACTGCCCCACCATGCCCTCCTCCCCAGGAAACATCACCGTCCGGTAGTCGGCCGTCTTCCCATAGTACCGCCCCTTGCCCGGGAGGAAGCCCTCCACGAGCACCTCCACCGTCTGCCCCACGCGACGCCGGTGCAGCCGCAGGGCCACCCGCCGCGATACGGACAGCACTTCACCCAGCCGCCGGCTCTTCTCCGCCGGGGGCACGTCGTCGGGCAGCCGCGCCGCCCGGGTGTGGGGACGGGGCGAATACGCGGCCACGTACACCGTTCCGAAGCCCACCTGCTCGATGAGGGACAACGTGGCCCGGAAGTGCTGTTCCCGTTCACCCGGGAAACCGACGATGACGTCAGTAGTCAGGTTGACCCCGGGCACGGCCGCCTTCAACTGCTCCACCAGCCGGAGCACATCGGCCCGGCGGTAGGCCCGCCGCATGGCCGCCAGCACCGGATCGCTGCCCGACTGGACGGCCAGGTGAACGTGGGGGCAGATGTTCTCCCCCTCCACCATGGCCGTCATCACGTCCGCGGACATGTACGCGGGATGAGAGCTGGTGAATCGGACCCGGGGGATGGGCACCTGCGCCGCCGCCCGCAGTAGATGAGCGAAGTCCGTGCCATCGCCGAGATCCCGGCCGTAGGCGTCCACGTTCTGCCCCAGCAGGGTCACCTCCTGGTACCCGGCGGCGGCCAGTGACCGCAGCTCATCCACCACCTCCGGCAGCGGCCGGGACCGCAGCGGGCCCCGGACGTGGGGCACCACACAGTAGGCACAGGCGTGCGAGCACCCCTCGGCCACGGTGACGTACGCCCGGAATGAGCTGCTGCGGCGGACGGGGAGCTGCTCCAGCGCGCGGGGGGGCGGGAAGTGCGCCGGGCGTTCTCCCCGCAGGGCGCGGGCGATCAACTCGGGCAGCCGGGCGATCTCACTGGTCCCGAAGGCGAAGTCGGCTCCGGGGCACAGGGAGAACAGCTGCTCGGCACGGCCCTGGGCCATGCACCCCCCCACGCCGATCAGCCGCAGCCCGCCCCGGCGCAAGCGCTGGAGCTCGCCCACCCGGCCCACCACCTTGTCCTCGGCCCGCTGGCGCACCATGCAGGTGTTGAGAATGACCGCCTCCGCCTGCTCGGTCCGGGGCACGAGGCGGTGGCCGGCCTGCTCCAGCACCCCGCAAATCTCCTCGCTGCGGTGCTCGTTCAGTTGGCAGCCCCATGTCAGCACGCAAACCTTCATGGCAAGGGAAAGATATCCCCGGGGGGTGGGGGGCTCAACTGGACCACGACTTGGGGCCATCCCGGGAGCAGTTTACCATGTCCTGTGCTCAGACGGGTGGATCGCTACCTGTGGCGGGAGTTGGGGCCCCCGTTCGCGCTGGCCCTGTTGGCCTTCTTAGTGTTCATCGCGCTGGAACTGGTGCTCTCGCTGTCCGACACCCTGTTTTCGCGGGGGGCGGGGGCGCGGGAGATGCTCGTCCTGCTGGCATACAAGCTGCCCCATCTGCTGACCTTGGCCATCCCCGCCGGGGTGCTGCTGGCCACCTTCCTGGCACTGACCCGACTGGCCACAGCCCGGGAGCTGCTCGCCTTCCAGGCGCTGGGCTACTCCCTGCGGCGGCTCCTTACCCCGTTTCTCCTGTTCGGCCTGGCCGCCAGCGTGGCAGCCTTCCTGCTGGCCGAGCTGGCCGTCCCGCCGGCCGAGGCCGCCTACCGCCGGGAGCTCCTACGGATCTTGTACCGCGGTGAGGTGACCACGCCACAGGAACACGTGTTCTTCCGCGGCTCACAGGGGGCCCTCTACTACGTGGAGGCGTACGATGGCCGAAGCGCGCGGGGGATCATGGTATACGACCTGTCCAGTGAGTTGTTCCCCAATGCCGGAGCCTTCCCCGCGCTGGCCACTGCCCGGCAAGGGGCGTTCGCCGGGGGCGAGTTGGTGCTGCGGGAGGGACGGGTGGTGCGGTTCACCGAGGACGGGGGTGTGGAACAGGTGGTCCGGTTCGACCAGCTGACGTTGGCGGTGGGAGAGGAGGTCCAGCAGGGGCTCCTCGGCGGGAAGACCCCCAGCGAGATGTCCCTGCGGGAACTGGCCCAGCGCATCGACCTGTTCCACCGCTCCGGGCTGGATCCCCGCAACCTGGTAGTGGAGTTCCACGCCAAGGCGGCGGTGGCCGCCGCCGCCTTCGTGTTCGCCCTGTTCGGGGCGCCGCTGGGCGCCCTGCTCGGCTGGCGGGGCCGGGCCGCGGGGGCGGTGGCCGGGTTCCTGCTGGCGGCCGGAGCCCAGGGGCTGTTCGTGTGGACCAAGTCGATGGCCCGCCGCGGGCTGCTGCCCGCCTCCCTGGGGGGATGGCTGCCCCACATGGTGCTGGCGCTGTTGGGGATAGCGTTGCTGGCCCGCGTAGACCGCCTGCGACTGCGCTGGCGCTTGCTGGGCCTGGTCTGCCTGGTGATGGGCACGGCCATCGCGGCGTGGCCGGCACCGCCGTTCCAGGAGCTGCGGGCGGACGAGCTGGAGCTTCAGTCGGGGGCCAGCGTTCTCCGAGCGGCCGGAGTGCAGGCCCGCCTGCCCGCCCACTCCCTGACCGCCGACCGGCTGGACGGGCAGGAGACCGCCGCCGGGTGGACCCTGGTCGCCGCGGGGGCGGAACTGGCGGGTGAGGGACTGGAGCTGGCCGCCGAGGAGCTGACGGTCGAGCTGGACAGCGCAGGCGCCCTGCGGACCGCCGCCGCCCGGGCGTTCAGCGGCAGCTCCACCTTCCAAGGGCCGGAGAAGGAAGAGACCCTACAGTTCGCCGGCGGCTGGGGGCGGGCCCAGTTCGCGGGCGGGGATCTGGCGCGGCTGGAGGGAAGCCGGGTACAGTTCACCACCTGTCCCTGCTTGGACGGGGCGCCCTATGCGGTGCACACACGGCGCTTCCTGCTCGTCCCCGACAGGTGGCTGTACGCCGAGAGCGTGACCGTCTACGCTTTCGACCGCCCCGTAGGCTGGTTGCCCGTGTACGCCGCCCGCCTGGGCGAGGAGGCGTTCCCGTTATTCCCCGAGGTGGGGCGGCGGGGTGGGGAGTGGTTCCTCCGCTGGCACCTGCCCTGGGCCCTCGGGGAGGCCCTGTGGGGCGCGGTGGGGCTGGCGTGGTTTCCCGGCAGCGGGCGGGCGCAGCCCACACTGGACCTCCTGTGGGAGGGCGGCGACCTGCACCTGGCCGAGGGCGAGGGACGCCTGAGCCTGGCCGGCGAGGTGCCGAGCGGACCGTGGGAGGCCACGTTGCGCTGGCAGGACACGGCGGCCGAGGGACAGGCGGCCGGCCGGCTGGGAGCGTGGGAGTGGGCCCTGGGGTGGAGTCGGGTGGAATGGGAGGATGGGGACTACCTGCGACAGCCGGAACTGGTCCTGGCCCGCACGGCCAGCTGGCTGGACGGCGAGTTGGCCGTGCAGCTCTCCGGCGGGCAGTACCAGGTCGGCGGGGTGGCCGCCGCGCGGGCCGGGGTTGACCTAGCTTGGAGGCGCCAGTTCCAGGCGGGGCCGGTGGCGCTCTCCCTGCCGTGGCAGCTTGTCCTGGACCACTACTCCACCGGGGGGCGTGCGGTCCTGTCCGCCTCCCCCAGGTTGGAGCTGGCCGGCCTGGAGTTCGCCTACGCCGGCCGGCTGCGCTTCGGCCAGTCGCCGTTTCCGTTCGATGAGGCGCCGCCCAAGAGCCAGCTGTCGGCCTCCCTGACCGCCCGGCAGGAAGCGGTGCGCCAGGAGGTGACCGTGGGGTGGGACCTGGCCGCCGCCGCCCCCCTGCCGGGGCGGTGGACGCTGCGGGCCCCGGGGCTGAGCCTGGCGGCCAGCTTCGATGTGGACCCGCTGGCCATCCGGCGGGTGGGCGGGACCGCCAGCTGGCGAGACGGGGACCGCCAGCTGGTGGTGCAAACCGGGATCGACCTGGCACAGGGGGAGTGGGAGGACCTGCTGATCAAGGGACGCTGGGAGGGCGCGGAGTTCGCGGCCGCGGGCGGAATCCGCCTCGTCCCCTGGCCCATGCAGGTGCAGGGGGCGGCGCTGCAGGGCACCCTCTCCCTCACCGAGGCCTGGACCCTGCGGGGGGCGGTGGAGTACGACGCAGCCGGCGGCCGCCTGGTTCAGTTGGAGGCGGGGATGTACAGGACCCTGGCCGGGTGCCTACGGCTGGGGCTGGAGGCCGACCTGGAGGGGATCCGCATCACCCTGGAGGTCCCCGCGTTCCCCCAAGCCAGCGTCAGCTTCTCCCCTCAGGACGAGGGTCTTCGCCTCGGAGGGTGACCGCGCCGTATAATAGAAGCTAGGATGCAGAAACGAAGGCTCCCCGACTTGCTTACTGCAGGGCGGATCATGGTTGCCCTGGCCATCGTCGGCCTGATCCCGGCCGGCCCGCGGGCCCTGGGGTCGGTGGCGGTGTTGTTGCTCCTCGGCTGGACCACCGACATGTTCGACGGCCGGCTGGCCCGGCGGCTGGACAAGGAGCCGTCGTGGATCGGCGAACATGAGTTCCAGATCGACATGCTCATGGTCCTGTCCTCCGCGGTGTTCCTGGTGGCCACCGGACTGGTTCCCACCGGCCTGGGCCTGGGGTATCTCGCCGTGGCCGTGCCGCTGGCCACCTTCGCCCACAGCCGCTTCGAGGACTACTACCGATTCAAGACCCTGACCATGCTGCTTGCCGTCCCGTGGGTGTTCGCGCCGTTCGTCGTCGCCTACTTCCACCAGCGCCCCGTCGCCTACGTGGGGCTGGTGTGGGGCGTGCTGGCCCTGGCCGCCGACTGGCGGCGGTTCACCGGGGTGGTGGGGGACTTCCTGGCCGGGGCGCGCGGTTTCCTCCGGCGATCCTGACCACGGCGGCTGTACACGGGGCCGGGGTGGGGTATGGTTTGGGCGCCATGATCCATGCTTTGCTGTTTGACTTCGACGGACTGATCCTGGACACGGAGACGCCCGCGCTCCAATCCTGGCTAGAGGTGTTCCGCGCCCACGGTTGCCACCTGCGGCCGGCCGATTGGGTCACCTGCATCGGGGGAGCCCCGGACATGCTGGACCCGGTGGCCATGCTGGAGGCCCAACTCGGCCGACGGGTGGACCGGGCGGCGGTACACCGCGCCCGGAGCCTCCGCGAGGAACAGCTGGTGGCCGCCCAGCAGATCCTCCCCGGGGTGAGCGAGTACATCCGGCATGCCCGCCGGCAGGGTCTGGCCCTGGGGGTGGTGTCCAGCTCGGGCCACGCCTGGGTCGACCGCCACCTGCGGCGCCTGGGGTTGTGGACGGACTTCCAGTTGGTCAAGTGTTCGGACGACGTGCCCCGCGCCAAGCCATATCCCGACCTGTACTTGGCTGCTCTGGACGAGCTGGGGATCACCGCCGACCAGGCGGTCGCCCTGGAGGACTCCCCCAACGGGGTCCTGGCAGCCAAGCGCGCCGGGCTGTTCTGCGTGGCCGTGCCCCAGGGACCGACCCGGGGCCTGCCCATGGCGGGGGCCGACCTGGTGGTGAGCTCGCTGGCGGAGTTGCCCTTGGCCGACCTGGTGGAAGTCCTGTCCGGGCAGCGGGCGGGCTGGAAAGGTTGACGGTGCGGGTGGCGCGCAGGTAGAGTTCCAGGTGAACGCCCCGGGGGGAGTCAAGTGAGCACACATACACGGCTGTCACTGTCATTGGATGACCTGGCCCGGCGGGCGCAGGGGTGCCGCCGGTGTGAGCTGGCCGCCACCCGCACCAACCTGGTGTTCGGCGAGGGCTCACCCGGCGCGGAGCTGATGTTCATCGGGGAGGGTCCGGGGGAGGTCGAGGACCAAACCGGCCGGCCGTTCGTGGGCCCGGCCGGGCAGAAGCTCACCGAGGTGCTGTCCTCGGTGAACGTTGACCGCAAGGACGTGTACATCACCAACGTCGTCAAGTGTCGTCCCCCCGGCAACCGAGTCCCCACGCGGCAGGAGATGGACAGCTGCTGGGACTGGCTGGCGGCCCAGATCGCCATCATCCGGCCCAAGATCATCGTCACCCTGGGCAACGCCGCCACCCAACGCCTGTTGAGCAGGACGGAAGGAATCGGACAACTACGGGGCAAGTTCTACCGCTGGCAAGGAGGCATAGAGCTGTTTCCCATGTTCCACCCCAGCTTCCTGCTCCGTAACCCCAGCAAGAAGAAAGGGAGTCCCAAGTACCTGACATGGCTCGACATCCAGGCGGTTCAGGAGAGACTCTCACTCCTCCGCTCCCCGACCCAGGGCAGCTGACCACCGCGGAGCGGCAGGAGCTGACCGAGCGGGCGCTGGCCCAAGCCGAGCAGCTACGGCGAAAGCAGCGCTACAAGGAGGGGATCGACCTCCTGGTGGACGTTCTCCGCTACGGGGAGCAGAAGGCCCAGGTTTACTTCCGCCTAGGCAACATCTACTTCGACGCCGGCGACCTGGGGCGGGCCGAGTACGCCTACCAGCGGACGATCCAGGAAGATCCCAGTCACGCCTCCGCCCACCACAACCTGGGGGTGGTGTACCGCCGCCAGAAGAAGATCTCCCAGTCGGTGAAGATGCTGAAGAAGGCCCGCAAGCTGGAGATCCGCCACCCGCGCCAGGCCAAGCTCAGCCCGCAGCAGAAGCGGCTGGCCAAGCGGATGGCGCTGCCCATGCTCGCCGTCCCCTTCCTGCTGGTGGGGGGGATCTTGCTGATCGTCTACCTGGTGAGCCGCCTCACCTAGCCACGTACTGGTCGTACAGGGCCTGAGCGCGCTGCAGGTCGGTTATCCCCTTCACCAGGGCCCGCCCATCGGAGAACACGGTGAGGGATACCTCGCTCAACTCGGCCACCACCACCTCGCCGCGCCGCCGGACCCGCCCCAGGGGTGCCAGCCGGCGGGCCAGGGCGTCCAGGTTCACCTGGCCGGGGGAGGCGGGGATGATTTGGACGGCATCGCCGCACATGGCGGCCGAGCGGGGGGGGGAGGCCAGAGAGTCGAATTGCCCTCCCCGACAGGCCGGGCAGTTGACGGCCCGGGCCACCTCCACCTCAGCGAACTTGCGGGCCCACAGGTCCACGTGAACCAGCTGCCCCGGCCGCAGCTCCCGGCTGGCCAGCAGCAACTGCAGGGCGCTGGCGGACTGCAGGGCCGCCATGGCCATGGGCAGGGGACCCAGGATCCCCGCCGTCGCACAGGTGGGCAGCGCGCCGGGCGGCGGTGGCTGGGGGAACAGGCAGCGCAGGCATGGCCCCGCCCCGGGCACGATGGGCATGGTCATCCCGTAGGTGGCCAGAACCGCCGTGTACACCCAGGGCAGGTGGTGCTTCACGCAGACGTCGTTCACCAAGTAGCGCGACTCCAAGTTGTCCAGCCCGTCGACAACCAGGTCAACCCCAGTCGCCAACTGTTCGGCGTTTCGCGGGCTCAGGTGGGTCACGTGGGCCTCAACCTGTGCCCCTGGGTCGACCTTGCGGAGGTGGTGGGCAAGCCGGTCGGCCTTGGGGTGCCCCACGTCGCGCGGGGTGAACAGGGCCACCCGATGAAGGTTGGACACCTCAACCAGGTCGCGGTCCACCAGGGCCAGGCGCCGCACACCGGCCCGCAGTAGCGCAACGGCGGTGTGCGAGCCCAGCGCCCCGCAACCGGCCACCAATACCCGCGCCCGGCCGAGTGCCCGCTGTCCCGCCTCCCCGATCTGGGGCAGGCGGACCTGCCGGGAAAACCGCGCGTCCACCGTCCGCCCCCCTCGAAGTTCGCCGCCCCCCTAGACCAGGATACGCCGGGCTGCGGGCCGCGACCAGGCCACGGCCGGCCGTTGCGCGGCTCCGCCGGCTGCAGTATGGTAGTCCACCCAATGGCGAGCGTGAGCTGGACGCTGAGCCCGCGAGCGGGGGCGGCGGTGGGCGAGGCCTACCGGCTTCGCAGGCGGCTGTGGCGGGGGCTCGTGTACCTGCTCCTCGCCTCGGGCGCAGTGGTCATGTTGCTCCCCTTCTTCTGGATGGTGACCACCTCGGTGAAGACGTTGGTCGAGGCCCTGCGCATTCCCCCGATCTGGATACCGTCTGATCTACACTGGGACAACTACGTACGCGCCTGGAACGCCGCCCCGTTCGCCCGCTACTTCTTCAACTCGTTCTTCATCGCCGTCATGTGCAGCGCGGGGGAGGTGTTCACCAGCGTGCTGGCCGCCTACGCGTTCGCCAAGATGGACTTCTTCGGCAAACGGTTTCTGTTCGGCGCGTTGTTGGCCACCATGATGATCCCCGGCCACATGCTGCTCGTACCCAACTTCGTGACCATCACCCGGCTGGGGTGGCATGATACGTACCAGGCGTTGATCATCCCCTGGATCGTGGGGGTGTTCAGCATCTTCCTCCTGCGGCAGTTCTTCAAGACGGTCCCCGACGAACTGTGGGACTCGGCGCGGATCGACGGCTGCTCACGCTTCCGCTACATTTGGAAGGTCATGGTCCCCCTGTCCAAGCCGGCCATCACCACCGTGGCCCTGTTTTCGTTCGTCGGGTCCTGGAACGCGTTCCTGTGGGTGCTGATCATGACCGACAGCGCCCACATGCGGACCATCCCGGTGGGGCTCCGGTTCTTCCAGATGGAGATGGGGACCGAGTATCCACTGCTGATGGCCGCCAGCACCATGGCCATCGTGCCCATCTTGTTGCTGTTCCTGGCAGCTCAGCGCCAGTTCATCCAGGGAATCGCCAGGACGGGGCTGAAGTGAGGAGGTGATCGAACGGGGACAGGGTAGGTTGGTCGGGCTGGCCGGAGGCAGTACGGAAAGACAGTGTGGAGGTGAGCGATGCGAACGAGCGTGTTGTTGGCGCTGGCAGCGGTGATCGCCCTGGGCGTCGCCGGGCTGGCACAGGTGGAGATCACGTTCTGGCACGCCATGGGCAGCGCCCATGGGCCGATCTTAGAGAAGCTGGTTGCCTCCTTCATGGAGGAGAACCCGGACATAGTGGTCGACCTGGTGTACCAGGGCGGCTACGGTTCACTGGAGCAGAAGCTGTTTGCAGCGGTGGCCGCGGGGAACCCGCCCACCATCGCGCAGCAGTACGAGAACGTCACCACCCAGTGGCTGGACGCGCTGGCCCCCCTGGAGGACTACATGGATCCCCAGGTCATTGATGACCTCGTCCCCCACATGCGGGAGGCGAATACATTCCAGGGGGTGTTCCTCACCGCGCCGTTCAACAAGTCCATCATCGTCCTGTACTACCGGCCCGACCTGGTGCCCGAGCCCCCCACCACGTGGGAGGAGTTCCTCCAGATGTCCTGTGACCTCACCGTGGACGAGGACGGTGACGGGACAATCGATCTGTACGGAACCGGACTGCGGCCCCCCAATCCGGAGATCTTCCTCACCTTCCTGGCCCAGAACGGGGGCGCACTGCTGAACGAGGACTGGACGGAAGTCATCGTGAACAACCAGGCCGGCGTGGAGACCGCGGAGTTCGCCGCCCAATTGGCCGACTGCGCGCTCGTCCAGGGCGGGTACCTTTCTGCCCCGTTCCGCGACGGCCTGATCGCCATGTTCGTCGACACGTCCGCCGGCTACCCCTACAACCTCGGCGCCGCCCAGGCCGGCGGGTTCCCCATGGAAGTGGCCATGGTCCCCGGAAAGAAGAACCGCACCTCCATGGTTCAGGGGACCAACCTGGGCGTGTTCGCCCTGGGACAGACCGAGGAGCAGATCCAGGCGGCCGCCCGACTGGTCGAATTCCTGCTGCGCGCGGACAACATCGTGTACTGGGCCAAGGAGAGCGGCTATCTGCCGGTCACCAAGACGGGCATCGAGTCAGAGGAGTGGGTGACCTACTGTGAACAGAACCCCGAGCGCCAGGTGATGACCGACCAGTTCCTTATGGGGTTCTCCCAGATTCACCACCCCAACTACTCCGACTTCCGCAACGCTATGATCACCTACTATGAGCTCCTGCTGCTGGGGGACCTCGGCCCACAGGAGGCCATGGACGCCCTGGCCGACGAGCTGGAGTACTACCTGTACGACTAGCGAACGGGGCGCGGGGGAGGCAGTCGCCTTCCCCGCGCCCAACTCCAGGTGGGGAAGACGATGAGAATCCCGGCGGATTGGCGAAGGCGGCAATACTGGGGAGACACGGCCCAGGCGCTGCTGTTCCTGTTGCCGGTGTTGGCCGTACTGGGGGTCTTCGTCTACTATGCCTTCGGGAACGCCTTCTACCTCGCCCTGCAGAAGGTGTGGCCGGTCCGCCGGGTCGGAAGCGAAATCATCCCCTTCTACACCGAGTACATCGGGCTGGGGAACTTCCAGTTCATCTTCTTCCGCGACCGGTTCTTCCTTCAGGCCCTCTACCAGACCGTCCTGTACGTGGCCATCTCAGTCCCCGTCACCTTGGCGGTGGCCCTGCTGCTGGCCGCCTTGCTCAACCAAGGGGTTCGCCTGCGGCCGTTCTTTCGGCTGGCCTACTTCATGCCCTACATCACCCCGGTGGTGGCCATCTCCCTGGTGTGGCAGTGGATCTTCAACTGGAGATCAGGACTGCTGAACTACGTACTGGGGCTGTTCGGAGTCAGCATGCAGAACTGGCTGAACGATCCCAACCTTGCCCTGCCCGCGGTGATCATCATGAACGTGTGGCGGTACGCCGGTTGGCAGTCGATCATCCTGTTGGCCGGGATGCAGAACATCGACCGCTCGTACTACGAGGCCGCCCGGGTGGACGGGGCCACCGCATTCCAAGTATGGCGCCGCATCACGTTCCCCTTGCTCACCCCGCAGATCTTCTTTGTGCTGATCATTTCCATGATCGGCTCCTTTAAGATCTTCGAGGAGATTTTCATCTTGTTTGCGGGCTCGCCGGGGCCGCGCCGGTCTGCCCTCACCTTGGTGTACTACATCTTCGACATGGGCTTCCAGCGCTACCGCTACGGGGTAGCTGCCGCCGCCTCAGTGGTCCTGTTCGGCATCATCCTCCTGTTCACCCTATTCCAGCTGGTTGTCACCCAGCGGCGCGTCCACTACCAGCAGTAGTCCGCCAGCTTGAGGAGGTAGTCGTGCACAACAGAGCGCACATGCCCGCGGTCGTTCTGGTCCTGTTGGCCGCGCTGGCCGCGCCCGCCGCGGCCGCCCGCCCCCCTGATGCGATCCCCGCCCGCATCACCCGCTGGGTGGACGGGGATACGGGCGACGTCCATCTCCTCGTCCGGGCACCGGATCTGGGGCCGCGGGAGAGGGTACGGCTGCTGGGAATCGACGCGCCGGAGCTGGACGAGCCCCTCGGCCAGCAGGCCCGTCGCCACCTGCGCCAGCTGACCATGGGCAAGACGGTGTACCTAGAGTTTGACCGCCAACGCCGCGATGTCCACGGCCGCCCGCTGGTCCATGTGTGGGTGGCAAGCGACGGCGACTGGCTCCTGGTCGGGGAAGAGATGCTGCTGGCAGGCCTGGCCCGGACGTTGTTCATCCCGCCCAACGCCCGATACCTGGACCGTTTCCAGCGAGCCGAACGGCTGGCCCAAGCCCGCTGCCTCGGCCTGTGGGAGGCCGCCTGCCACGTGCTGGAGCTTCCCCAGCTCGAGGCCGACCCCGTCCCGCACGTGACCGAGCCGGTAGGGGTCCGATTCCTGCTCGGCCGATGGGAACAGGGGCGCGACGGCCGGTGGATCCTGTGGGCCGCCGGCTCTCGCTACGGGTTCCACGTCCTGCTCCCCCCCCAGCTGTGGGACGACCTGGCGGAGACCCTGGTCACTGCAACCGGGCTCTCGGTGGTGGTTCGCGGGGTGTTGAGCTGGACTGGCTCCGCGGGCCCGTCCGTCGCCGTGGACATCCGCGAGCAGCTGACCATCCCCCCCCGCTGGCCCCAATCCCCGTTCGTCCACGGCCCCTACAGTCAGGCGCCGACGACCACCGGGGTCACCGTGTCCTGGACCGCCGAGCGGCCCTTGCCGGGACGAGTGGAGTACGGCCCTTGGTCGGAGTTCATGGCCACTGGCGTGCTCCCCCGGGCCGCCGCGCACCAGCCCGCAGTGAGCTCCGGCCGGGAGAGCGCGCACGTCCGCCTGCCCGACCTAGAGCCGGGTACACGCTACGCCTATCGGGTGGTGCTGGCCGCGGAGGGCGGCGAGTGGGCCAGCCCGGTGGGCGCATTTCGCACTGCCCCCGCCCGGGACGAGCCGGTCTCGTTCGCGGTGATCGCCGACACCCAGTGGCAGTGGGAGGGGACGAACCGCATCCGGCTGGTGGGAGACGCAGTGGCAGCCGACCCCGCCCCATGGGACTTCGTGCTTCACGGCGGGGATCTGGTGGAAAGCCCGATACCGCGCTACTGGGATCACACGCTGTCGTCGCTGTCCGCGGTTCTGCTGCGGGCGCCCTTCCTGCCGGTGCTGGGAAACCACGAACGTGGCTCCCGTTCTTACTACGAGCTGTTCACCCTGCCCGCCGGGGGAGGCCGGGACGAGGACCAGTGGTGGGCGCTGGAGTTCGGGGACGTGGTGGTGGTAGGACTGGATTCCAACGTCAGCCGACCCGACCACTACACGGCCCAGGTGGAGTTCCTGCGGGAGAGCCTGTCCGGCGACCAAACCCACCGGTTCGTCATCCTCCACCATCCGGTGTACTCCTCAGACGCCATGTACGGCCCAGGGTCCGCTGGACTGCAGCACCTCTTCCACCCAGTGTTCGTCGAGCTGGGGGTGGACGTCGTCTTCTCCGGGCACGCCCACAACTACGAGCGCATCCAACGGGACGGAGTGACCTACCTGGTAGTGGGCGGCGGGGGGGCGACCCCTCGCCCGCTGGCCGAGGACCGCCTGCCGGGCTCGCTCACCGGAGTGAACGGCCGGCACTTCTACGTGCGGGTAAACACTTCCCCCCAGGGAATGGTCGTGGAGGCCGTGGGGGTGGCTCAGGTGGTCGGCGGCGAGCCGGTCGCCAAACATGAGGTCCTGGACCGTTTCACCCTGCCGGCCACCCCCTGAAGTGAGTGGTCGGAGCGACCGGATTTGAACCGGTGACCTCTGGCCCCCCATGCCAGCGCGCTGCCAGGCTGCGCTACGCTCCGCGTTGATACGATGTTACTCGCGCCGGTTGGCCCTGCCAAGCTGCCCCGGCGGGTCGAACCGGCGGTAGAGCACCAGGGCGTCTGGGTCACGCTGAAACCCCACTCCCCGCAGGATTTCCTCCACCTCGCTCCCCAGGACCGGCCGGCCGTTCCAGGTGCGAATACGCAGTCGGCGCAGCCCCCCGCCCAGGACGGCCGGGAGCAGGGCCAGCGCCTCCCCCCGCTCGGCGACGGGAAGGTCCACCAGCTGGGTCAGCCGCCCCGCGGGCCCCTCCACGGCCACCGCGGGGACCCCCGCCCGCAGGATCAGGTAGTTGCCCGCGATCCGGCGCAGCTGCCAGTCTGGCTGGTGGGGGTGGACGAGGGAGAACAGCCCGCCGCCGCCGTACAGCACCGCCGGGTCAGCGGCCGGCACCACCGCCCATCCCCCGGCCGCACGCAGGTCGGCCAACGTCTCCGGCTGCGCAAATTGGGCTCCCCAGAGCCCCTCCACGAACAATCCCCGCTCCACCTCGCCCCGCCACTCCAGCCGGACCAATTGTGGATACAGCTCGCCCCAGGACAGGCCCACCCCGTCCAGGCCCCCACCTGGCGACAGAGGACGCCGTACCTCCCCAGCAGCAACCGGGCCACCGCCTCCACCTCTCCCGGGGACCACTCCCCCGAGGCACAGGGCAGGGCCTCCCACCGGCCACTGCCCCCCGGCCACACCTTTCTGCGGTCGGGCCTGCCCGGGGCCCCGGCGACAAGCGCGTCCACACCATCGTTGGCCGCCCAGCCGGCCCGGGCCAGCTCCCACAGGGAAGCGGCGCATCCGGGAGTGGTCTGGCCCACCTCCCCGGCCAGCTCCGCGACGAACTTGGGCCCGCCCCGGGCGAGGTGTTCCCAGGCGACCTGGGCCGGCCGGGACAGCGTCCCGCCCCGCGGCGGGTAGGCCCGTCGCAGCCAGGACAGATCAGTGCGGCGGAAAAACGCCACCTGAATGTCCTTCCCCAGCCCAGGCCGTCCCGCCCAGGTGAACTGGCCGCTGCGCAGCAGCTCGTCCAGCCAGGCCGCTCGATACCCGTCCACGCGGGCGGGCAGAATGTCCCCGTCCCACAGCGACCACGGCAGGAACACCCCCTGTAGTTGAGCCGGCACCTCCGCCAGCCCTGTCGGCCCCACCAGGCGGGCCGCGGGGTCCCGCCGCTGGAGGCGCAGCACGGCCGCCTGGAGCTCCGCAGGCCGGTGGGGCCGCACCCGTTGCCTACGGGCGGCCAACGTCGTGCGCCGCAGGGCGGCCAGGGTTTCCACCTGGGTGTAGGCCCGGCCGCCCCGCCAGCGGACCGCCACCCAGGGGGGATCGGCCAGCGCCCGCTCCACTACCGAGCGAGAAAACGGATAGCGTTCCAGGATCTCGGTCAACTCGGCCACTGCCCGCCAGCCTACGTGGCGACGCACCACTGCCGCTTGCGCCTCGGGGTCACCGTGGAGGGCCGCTCGGTACAAGTCCGCATCCTCCGGCGCGACCAACCGGCCGCCGGGCAACCCCACCCGCACCAGTCGCCCGTCGGCCACCAAGTCGGGGAGGCCGGCCTGCGCCTCCGGGGTGGCCCGGGCCGCCACCTCCTGAGGCGACAGATCGCCCAGCCGCCGCACCAGCTCCACCAGTTCCGCCCCTGTCCGCGCCCAGCTGCCCGCTGCCAACCCCTGAACCGGCCCTCCCAGGCGGCCACCGCCTCCGGCTCCACCACCTCAATCAGGTCCTGGTCCAACAAGGCCGCCAACTGCCCCTCGTCCACCGCCGCCGGGGCAGGCCCCTTGGGCTCATCCCATTGGTACTGGTAAGTGGCCTGAAACTCGAACAACATGGCGGCTGCCAGCGGCGAGGGGGCGGGGTTACGGCATACCACCAGGTCCACCTCCCCGCTGGCCACATCCCGCAGGAAACCAGCCAGCTCGCCCAGCGGCAGATCATCGGCCAGGACCTCGCGGAACGCCTCCGTGACCAGCGGGAAGGCCGGCTCGCCCCGCGCCCCCTCCAACAAGTCCCGGGCCCGCAGCCGCTGCAACCACAAGGGGATGCGGCGGCCAGGGCGCGGCCGGGGGAGGAGCAGGGCCCGGGCAGCCGCCTGTCTGAACCGCAACCCAAACAAGGGGGAACCGGCCACCTCCTCCCGCACCAACTCCCCCACCTCCGCGGCGTCCACCCCCCGCACCACCTCCACCGCCTGGGCGAAGCTGACCCCGGTGAGCCGGAGCAGGAATCCCCACTCCCCGTGTACGGAGTCGGGGTGGATCCCCAGTCGGCGGCGAAACTGGGCCAGGATGGCCAACCGCCAGGCGAGGTGAAACCGCCCCCCCAGGGGGGTGAGAAGCGCGATCTGCAGGCCGCCAGCTTGGTCGGGGAACCCCTCGATCACCGCCCAGCGGTCGGTGGGCACCGCACCCCTTGCCTGCTGCTGAGCCACAAAGTGCGCCAAATTCTCCGCCGCAGCCGGTTCCAGAACGCAGCTCCGCCGCAGCCAGTCAATCAGGCCGGGGTCCTCCAGCCTGGCCGCCACCTCCCGGGCCAGCAGCCCCACGCGGCGGCCGAAGTGGACGTCACCGCTGTACAGCTCCCCCCGCCAGAAGGGCAGCTTGGCCGGCCCCTCTCCGGGCGCCACCACCACCCGGTCGTGCTCCACGCTGACCATCCGCCACCTCTGGGTCCCCAGGACCAGCACCTCGCCGACCCGGGCTTCGTAGACGAATTCCTCGTCCAGCTCGCCGATCCGTTCCCCGGACTCCGTGTACACCTCGTACTGGCCGCTGTCCGGGACGGCGCCCCCGCCGGTGAGGACGAGGTGCCGGGTGCCGGGCAGCGGGCAGAGGACGTCACGCGCCCGATCCCAGGAGATGCGCGGGGGCACGGACGCCAACCCCGGGCGACGCACCCGGCCGGACACCATGGCCACCACGGCGCGAAAGGTTTCCTCCGGCAAGTTCCGATACGGCCAGGCCCGCCGCACCAGGTGATGGACCTGCCCCACCGGGCGCTCCCCCTGGGCCACCACGGCCACCACCTGTTGGGCCAATACGTCCAGACACCCGCTGGGAATGTGCACGGGCGCGATGGCCGCCTCCCGCATCCCCTGGGCCAGCGCGGCCATCTCCAGCAAGTCCAGCCTGGACTTGGGCACCAGCCGTCCGCGGCAATGGGTGCGGTACAGGTGACCCGCCCGCCCCACCCGCTGCAGCGCCCGGCTCACCGAGCGGGGGGACTCCACCTGGCAGACCAGGTCCACCACCCCCATGTCGATGCCCAGCTCCAACGAGGCAGTGGCCACCAGCGCGGGCAACTGCCCCGCCTTCAACCGCTCCTCCAGCTCCCGCCGCCGTTCCTTGGCCACCGATCCATGATGCACCCGCGCCACCTGGTAGCCGGCCAGCTCGTTCAGCTCCGCTGTGATGCGCTCGGCGGCCCGGCGGTTGTTCACGAACACGATGGTCGATCGGTGTCCTTGAATCAGCTCCAGCAACCGCCGGTAGATGGCCGGCCAGATCGAGCCCTCAGGCAGGGCGGCCATGTCCTCGCA
Source organism: Candidatus Bipolaricaulaceae bacterium (assembly GCA_049975705.1). Classification (GTDB taxonomy): domain Bacteria; phylum Bipolaricaulota; class Bipolaricaulia; order Bipolaricaulales; family Bipolaricaulaceae; genus JBNGCS01. The sequence continues at coordinate 13,666 of JBNGCS010000011.1, read as the reverse complement.
GGGGGCGACCACCGCCAGTTCCATCTCCCGGCGCATGCCGGCATCGACGATACACACCGGCCGCGGGGACCGGCCCGCCGAGTTATCCTCATACCCGCCCAGGAACCGGGCCACGTCCTCCAGCGGATGCTGGGTGGCCGACAGGCCGACCCGCTGGAAGGGGCGGCCGCACAGGTCCTCCAGCCGTGCCAGCAACAGTGACAGGAAGGTCCCCCGCTTGCCTGAGCACAGGGCATGGATCTCGTCCACGATGACGCAGCGAACGGTCCGCAGCCCCTCCCGGGCGCGGGGGGAGGTGAGCAGGAGATGGAGCGACTCCGGCGTGGTGATCAAGATGTCCGGAGGGCAGCGGGCCAACCGCCGCCGCTCGGCCTGCGGCGTATCCCCGGTGCGCACGCCTACCTGCAGCTCGGGCAGGGTTACTCCCCGGGCGGCGGCCACTTGCCGGATCCCCGCCAGCGGAGAGCGCAAGTTGCGCTCGATGTCGTACCCCAGGGCCCTGAGCGGGGACACGTACAGGGTATGAACCCCCCCGCGGGGTTGGTCGGGCGGGCGGCGGATAAGCGCGTCGATGCTGATCAGGAACGCCGCCAACGTCTTGCCCGACCCAGTGGGCGCCAAGATCAGGGTGTGTTCCCCAACCGCCACGTGCGGCCAGCCCAGGGACTGCGCCGGAGTGGGGTCCCCGAACGTGGCCCGGAACCAGCGGCCGACCACCGGGTGGAACAGCTCAAGGAGCTCGTCGGTCACTGCCCCTCCTGCCGGTCAATGCACCGAGCGACTCACCCCCGCGGACGCGTCAGCCGCCGGGGTCCGCGGCCGGGCAGCCCGGGCAGGGCTCCCCGAACTGAGGGCATTCCCGGCAGCGGGCCCCGCACGGGGCACGCTCCCCCCTGACCTGGGGGACGGACAGCTCCAGCGTGGGCGGGAAGGCGGGCCGGTCGGTCACGTACAGGGCGGCCCGGGACAGTCCCAACGTGCCCTGGGGGTCCTCGGCCACCGCCTCCAGCCAGCCGCGGTAGGGCCCCTCCAGGAAGTACACCCCCACCACCAGGGGCCCGAACGCGGCCATGAAGTACACGTAGGGACACGCCGAGAACACGTCTGCGATCTTCGCCGCCGCCTCGGGGCCCGGGGCCTCCCCCAACAGCAGACAGCACCGCCCGCCTACCTGGTTGTCCGCCACAGCTCGAACAACGTCTCCAGGGCCGGTTGAAAGCGGCGAACGAAGTCCTCCCGCGTACGGGGTTCGGGCTCGTTGACCACCGTCACGTACGGGACGCGCTGGCCTTCGACCTCCACCTGCCCCCGGTCGTCCGGGGCCAGCGACTGCCAGTCGTCCGCCAAGTAGGTGCGCTCCATCTCCACCTCGGGCACGCCGTGGGTGAGGATGCCTCCCCGGCGGGACCGATCGTAGCGGGACCGATTCCGCCGGCTCGACTCCGCATGGGAGACGGACAGATACAGGATGCCCCCCCGGGCCAGTGCCCGCGGCGACAACGCGGCCAGCGCCCGGCGATAGGCCCCCGCCCCACCGCGGGCGAACTCCACCACCAACGTGCGGCCGGGGAGCAACGGCTGCCCCTCCAGCGCCCGGTTGAGCTTCTCCACCAGGAAGGGCCACACCCGGTCATCGGTCACGTAGTAGTTCTCCTGAGCACGGGCGGAAACCAACCTTCCCTTCCCCGTCCGCTCCCAGATGTCATCCTCGAGGAACTTCTCCCACAGGATGGGGAAGTCGTCGACCACTGCCAGGCTCCCCACGTGGAACCTGCCGGCCCGCTCGTCGGCAGGCAGACCCTGCAGAAACTGGATGAGCTCCGACTTGCCCGCTGCGGGCCGTCCCAACAAGATCACGCAGGGGAGCACCTCGGCGCGGGGCAGGGAGCGGTAGGCCAAGCCCACGCTGGCTGCCAAGTCGGCCACCACCTGCTCAGGCGGGCGGTCGGCATCGATGCAGGTCACCTGGTCACCCCGCCGGGCATGCCACGCGGACAGCCACGCCAGCATGTCCGCCAGCACTCCTTCCTCCACTGCCCAGCGCGGCTCCCCGCGGGCGGCCTGCCGGACCATGGACACGGCGATGGGGGTCTCGAGGCGAAGGAAGCGATCGGGCCACTGGGCTCCTTCCTGCCACCGCTGGCAGGCAGCCAAGGTGGCCGCGTCCCCCAGGGCGGCGGCGTAGGCGGCGTGCACCCCCAGGTGGGACTCCTCCACCACCGTCAGTCCCCCCGCGAGCGCGGCCCGTACTTCGTCCTGCCGGCGGGGCAGGGCCTCGGCCAACGCCGCCCGCAGAGCTGCCCGGTCGCGCAGCGGGTCCAGGTCGGCCCGCTCGGCCACCTCCTTCACCAGCTCGGGAAACACCTGCACCTGGCCGGGGTAATACAGGCGGAGGGCCGCCAGCAGCTCGCTCTTGCCCACCGCCGGCAGGCCCTCCACACAGATGTAGGTCGCCATCCCAACAACAAATGGGCGGAGGAGGACTCGAACCCCCGACTTCTCCCCCGTGAAGGGAGCGCTCTACCAACTGAGCTATCCGCCCTACGGTCGCATTCTAGCCCCGAAAAAGAGGGGCATCAACCCTCGTCCAAGTCGTCCAGCATGGTGACCAGCGACTCCCCCTCCCGCCGCCGGGTGATCTCCACCAGCCCCAGCTTGGTGATGTCAATGAAGTCCGCAGGGACCCGATCCTTGCGGAGTTCCTCCTTGAGCTCCTCGATGACCTTCCGCTCATCGGCGTCACGGGCCATGTCCACGAAGTCGACCACGATGATCCCTGAGATCTTGCGCAGCCGCAGGATACGGGGAATCTCGGTGGCCGCCTCCAGGTTGGTGTTCAGGATGGCCGCGTCCTGGTTGCGGTGCCGCACATCCGAGCCGGTGTTCACGTCGATGGCCGTCAGCGCTTCGGTCTCGTCGATGGACAGGAAGCCCCCGCCCTTCAGCGGGACCCGCCGCTGCAACGCCTCCCGAAGCTGCCGCTCCACATCGTAGCGGACGAACAGCGGCATGTTCCCCTTGTACAGCTTGACCCGACCTTTGAGGTCGTTCAGGTGCAGGTACTGCAGGAACTCGTGGATCTCCCTGTACTGCTCCTCGTCGTCCACCACCAGTGACCCCACCTCACCGGTGAACCGATCCCGTACCAGGCTCCGCACCAAGTCCAACCCCTGGTACAGCAGTTTGGGCGGGGTCGCCGCCTCTGCGGCCTCCTCGATCCCCTTCCAGGTGCCCAGCAGGAACTTGAAGTCTCTCTCCAGGTCCTCCCGCGTGGCCTTCTGGGCGGCGGTCCGGGCGATCAACCCCTCCCCCGACGCCTTGAGGTCGTGGGCGATCTGGCGGAGGCGCTTGACCTCGCCGGGCCTGCCGATGCGGCGGGACACGGCCACCCGGTCCTCCTTGGGCAGGAACACCCAGAACCGCCCAGGCAGGCTGATCTTGGTGGTCCCCTGGGGGTTCTTCTTCCCCACCCCCTCGCGGCGGACCTGGATGACAACCCCCTGCCCCGGCCGCAGCACCTTCTGGATGGGCACCGGGCCCTTCCACGGCTCATACCCCCGCGCGACGAGCATGGCGTCGTTGACCTCGTGCTGGGACAGGAACAGGGCCTGTCGTTCCCCCACGTCGACGAACGCCGCCCCCATGCCCCGCAGCACGGTCTCCACCTTCCCCTTATAGATGCTGCCCACCAAGCTGCGTCGGCCGGGGACCTCGAAGCACACCTCCACCAGGCGCCCATCCTCGACGATGGCCACCCGCTTGCGCGTGGCCGCCGGGCCACGCTCCACGGTGATCAACATATGGTTTCCCTTAAGCGTACGACCCTCCTTTCGTCGGGGAGATCGGCCAGAAGCTCGGCGGCGGTGCGGCCAGACAGGGGATGACGCACCTGCGGGGCCAGCTCGCACAGCGGGGCCAACACGAACCTGCGCTGGTGCATGCGGGGGTGGGGCACGGTGAGGTCCGGCCCCGTCACCACCAGCTGGTCGTAGAGGAGGATGTCGATATCCACCTCGCGCGGGCCCCACCGGTCCCCCCGCTGCCGGCCCAACTCCCGCTCCACCTGTTTGCACAGGTCGAGCAGGGCCTGCGGCGAAAGCTCAGTCCGAATCTCCACCACCATGTTGGTGAACCAAGGCTGGTCCGTACGGCCCCAGGGCTCTGTACGATACAGGGAGGACACCCTCTCCACGTGCACCCCGCATTGCCCCAGCCGGGCCAGGGCACTGCGGAGGCGCTCCCGCTCAGGGGGTAAGTTCGCTCCCAGCCCCAGGTAGGCCTTCGCCATCCCGAGTTCGGACCACCTCGGCCCACTCAGCCTTGAGGTGGGCTTCCAGTGGGGGTAGAGGCTTGTGGACCGACACCCGCACCGTCCGCGCCAGCGGGGAAACGCCCAATGCCCGCTGGGCCACGGCGGCGGCCAGGTCCTCTAGGAGGCGGAATCTCTCACTCGCCGCGCACTGCGCTGCGCCAACCACGGCCTCCAGGTCCACCGTCCTCGTCAGCTCCCCCGAACCGTCGTAGTCCACCTGCAATTCCACGTCCACGAGCACGGGGCGGCGCACCAGCCGCTCCGCCTCGTCCCAACCCACTGACACCAACAGCTGCAATCCCGCGACACCGACCTTCACCTGGTCCCTCACGGGGTCACCAACAGGCTCAGGTCGCCGATCTCCAAGAACAGCTCCACCACGGCACGCAGGAAGCTCAACCGATTGTGCCGCACCGCTGGCTCCTCGGCCATCACCAGCACCTGGTCGAAGTAGCGGTCGATGGGGCCGGTCAGGGGGAGCAGGCTGCGCAGCGCCCCTTCGTGGTCCCCGCGCTGCCTGGCCTGCCTCAGGTGCCCCTCGGCCTTGAGGTAGGCACGCCACAGCTCCCGCTCCGCCTCCTCGGCGAACAACTGGGGATCGAACTCGCTGTCCTCCCACCCCTTGGTGATGTTGCGCACGCGGCCGAAGGCCACGCACAGCGAGGACAGCGCCGGGTCGCCCCGCAATCGCTCCACAGCCCGGCCCCGCTCCCAGATATCCAGGAACGTCCCCCGCGGCTCGGCCAGCAGCGCCGCCACCACGTCAGGGGACAGGCGGTAGTCGGCGGCCAGAGCTGCCCGCAGCCGGTCGACCAGGAAGGCCGCCACCGCCTCCGGGGGCTGCCCGTCGGCGGGCTGGGGGTACAGCTCGCCGACCTCCTCCAACAGCGCCAGCACGTCCACCGGAAGCCGGCGCTCCACCAGCAGCCGCACCACCGCCGCGCCCCGGCGCCGGATCCCATACGGGTCCCGAGATCCAGTGGGCACCTCCCCCACCCGGATGGCTCCGGCCACCGCGTCCAGCTTGTCAGCCAGCGACAACGCGGTCCCCAGCGGGGTCTCAGGCAGGGCGTCGCCCCGCGACCGCGGCCGCAAGTGCTCGCCGATGGCCCGGCTCACCTCCTCAGCCTCGCCGTCCAGAGCGGCGTAGATCCCACCCAGCACTCCCTCCAGCTCCGGAAACTCGCGCACCAGTTCACAGGTCACGTCGGCCTTGCACAGGAAGGCGGCCCGGTCCAGTGCCTCCGCCGGCAGGTCCAGGAGTCGGGCCAGCCGCTCGGCCAGCGCTCGGATCCGCTCCACGCGCTGCCAGAGCGTGCCCAGCCTGGCCTCGTACACAATCTCCCGCAGGTCCCGCACCCGGTCCGCCAGGGGGCGCCGCCGGTCGTGCTGGAAGAAGAACGCCGAGTCGCGCAGGCGGGCCTGCACCACCCGCTCGTAGCCCTGCCGGACCACGCCGGCAACGTCCTCCGCCCCGTCCCGGAAGCCGAGAAACACGGTGGCTGGCTGGCCGTGGTGGGAGAAGGGGACGAACTTGCCTTCCTCCCGCAGGGTGGCCTCCACCACCGCAGCCGGCAACTGCGAAGACCCCTCCGGCAGCGAACCCTCCACCCCCACCGGCCACTCGGCGCCGCCCACGATGCGCCCCAGCAGCTCCTCAGACACCGCCGCCCGGGCCGCATGGGCCTGCTCGGCAGCCTGGATACGATCGGTCACCCGGGAGCGGCGGGCACCCGGGTCGCACAACACGCGGGCCTCGTGCAGCCGTTCCACGTAGTCGTCTGCGCAGGCCAGCTCCACGAATCGAGGGCCGAAGAACCGGTGGCCCCGCGTGGTTCGCCCAGCGACCAGCTTGCCCACGCGCACGGGGAGCACCTCCTCCCCCAGCAGGCACACCAACCAGCGGATGGGGCGCAAGAAGGTCACCCCGGAGTCATCCCACCGCATCCGCGGCGAACACGGCACTTCCTCCAGGGCCGCAGCCAGCAGTTCCGGCAACACCTCCTGGGCGGGACGGCCGACCACCCGTCGGCGGAGAAACAGGTACTCCCGCTCGCCCACCGCGCGGCGGAACAGCTGCTCGGGACTCCCGCCCTGGGCCCGGAGGAAGCCCTCGCCGGCCCGGGTCAGCTGCCCGGCCGCATCCAACCCCACGGCGGCCGCCGGGCCCCGCACCTCCTCCACCTGGTCGCGCTGTCCCGCGGCCAGGTCCTCCACCAGCAGGGCCAGCCGGCGGGCGGTCCAGAAGGCCCGGATCTCGCCATGTTCCAGCCGGGCCCCGGCCAGCCCGGCCCGCACGCCCTCCCGCAGGGCCTCGGCCAGCTGCGGGGCTTGCAGGGCCGGCAGCTCCTCTGTCCCCACTTCAAACAGCAACTTCACGGTCCCTCTCCAACTGCGCCACGTACCCCTGGGCGCAGCCGCGGGCCAGGGCGCGGATGCGCCCCACGTACGACTCCCGCTCCGCGGCGGCGATCGCCCCGCGGGCGTCCAGGACGTTGAACAAGTGGGAACAGCGCAGGGCGTGGTCGTAGGCGGGGAACACCAAGCCGGCGCCCAGGCAGTCCTTGGCCTCGGCCTCCGCCAAATCGAACGCCTGCCGGACGCGCCCCACGTCCGCCCGCTGGAAGTTGTAGACGGAAAACTGCCGTTCCTTCTCCTGCCGCAGCTCGCCGTAGGTCACTTGGGAGCTCCAGTGGAGCCGAAACGCCGACTCCACCCCTTGCAGGAACAGGGCGATCCGTTCCAGACCATAGGTCAGCTCCACGGACACCGGGTCAAGATCGATGCCCCCCATCTGCTGGAAGTAGGTGAACTGGGTGATCTCCATCTCGTCGAGCCACACCTGCCAGCCCACCCCCCAGGCGCCCAGAGTGGGGGAAGCCCAGTCATCCTCGGCGAACTTCACATCGTGGTCCTCCAGGACCACGCCCAAATGCTCAAGGGAACCGAGATACAGATCCTGCACCTCTTCGGGCGGGGGTTTGAGGATCACCTGGTACTGGTGATGCAGGCACAGGCGGATGGGGTTCTCTCCGTACCGGCCGTCCGTGGGCCGGCGGGACGGCTCCACGTAGGCCACCCGCCAGGGACGGGGACCCAACGTCCCGAAGAACGTCGCCGGGTTGAACGTGCCCGCCCCCTTCTCCAGGTCGTAGGGGTGCGCGAGCACGCAGCCCCGCCCCCGCCAGTACTTGTGGAGGGCCAGCACCAGGTCCTGAAACGTAGTCACGACCGTTCCGCCCCCTTGGCCGTCTCCACCACCTCGGCAAAAGCGGCCGGGTCGTGGACGGCCAGGTCGGCCAACATCTTCCGGTTGATGTTCACCTCGGCCTTGCGCAGCCGCCCCATCAGCTGGGAGTAAGAGATCCCGTTCTGGCGAGCGGCCGCCCCGATGCGGATGATCCACAGCCGGCGCATGTCCCGCTTGCGCAACCGGCGGGACGTGTGCTGGTGCACCAGCGCCTTGATCACCGCCTGCTTGGCCACCCGATAGCAGTTCTTGCGCTTGCCCTTGTACCCCTTGGCAAACCGCAATACCTTGCGACGACGCTTGGCATGCTTCACCCCACCAGGCACACGCATGTCCGCCTCCTAGATGCCCAACAGGCGGCGCAGGCGGCGGTGGTCGGTGCCGCACACTTCCACCTCGCGCCGCGCTTGCCGCCGGTACTTGGGCCGTTTCTTGGTCAATTTGTGCACGTAGCCGGCCTTCCGCCGGAAGACCTTGCCGCTCGGCTTCACCTTGAACCGTTTCTTGCCCGAGCTGTGCGTCCTAGTCTTCATTACGACCTCCTCTGCGGGGCAGTGGAGCCAACAGCATCTGCAACGTCCGCCCCTTGGGCACCGGGTCCTGGTCCACGCGGGCCAGGTCCTCGGTGGCCGCGGCCACCCGGGCCAGCATCTCCTGCCCCTTCTCCATGTGGATGATCTGCCGCCCCTTGAAGAATATGGTCGCCCGCACCTTGTCGCCGTCCTGGAGGAAACTACGGATCCGCGACAACTTAGTCTGGAAGTCATGCTCCCCGGTCTGGATGGTGAACTTGACCTCCTTCATCTTGGTTGTCTTCCGCTGTTTCTTCTCCCGTTTCTCCAGCTGGTAGCGATACTTCCCATAATCTACAATCTTGCAGACCACGGGGTTAGCCGCCGGGGCCACCTCCACCAGGTCAAGCCCACGCTCCCTGGACAACTCCAGGGCGCGATCCAAAGGAGTCACCCCCAGGTTGCTGCCATCCGCATCGATGAGGAGCACCTCCCGAGCCCGGATCTGTTCGTTTACTCGGAACTGTCGTCTGATACGAGCTACCCCCTTTCGTAAGGAATTTTACCCTGCCTCCCCGCGACCAGCCACGCCGTACAGGCCGTGTGCGCGGATAAATGCGTCCACCGCCGGGGGGACAAGCCCCCCAGTGGGACGCCCGTCGCGATACCGGCGCCGGATCTCGGAGGAGGACAAGCTGACCTCCTGCATGTCCAGGAAGTGCAGCTCCGCGCCCCGGAACACCGCCCGGCGAAATGCCTCCGAGGAGACCCTTCCCCGCGGCGCCACCACAAACGGACAACTCTGCAGCAGCCGCTGGTAGTCCTTCCACGCCTCGATGTTGCTGAAGATGTCCGCACCCACAATGTACGCCACGCCCTGCGGGTAGCGGCGTTTCATGGCCTCCACTGTATCCACAGTATAGGAGGGGCCGTCCTTGTCGACCTCGTGCCGGGACACGGTCAAACCGGGGCGACCCCGCACCGCCAGGCACACCATCTGATAGCGGAGGTCCCCCGGCACCCCCTCGGCAACCTGTTTGTGCGGCGGGTGCCCAGTGGGGAGGAACACCACCTTGGCCAGGCCGAACTGTCGCATCGCCTCCTCGGCGACCCGCAGGTGTCCGAAGTGGATGGGGTTGAACGTACCTCCGAACAGCCCCACCCTATTCCGCAAACTCAAACTCCACCTCGGCGATCCTGACCACGTCTCCGGGCTCCACCCCCCGCCGCCGCAGGGCGGCCACCACCCCCAGGCGCTCCAGCCGTCCCATCAGGTACACCTGGGCATCCCGGGTGGACAGGTCCAGCCGCCGCACCAGCCGCTCCGGGGCCTCCCCCCGCACCACGAACGCTTCCCCTTCTCTGGCCACCTCAAACGCCGGCCCCGCGGGGGTGAGCTGCCATACTCGCCGGGACGGGGCCTCGGCCGGAGGGGGCACCCGCCGCGCCTGCTCCTCAAGCCGCTGCCAGAGCACGCCCACCAGCTCCCGCACGCCCTGGCCGGTGACCGCGGAGATGGGGCGGCACTCCACTCCCGCCCGGTGAAACCGGTCCACGGCTGCCGCCACCTGGTGAGGGGAGAGGAGGTCCACCTTGTTGCCGGCCACCACCTCCGGCTTGTCGCGCAGCTCGTCCCACGCGGACAGCTCCTCGCGCAGGACGCGGTAGTCCTCCAACGCATCCCGCCCCTCCACCTGAGCCAGGTCCACCATGTGCACCAGCAGCCGGGCCCGGGCCGCGTGGCGGAGGAACCGGTCCCCCAATCCCTTGCCCCGGTGGGCCCCCTCCACCAGGCCGGGCAGGTCGGCGACCACGAAACTGTCGTGTTCGCCCGCCCGCACCACTCCCAGGTTGGGGACCACCGTGGTGAACGGGTAGCTGGCGACCTTGGCCCGCTTGGCCGAGATGCGGGAGATCAAGGATGACTTTCCCACGTTTGGAAAGCCCACGATCCCCACGTCGGCCAGCAGCCGCAGCTCCAGCTTCAACCACCGCTCTTGCCCCGGCTCGCCCAGCTCCCGGATCCGCGGACCCTGCCTGGTGGAGGTGAGAAACGCCTTGTTGCCCCGCCCTCCCCGGCCCCCGCGGGCGATCACCACCCGCTGGCCCTCCTCGACCAGATCGGCTAACGCCTCCCCGGTGTGGAGGTCGCGGACCACCGTGCCCACAGGCAGGGGGATCACCAAGTCCTCCCCCCGGGCGCCGGTGCGATCGTTCGGCCCCCCCGCACCCCCGTCCTGGGCCCGATGGTGGATTTGATGCTGGAAATGCAGCAGGGTGTTCATGGAACGGGTGGCCTGGAGGACCACGTCTCCCCCCCGACCGCCCCGCCCCCCGTCGGGGGACCCGCGGGGATTGTGCCGGGTCCGGTGAAAGCTGATGAGCCCATCCCCTCCGCGGCCGGAGGCGACGTGAATCTTCGCCTCATCCAGCCACATCAGAAGGGGCTAACCTCGCTCTTCGCGCGGGACGATGTTGACGTACTTGCGCCGCTGGCCGGCGAATTCCACCACGCCGGTGGTCTTGGCAAACAGGGTGAAGTCGCGGCCCATGCCCACGTTTCGGCCCGGATGGAAGCGGGTGCCCCGCTGCCGCACGATGATGCAGCCGGGCCACACCAGTTGCCCGCCGAAACGCTTGATGCCCAGCCGCTTGCCGGCCGTGTCGTGGACGTTTTGCGTAGATCCCTGGCTGCTCTTGTGTGCCACTTGGTCTCCCTCCTACACCTTGATGTCCATGCCCACTTCGCGCACGGCCACCCGGTCAGGTCGGTCCCGCTCCAACCAGCGAAATCCCAGCACCATAGTCTCCAAGATGGCGTCGAGTTCACGATCCAGGAAGATGTCCGATCGGTCGACGCGGAAGCGAACCTCTGCTCCCTCCCGCTCGACTTCCGGGGCCAGCCGGAGGTAGTGGCGCATCCCCATCACCGGCCCCTCCAGCAGGGCGGCGGCAGCCAGCCCCTCGGGGGATTCCTCCCCCCGCAGGGATACTGCCTGTACCCTGCCCTCCTCGTCCCGCTCGATCAGCACTTCCACCATGAACCCTATCCCTTCTCGATGCTCACGATGCGGGTCCGCATGTACGGCTGGCGGTACCCCTCTCGCCTCCGGTAACCCTTCTTGGGCCGGAACCGCTGCACGATCACCTTGGGACCGCGCCCCACCTCCTCGACCTCACCGGTCACCCGCACCTGGTCGAGATAGGGGCGGCCCACCAGCACGCCCTCCCCGTTCCTGACGAGGAGCACCTGGTCGAAGGAGATTGCGGCACCGGGCTGGTGGCCGGGGACCACCTCGTGCACGACGCTCTGCCCGGGTTCAACCCGGTATTGCTTGCCACCGATTTCGACAACGGCGTACATCTCGGCCTCCTCTTTGGCGATTCTAGCTTGTGGGGTAGGCGGCTACAATGCTAGCGGATCTTGGTTCCCGGTTCCACCTCTTTGTCCGGCGCCAGCAGCGCAAGCGTCCCATCGGCCGCGGCCAGCACCATGCACTCGGAGCGGACGCCCCGGATGGTGGCCGGGCGCAGGTTGGTCACCACCGCCACCAGGCGGCCGGACAGTTCATCCGGGGAGTAGTGGCTGCGGATCCCCGCCACCGCCTGGGCCCGCCTGTCCCCCAGGTCGATTTCCAGCCGCAACAGCCGGTCCGCCCCAGCCACTTCCTCGGCCAGCACGATCCGGCCCACCCTCAGGTCGAGGCGCTGAAACTCGTCGAACCCAACCAGCCCTTCCTCCTTCATCTCCACGTACCTCCTCTTCAGCTGCTGCACGTCCACATGCTCGAGAAGTGGCTCCGGCCGCCTGGCCAGCCTCCACCCGGAGGCCGGGCGGCGCACGTCCTCCAACGTCCGCTCGTCCACCCCCAAAGTGGCGTACACCTCCCGGCTGAACTGGGGGATGAACGGTTCCAGCAGGATGGCCAGGGCCTTGACCAACTGGACGGCCGACGCCACTGCCGCCTGGTCCTGGGTCCGCCAGGGCGCCTTCCGCTGGAAGAACTCGTTGCCCGCCACCGCCAGCTGGGCAACCCGGCGAAGGGCAGCGGCCAACACCCCCTGCTTCACAGCCCGGACCACGGCGGTCAGGGTGTCCTCGATCGCCCCGCACACCTCCGGCTCGGTCGCCGCATCAGGTACCCGCCCCCCGTGGCGCGACCAGACGAACGACAGCACGCGGTGGACGAAGTTGGCTATGTTGTCCACCAACACCGCGTTGACTGCCTTGTCGAACTCCTCCCAGGAGAAGCAGGCATCCTTGGACTCCGGCCGGTGGTACAGCAAGTAGAAGCGCCAGTACAGCGGTGGCAGGAGCTCCAGCGCCTCGTCGGCGTAGATGCCCACCCGGCGGGTCTTGGAGAACTGCTCCCCCCCGATCCAGTTCAGGTACTCGGTGGCCGAGATCTGGTCCGGGAGGTGATAGCCCTGGCCGGAGGCAATGAGCTGTCCGGGGAAGATCAGGGTGTGAAACGGGATGTTGTCCTTACCCTGCGTGTACAGCTGCCACACCTGGTCACCGAACCAGAACTCCTTCCATCGCTCCTCCGCTCCCAACCGCCGGAAGTGTTCGATGGTCGCCGACACGTACCCCAGCGCGGCCTCTGCCCACACGTAGATCACCTTGCCCTGGGCGCCGGGGAACGGGGCGGGAATGCCCCACTCGATGTCCCGGGTGACCGCGCGCGGCCGCAGTCCCTCGTGAATCATCCGCTCGGTGAACAGCCTCACGTTGCCCTGGAAGTTCCGCCCTTCCACGTACGCCAACAGCTGCGGGGCGAGCTTCTCCAGGTCCAGGTACCAGTGGCGGGTCCGGCGACGCACGATGTCCGCCGATCCGCAGAACGCACAGCGAGGCCCAACCAGCTCCTCCGGTTCCAGCAGGGCCCCACAGGCGTCGCACTGGTTTCCCTGGGCGGCCGGATAGCCGCAGCGCGGACAGGTCCCCACGATGAGCCGGTCGGCGAGGAAGCGGCCGCAACCCTGACAGAACGCCCGCTCTTCCTCCTGGGAGGTGATGTAGCCGTTGGCGTCCATCTGGCGGTAGATGGCGGTCACGAACTCCTTGTGGACCGGCGACTCGGTGGTGGTGTAGTTGTCGATCGCCACCTCGAACGCGTCCAGCACGCGGCAGATCTCCTCGTGAACCTGGTCGGAGAGCTCCTTGGGGCTCACCCCCCGCCGCTGGGCCTCGAACTCGATCTTGGTTCCGTGGGCGTCCGTCCCCGACACGTGGAGGACCTCATAGCCGGCCAACCGCCAGAACCGGGTGAATACCCCGCCGGACAGCAGACACCCCACCAGATTGCCCAGGTGGAGCATGCCCGAGCCGTAGGGCCAAGCACTGCACACCAAAACACGCTTCACGTTCGCGTTCACAGGTCGCCTCCCGACGAAACGGCATTATAGGCCCCTGAGAATGCCGCACCAAACCTTGCCCCGTGGCCGCCGGGGCGTGGGGAGGTGGTTGTCGAACCGCTTCGTCACCGATCGGCCGGGGGCGGTCACGCCCCCGGCCGTCAGCTGAGGATTTCCGAGTGATCACCAACCCGTCGGTGACGTGCCCCTACCTGGAGGACCTCAGGCGCCTGC